>NZ_JAPWAI010000002.1:0-231878 GCF_041432785.1 Rothia sp. 27098_8_29
GCCGAAATGGGTCTGCAACCCGAAATAGAGTGAACTAGGACACAAACAGGGGGCTTTAGGTTCATTCTGACTTGAACAGAGTACTAAAACGCCTAGTCAACGCAGGATAAGCCTCCCAAAAGTTCTTTGAAAAAAGTATAAAAACCTTCAAAAGACCCCCAAAAACCTGCAGAAGCTCCCTAAAGAGCCCATATAGAAGGGCAGAAGAGCCCCTCAGCATCAAGAAGATAGGAAGAGAAGACGGGAAGAAAAGATGGGAAGAGGGGCTCCGCCCCTCCCCCATCTCTGGAATCTCTATATCACCTGCACTTCTGTACCGCTGTACCGCTGCACTTCCCGGTTCTGTACCTCCCCCTCCCTCTGCAGCCTCCCTATATATGAGCACCTACATATGGGAAGAGTGCAGAAGAGCACAGAAAAGGAGGGCACCCCCTCACGGGGGCGCCCTCCTTATTCAAGCTATAGGGTTCAAGCTACAGAGCTACAGCCCGTAGCTCGCAAGCTTCAAAACTCTAGTTCGCGGAAGCGCGACGACGAGAAACATCGTACAGAGTAATGCCCACAGCCATCGCTGCGTTCAAAGACTCCATCGCAGAATCAATCGGAATCGACACAATCTGATCGCAGTTCTCAGTCACCAGGCGGGACAGGCCCTTACCCTCAGAACCAACCACCACGCACAGCGACTCATTCGCAAGCTCCAGAGCCGGCAGCTCAATATCGCCACCGCCATCCAGACCAATCACGAAAATACCCTGCTCCTTAGCCTGCTGAATCACGCGAGTCAGATTAGTCGCCATCGCAACAGGAATACGAGCAGCCGCACCAGCACTAGTCTTCCACGCACCAGCAGTCACAGCAGCCGAACGACGCTCAGGAATAATCACGCCATCACCGCTAAACGCGGACACGCTACGAATAATCGCACCCAGGTTACGCGGATCAGTAATACCGTCCAAAGCAACAAACAGCGGCGGAGTCGACAGCTTACCCGAGTGCCAACGCTCCATAGTATCCAGCACGAGGTCAGTAGCATCCGGGTACTTGTACGGCGGAATCTGCATCGCAACACCCTGATGCACAGAACCATCAGTCAAACGATCCAGCTCGCTACGCGGAATCTCCAGCATCGGAATATTGCGCTTATTCGCAATAGTCATAATCTCGCGAACGCGGTCATCAACCTCAACACGGCTCATGATGTACAAGTGCTTCGAGGGAATCTCAGTACGCAGAGCCTCAAGCACCGCATTACGACCAGTCACCAGCTCATCGCTAGCACGCTTACCGCCCAGACGAGTCTGGAACTTACGGTTCGTACCGGTAGCAGCACGACGCTCAGCCGCACGCTTCATCTTATGCGCCTTGTGATAAACGCGGTCCTCAGCCTTCGGAGTAGGGCCCTTACCCTCAAGCGCCTTACGACCGTGACCGCCAGTGCCCTTAGTAGCACCCTTCTTCTTGGTGGTAGCGCCCGGGCGCGAACCTGCCTTAGCCATTCTTCTCTTCCTTCGTCAAAGTAATGAATACGAGTCTACGCGAGAGAAACCCGCGCGACCTAAGCCTTACGCACAAACGCGGGGCACATCACCCTCTAGCCAACGCTCCAGCTCGAACCATTCGCGCCATCCTTCACCTGCACACCAGCAGACGCCAACAGATCACGCATCGCATCAGCCTTCGCCCAATCCTTCTGAGCACGAGCATCAGCACGCTCCGCCAACACAGCCTGAATCAGCGCATCCAGAGCCTCATGCTCAGCACCCGAAGTACCCTCAGCATTAAAACTCATCAGCTGCGCCAAACCCAGAACCTCAGCCATAGCCATCACAGCATTCGCCGCCTCCGAAGCATCCTCACCAGCAGCAAGCGCAGCATTACCCGCACGAGTCTGCTCATGCAGAACCGCCAAAGCACGTGGAATATTCACGTCATCATCCATAGCCTCGGCAAAAGCCTCCGGAACCTCACGACCAGGCTTCAGCACATCCTGAGTTGCAGCAAGGAACGCCTCAACACGCTCAATAGCGGTTGCCGCCTCCTGCAGAGACGACGGACGGTAATCAAGAATCGAACGGTAATGCGCACTACCCAGGTAATAACGAACCACCAGCGGACGGGCCATCTGCAGCATCTGCGCCGGCGAAATCGTATTACCGATAGACTTCGACATCTTCTCGCCCTCATAGGTGACCATGCCGTTATGCATCCAGAAGTTCGCGAAATCATCGCCAGCAGCAGTCGACTGCGCCAACTCATTCTCATGGTGAGGGAAACGCAAATCCAAACCGCCACCGTGAATATCGAAACGCGAGCCCAAATACTTACCAGCCATCGCCGAGCACTCCAGATGCCAGCCCGGACGGCCGCGACCCCACGGAGACTCCCACGAAGCAGTCAGCGGCTCACCCTCCTTATAGCCCTTCCACAGGGCAAAATCGCGAGGGTCACGCTTACCGCGCGGATCAGCATCCGCAGAATCCTGCATATCCTCAACGCTCTGATTCGTCAGCGCACCATACTTATCCCACGAACGCACATCAAAATACACATCACCAGAATCATCCAGCGCAGGATACGCGTGGCCACGATCAATCAGACGCTGAATCAGAGCAAACATCTCCGGAATATGACCGGTCGCACGCGGCTCATACGTCGGCGGATCAATACCCAACGCCGCATACGCCTGAGCAAAAACCTTCTCAAAACGGTACGCGAGCGCCCACCACTGCTCATTCGGGAACTCACCCTCAAAACCGGGCTCCATAGAATCAGCAGACTTCGCCAAAATCTTGTCGTCAATATCAGTGACATTGCGGACCGTCGTCACCTTCAAACCGCGGTAACGCATCCAACGGCTCAACTGGTCAAAAACCAACGCCGAACGGATATGGCCCAGATGCGGTTCACCCTGCACCGTAGCACCACAATAATAGATACGCGCCTCACCGGGCACGACGGGCTCAAACTCGCGAATAGTCGCGGAAGCTGAATCATAAAAACGCATAGTCACACTCTCATTCTACGGGGTTTCTACGGGGTCGGTTCAGACGCCGGGTCGGTAAATCAGCGATAGGTTACAGAATGGCTCAAAGCAACTAAGCACCTACAAACGCGGATACACCAGCGCCGTCGCAATAGCAGCCACACCCTCACCGCGGCCCGTCAACCCCAAACCGTCAGTAGTCGTCGCAATCACCGTCACCGGAGCACCCGCCGCCTCGCTCAGCACACGGTTCGCCTCATCACGGCGCGGAGAGAACTTCGGGCGGTTACCCACCAGCTGAACGCTCACATTACCAATCTCAAAACCAGCAGCACGCACAATCGCCGCAGCCTCAGAAAGAATACGAACACCAGAAGCGCCCTTCATATCCGGGCGATCCACGCCGAAATTAGACCCCAAATCCCCCGTGCCGGAGGCGGCAAAAAGAGCGTCCGCGGCAGCATGAGCCACCACATCACCATCAGAATGGCCGCTCAAACCACGCTCACCCGGCCAATGCAGACCAGCAATATACAGAGGAGTGTCCTCCTCACCAAAAGCGTGGACATCAACACCGGTACCAACACGAGGAATAACAGTCATCACAGGACCCTTCAATCGATCGAAAATCTTCTCAGCAGCAGTGCCCGCCCCACTACAGAGGCAGGTACAAGAGGCGTTAGGCGGCAGGGTTAGGCAGCAGAATCACCAAACAGCGCGCGAGCAACCCGCAAATCCATCGGAGTCGTCACCTTAAACGCATCCGCATCACCGGCAACCGTCAACACCGGCTCGCCCGCCGCCTCCATCGCCATCGCATCATCAGTCAACAGCTCAGCCTCCTCAGCAGGCAGGGAACGGCTACGCTCATGCGCCGCCAACAGGGCAGCCACCTCAAAACCCTGAGGAGTCTGCACCGCACGCATCTGCGCACGCGAAGGAGTACCCGTCACCAAACCAGCAGAATCCACGGTCTTCACCGTATCCACCACCGGCAACACAGGAATCACCGCACGCACAACACCCTGCGGGCTCTCAGCGCCCAAGCCCTCAAGCACACGGTGATACACCTGCGGCGGAGTAAAAGCACGAGCGCAATCATGAATCAGCACATAATCCACCGGAACCTGCGCATCCTTCAAAGCATCCAACGCCGCAACCACCGAAGCCGTACGCGTATCACCGCCGGCAGTAATCAACGCACCGGCACGGCAGGCATCCTCCAAAAGCTCCGGGCAACTCACCGAACAATCAGCAGGAACAGTCACCACCACATGCTCAGCAACACCCGAAGCGAGCGCACCCTCCAACGCATAATCCAGTAGGGTACGACCATGCACACGCACAGCAGCCTTCGGAATCGGCTCACCCAGGCGAGTACCCGAACCAGCCGCCAAAACAATCACAGCAGTATTCGCCGCAGAAGCAGAACTCATCAGTCTCAAGCCCGCCTACGCCTCGAACTTATAGCCCAAGCCGCGAACCGTCACCACATACTGCGGGGCAGAAGAATCCGGCTCAATCTTCGAACGCAGACGCTTAATATGCACATCCAGGGTCTTCGTATCACCCACATAGTCGGCCCCCCACACGCGCTCAATCAGCTGGCCACGAGTCATCACACGACCCACATTGCGCAGCAGAATCTCAAGGAGCTCAAACTCCTTCAACGGCATAGAAATCTCTTCACCATTAACCGTCACCACGTGGCGGTCAATGTCCATACGCACCGGGCCGCCCTGCAGCACCGACTCAGTAGCAGAATCAGTCTCCGCCGAACGACGACGCAACACCGCGCGGATACGAGCAATCAGCTCACGCGCAGAATACGGCTTCGTCACATAGTCATCAGCGCCCAGTTCCAGACCGAGCACCTTATCCAGCTCAGAGTCCTTAGCGGTCAGCATGATAATCGGGACCGAAGACACCTCACGCAGCTTGCGGCACACCTCCATACCGGACATGCCCGGAAGCATCACATCCAGCAGCACCAAATCTGCGCCCTCGCGGTCAAACACCGGCAGAGCATCCAGACCGTTGTCCACAACAATCGTCTGGAAGCCCTCACGACCCAGCAAAAACGCAAGGGGATCCGAGAGGGCCTCTTCGTCCTCAACAATCAGAATTTTAGACATCAATAACTTCCTTCGATTCCATAAAACCTATACCGCTAACACTACACTGCGGCCGGAGGCTCATTCAGCGGCAACGCCAACGTAAACGTCGATCCCTCCTGCGGCATCGACCGAACCGTCACGCTACCACCGTGCTGAGTCATCACATGCTTCACAATGCTCAAGCCCAAACCAGTGCCGCCCGTCTGACGCGAACGAGCCGGATCAACCCGGTAAAAACGCTCAAAAATACGCTTCTGCTCGTCCTCCGGAATACCCACGCCCTGATCAGCAACCTCAACCAGCAGCTGATCAGCCACACGGTGCACCCAAATATCCACCTTCGTATGCTCCGGCGAATAACGCACCGCGTTCTCCACCAGGTTCTGCACAGCAATACCGAGCAGCTCGGCGTCACCGTACACCTCGGGGACCTCCTCGATGCGGGTAGAAATCTGAATGTCCTTCTCCTCCGCCACAATATGCGAACGGTCCACCGCATCAGCCACCAAAGAAGGCACCGACACCGGACCACCACGCGCAATCACGTCGGTCGACTGCAAACGCGAAAGCTCAATAATGTCACGCACCAGCGCAGAGAGGCGGCGCGTCTCCTTATGTAGACGACCCACAAAATACTCAATCGCCTCCGGGTCATCACTCGCCTGCTCAATAGCCTCCGCAAGCAGACTCACCGCACCCACCGGAGTCTTCAACTCATGCGACACATTCGCCACAAAATCATTACGCATACGCTGCACACGAGAAATCTCAGTGCGGTCATCCGCGAGCACCAGAATGTACTCGTCACCTAGCGAAGCAACACGCACATCCAAGACCAGCGCCTCACCCTCACCGCGGTCAATCTCAAAAGTACGCTCCGCAAAAATACCGCGATGACGCACCGTGCGAATCATATCCGCCAACTCATCAGAGGCCACCGTATGACCACGCACCAAACCCATCGCATACGCACCCGGAGAAGCCTGAACCACGCCGCCCACCTCATCAATCACCAGGTAGGCGCGACCAATCACAGCAAGCACCTGAGCGGCACCATCACGCAGCGCCGGCGCCGACACCAAACTACGCTCCTGCTCCCGCTCACTACGCGCCACCGCATTCATGCTCAGGACGCCCACCAGCAGACCTATCATGCCCGCAATAAAGGCGATCAGACCGGCATCCATGTACTTCCCTTCCATTCGGGTACCCCATAAGTATAAATGTGGCGGATACCCAGCACTTGAGCGAACGCCCGTCTTCTCAGGCAGGCTCCCCGTACAGAAACCCTGCCGAGAACGCAATGAGCCGCCCACCTCAACGGTGGACGGCTCATCACAATGACAGGGGTGAAACCCTGCCGGAGGTATTACTTACCCTGGTTTGCTACGGCAGCAATAGCGTCCTTAGCAGCCTCGGGGTCCAGGTACTCGCCGGGCTTGACGGGCTGGAAGTTCTCATCCAGCTCGTAGTACAGCGGAATACCGGTGGGGATGTTCAGGCCAGCGATGTCCTCATCGGAAATACCCTCGAGGTGCTTGACCAGCGAACGCAGGGAGTTACCGTGTGCAGCAACCAGAACGGTCTTGCCTGCTGCGAGGTCGGGCTTGATGTCCGACTCCCAGTAGGGAAGCATACGGCCCAGAACGTCCTTCAGGCACTCGGTGCGGGGAGCGTTCTCGACATTCGCGTAGCGGGGGTCGTGTGCCTGCGAGTAGGGGTCGTTGTCGTCCAGCGGGGGCGGCGGAACGTCGTAGGAACGACGCCAAGTCATGAACTTCTCGTCGCCGTATTCCTCGCGGATCTCGGACTTATTCTTACCCTGCAGAGCACCGTAGTGACGCTCGTTCAGGCGCCAGGTGCGCTTGACGGGAATCCACAGACGGTCTGCTGCATCCAGTGCAAGGTTAGCGGTGTTGATTGCGCGACGCTGCAGGGAGGTGTGAACAACATCGGGGAGGATGTTGCGCTCTGCCAGCAGCTCGCCGCCGCGCTTAGCCTCAGCGCGGCCCTTATCGGTCAGGTTAACGTCCACCCAGCCGGTGAACAGGTTCTTCTCGTTCCACTCGGACTGGCCGTGGCGCAGGAGTACTAGTTTGTAAGTCATACCTCTATTTTTTCATTTACCCGCCGGTTTGTCATGCCTTAGAGCCTAGAAAATATGCATTCTCCCAAAAATTTATAAGGGTCTTTTCTACCAGAACGAAAGGCTCAAAAACCCCGCCAGAAAAGGGAAAAGCCCCGCACACCATCCGACCGGGACAAACCCATCAGACAGCGCGCGAGGCTTCACCATCTATCGCACAAAGCGAGCGCAAAAGCTAACGCTAGAAACGGCGGCGACCCACCGAAGGCCACACACCAGCCAGGAACACGCAGCTAATCACAGCAGCAACCAGCTGAAGAATCAGCACAGTATTACCGCCGCCAGTCACCGCAGCAAAAACGCTAAACAGCGACACCGCAGCAGAACCACCGGTCAAAGCCAGCCATGTGTTCTTCGGGCGCTTACCGGCAAAATCGTACGCGTTCGCCGGAGACATCCACGCACGCACAAAAGCCAGCACACCAACCACAGCGCCGGCAACAGCCAGTAGCACATCGATAAGAGTGGTCACATAGATGACCAACAGAATAGGAGACATAGTATTCCTTAGAATCAGCAGCTTCTCTAGACAACCCTAGCAAAGTGCCTAGCGGACAGCCTTAAAGGCCTCAACCAAGTCATTGTAAAGGTCATCGACGTTCTCAATACCTACCGACAGGCGAAGCAGGGATTCGGGAATCGAATCCGGCTCGTTACCGTGGCGACGGCGACGCTCCACGAGAGACTCCACGCCGCCCAGAGAGGTTGCCGGGGTCCACAGCTTCAACGCCTCCACGACGTTACGGGCACCCGATGCGTCGGTATCCAGGGTGACGCACAAAATCGCACCGAAACCATCCATCTGCTTCTTCGCAACCTCATGACCGCGGTCGCTCTCCAGACCCGGGTAACGCACCTCAGTCACGAAGGGGTGCTCGCTCAAACGCTCTGCGAGAACCTGCGCGTTCTCTACAGCACGCTCCACACGCAGTGCCAGAGTGCGCAGACCGCGCAAACCAAGCCACGCCTCCACCGGACCGGGGATTGCGCCGTTGGTGATGCGGTGGTGACGCATCGCCTTGTACAGATCCTCGTTCGAGGTCAGAGCCATACCCAGCAGCACATCGGAGTGGCCCGCCAGGAACTTCGTAGCGGAGTGAACCACCACGTCAGCACCCAAATCCAGGGGACGCTGCAGAATTGGGGTTGCGAAGGTATTATCCACCGCGGTCACAATGCCCAGGCGGCGAGCAGCAGAAAGCAGGGCAGGCAGGTCAGCGACCTCAAGCATCGGGTTCGTGGGGCTTTCCAGCCACGCCAGGACCTTCGGTGCCGAGTAGTTCACGTTCTCCGGGGTCACGCCGGTGCGGGATGCGGCATCCTCCATAGCGGCGATAACGCTCTCGGTGTCTTCAATGTCCACGCGAACAAGCTCAATGATGCCGCGGCGCTCCAAATCCTTGCACAGGGTCACCGACGCCATGTATGCGTGCTTCGGAATCAGAACAATGGAACCAACCGGCACCAGGTCGATGACAGCAGCGACAGCAGCCATACCAGAGGGGAACAGCAGACCCGGCTGGGTAGCGTTCTCCAGCTTGGCAACAACCTCTTCCATGCCCTCCCAAGTGGGGTTCGAGAAGCGGGCGTACACGCGGTCCTGCTCAATGTTCACGGCGTCCACGCCGCGGTAGGTGGAAGAAAGAACAATCGGGGGGTTCACCGGCGCGTCATGCTCGTGTGCCGGGCGGCCGCCGGAGACGACGAAGGTCTCAGCGGAGTAATTCATGTCGTGGTTATCTGCAGTCATGCTTTTAAGCCTGGCACACCCACGCCCAGAACGCACGCCCACGCCGGTAACAGAGGACAGGATTTACATGTTTTTTACCTACAGGCACACTCAGCGTTGTTCAGAACCGTCACCAAAGCCACACCGAGGATTTGGGCAGACCCGGTACCCTTAAGAAGTGATGGATACTCTCAGCTACACCCCCGATGCGCAGAATCTTCCCGCCGACCCGACCGGTCGCCGCGGGCTTTTTATCGTGGTCGAAGGAGGCGACGGCGCCGGCAAAACCACCCAGCTCGCTCTGCTGGATGAAGCACTACGCGACCGCGGATACCGTGTCATCACCACCCGCGAACCCGGCGGCACCGAGATTGGCGAAAAGCTGCGTGCCCTCGTCCTTGAAGCGGGTCAGGATACCATTGACGACCGCACCGAGGCGCTGATTTTCGCGGCATCCCGCGCGGCTCACGCCTCCCAGTTGATTCGTCCGGCGCTCGCTGAGGGCGCCATCGTGCTGAGCGACCGCTATATTGATTCTTCTGCCGCGTACCAGGGCGTAGGCCGTGACCTGGGTGTTGAAACCATCGTCGATTTGAGCCGCTGGGCTACCGCCAATCTGGTGCCCGACGCGACCCTACTGCTGAGTGTGCCGTTGAGCGCCGAGCAGGAGCGCATGGATCAGCGCGGCACCGTCGACCGTATTGAGGCTGAAGGCGCCGCGTTCAAGGCCCGCATTCACGGTGCGTTCGAGCAAATCGCCCGCGAGGACGCTAACGGCTCGCACCGCATCATTGATGGTGTGGGCACGATTGAGCAGGTGCACGCGCGCGTGCTCGAGGTGATTGAGCCTCTGCTTGCCGCCCGCGAGCTGGTCCGCACCGGTAAGGAGGACTCATGAGCCTCTGGGATACCCTGCTGATTCCCGCCGATAAGCTCCAGCAACTACACACGGATGCCGCCGCCGCCCGCCCCACGCACGCTTGGCTTTTCACGGGCGCGACCGGTGCGCCTCACCGTGAGGCTGCAAAAATTTTCGCTGCCGCGCTACTGTGCGAGCAGCCCGACCCGCAGAACCGCGGATGCGGCCAGTGCAAGGGCTGCGTGACCGTCATGAACGGTTCGCACGCAGATTTTACGCACTTTAGTACCGAGGCGACGCACATCAGCATTGATGAGGCGCGCGAGCTGGTCATGAAGGCTCAGGACCGCCCGACCGTGGGCCGTTGGCGCGTGATTCTGGTTGAGGACACCGAGCGCATGCCGGAGCGTACCTCCAACGTGTTGCTCAAAGCGATAGAGGAGCCGCCGCCGCATACGATTTGGCTGTTGACGGCGCCCTCCCCCACCGATGTGCTGGTGACGATTCGTTCGCGGTGCCGTCCGGTGCAGTTGCCGGTTCCTACCGATGCGCAGGTGCACGAGTATTTGCTGGCGCACGGTGTGGTGGATCCTTTGGCGCAGCGTGCGGCGCGTCTGGCTCTGGGTGATGCGCAGGAAGGGTACCGTTTGGCGACCGATGAGCAGGCGATGGCTCGTCGGGAGTTGATTACTTCCCTAATTCTGAATGTTCGTTCTATTTCTTCGGCTTTCAACGCAACTGAGAAGCTCACCGACCTTGCCGACCAGGATGCACAGGCTGTCTCCGCTCTCAAGGATGAGCAGGAACGCCAGGAGCTTCTAGCGCTGCTGGGTATCCGCGAGGGCGAGCGCGTTTCGCCGTCCTTGCGAGCGCAGGTTCGCCGTCTGGAGGAGCAACAGAAGCGCCGCGCTAAGCGCGTTTCCTCCGATACGCTGTTGCGTTCCGTGGCGCAGGTTCAGACGGTTCTGCGTGATGCGTTGACAGTGGCTCTGTCGGCGAAGGCTCCGCTGGTCAATGAGCATTTGCGTGAGCCTCTGGAGGCGTTCTGCACCCGCCGTTCCGCCCAGCAGCTGCTGGAGGATGTGCAGGCGGTCGAGCTGACTCTGCGTCGTCTGCGGACGAACGCGAATGCGCGTTTGGCGCTTGAGGCGTTAATGAGCCGCTTCGTGTATCAGTAGTTTCTTAGTAGCTCATACAACGAAGGGGAGGCCCCGAAGAGATAATCTTCGGTGCCTCCCCCTTTTTTCTGTTGGTTCTCAGCGCACTTAGGGCTTAGTTACGGAAGCGAGATTAGTTGCGGATTCGAGCTTAGTTACGGAATCAAACTTAGTTGCGGAAACCGTGAACCGGCGACGGAATACGACCGCAGCGGGCGATGAACGCCTCCGCGCTGGGGGTGTGGGTGGGCATGACGGGTGCTCGACCGAGCAGGCCGCCGAACTCAACCATGTCGCCTACGCTCAGACCAACCGCCGGGATGACGCGGACCGCGGTGGTCTTGTGGTTCATCACGCCGATTGCTGCTTCGTCGGCAATCATTGCTGCGAGGGTGGCGGCGGGGGTCTCGCCGGGAACCGCGACCATGTCCAGACCCACCGAGCAGATGGCGGTCATCGCTTCAAGCTTGTCGAGGCTGATGTGTCCGGCGGCTGCGGATTCAATCATGCCGATGTCCTCAGAGATCGGGATGAAGGACCCGGAGAGGCCACCGACGTTCGAGCACGCCATGAGGCCGCCCTTCTTCACCGCGTCGTTGAGCAACGCGAGGGCCGCAACAGTGCCGTGGGTACCGACGGTTTCCAGACCCATCTCTTCGAGGATGTGTGCGACCGAGTCGCCAATCTCTGCGGTGGGTGCCAGGGAGAGGTCAATAATGTTGAAGGGTACGCCCAGACGCTCGGAGGCGAGGGTACCGACCAGCTGGCCGACGCGGGTAATCTTGAAGGCTGCTTTTTTGATTTCTTCGGCGCAAGTGTCGAAGGATTCGCCGCGGACCTTCTGCAGGGCGCGGTGTACGACGCCGGGGCCGGAGACACCTACGGAGATGGTGGTGTCTGCCTCCTGCACGCCGTGGAATGCGCCCGCCATGAAGGGGTTGTCGCTGACGGCGTTCGCGAAGACGACGAGCTTGGCGCAGCCGAAGCCGTGCGTGTCCGCAGTCAGGTCTGCGGTGGTGCGGATGGTTTCGCCCATGAGTTTGACGGCGCTCATGTTGATGCCAGCGCGGGAGGATCCGATATCCACGGAGGAGCAGACCACGTCGGTTTCTGCGAGCGCTCGCGGGATGGAGCGAATCAGCTTTTCATCGGCGGGGGTCATGCCCTTGTCGACGAGGGCGCTGAAGCCACCGACGAAGTTCACGCCGACTGCCTTAGCAGCTGCGTCGGGGGTGCGGGCGAACTCCACGTAGTCCTCATCGTTGGAGGCGCCTGCCACCAGTGCGATGGGGGTGACGGCGATGCGCTTGTTGACAATCGGGATGCCGAGTTCGGCTTCGATACCTTCGCAAACGCTGACGAGGTTTGCCGCGCGGCTGGTGATCTTGTCGTAAATCTTGCGGCGGGCTACTTCGCCGTCGGAGTCGGCGCAGTCGAGCAGGGAGATGCCCATGGTGACGGTGCGAATGTCGAGCTTCTGCTCCTCGATCATTCGGATGGTTTCAAGAATATTGTCATTCATCATGGTGGCTGCCTAGATGGTGTGCATTGCCTTGAAGATGGATTCTGCCTGGATGCGAATCTGGACCTTCTGTTCGTGTTCGACACCGGTCATGGCTTCCTGCAGGTCGATGAGGTTCTGCTGGGTTTCGTCGAAGGAGCAGTGCATGATCATGGTGAAGTATTCGCCCATGATGGTCTGGGAGACGTCGAGGACGTTGACCTTGCGCTCGGCGAGGGTTGCGGTCACAGCGGCGATGATGCCTTCGTGGTCGATGCCTGTGACGGTGAGGATGATCTTCACGGTGTTCTCCTAGTGGTTTGGGGATGCGTACCCAATGAAGAGGTGCATAAAGGCACAGGTACACGCATATTTATAAGAGCAATTATAGGTTACCCAGAACACACTGTGCAGGGTAGGCACAAAAATATCCCCTGCCTCCCATATTCGGGGCATAAAAAATCCACGCCTTCCCGGTCTGAATAAATACAGGGAAGAACGTGGATTCTTTATTATGTGCCAGTCTTGAAGTATCTTTCGACACTCCTTATATCTGGCTAGTTATAACTATCTAGAAGTTTTAGTTATCGAGGATTATTTCCTAAACATAAGAAGCAATGTACAGCTCGCCATTACCGCTCAGGGTTGCCTCGGAGGGCTCACCCACGTGCAGTACCGACTCGGTGGCGCCCAGCACAAACTCTTCGGAGCCGTTGCCGTCTGCTGCGTGAATGGTGATTTCACCGGATACGCTCAGTGCGGCACTAATACCCTCGAAGGTGTATTCCTGCGGCTTGCCCTCTTCAACGCGGATGCGGGTTACGCTCATGCGCGCATCCCACATGGCATAGGTGCCCACGGGTGCGTTATCGGGGGTGGGTCGCTGAATCACGGGGACGTCCTGGCTTTCGCCGAGAACCTTGATGAGCTCCTCGGTGTCGATGTGCTTTGCGGTCAGGCCCGCGCGCATCACGTTATCGGAGGGGTTCATCAGCTCAATAGCGGTACCGGAGACGTAGGCGTGCACCTGACCGTCGGGGGTGAAGGCGGATTCGCCCGGTGCCAGGTGAACCAGGTTCATGACGAAGGCGACGAGCAGACCGCGGTCACCGGGGTACTTGCCGGCAACGATCTGCACGAGCTCAGCTGCGTCAGCGATGCGTGCGTTGTCGGAGCCGGTCAGCTGTGCTGCCACCTCGACGAGCTGTTCAACAGCGGTTGCGGCAGCGTCTTCGGGCATGCGAATAATCTCGGTCAACAGCTGCTTGGGGGTAAGCTCCACGCGCTCTGCCAGCCAGTCAGCCTTGAATGCCTTCGCCAGTTCTGCCAGCTGCTCGGAGGTGCGCACACCGGTGAGCACGCGCATCTGGGTCAGGGCGATGACGGTTTCAGGCTTGGAGTAGCGGTCCTTGTAGTTGCGGTGCGGCGCATCAATCGCGATGCCGCGTGCCTGCTCATCCTCGAAGCCGGCAATAGCCTGCTCGGGGGTGGGGTGCACCTGAATCGACAGGGGTGCATCAATCGCAAGGATCTTAAAGAGGAAGGGGAACCAGTCAGAGGTACGGTCCGGGCGCAAGAAACGGGACGGCTCAGCCTGGATCAGCTCGTTAAGCGGGGATTCAGCGCCATCAACGGTGGCACGGGAAGGCGCAGCCGGATGCGCGCCAACCCACACCTCAGCCTCAGGCTGTTCGGTGGGGACAGGCACGCCACGCATGCGTCCGAGAATTTCGCGGGAGCCCCACGCATAATTCTGAATCTGGTTTTTTAGGGAAAAAATCTCACCCATGGGGGAAAATACCTCTCGACGTGAGTTGTTTGAAGCAAGTGACGTGATAAAAAACCCATACATTCAGCAGAATTTATAAGGTTTTACCTGCCCATTATAGAGGCTAATTACACTTCTTTACCGCTAAAATAAAAGGCGTGACTACTATTAATCTACATGACTCATTCAAAGCGTACGACGTGCGTGGCATCGTCGGCGAGACCATTACCGCAGAGACTGTTCGTGCCACTGGCGCGGCTTTCGTAGACATTCTGGGCCTGGAGGGCCAGACCATCCTGGTCGGTGGCGACATGCGCCCCTCCTCCCCCGAATTCATGGATGCATTCGCCCAGGGTGCAACCGCTCGCGGTGCAAATGTTGAGAAGATCGGCCTGATCTCCACTGACGTTCTGTACTTCGCATGTGGCGTTGAGAACGCTGCCGGTGTTACCTTCACCGCTAGCCACAACCCCGCAGAGTACAACGGCATGAAGATGGCTAAGGCTGGCGCTGTTCCCCTGTCTTCCGAGTCCGGTCTGTTCGATATTCGCGATCTGGCTCAGAAGTACCTGGATGCGGGCGAGATTCCTTCGGTGGAGAAGGTCGGCACCGTTTCTGAGAAGGACATCCTCAAGCCTTACGCAGAGTACCTGCGCAAGCTGGTTGATCTGTCTTCCATCCGCCCCCTGAAGGTTGTTGTTGACGCTGGTAACGGTATGGGTGGTATGACCACTCCCGCTGTTCTGGGCGACACCATCCTGCCGGGCCTGCCCCTGGAAATCGTTCCCCTGTACTTCGAGCTGGACGGTACCTTCCCGAACCACCCGGCTAACCCGCTGGAGCCGGCTAACCTGGTTGACCTGCAGAAGGCTGTTGTTGAGCACGGTGCCGACATTGGTCTGGCATTCGACGGCGACGCTGACCGCTGCTTCGTCATCGACGAGAAGGGCGAGCCCGTTACTCCTTCGGCTGTGACCGCTCTGGTTGCTGAGCGCGAGATTGCTCGTGCGAAGGCTGAGGGCAACGAAGAGCCCGTTATCATTTACAACCTGATTACTTCGAAGGCTGTTCCTGAGCTGGTTGAGAAGCTGGGCGGCCGCGCAGTGAAGACCCGCGTGGGCCACTCCTTCATCAAGGCTGTTATGGCTGAGGAGAACGGCGTTTTCGGTGGCGAGCACTCCGCTCACTACTACTTCAAGGACTTCTTCAACGCAGACACCGGCATGCTCGCTGCAATGCACGTGCTGGCTGCTCTGGGTGGCGGCGACAAGCCCCTCTCCGAGATCAGCGCGAAGTACTCCCCGTACGTTGCTTCCGGTGAGATTAACTCCGAGCTGGAAGACAAGGCTGCCGCTGTGGACCGCGTGCGTGCACACTACGCTAACGCTCCCGTGGTTGTTGAGGACTCCGACGGCACCACCTTCACCAACACCGAAGAGGGTTGGTGGGTTAACCTGCGTCCTTCGAACACCGAGCCTTTCCTGCGCCTGAACCTTGAGGCACCGGATGTTGCGACTATGGAGCGCGTCCGCGACGAGGTTCTGGCTCTGGTTCGCCAGGGCTAAGCACTAGCTAGCTACTAAAAAGTCCCGCCCCGCAGATTCGTCTGCGGGGCGGGACTTTTTATTTTGAGTTCTAAAAACCCGGCTAGGTTCTTCTGTCTAAGAGGAGAACCTAGCCGGGTTTAAGGAACCTAGCGGACGAGCCGGCTTACGGGGTTTTTACGCTTCGCGAGCCTGGTCGTGGAGCATCCACTGGTCGGGGCCGAAGATCTCGTAGTTGATGTTCTTGCCGGGGACGCCTGCCTCCACCAGTGCGGAGCGTACGCCCTGCATGAAGGGCAGCGGGCCGCAGAGGTAAACGTTAGCGTCGGAGGGCACGTCCAGCTTGGACACGTCGACACGGCCGGCGAAGTCGCCGCCCTCACCCTCGATGAACGAGATGAGGCGTGCGTTGGGCAGCTTGTTGACGAGCTCGGTGAGCTCTTCGCGCAGGGGCCAAGTGTCCAGGCTACGGTCCGCGTGAACTACGGTTACGGGGCGCTGGGAGCCCTTCTCAATCAGCTCGGAGAGGAAGCTGAGCATGGGGGTGGTGCCGATACCTGCGGAGAAGAGGTACAGGGGTGCCTCGGGGTTGCCGAAGCCTTCCAGAGTCAGGTCACCGTAGGGGTTAGAGATCTCGACGACGTCGCCGATCTTCAGTTCGTGCAGGATGGAGGTCATCTCGCCGTTGGGGTCGAGCTTCACACCGATGCGGCGCTGGTTCTTTTCGCTGGGCAGCAGGGTGTACTGGCGTGCCTGGCGCAGACCGTCACGTGCGGGAACGACGATGGAGATGTACTGGCCGCCCTTGGACTCGGTCATGGGGGTCTCATCGGCGGGCTCGAAGGTCAGCACGACGACGTTCTCGCCGATCTCCTTACGGTCAACGACCTTGAAGGGTGCGAACATGACATCGTTTGCCTGGGATGCGTACAGGCCCTTCTCCAGCTTGATGAGGGCGTTGCCCATGAGCCAGTAGACCTCGGTCCATGCCTCAACGATTTCGGGGGTAGCCAGGTCGCCCAGGTTAGCGGCGATTGCCTCGAAGAGGTACTTGTAGACGGTGGGGTACTCTTCTTCCTTCAGACCCAGGGAGGCGTGCTTGTGAGCAACGCGGGAGAGGACTTCGTCGGGGTAGGAGTCCGGGTGCTCAACGATGTAGGAAGCGAACACAGCGATGGAGCCTGCAAGTGCGCGGGGCTGGGTGCCTTCGAGCTGGGAGGAGCGGGAGAACATGCCGTCCATCAGGTCGGGGCGAGCGGCGAACATTCGACGGTAGAAGTCGGGGGTGATGTCGTTGATGCGCTCAGCAATGATGGGCAGCGTTGCCTCAATAATGGGGCGGGACTTCTCGGAGAGCATGTCTTGCCTTCTTCCTGTGTGGTCACCTGGTCGTTGTGATGATGCCCTTGATATGTGTGATGCTGGGGCGTTCACTCGGACAGCTCAGTTGGTGACGGAGTGTTTATAAAGCACCCTTACCGTAGCATTTTGCGGGGTGTTTGCGCTGAGTGCAGGTCATGCTCTGAGGGTTATTTGGCACTGTGGATGCGACTTATGGTTCACCCTGACTCAAAGATAGAGTTGCGCGTCACACTATATATTTTCAGCCACACTTCTACAATCGGCGGGTGACCAGCCTGGAAACATGTATAAAAATACCGGAGTGAAAATATATTTACCCAGGAAAGTATGCAATGTGGTGCAAAAATGAATATGGTCACATTTTCTGCATTTGAAAAGCAAATTTGCAATATTCTGCATTTACTGCATAAATTTAGGACTCACGCAGGTTCCAGCAGTCACGCAAGCAGCGGCAAAATACTCCCCGATCCCCTCGAAAACCCTGCAAGAAACCCCTGCAAGAAAGCCGCGCGACCCCCGCGTGAACTGCCCAGCAGCCCCCGCATCAACCGCAGAAACACCCTAAACTTCATGTTAAAAACTCTATGGAGCCTCCCACCGGAAAGCTCCACAGGTACCACGTATTCCTTTAGCGTGCAGGCTTAGCGCACAGTCAGCGCATTCTCCGGAGGCGCGAAGTCTAGCTCCACAAATACCGGACCAACAGGGCGCGCACCAGCGGTCAGCTCGCTAATGACGACCGAATCAACCGATGCGTAGAACGCCTCACGAGCCTTCGCCAAAACATTGCGCAGGCGGCAGAACTTATCCAACGGACAGTGGCCATTCTCATCCTCGCACTCAATCATGGGAATATCACCCTCAGTAGCACGAAGAACAGTGCCGACGGTCGCAGAGCGGCCCGCATCCGAGAGCATAACGCCGCCGGAACGACCGCGGGTCGAATCCAAATAACCCATGTTCACGAGGAAGGCCACAGCCTTCGCCACATGGTTGTAGGGGGTATCCACTCCCTCAGCAATCTTCTGGGTAGAAAGCTTCTGGCCGGGCTCCAGGGCAGACAGGAGCATCAGAACGCGGAGCGAGACATCCGAAAATGCTGTCAAACGCATGGATACTCCTTCTATCTTTCTCGTGATACCGCCGCTTCTACATCGACGGCAACAAATGCTCCGAACCAGCCAAGGCACAGAGCGCTCAAAATCTTACATTGGCATTGTATCGGTGCAGTGAGAGTGCAAGAAATCAGGATTACCCACTATCGCATTCTCGCCACCCTCCCAATGTCTTTAGAGTATTTTTCAAGAACAAGTAGACTGCATAGCCTTACACTCATAGCTCCAAGAGAAACTCGGCGGTTCCCATCTGACGGGGATTCAAAACCTTCCCATAAAAGGAAGGAAGGAGCGGAACCTCACAGTGAGATTCCACCCCTTCCAAACGCTCAACCATACGGCTCAGCGAAGAGTTTTAGTTCCTTCGAAGGATTAGCCCTCCAGGGCCTTTGCCAGAGCATCGCGCTGCTCGCGAACCTCGGCGGGAAGCTTGTCGCCGAACTTAGCCAGCCACTCGTCGATGCCGGGCAACTCAGCAGCCCACTCGTCCTTCGAGACAGCCAGAGCAGCCTTCAGCTCCTCCTCGGAGATCTCCAGACCGGTCAGGTCCAGGTCTTCCTTGGTGGGAACGGTGCCCAGGAAGGTCTCCTCGCCGCCAGCCTTGCCGTCCAGGCGGTCGAAGATCCACTTCACAACGCGAGAGTTCTCGCCGAAGCCGGGCCATGCGAAGCCACCATCGGGGGTGCGGCGGAACCAGTTGACGTAGTAGACCTTCGGCATGTTCTCAGCGCCGTGCTTCTTGCCCAGGTCAATCCAGTGCTTGAAGTAGTCACCAGCGTTGTAACCGATGAACGGCAGCATAGCCATCGGGTCGCGGCGAATCACGCCGACGGCGCCCTTAGCAGCCGCAGTGGTCTCAGAGGACAGAGTGACAGCGCGGAACACGCCCTGCTCCCAGCTCTCAGACTCAGAAACCAGCGGGATGGTGGTCTTGCGGCGACCGCCCAGAACGATAGCGCTCAGCGGCACACCCTCGGGGTCGTAGTACTCGGGAGCGAGCATGTCGACCTGGGATGCGGGGGTGCAGAAGCGGGAGTTCGGGTGAGCTGCCGGGCGGCCAGACTCGGGGGTCCAGTCCTTACCGGTCCAGTCAATCAGGTGAGCGGGAGCCTCGTCGGTCTTGCCCTCCCACCAGACGGAGCCGTCGTCAGTCAGTGCAACGTTGGTGAAGATGGTGTTGCCCTTAGCAATAGCCTTCATAGCATTCGGGTTGGTGGAGTAACCGGTACCCGGTGCCACACCGAACAGGCCAGCCTCGGGGTTGACCACGCGTGCCTGGTGGCTCTCGTCGAACTCGATCCATGCGATGTCGTCGCCGACCATCTCAGCCTTCCAGCCGTCAATGGTGGGCTCCATCATTGCGAAGTTGGTCTTGCCACATGCAGAGGGGAACGCTGCGGAGATGTAGCGAACCTTGCCCTCGGGGTTGGTGACCTTCAGGATGAGCATGTGCTCTGCCATCCAGCCCTCGTCGCGACCGATAACGGATGCGATACGCAGTGCGTAGCACTTCTTACCGAGCAGTGCGTTACCGCCGTAGCCGGAGCCGAAGGACCAGATTTCGCGGGTCTCGGGGAACTGGACGATGTACTTCTCGGGGTTGCAAGGCCAGGGAACATCTTCCTGACCGGGCTCCAGGGGTGCACCAACACTGTGCAGAGCCTTGACGAAGAAGCCGTTGGTCTCGTTCAGCTTGGCAAGAACGTCCTTACCGATGGTTGCCATGATGCGCATGGAGCAGACAACGTATGCGGAGTCGCTGAGCTCAACAGCAATCTTGGGGTTCTTAGCCTTCAGGGAGCCCATGACGAAGGGAATGACGTACATGGTACGACCGCGCATGGAGCCCTCGAACAGACCGGTCAGGGTCTGCTTCATTTCGACGGGGTCGCGCCAGTTGTTGGTCGGGCCTGCGCCTTCTTCAGTCTCGGAGCAGATGAAGGTGCGCTCCTCGACACGTGCAACGTCGTCAGGATCGGAGAAAGCTGCGTAAGAGTTCGGGAATTCGTGATCGCTCAGGCGAACAAAGGTGCCAGCGTCGACCAGTTCCTGAGCGAGGCGGTCGTATTCTTCCTGGGTGCCATCGACCCAGTAGATGTGTGCGGGCTGGGTCAGGGCCGCAACTTCGCGAACCCAGTCCAGAAGGCCCTGGTGGGTAGTGGGTGCGCTCTGCAGCTCCTTTTCGAGCTCAGCAGAGAGAGTACGAGTTGAGGTGTCAGCCATTGACGTTTTCCCCTTCGATTGGTGGCCCGGATACTACGTTGATCCGGATAGGTCTGCGGTAACAAAGAAGCAGTTAAACACTACAAGCGTGCAAATAATGGTAAATATGCACGCTTGGACAGTCTCCACTTCCTCGTGATGCTTACAGAATAACGCATTAATGGTCTGCAGAGCTTTCTATGACGCCATTTCTTACGTTCTGCGCATCACATTCTTAGAGTACGAGAGGATTTCTGTAAAGGATTTTTAGGGCGCACGGCGGAATCCTTCGGGGATTTCAGGGACCTGCAGCGCCAGTTTTGGGTCGGAACAAAAATATTTTGAAAAAATTTTGCGAGCACAAAAACCCCGGAATCATGCGGTAAAACGGGGTGCTTTCGATCCCTGCGGAGGGGATTTTGGGTAAATTTCGAGTTTTTCGGCTTGCACACATCCAAGGACATCCGTATAGTAGTACCTGTTGCCGCGACGGGTTGAAGAAATCCGAAGCGAGGAACATGCGCCTGTAGCTCAACGGATAGAGCATCTGACTACGGATCAGAAGGTTGGGGGTTCGAATCCCTTCGGGCGCACCAACAATCCCCGGTTCTTCGGAACCGGGGATTTTTTGTATCCCCATAAATCAGAAAATGCCCTGCCGAAAGCGCCGGACCCAGCACAGGCGACCACGCACACGGCAGACGTTATCTAGAAACTACGACGTATAGAAGCTACAGCACGCAGTGATACCTGTATAAAGGTGGAGCAAGGACGCTCCACCGACTAACGCCGCGCCCAAAAGTGCGCCTCAACCTGTGAATCCACAGATTTACGCTCCCAGATGACGTGCTCCGGGGCACACCCGCCAAAAAAACGCCTAGGATGGAAAGAAGACCCTCCACACATAGGCTGGAGAGCATACAACGCGAAGGAGCACTATGGCACAGCTATCCATTCCGCAGTCCCTGATAGGTGCGCTCATCGATATAGCCGACCTGGGAACACTCGACTACTTCCCGCCCACCGAACGATGCGCCCACTGGTCCCTCTACGACGCGCAGCGCCAGGAGATCCTCTGCCCCTGCGCACCCGCCACCAACACCACCGCGGAGAAGCTCTTTGAGGCCGCGGCGAAGATTCTCTACGAGAATTTCCCCCGATATATCGACTCTCCCGAGGAAATCATTCCTTATACTTCCCGTCAGGAACTCGTTGCCGCCCTACGCCGCGGTGAGGAAGAGCCTGTTGATGAGGAACAGGGCGAGTTGCAAGAGCAGTCAGCTGAAAATACTGTAGAGCCTACGGCTGATGTTGAAACTAGCCCCGCCAAACCTGCAGTAGTTGAGGGCACGGAAGTGAGTGCTTCTGTTGCGCCCAAGCCTGCAGCCCCGAAGCCCGCGCCTTCCCCCGCGCTCTTTGCCGCCCGCGCGGCACAGGCACCCGCCCCGGCTCCCGCCCCGGCTCCCGCATCGGCTCCCAGCGTGCCGGAAGAAGCGCCCGTGGAGGCACCCGCAGAGGCGACTACAGAAGAGACGGTTCCGACGCCCACCACGGTTGCTCCCGTAGCGCCCAAGCCCGCTGTGCCGAAACCTGCAGCACCCAAGCCCGCTGTGCCGAAGCCTGCGGCCCCGACTCCCGGTGCTCCCTCCCCCGGTATGTTCCGCAAGTCCACGCTAACCTACCGACCGCCGCGCATCGAAGAGTACCTGGAGGGTCTGCGTGCCCGCCAACAAGCTGCCGAAGCCGCAGAAGCTACCCATACGGCAGTATCTAGCGAGCAGGCACCTGTTGAAGAGTCGCCCGTACTCAGCCAGTCCCTACCGGGCGCACCCGCAACTCCCAAGCCGAGCGCGCCGAAGCCCGCTGCGCTGAAACCCGTTGCACCGGAACCGGGTGCACCGATGCCTGCCGCACCCACCCCGAGCACTCCGGCAGCAGAGCCGGCACCCGTAGCACCTCGCGCCATTACCACTGAGGACCGCGAACGCCCCTACCGCCTGCGTCCGAGCCTGCGTGCCCGCCTCGAACGCGAAAACATCAGCGAAGAGCTCGTACGCACCATCCTGCGTGAAGGCGAAGCGGAACGCATCAACGACTGGACCATCCGCTTCACGCACGACGACTACCGCGTTGATGTGAACACCGCCTCCGCAGAAATTATTACCGTCATTGACGAATACGACGCCGACTACAACGAGGCGGCACAGGCATCCCTGGCTCAGGGCGAATACACCTCGCTCAACGCCCTGGAACTCGAATTCAGCGAGCGCGCCCGCACCTTCCTGAAGAAGAACCCGCCGTTCGTTTTCGATCTGATGCTTCAGGCGCTGAGCAGCCCCGAGAGCGTGCGCATGGCTGAAGGCTGGACGCGTATCTACGCGGCGCAGGGCCTGGAGATTGCGGTTTCGCCCGATGAGCGGACCGTTCTTGCCCTGGCGAAGACCCCGGATTTCCATGTTCTGCACGCGGAGAACCTGCGCAAGGTGCAGCTCGAGGAGCTCAGCAACACCCTGGCAAAGCAGGCGGAAGATAAGGCAGCCCAGGCAGAAAACACCACCGAGGAGGAGAAATAATGTCCGCTAAGCAGATCACCGTTCCTCTTGAGGTGTACGTTCGCCTGCAGGAGCTTGCCTCCCTCGCCGCCTATAGCTACCGGGACAATCAGGGTTCCGAAGAGAACAGTGCAAGCGATAAGCCGTGGGATTTGCTCTCCAAGGACGGCGCGTCCCTACTCGATGAGAACGGCGCGCTCAAGCCCGAAGCGGCAGAGCTCTACTTCACCCTCCTACCGCTCATTGCCCAGGAATTCGTAGAGCAGCAGCAGGCACTCGTGGACGCATACCGTCAGGCACCCAAGCCCGCCGCCGCACGCGCCAAGATTCGCCCCTCCAACCAGCGCCTCATCCCGCTGACCGAGGTGCCGCTGGAGAACCAGCGTATTGCCGCGCGCATCGAGAAGGAATTCTACGGCGAGGTGCCGCCGCGCCGCCGTATCTACGGCGTGCTCCCGGGCGTGATGGACTATATGATGCGCCACGGTCTCACCTACGAGCTACTGCTGGACATCATCGAATCGCCCGCAAGCACCGTGGTTCAAGAGAGCGCGCAGGAGAACCGTTACGGCCGCGAAGTCACCCTCTACACGCATGAAGAGGAAGGCTACCAGGTGGTGCTCAACCCCCTGACTGCCGAAGTGCTCGCGCTACGCCCGCTGCAGGCTCTGGCGGGAGGCTACCAGCTCTCCCCCGATGCTCAGGCACAGCTGAAGGCGCTCGGTCTGACCGGCGAGTACATTGCCCGCATCCTGGATGAGGCTGAGGACCGCCGCCCAATTCCCGGCAGTAGCCGCACCGTGTACTCGCTCAACGGCTACCAGGTGGAGTTCTCGCACTCCGACCAGCAGGTAATCCGTATTAGCCGCGGCGCCGCGCCCAGCCGTAACCCCTTCGAGTCGCAGCCGAGGATGAGCGGCACAAAGAGGCAGCGCGGCCGCAAGATCCCGCACGATGTGGATGCGTTCGTGCAGCTGTTGCAAGAGCACGGCTTCACCATCACCATGGGCGGTAAGCACTACGATATTCGCCACGAGAAGCTGGCTCCGGGTCAGAAGGCGGTCACCTCGGTGACTCCGTCGGATTCGCAGCGTTGGCACCTGAACTCGGCACGCCAGATCCGCAATACCTTCGGTATCGACCTGCGCTACGCCGACCCGCGCGATAGCGTACGCGGTATTGTGCGCGGCCCCGGGCGAAGCATCCAGAATGCCGATAACCAAAGCGCAGAAAAGCAGGACGCCGAGAAGACTGTGGAGAAGGAATCAAAGTAGGTCTTCGTCACCGTTGAGGCGCCTCTGCGTGCCGGTTCTTTATACTGCCCCCAGCATGTCTTTGCATCTGGGGGCAGTATTCATTAGCACCAATATCCCGCATTGTCAGGGCAATACGGGGTAGACTGGGGGCAATACATACATGCTATTCAGCATAAAAATTAATATGCGTTCCCGTGATATGCGTGACGGTAGGGTTGGGGATGCGCCACAAAGTACGGTGATTAACAGCCCCTACCTCTACAATAGAAACGCATCACTACAGAAGAAGGAGAACGCATGGGCGTAACGATTAAGGTCACTGACGAAGCAGGCGTAAACTACGACATTCAGTGGGAAGACCACCACACCCTCCTGGAAACCCTCCAGGCTAACGGTGTGCCGGTCCTCGCAACCTGCGGTGGTAACGCATCCTGCGCTACCTGCCACGGCTTCATCGACCCCGAGCACTTCGAAGCTTCCGGTGAGCGCACCGAAGCTGAGCAGGACCTGCTCGACATGGTCGATGACGTCGCCAACGAGTACTCCCGCCTGTGCTGCCAGGTCGAGTACGCCCCCGGTATGGACGGAGCAGAAATCCAAATGCAGGCGGCGATGTAATCATGTTTAAATCGGCTCAGGTACTCGCATCAACCACCCTCCTCTGCGGCGTGCTAGCGCTCAGCGGATGCGGCGCGTCCCAGGCCGGTCAGGAAGCTGAAGGCACCTCGGCGCAGCCGAGTGCTTCGGCTTCGGTCAAGCCCGGCACGATTCGAGTAGCCTCCGACGGGGCTACCTCTTCGGTGACCCCGGGCTCTATTACCGTGGTGAACTCTCCCGATGCGGAGAACCACGGCTCTTCCTCTGAGCACTCCGAGTCTTCTTCCCATACTGAGACTCACGAGTCGAAGCAGAACTCGGACTCTCACTCTTCTGGGTCCTCCCACGAGGGTTCCGAGCAGAACAAGTCAGACGACTCTGCAGATTCTCAGCAGGATTCCCAGAAGAGCTCAAACTCGTCTTCACAGTCGGATTCTCATTCGTCGAACGGATCCTCCCATTCTTCGGAGTCTTCACGTTCGTCGAGCTCATCGAATTCGTCAAACTCGTCGAATTCCTCGGCTCGTTCTTCGAACTCCTCCAACAACACTGCTGAAGGCCCCGGCCAGTGCGATCTGGACGACCTGAACATTTCGGTGTCCATTGGAGATGGTTCCCCCGGCGCCCGAAACTACACCCTGTACTTCCAGAATTCTTCGGATTCTTCCTGCACCCTGCGCGGCTACCCGCGCGTGGTGCATGCGGGTCCTTCGGGCACCTGGGTCGGTCGTGAGGCTTCCACCTCTGATGAGTACATGAACTCTGCGGGCGTGACCCTCAACCCCGGCGATAGCACCACCGCGGTACTGCGTTCGGTGTACCCGGCACGCTTCGGTGACGCATGTGGTAGCCGCCCGGTTCAGGGCTTCCTGGTGGGTCTTCCCTCCGGTTCCGGTGGCGTGATTGTTCCGCTGGATACGACCGCGTGTTCCTCGTCTGTTCCGCAGCTGTCGGTGGGTCAGTTTGGTGCCCGCTAACGCGGCGTTTCAGGGTTAAGAAACCGGCGCGTATAACGCACATATAGTTCAAGGGCGGTTCCCCGTGATGGGGAACCGCCCTTGAGCTGTCTATAAGTCTAAATCTAGGGTTTAGCTTTAGTCATACCATAGCTGCGCGCTCTTAGAGGGAGCGAGCAACCTCATCGTGGCTGAAGCGTGCACCGCGCGGGTATGCGGGAGCCTCACCGTGGCCGATGTTGACGATCAGGAAGGGGATCTCTGCGTTGTCCGCGAAGAATTCCTTCTTGATGCCGGCGAAGTCTGCGCCGGTCATGGGGCCAGCGTCCAGGCCGAGGGCGCGGATTGCGGTGATGAAGTAGCCTGCCTGCAGGTGAGCGCTCAGCTCAGCGGCGGGGGTGGCGAGCTCCTCGGTGGTGTAGAAGCCCTTGATGAAGCCGGCAGCGTTGGGGTTGAAGGTGTCAGCGTGCTCTACCCAGTTCGCGTCTGCGGAGAGGATTGCGGTCACCGGTGCCGCCTGGGTCTTAGCCTTGTTGCCGTCTACCAGGTGTGCGACGAGGCGCTCGCGTGCCTCGGGGCTCTTGACCCAGGTGATGCGCAGGGGCTGGTTGTTGAAGGCGGTGGGGCCATAGAAGGTCAGTTCCTGGATGCGGCGCAGCTGCTCGTCGGTGACGGGTTCCTCAGTGAAGGAGGAGACGGTGCGCGGCTCGTGGAAGAGGCTGATGAGCTGTTCTTCGTTCAGGCGGGTCATGGTGAGGCTCCTTTGGGTTGTTTCTCAGTCGATTACTTTACAGGTAAAACATTACATACTCTGCAGAGACACTGTCAAGCACATCTTCCTCCCCCAACCCCCAACAATTCAAGAGGCGCACACCATAAACCCCGCCATAATAGATACATGACCGACGCACTCTCCCACTTCTCCGCCCCCGTACGCGACTGGTTCCGCGCTACCTTCAGCGCACCCACCGCCGCCCAAGAAGGCGCCTGGGAGAGCATCCGCAACGGCAACAACACCCTCATCATCGCCCCCACCGGCTCTGGCAAAACCCTCGCCGCCTTCCTCTGGGCACTCGACGCCCTACACCGCGAACACGAAGCCGGAACCGCAGGCGGCACGCGCATCCTCTACATCTCACCTCTCAAAGCACTCGGCGCCGACGTCGAACGCAACCTACGCGCACCACTGACTGGAATCACACGCCTAAGCGGAAACAACACGGGCGAACCGAACATCAGCGTGGGTGTGCGCAGCGGCGACACCCCCGCACGCGAACGCCGCCAACTCATCAGCAACCCGCCCGACATTCTCATTACCACCCCCGAATCCCTCTACCTCATGCTCACCAGCGCCGCCCGCAACACCCTTGCGGGCGTCACCACGGTGATCGTGGACGAGATTCACAACCTCGCCGCCACCAAACGCGGCGCACACCTGGCGGTCTCCCTCGAACGCCTCGACGCACTCCTCGAAAAGCCCGCACAGCGCATTGGGCTCTCCGCAACCGTCGAAAATCCGGAGGCGGTCGCCCGCTTCCTCGGCGGCATTCAGCCGGTGACCATTATGAGCCATCCGGTCGCCAAAGAATGGGACCTGCGCCTGAGCGTGCCCGTACCCGATATGGCGGCACTCGGAGGCGCCAACGACTACGGGCAAGGACTCTACGCGCCCTCAGAGATGCAGGGAGGCGGAGGCTCAGCTTCTACGAGCTCGCCGGTAAGTGCGGCGCAACCTATCTCTAGTGCAGCAAGCACCCCGGCGAGCGCTCCCTACACGCTCGAAGATGCCATTGGCGTGTTCCCCGGACAGGAAGCCGCGCAAGAAACCGGGCAGGCAAACCCGGAGCGACAGGGCGATACCGCCGCGCCCAAAAATACGCTCACCATCCCAGAAGAGGCATTGCTAGAAGGGGCACTGCACGAAAAGGCGCTGCGAGACGCCCCCGATAGCGAGCGCCCCGAGACCTCCATCTGGCCGCGTGTGCAGGAGCGCATCGTCGACCATATTGAGAACAACCGTTCTACGATTGTTTTCGTTAACTCGCGTGGACTAGCGGAAAAGCTCACCGCGGCACTCAACGATATTCACCTACACCGCGTGCTCGCAAAGCAGGGCATCAGCCCCGAAGACTACGCGGCAGGCATCTGCGACATCGCCGAGGTGCCACCGCTCGCCCGCGCGCACCACGGCTCCGTATCCAAGGAACAGCGCACCCTCATCGAGGAAGCGCTCAAGGGCGGAACCCTACGCTGCGTGGTCGCCACCAGCTCCCTGGAGCTGGGCATCGACATGGGCCACGTGGACCTCGTGGTTCAGGTGGCGGCGCCTCCATCGGTTGCCTCCGCACTGCAGCGCGTGGGCCGCGCCGGACACCGCGTGGGCGAAATTTCGCGCGGATTCTTCTACCCCAAGCACCGCGGCGACCTGCTCGGTGCAACCGTCACCCTCGCCGGAATGCGCAGTGGAACCCTCGAGCCGCTTGCCATCCCCACCAACCCCCTGGACGTACTCGCGCAGCAGACCGTCGCCGCCTGTGCGTTGGGCCCCATCAGCGTGGACTCCTGGTACGAGGCGCTACGCCGCAGCGCGCCCTACGCCGAACTGCCGCGCGCCCTCTTCGACTCCGTACTCGAAATGCTCGCCGGACGCTACCCCTCCGACGAATTCGCCGAACTGCGCCCGCGCATCATCTGGGACCGCACCCCCACCGAGGAAGCCCCCTCCGGCAGTATTGAGGGCCGCCCGGGTGCGCAGCGCCTCGCCGTCACCAGCGGCGGCACGATTCCCGACCGCGGGCTCTTCCCCGTCTACCTGGTCAGCGGCGATGAGGAGCGCGGCCCCAAGCGTGTGGGTGAGCTCGATGAGGAAATGGTGTACGAATCCCGTGCCGGCGAGGTCATCACCCTCGGCGCGAGCAGTTGGCGCATTGAAGAAATTACGCACGACTCGGTGCGGGTCTCCCCCGCACCCGGTCAGCCCGCGCGCCTGCCCTTCTGGCACGGCGACCGCATGAGCCGCCCCTACGCCCTGGGCGTGCAGACGGGTGCGTTCACGCGCGCCCTCTCCAGCCTGGACGCCACCGATAGCGCCGCCGCCCGCCAGCAACTCGAACAGCTCGGACTGGACACCTGGGCGGTCGACAACCTGCTCGCCTACCTGCGTGAGCAGCGCGAATCCACCGGGGCGGTCCCCTCCGACACCCGCATGATTGTGGAGCGGCACCGCGACGAACTGGGCGATTGGCGCGTGGTCCTGCACTCGCCGCTCGGCTACGGGGTGCACGCACCCTGGGCGCTGGCGGTACGCGCCCGCATTGAGGAGCGGTACGGGGTGGACTCCTCCGTCATGGCGAGTGATGACGGCTTGATTCTGCGCCTGCCCGCCATGGAGGATGTGCCGCCCGGCGCTGATCTGTTCCTTTTCGACCCAGACGAGCTGGAGGCGATTGTCACCGAACGTGTGGGCGATTCTGCGCTTTTTGCATCTCGGTTCCGTGAGAATGCGGCGCGTGCCCTGCTGTTGCCGCGCCGTGATCCGGGTAAGCGCACCCCGCTGTGGCAGCAGCGTCAGCGTGCGGCGCAGCTGCTGGATGTGGCGCGTAAGTACCCTGATTTTCCGGTGCTTTTGGAGACGGCGCGCGAGTGTCTGCAGGATGTGTACGATGTTCCGGCGCTGGTTCAGGTGCACCGTTCGTTGCAGTCTCGGGCGGTGTCCATGCTGGAGGTTGAGACGAACGACCCTTCGCCTTTTGCGCGCACCCTGCTCTTTGAGTACGTTGCCGAGCACCTCTACGACGGCGATGCGCCCGCCGCCGAACGTCGCGCCGCCGCGCTGTCGCTGGACCCGGCTCTGCTGGCTGAGTTGCTGGGTTCGAGCGGTCTGCGCGACCTGCTGGATCCGGCGGTTCTGGTGCAGACTCAGCAGCGTCTGCAGCGCACGGGTGAGCGTTACCGCGCCTGCGGTGTGGAGGGCGTGGCGGATCTTTTGCGCCAGCTGGGTCCGTTGAGCGCGCGGGAGTTGAGTCTGCGCTTGCGGGCTGACAACCCGCGGGCTGAATCTGCGGCGCACGGTTCTCAAGATTTCGGCGAGTCCGAGGACTCTGAAAACTACAGCGAAGAGTCCGGCGAGGAGTACGGCGCGCACGCCAGCACGACTGAGGCGCATGCCCTGGCGGAGGAGCTGGTGCGCTCGCGCCGTGCGTTCTCGTTCATGGGAGCTGCCGACGGTTCCGCCGAGCCGCAGCTGTACTATGCGGTGGTTGAGGATGCCGCGCGTCTGCGCGATGGGCTGGGCATTATGCCCGCCGCGGCGCTTCCTACTTCCCTTTTGGAGCCGGTCGAGGAGCCTTTGGAGGATCTGGTCTCTCGCTATGCGCGCACCCATATTCCCTTTACGGCGCAGCAGGCGGCGGGGCATTTTTCGCGCCTGACCCCGGTGGGCGTGGGCGTGCTGACTCCGGTGTTGCAGCGTCTTCAGCAGCAGCGCCGTCTGAGCTCCGGCGAGTTCCTGCCCGAGGTACTGCGCACTCCCGGGTCTGCCGGTGTTGAGTGGGTGGATGCGCAGGTTTTGCGCACGATTCGTGCCCGTTCTCTGGCGGCGTTACGTGAGGAGATTGAGCCGGTATCGGCGCAGGTCTATGGTGTATTTCTACCCTCGTGGCAGAACGTTCGTTCTTTATCCGTGCGGGTTGCGCAGACCCTGCCGGAGGCGAGCGCCTACGGTGCGTTCATGCCCTCCCGCCGCGCCGCCACGGTGGTGGGCGAGAGGGTGGCACCCCTCGGCTCGGCAGCACCCAACCCGATGGCACTCACCCCGATAGCAGAGCACGGCGCAGAACATACGGGACAAGATTCCGCCTCCGCCACGGAGGATCTGCTCACCGCCATCGACCAGCTGGCGGGTGTGCGCGTACCGGCTTCCGCGCTGGAGACGCTGATTCTTCCGGCACGCGTGCCCGGCTACCAGCCGCACATGCTGGACGAGCTTATGGCAAGCGGCAGGGTGTTCTTCACCGGCGCCGGGCAGCTCGGCGGCGGTAGCGCGCAGAAGTCTGACGGCTGGATTCGCCTGCACTTGAGCGAGAGTTCCTCGCTGACCCTGGGTGAGGACTACCCGGAGCAGCTGTTGCGCGCGGAGAACCCTGAGCTCTGGGAGGCACTGCAGGCTCCGGGCACGCTCGAGCACGCCATCTATGAGGCGCTGGCTCACGGCGGCCTGTTCGTGCCGGCGCTACGTGAGCGGGTGGCGCAGCTGATGAGCGCCGCGGCACCTGCCGGTCAGATGGTGACTTTCCCGGATACGGCGGAGATTTCGGCGGCTCTGTGGCGTCTGGTGTGGGCTGGTGCGGTGACGAACGATAGTTTCGCGCCGGTTCGGGCGATGCTGGCGGGTGTCCGCAGTGCGCATCCGACTCCGGCGGCTCCTGCGCGTCTGACGCGGGTGGGCCGCCGTGGTGCGGGGCGTATTGCGGCGGCGCGCGCCTCCATGGGTAACGGCTTGACGGGCGGTTACGGCGCTGATAGCTACAGTTCCAGCGGCTACTCTGTGCCTGCCGCCGGGCGCGGTCTGCGTTCCCTCCACAGTCATTCCCTCCGCGGCGGGTTCCATGCCGCTGCTCCCACCGTTGCCCCGCAGGATAGCGGCCGCTTCTCGCGCGTAGACACACTACTACAGGAGCCTGTGGAGGCGACGGTTACGGCACTCGCACGCGCCGACCTGCTGCTGGACCGCTACGGTGTACTGACTCGCGGGTGCCTGCAGGTGGAGGATTCTGCCGGCGGGTTCTCGCAGCTGTACCGAATCTATTCGGCGGCTGAGGATCGTGCGCTGGTGCGTCGCGGCTACTTTATTGAGGGTTTGGGTGCGGCGCAGTTCGCCGCCCCGACGACGGTGGATCTACTGCGTTCTACCGCCGATAGCCTCAGTATTCCCGCAGGTCCGCAGGGTTTTGATGCGACACAGGGTTTTGGTGCGACACAGGGTTTTGGTGCGAGCGCCTACACCCCGCAGCGTACTGATACCGAGCAAGTGTACGGCACATTCACGGTGACCCTGCTGGCGGCGACCGACCCGGCGAACCCGTACGGTGCGGCGCTGAGCTGGCCCGCGATTCCCTCCTTTGCACACGAAGGCGAGGGCACCGTGAAGCACCGTCCGGCACGCAAGGCGGGCGCCTGCGTGGTACTGGTGGATGGCGCCCCGGTGCTGTACGTGGAGCGCGGCGCGAAGACCCTGCTGGCGTTCACAACCGACCCGATACTTCTGGAGGCGGCGGCCCCCGCCCTGGCGCGCCTGGTGTCCGCCGGTGGTGCGGAGAAGATTTCGGTGGAGAAGGTTAACGATGTGGAGCTTTTGGGCACGCATACCTTGAGTGTCTCCGGCGGCGAGGTTATGGAGCATCCGGTGGAGGCGCTGCGTGCGGCACTGCAGGCGCAGGGGTTCTACGCGACGGTTCGTGGCCTATCACTACGCCGTTCCATTTAGCCGAACCGAGCCTCAAGCTTAGCCTCAGAGTAAAACTATTTTCTTCAACCTCAACCTGAGCATTATAATGCCCCGCACCCTCACGGAAGGGGGTGCGGGGCATTATGTTTCCCTACTCACGAACCGGGTGGTGTTCCCGGATTCCGCCACGTCGCAAGCGGCGTGGTGGAGGAATAACCGCCCGGATGTCCACGTCGCCTTTGCCGTGGAGCACATAACCAAACATCGGAGCGGGAAGTCCTACGCTGACCTGTTACCTCTTAGGGTGACAGGTGGCTAGTAGCCGCCGGTGAGGGTGTCAACGGCACCCAGGCACAGGTCGATAGCTTCTTCGAGCCCGAGCCCGCGGGAGCGAACGGTGCGCTGATCGCGGGGGTTGAGCTGCACGACGTGCATGGCGAAGTAGTCGACGAGCTGCAACCAGCCTCCGAGGATGACGCGAGTGCGGTCATTAATCGGCATGCCGGTGCGTTCAAGCATCCATTCGAGGTAGTCGGTAGGGTTGTTCGGGAAGTCCTCCCCACCGGGGGTGGGAACGCCGGCTACAACGAGGAAGTACGTGCGTAGCGCATTGCGCAACGCCTCTTCGGGGTTTTCGTGATGCTCGCCCAGGGCCTCAAGGACTGCGTTGGCTTCGCGTCGGGTGACAGCGGCCGCCAGGGAGTCCTTGCCGGGGAAGTAGTGGTAGAGCAGGGCGCGGGTAATGCCTGCATCGCGGGCGATAGCGCTCATGGAGGCACCGAGCACGCCGCGGCGAGCGAAATGTTCTGCAGCGATTTTCAGAATTTGCTCTTCGCGTTCGTGCGGCTCCATACGCAGGGCACCGGTGCGAGGCTCCGCATTCTTTTGTGAATGTTCCATAACCTCTCCTATCGCATTTTCCGGTGCTTTGGAATTGTCCGATTGCACCGCTGTATTTGGGGGTGTTCCTTTAACCTCTGCATCCTTGCGCTGTTTCTGTCCCATTTCGACCCCTTCGTTCGAAATATCGAACTTCTGTGTCTTAATCGTACCGCTTTAAGGCTACTTTCAGCCTTTATTAAGGCGTTTATGACGTAGGGTGCCCAGGTTAGCATGTCTTTAATTGCTTTACATCTTTTATACTTAGAAAAACCAAAGGGGCTAAATTGAGGGTTATTGATTTATGATTTGACAGCATTTTCGAAAATACCGCACTTAAACGCTATTTTTTGTAAAATTAATGTAGTTTTTTTAAATTAAATGTCCAATAATTTCAAAAATTTGTGAAGTTTTCGTTTTCTGTTCCACATATTCACACAAACATTCATGAGTGTCAGACAAAACTGTCTTCCGCAACCCCACACCCAAGCCCACGGTAATATTTCCACCCGCACGTAGCTCAGCCCAACTCACTCAGTACGCCTCCAGCTTGCCTCCGAACCTACCCCGCCCAGGCGGTAGAGTAGAGCCATGCCCGCACAGAACACCGCACGCACGCAGCCTATCGCACGCCCCGATACACAGCAGGGAATACAGCCCGCCTATCAGGCAAAGCCTGCACGCCGCACACATCGCCGCCTGCTGGCCCCTCCGCTGGCTCAGAAGAACGGTATCGACCCAATTCAGCTGATCCTGCCGCGCGTGGAGGAGCTCCCCGCCGAGCTCACCCCGAGCAACACCACCCCGAACAATACGGCTCCGGCAACCATTGCGGATTACCTGATTGCGCGCTTCTACCCGAACGACCCGCAGATTATTCACGCCCGCTTTAATACCGGCGAAGTGCGTCTAGACGATGGCACGATTCTGACCGGCGATAGCCCCTATATGCCGGGTGAGCGCATCTGGTATTTCCGCGAGCTTGCGGATGAGCCGCAGCTACCCTCCGACATGCCGGTGCTCTACGAGGATGAGCACGTGCTGGCGATTGATAAGCCGCATTTTCTGCCGACCACCCCGCGCGGCGCCTATATTGCGCAGACCGCGCTGACCAAGCTGCGGGTGCGCGAGCAGAACCCGCTACTGATTCCGATTCACCGCCTGGACCGCCCGACCGCGGGCGTGCTGCTTTTTGCTAAGACCGTGGAGGCGCGCCGCCCCTTCCAGATGATGTTTCAGCACCGTCAGGTGTCGAAGACTTACCGTGCCGTGGCGCCGGTTCCCGCCGATGCTGCCGCCGCCGAGCAGGCGTTGAGTGCGCAAGGGTTGCAGGTGCGTTCGCATCTTCAGAAGATTCGTGATCAGCTGCAGGTTCAGCAGCTTTCTGAGCAAGAGTGCGCGGCGCATGGTGTGGAGCCGAATACGCTGACGACCGCGAAGATTCTGCGGACTTTCACTCCGAGCGCGCAGGCGGTTGCTGGTTGGCGCGCGGAACCGAATAGAGAATGGGCGCTCTATGATTTGGCGCCTCACACCGGCAAGACGCACCAGCTGCGGGCGCACCTGAATATGCTCAGCGCCCCCATTCTGGGCGATGTGCTCTACCCGCAGGTGCTACCCGACGCGCCAGACCGCCCGGAGTACCCGCTGCAGTTGCTGGCGTACAGTCTGCATTTTGAGCATCCCATCACCGGCGAGCGAGTGGATTTGTACAGTGGCCGCTCACTCACTGCCGTCTCCTAACCGGTTTTTGAATGGCGTTCACCCCGTTCCCTGCGGTGCATCTTCTCGGCGGGCTCTCGAAAAGGAATCACACCCGAGAGCCCGCCCACAGCATCCGGGCGCTCAGAGGGCAAAAAGTGGGATAATTTCAGACGTAATACTTCACCGCAACTACAGAGGGTCCATGAATTCCCAGCCGTCTTCCCACAACGCGCAGTCTCTGGAGTCGATTAGCGAGTACGCCGAGCGCACCTCCTCGCATGCCGCTGCCGCAGCCGCCAGCGTCACCGACACCTTCGTGCACCGTATTCTTGGCGTTCCCGGCGCCCTCATCGGTTCGGTGCAGGTGCCCGACCCGCGACCGCTGAGCCAGCGCCTGAACGCTTGGCACTACTGGTGGCAGGCGCACCTGCTGGATTGTGTGATTGATGCCGGTCAGCGTCACCTGCGCGAGGGCGATATTACTGCCGCCCAGGAGGAGCTACACCGTGCCCGCGCGCTGTTGCGCGGCATTAACGTGCGTAATTACGGCCGCTTCGCGAACGACTACTTTGACGATATGGCGTGGCTGACCCTCGCGGTGGGCCGCATGAACTCCTTCTGCATTGAGCTGACCGGCGCGAATGATGTTGCCGCCCAGGATGCTGGCGCGGCCCTCTTTGAGCAGTTGGCGAAGGGTTTCTCCCCGGTGGGTGGCATGAGTTGGCGCAAGTCCAAGCGTGATTTTGTGAATGCTGCGGCGACCGCGCCGACTGCTCTGGCGTATGTGCGGGCGGGCGACCCGAAGACTGCCGCCGCGCTCATGGATTGGATGAACGAAACCCTCTGGGATGCAGAACGTTCGCTCTATATTGACGGCGTGAACGTGCGCGGCGACAAGTACGAGTACGAGCGCGGCGAATTCACCTACAACCAGGGAACCGCCCTGGGCGCCCTGCTGAGCCTCGCCGCATCCGGTGTGCCCTGCGAGGTGGACCCCGCAGAACGCGCCGAGCGCCTCATCGTCGGCATCGTCAAGCACATGACCGAAGAGGTGGAGTTCCTCTCCGGTGCTCGCCGCCGCATCCTCATCTCTCACGGTGACGGCGACGGCGGCCTGTTCACCGGCATTCTCGTGCGCTACCTGGGCATGGCGGCATCCTCGCCGCTGCTCAGTGATGAGGCGCGAGCGCTCGCCTCGACCCTGGTGTACTCGACCGCACGGGCCTTGTGGGAGGGTCGCCGCGAGTTCGACCCCAACCTGCCGATGAACGAGTACGGCATTGACCCGAATGAGATTCGCGGTAAGGCGCTCGTGCAGTTCTCCCCGCGGTTCACCGAGCCGATGAGCAAGGTTGTGAAGCCCGGCGCGCCGGTGGAGCTGTCCGCTCAGGTGCAGGCGTGGACTATTTTTGAGACGGCGGCGCGTCTGGCACATGCGCGTCACCTCGCCTCCCACGGCTTCTAAGGCACAGTTTCTAAAACCCTGCTGTTCTTTATCCCCAGCCCTAATCTTCTCCCTGCGGTGCGTTCTCGCATCGGCGCATTCTCCCAGTAGCGCAGAAGGTTAGGGCCTGTGCAGAAGGTTAGGGCTAGATTCATTGCGGGGGCGTACACACGGGCGTACGGTGAATTTTATGCTTGCTTCAGAATCACAACAGGTCACTGCCAGCCCGAACGCTAACACCATTTTCATGGTGTGGAAGTTCAAGGAAGACATCAGCCAGGATGCGCTCATTGAGGGGTTCCAGAACCTCTGCGGGCTCGTCATTAACCTCAACCACACCGCCGCAAACCGCTACTCGCCCGAGAACGCCAGCATTGTGCTGGGTATCAGCCACAGCGCGTGGCTGACCCTGGATCTGCCCAAGCCGCTGCCGCAGGAGCTCGTGGAGTTCGAGGAGATTAGGGGCCATAAGCACACCGCGGTGTCCACTCCCGGCGATCTGCACTTCCACATCCGCGCGACTCAGCCGTCCGTCGCCTACGATATGGCGTCCGCTATTACCGCGGCACTGCGCGATATTGCTGAGGTACTGGATGAGGTACACGGCTTCCGCTACTGGGACGGCCGCTCCATCATCGGTTTTGTGGACGGCACCGAGAACCCGCAGACCCCCGCGGCACGCGAATACTTTGGCGTCATCGGTGACAGCGACCCCATGTACAGGGGCGGCAGCTACCAGTTCGTGCAGAAGTACATCCACGACATGACCGCGTGGAACGCCCTGCCCGTCTCCGAGCAGGAGAAGGTCATTGGCCGCTCCAAGCACGACGACATCGAGATGAGCGAGGACGAGAAGCCCGCCAACTCGCACTCCGCTATTGCCAATATCGGTGACGATTTCAAGGTTATTCGCGACAACATGCCCTTCGGCACCGTGGGTAACAACGAGCTGGGCACCTACTTCATCTGCTACGCCAGCACCTTCTCGACCGTCCGGAAGATGCTCATGAACATGTTCACCGGCGTGGATGGCGCCAACTACGACCGTCTGCTGGATTTCAGCACTGCGGTGACCGGCACCCTCTTCTTCGTGCCGACTGTGGATATGCTCGGCGACTTCGCCGGCTAAGGCGAGCTAAACCCAGCTACCCTCAGCTAAATTCTCGTGAACCCCGCCTCCGGCAAGAGAGGCGGGGTTTTCCGGTAGGCTAGGGTGTAGACATTCAGACGGAAAGCAAACAATCGAGAGAAGAATGAGCGTTCTAGATAATTCTTTCCCTACCGAGGACTTTGGCTTCACCATCACCAGCCGCCTGGCGGACACCGCCTCCCCCAGCGCTGAACGTGTAGAAGCCAACGGCGGACAGTTCCGCGGACGCACCGGTGTCATCACCACCCCGCACGGACAGATCCAGACCCCCGCCTTCACCCCCGTGGGCACCAAGGCAACCGTCAAGGCGGTCCTGCCCGAATCCATGAAGGAGCTCGGCGCTCAGGCTCTGCTCTCCAACGCCTACCACCTGTACCTGCAGCCCGGCCCCGAAATCCTCGACGCGGCAGGCGGCCTGGGCGCATTCATGAACTGGGACGGACCCACCTTCACCGACTCCGGCGGATTCCAGGTCATGAGCCTGGGCTCCGGCTTCAAGAAGGTTATCGATATGGGTACCGTCGCGGACGCTAAGGGCGCCGACGGCCGCCCCCTCGGCGACGACGACGTGGCGAAGGGCAAGGAACGCCTCGCCCACATTGACGACGACGGCGTGAACTTCAAGTCGCATATTGACGGCTCGATTCACCGCTTCACTCCCGAGGTGTCCATGCAGGTTCAGCACCAGATTGGTGCCGACGTCATGTTCGCCTTCGACGAGCTGACCACCCTCTACAACTCCCGCGGCTACCAGGAGGAGGCGCTCGAACGCACCCGTCTGTGGGCGCTGCGCTGCATCGCTGAGCACCAGCGTCTCACCGCAGAGCGCGTGGGCAAGCCCTACCAGGCACTGTTCGGCGTGATTCAGGGCGCCCAGTACGAAGACCTGCGCCGCAAGGCATGCCAGGATCTCGGCTCCATGCCCTTCGACGGCTTCGGCATCGGTGGTGCACTCGAGAAGGAAAACCTCGGTACCATCGTGCGCTGGTGCGCCGAAGAGCTGCCCGAATCCAAGCCCCGCCACCTGCTCGGCATCTCCGAACCCGACGACATCTTCGTCGGCATCGAGAACGGTGTAGACACCTTCGACTGCGTCTCCCCCACCCGCGTGGCACGCAACGCCGCCGTCTACTCCCCCACCGGCCGCTACAACATCACCAACGCGCGCTTCAAGGCGGACTTCTCGCCCATCTACGAGGGCTGCGATTGCTACACCTGCACCCACTACACCCGCGCCTACCTGCGTCACCTCTTCAAGGCGGACGAGCGTCTGGCGGCGACCCTCGCCTCCATCCACAATGAGCGTTTCATCGTGCGCATGGTGGACGACGCCCGCGAAGCCATCAAGGACGGCACCTACTTCGAGTACCGTGACGAGTTCCTCGGCAACTACTACTCCGGCAAGAAGCCCTAAACCCGCTCTTCAACCTATTTAAGGAGAACCCTATGAGCATCACTCATGTTCCCGATGAGGAGCTTCTCGTCTTCGACCACGAGATCGCAGCCCCGGTCGAGGACGTCTTCGGCGCCTACCTGGACCCCGAACTGCTGGTCCGCTGGTACGGCCCCGCCGGCTGGCACGTGCGCCCCACCGACGTTGTCGTGGAGCCCGTCGTCGGCGGCATGCAGCGCCTGTCCATGATCAACGAGGTTGACCCCTCGGTGTCCTGTATTCTGCAGAGCCGCTTTTTGAGCATTGAACCGTTCAAGGAGCTCGAATACGCCGAGCAGCTGCCCGACCACCTGGGCAACCCCGGTAGCGTGCTGGTGTACCAGCGTCACCGTTTCTTCCCCGAAACCGTGATTACCGCCGACGGCGTGGGTTCCGGTACCCGCATCGTCATTGAGATTGGTCCCATGCCCGCCTCGGTCCACGAGGAGGTGCGCACCACCTGGCGTTCGACCTTCGCCCGCCTGGATGACGTGCTCGCCGCCCGCGCACGCGGAGAGCTCTAAAACCCGCCGCGCCAGCTGCCTGAGATAGCTTCGAGACACGAAAGCGCCGCGTTGACGAATCATTCGTCAACGCGGCGCTTGTGTTTACTGCCTAAAACTTTGCCGAGGTTGAGCCGCAGGCTAGTTGGTCAGCTTCACGGTAATGACGGTGCTGCCACCATCCAGGGATACGCACTCAGGGGTCGCACGATCCGCACCGTCGCCCGGCTTCCAGTAGCAGCGCGCCGACATGACGGTACGCTCACCATTCGCCTTATCGGTCACCTCGGCGGGGTTCTGCACCACAAACTGGCGGATCAACTCACGCGCAAACAGGCAATCCACCGCACCCGAGGCCACCTGAACCGTAGCATTGTGCTTCAGGTAGCCGGTAGCGTCCATGCTGCCGCAGCTACCGCCCGCAGACTGAACATCCGAGCTGGACAGGCTTGCGGTACTCGACGCCTTCGCCACTGCACTCGCCGAAGTATTCGCCTTAGCCGATGCGGAAGGGCTCGACGCCGCGCTCGCCTGTGCGGTCGCCGTGGGGCTTGCGGTGGTGATGGTTCCGGGGCTCACGGTAGCCGCCGCGGTGGGGGTGTGCACGGTACCGGCAGTCGGGGTGCTTTCAGTGACCGTTGCGGTGCGGGTGGGGCTGGCGGTTGCCTTCGCGCTCGTAGCGCTGGGGCTAGGGACTACGGTAGCGTTCGGAGAGGCGGTGGTAGCGCCTCCGGAGCATGCCGACAGCGCCAGCAGCAGCGTGGCACCGAGTGCTACGGGGCTGTAGCGCTTAGCGGTGCGGAGCGTAGTAGAACGAGCCTGGGTAGAGTGCTTCTGTGCCGGATGCATGGTGACCTTTCTGCGTCATCGGTTCGGGTTCCTAACCAGTATTCTAAAGACGCTACCTGTGAGCTAGCTATACGGCATCTTAGGAACCCACAGGGTGCCCCCGCTAGGACACAGCGGGTAGAGGCACAGCGCAATAAGAGGGGCTCCCCGGCATTGCGGGAAGCCCCTCCTTAACTCTTCACAACTCATTGACAGCTCACTGACAACTCATTGCCTCTAGCGCGGGTGTTTAGCCTTCGTGCCTGCCGCCCACCGTAATAGTGTGGCCGTTTCCGTCATGGCAGGTCATCGAGCCAGTCTCACTCTCACCGAAGCAGGTCAGCTGCTTACCCTCAGCAGCGGGCACAGTCACCACATCCAAGGCGTGCATCATCTTCGTGTTTGCGGTGGTGGTTTCCGCATGCAGAGCCGAGGACTCATTCACGGTATTCACCTCGCTGGCGCCGGTCAGGAAGTTCATGCGAGTCACCTCCACCGGGCCGGCAAAAGTACGACCGACCGCGCCGTTACCGGTCTGCTCACCAGTGCGGCGCTCGCACACCAGGGTTCCGTCCGCGGGATTCAGCTCGCAGAGGGTGCGCTCGTCATCGCTCTTGAAACGGTAATAGCCAGCGCCAGAATCATAGTAGGAGGGCTCCATGAGGAACGGAATCTGGGGTGCATCCGGATTCTGCAGGCGCGCCACGAAAGCGACATCCTCGCCAATGGTGCATTCGGGGGCGCCGCGATCCTCGCGACGGTTCTCAGCCATCTCGTACTGCGGGTTCCAGTAGCAGGTGGCATCCTGAACCTTCGCCACCTGGTGCTGGGTCAGGTTGTCGTCGGCACGCGGAGTGGTGACGTATTCGGTCAGCACGTCCAGGGCGTGGGCGCAGTCCACGGTACCGCGCAGCACCATGATTTCCGCGCCGGTCTTCAGGTAGCCCTTGCGTCCGATGTGTCCACAGCGCTCGCCGGCGGAGGCGCGCTCAGCCTCCACCTTTTCGGGCGCGCGGGGAGTGTCACCGGTGGGGGTTGCTGCCGCGACGGGGGTTGCATTTGCATCAGCGGGTGCGGAGGATTCGGACGCCTTCGCCTCGGCGCTCTCGCTGGGGGCGGGTGCCTGAGTCTCGGTGACGGTCGGCTCGGTCTTCTTCGTCGGCGTCGGGGACGCGGTGGAGGAAGGAAGCGGGTACTTCGAGTGGTTAGCCGTGCTGGAGGGGCTGGGGGTCGACGAGGAGTTTTCGCTCTGAGAACCGCCGAAGCAGCCGGTCAGAGCGAGGAGCAGGGCGGCGGCGCATCCGGTGGCGCGCATCGTGCGGCGACCCCAACCGGTGGGGTCTGCCTGAGTGTGGTGGAACGACATCGTTATCTCTCCCGGGAATGAACCTTTTGCACCCTTTGCAGAAGGTATTTAAAGCATACGCTTAACCCCGTTCAAGATTCGGTTTATTACAGCGGAGCGCCGGTATCTACCCCTACTTCTGCGGCAGGTAGGAGCTCAACAGCTCACGCTGCTCGGGGCTCAGACGGGTCAAACGCCCCGCAACCGAATCCCAGAACGCCAGCATGGTAAAGGCACGCACGCATTCGCGGCCGTCCACCGGGGAGAGAATCGAGTAGCCAATACGCACGGATGCGGCGCTGACCTTCTCCACGCTCAGGCGCACGGGTACGGGCTCACCGGTGTAGGGCAGCTGAGCCAGGTAGCGGATGCCGTGCTCGGCAATAAGCGCCTGCACGCCCTCGGCAACCAGGTCGAAAAGCGGAATCGGAGGCTGCGGTGCCACGGTGGGCTTCTGCCCGGAGGAGGGCGGTGGGCCGAAGAGCGCCACGCGGGCTTCTTCCATGACCGAGAGGATGGCAACGTTGTTGACGTGCCCGTAGGCGTCCATATCGCCCCAGCGTGCGGGTACGTGCACCAGCAGTTCGTCGGTGGTACCGACCTCAGAGGCGGGGGTGTTTTCGCGGTTCTTTTCGTGGCTTTGCATGGTTTTAACTCTACTCCCCCACCGCTGTGAGGCGGCTATTCGTACAAATCCGCAAGGTACAACAAATGAATCAGCTGATAATGATTCGGGGGCTAGAAATATATTTGATAGTTAAAGCGATGAGGCTCGAAAGCTACGATGCTTTCGAGCCTCATCCAACACACAGACATTTGAACGCATACAAGATCATACGGTTCACTGTCCATGATAGACCCGTCCTGAGGGCCAACTGCATTTTTACGGTTTTATTACGAGGAATTCCAGAAATTTTCCGTATTTTTCGTTTATTACTGTGTTGGAGTCTCTGCAGGCCCCAACACCGACCCTCCCGGCAGCTGCAGAACCTTAACGGCCCAGCTTAGCCGCAGTCTCCAGGGCATGATCAGCGTCGTACTTCATGGCGTCATACTCGGCAGTTGCCTGCTGAGCCTCCACGAAGGTCTGCTCATCAATCACGTGAGTGTGGCGGATACGAGCAAAGTACAGCAGGCTCAGCACCACAAAGTAGCCCACACCCACAATTGCCGGAACCATGGAACCGCGCACCATGAAGAGCGCAACCCACACCGCGAAGAGCAGCAGAACGCCAACCGCCGCGGTGAACTGGCCACCCCACAGGCGGAAACCATTGGTTGCAGGCTCAACACGCTTGTACACGATGTAAGCAAACAGAATCAGAACCCACACGGTCAGCGCGCACACCATAATCACAAAAATCATGGAGAGGAACGCTTCCTTCGGGCTGTACAGCGCCAGCAGAATAGCAATGACCATGCCGCTGGTCGACAGCCACACCGCACGAGCCGGAACGCCGGCACGGTTCACCTGAGCCAGCTGGCGAGGCGCCATACCGTCAGCCGCCAACGAGTGTAGCAGACGCGCACCCGCGTACAGGTTCGCGTTCGCGCTCGACAGCGCCGCAATCAGCACCACAAAGTTCACGAAGTGTGCCACACCGTGAACACCGAGCTGTTCAAAGACCAGAACGAACGGGGAAGCATCCACAGCGTCGCCCAGACCCGATGCCGAACGCCATGGAATAACAGCCACAACAATCAGGACCGCCAGCACGTAGAAGGTCGCCAAACGAACCATCATCGCCTTCGCCGAGGAACGCACCGAACGGGAGGGGTCCTTCGCCTCCGCAGCAGAGATCGAGATCATCTCAATACCGCCGAAGGAGAACATCACAACAGCCAGCGACAGCCACACCGACTGGAGGCCGTTCGGCATGAAGCCGCCGTCGTTGAAGAGGTTTGCGGTACCCACCGCGGCGTGACCGGGCAGGCCGAAGAAAATCAGGCACAGGCCCACCAGCAGGAAGGCAATAATCGAAATGACCTTAATCGAAGACAGGAAGAACTCCAGCATGCCAAAAGACTTCACGCTGGTCAGGTTCAGCACAATCAGCGCCACACCAAACGCGGCAATACCCGCCCACAGCGGAAGCTGCGGCCACCAATAATTCAGGTAAGTCGCCACCGACACCAGCTCAACGCCAGCAATCAGAACAGTAGCCGTCCAGTATGCGATGCGAGTCAAAAAGCCCGCGAAAGGGCCCAGATAGCGGGTAGCGATAGTGCCAAAACCGCCGCGGACAGGGTAGCGAACCGCCATTTCACCGGTTGCCGCGCCAATCACCGAAGCGAGCGCAGAACCAATAGCGTAGGTGAGAATGACTGCGGGACCAGCCATCGCAATGGCGGTGCCCGAACCCAAGAAGAGGCCCGTACCGAGCGCGGAACCCATCACGATCATGGTCATCTGTCCGTGGGACAGAGAACGCTTCAGGGTGCGCGATCCGGCGGTCCCCGCTGCAGCGTGGCTGCGGGTATCGTCGTTGTGGGACACGAAGGTGCCTTCCGTCAGTACGCCTTAGGGGCGTGATGTGCAATGTGTGCTCGCACCCGGCTTCTGCGGCTTCTAGCCTCGTTGACGGGTACGAATAGTTAACTATTCTACGGGCACACTCACATCGCTCAGAACGGCGCCGTCTAGAGCGCAGAAGCGAAAAGGCACCGAACGGGGGTGCTCCCCCATCCGGTGCCTTCTTATGTTTTAGCCTCGCGAGGCTTTCACGCTATTTAGTGCTGTGCCGCGTTGGTGTTCTCATCGGCGTGCATAGCGTCCAAATCGGGGCGCTCATAACCGCCCTTAACCTTCGACGAGATGGCGTAGCCAATAGAAATCAGCACGAAGAAGACGATGCCGACCATGATGGATTCCTGAACACCCGAGCCGGGCAGCATGAACATTGCCGCCAGGGTCGCCAGGACACCCGCCAGAGCCAGACCTGCGGTGACGCGGCCACCCAGCACGGTGAAGGAGGAGGCGTCCTTCTGGTCCTTCTTGTACGCCTGGTAGGTCAGCAGAATCATGATCCACACGATCAGGATGCACAGGGTCACCAGCGCCATGAGCAGGGCAAAGATGTCGCCAATCTTGGCAACAGCCATCACGGTCGCCACGACAACGCCGGTGAAGGAGATGAGCAGAGCCACGACCGGCACGCCGCGCGAGGAGGTGCGGGCAGCCACTGGGGGAGCCATGCGGTCAGAGCCCAGGGCGTGCAGCAGGCGGGTTGCCGCGTACAGGGAGGCGTTAGCGCCAGAGAGCGCAGCAACGAGCACCACGAAGTTCATGATGTCCGCCGCGAAGGGGATACCCAGTTCAGAGAAGACGAGCACGAACGGCGACTCAGTCAGCTCCGAGTTCTGTGCGGCGGTCTGCCAGGGCACCAGGCACAGAATAATTGCCATGGACACCACGTAGAAGGTGGACAGGCGCCAAATCATTGCCTTCACGCTGGTTGCCACCGAGCGTGCCGGGTCCTTCGCCTCCGCTGCGGAGAGGGAAATCATTTCCACACCGCCGAAGGAGAACATGACAACAGCCATCGAAATCCAGATGGATGCCGGGCCGTTGGGCAGGAAGCCGCCGTCGTTCACGAGGTTTGCGGTACCCGCCGCAGCGTGACCGGGCAGACCCACGAACACCAGCAGTACACCAATCACCATGAACACGATGACGGCAGAAACCTTAATCGAAGAGAGCATGAACTCCAGGGCGCCGAAGGACTTCACGCTCACCAGGTTCAGCACCAGAATAATCGCACCGAAGAGGGCGACGAACACAGCCAGGGGAACGTCCGGGAACCAGTACGCCATGTAGTGGCCAACCGCCACCAGCTCAGCACCGGCCAGCGGCACGGTGCACGCCCAATACGCCCAGCGAGTCAGGTAGCCGCTAAAGGGGTTCAGGTATCGGCTGGCAATGGTGCCGAAACCGCCCTGGACGGGGTGACGCACGGACATTTCGCCCGCGCACGCAGCAATGGTTGCCGCAATCATCGAACCAATAGCGTAAGAGAGGATTGCGCCGGGGCCCGCAATTTTAATGGCGGAGGAGGAGCCCAGGAACAGGCCCGTACCCAGCGCCAAGCCCATCGCAATCATGGTCAACTGGCCGTGGGAGAGGGAACGATTCAACGAGTCGTTCTTCTCCGACTGCTCGGGGGTGTTCCCCTGCAGTTTAGACATAACGTATCTCTTTCTTAGACATGCTGTGTATTGAATAAAGCTGAAATGGCAATGCCGCCCGGTCGTTAGGCCGGGCGGCTCTGCACATCAGCTGTCAGGAGGTTAGCTTATGCCACGTACTCGAGTTCGTGACGCTTGAACCAACCAATAATCGGGTAGCTGATCGGCATGAGGATCACCTCGACCAGGCACTTGTAGATATAACCGATTAGTACGTAGTTGATGAATGCTTCCATGGTGTCGATGCCGAGCACCGGTGCCGCAATGGAGCAGAAGATGACGGTATCAAGCAGCTCACCAACCAGGGTGGAGACAATCATACGCAGCCACAGGAAACGGCCCTTGCTTGCCTTCTTCATTGCCACCATGACCCAGGCGTTCAGGGTCTGACCGAAGAGGTAACCGAGCAGGGAGCCCACAAAAATCTGCCAGACCGGGCCGAGAACCTGCGCGAACGCCTCCTGGCCGGTGTAGAAGCTCGCAGCGGGCAGGTGCACGATCAGCAGGAAACACAGGGCAGCAAAAGCGGCTGAGGCGAAGGAGGCCACAATCGCGCGGCGGGCACGCTTGAAGCCGTACACCTCAGAAAGAAGGTCGCCAATAACGTAGGCGAGAGGGAAAAGGAAGAAACCACCGTCGGTGACGATGGTGTTACCAATGAGGGGCAGTTCGAAGGGCAGGGGACCGAACTCCACGCCCTTAGTTGCACCAATATTCGAAATGATCAGGATGACGCAGGATGCGCCCAGCAGCAGATCAAAGTAGCCGCGGCGACCAGCCCAGGGCACCTTGACGGTGCTCGTCTGAGCCTTAGATTCGCTAACGGGTTTAGCCATTACTTTCCCCAAGTCTTTCTTCATGCGATGTGTTTCTTCACGCAAGGTACGAGCCCTCACGTGTGGTGGGTGAGTGCACTATGCAGGGCGCTACTCACCGGCTCGTCTGCCACCCGAGCCTATCTAATAGTACCTATATGCCGTGGCGGCGGCAGGTTTACGGGCTTCGTTCAAGAGTGTGGACGCTCATGACCACCCCGCCAGCCTTCCTGACCGCACATTTACAATAAATGTATGAAGAATCTGGGCCACGGAATTCACCGCACTGAGCAGGTGGTATCCCTGCTGGGGGCGGGGCGTGCGCTACGCGCCTCGCTTCGGCGGTCGGTACGGGGGTCTTCACAGCAGGTGCGGAGGCGGCGGCACCGTAACCAGCGGCGGCTGAGCGCGCATATTCCGCGTCTGCATCCGCTGTTCACCTATGCGGCGCAGGCTGTGCGCACCGGAGCTTCCCTGCTAGAGCCAGTGCTTCTGGCTTCGTCTGAGCTGCTCGGTTACCGATCGTTTACGCATCGCGGGCGCAATATCTACTATCGGGTCGATAACCTGAACCTTCTGTTCGAGTCTGAGCCTGCGCCCGGTGTGCTGTTCTATTTTGATGGTGACCACCTCTCCCGTGTGGGTAGCCGCCTGTTGCGCCGCACCTCCCCGTTGCGTGCCGAGCTGGCGCAGGTGGCGGCTGAGTTCAACATGCTGTCCGTGCCGGTGCTGTCGCCGGGTAGCCTGCGGGAGCAGCGCCTGGCCGATGGTGATTCTTGTGCGCCTCCGCTGACCTATAACTGGTGGGTTCGTGCCCGCTCGAACGGCAGGATGGTTCGCGCCCTCATTGAGGAGATTGCCCTGGCGTACAAGGTGGATATGAGCCGCGTCTGGCTTGCGGGCTATTCGGGTGGTGCGGAGTTTCTCAGCTACGAGCTGCTGTCGCACGATATTGACTGGATTCGTGGAGGTGGCGCCACCTTTATCGGTGGCGGTGGCGCTGACGGCGTGCCCGTGCGGGTGCGTGAACAGGCTGCGTTGAATCCTTCCTCGCATGAGCATCTGTTGATGAGCTGGCATGTGGGTGTGCTGGATGGTCGTTCGCCGTCGGCTCGTCGGCGTATGGCGACGAGTTCTGAGGGGAGTTGGTCGGCGCGGATTGCGGTGCAGGAGGGTAGTGCGTTCTACGAGGGTTTGGGGGCGCGGACTTTGTTGCAGGTGACTCCGGGGCGTGGCCATACGGGGTATCCGATTGCGTCGTTGGTGGGTGCTGATTTGGCGGCTGCTACGCGTTTGGGCTTCTTGTAGTGCCGGTCGTTCTGTCATATTTGTGAAAATTCGCATGGATTGGGCAAATTTCTTGGTGACACATTCAATACATTCGTCATTTGATGACGTATTAGGGTAGAGTGTCACTATGCCTCGTATTTCTGCAGCAACCAACGCCGCCCAGCGCGAAAACACCAAGCGCGCCATCCTCAACTCCTTCGGCGAGATTCTCTACAACCGCGGCCTCTCCGGCCTGACCATGACCGACGTCGCCAAGAACGCCGGTATCGGCCGCACCGCGGTCTACAACTACTTCGCCGACATGGGCGAACTGTTGGTCGCCTACGCCCTGGACGAGACCGAACGCTTCCTCAACGAGCTGCGCGTCGGCCTGGAGGGCATCGAAAACCCGATTGACCAGCTCGCGGTCTACATTCGCTTGCAGATCAACGACCTGGCGCGCCGCCACCTGCCTCCGGGCCCTGCGATGCGCTCCATGCTCTCCCCCGAGTCCTACGCGAAGCTCGGCAAGCACGTTCACGAGCTACAGATGGTGCTCGCGCATATTCTTTCTGCCGCCATTGCCGAGAACTACATTCCGAAGAACGACATTCGCGAACTGGCGATGCTCGTGCACGGTTCCCTCTCCTCAAGCGCCGGTCGTGCCGAGGATGCACCGGATGAGGAGACCCGCGAGCGTCAGATTCTGAATACTATCCGTTTTATTCAGATGGGCCTGGGCGCGCGTTTTGACGCCGAGGGCAACCCGGTTCGCCTGGATTCCGAGGAGTCCCTGCCGGAGCAATCCCCGGTGCAGGAGGCGGGCCTGAAGGTCGCATCCTAAGCGTGGCACCTCTGAACCGTGGAACCTGAACCGCGGAACGTAGCTCAGTTATACGTCACAAAAATGCCGCGGACCTGATGCTTCTTTGCATCGGTCCGCGGCTTTTTCTGTATTCGGGTGGGTTTTTACGCGCCGGGCAGTAGCGCCGGTGAGATGGAGTCCAGGTCCAGTACACGCGCGTACATGACGGCGCGGCGGTGCAGGGCGTTACGTAGCGCGCGGTGCACGCCGTCTTCGAGGTAGAGTTCGCCGCCCCATTTGACCACGTGCGGGAAGAGGTCGCCGTAGAAGGTGGAGTCTTCGGCGAGTAGGGTCTCAAGGTTGAGGGTTTTTTGGGTGGTGATGAGGGTGTCGAGGCGTACCTGCTGCGGCGGGATTCCTCCCCAGTCGGCGTGGGTCATGCCGTGCTGGGGGTAGGGGCGGCTGTCGCCTACTTTTTTGAAGATCATGGTGGTGCTTTCTGCAGGTATGGGGCGCCTCGGCGGCACGTGTAACCGTGGGGTTCTGAAGAAATAGTACCAAGGGGCATAAAAAATCCCCGGTCTTAGAATCTAAGACCGGGGATCGGTGGCGGAGGATGGGGGATTTGAACCCCCGAGGGCTGTTAACCCAACACGCGTTCCAGGCGTGCGCCATAGGCCGCTAGGCGAATCCTCCAGCTATGTTTTCTACGCATTGCGTAGGCAACGAATAAAACTTTACTACGCTTTTGCGAAGCACGCAAGCCCTGGATGGAAAAAGTAACAGAAAGCACATTTGTGGATGCTTGTGCCCCTGTTTTTGGGCGGAGCGCCAGAGGAGCGGGCACGCGGTGCATATGACGGGTGCAAGCTACCCAGGTACCCGTTTTTGAGCATGAAAAAAACCTCCTACGCAACCGCTGAAACCCAGGATTCTGAGCGAGCGAACTGAGGCGCAGGATTCCGAGCGCGCGAGGTAATAAATCCTGCGTCGAAGCCGCCGAGCTCTAGAGAGGCGGAATCCGGATCCGAAGCCGCGGAGCGCCAGCGGAGCGGGCACGCAGTGCATATGACGGGTGCGAACTGCCCATCTACCTGATTTTGGGCATGAAAAAACCTCCTACGCACCCGTCATAGCTCGAATACCCTTGCTACCTTCCGGTCCTGGGGGAGTTTTCCAAGATAACGCCACGTAAGAGGCAAGAACCAGTGTACCGGATTTTTGAGTTCTTGGGAATTCGGCGCGTCTGCAGTATTTCTGTGGGCGTACATGCCACTCGGGTAAGCGTCCGGGTGAGCGCCCATAGTAGGTGTCACGGTGGCGGTGTTGTGCTGGGGTGCTGTAGCAGCGTGTTCGCCGGTGACTGCCGACCACTCGGGCTGGGGGTAAAGCGTCTAAAATGGTAGGGATTGTCCTATCCGCACCCCGAGTTGAAGAGGTTGCCGTGAGCACTGCCCTTTATCGTCGTTATCGCCCCGAGACCTTTGCTGAGGTTATTGGGCAGGAGCACGTGACCGAACCTCTTATGGTCGCCCTGGAGAAGAACCGTGTGAATCACGCGTACCTGTTTTCGGGTCCGCGTGGTTGCGGTAAGACCACGTCGGCGCGTATTTTGGCGCGTTGCTTGAACTGTGCGCAGGGTCCGACTCCTACTCCGTGTGGTGTGTGCGATTCGTGCCGTGAGCTGTCACGTGATGGTGGCGGTTCTCTTGACGTGATTGAGATGGATGCGGCGAGCCACGGCGGCGTGGATCATGCCCGTGATTTGCGTGAGCGCGCTACTTTGGCACCGGTGCGTGACCGTTACAAGATCTTCATTATTGATGAGGCACATATGGTGACCCGTGAGGGTTTCAATGCGCTGCTGAAGATTGTGGAGGAACCGCCGGAGCACGTGAAGTTTATCTTCGCGACGACTGAGCCGAATAAGGTGCTGGGTACGATTCGTTCGCGTACTCACCATTACCCGTTCCGTTTGGTTCCGCCGGAGGTTCTTCTGCCGTTCCTGCAGGGCCTGTGCGATCAGGAACAGGTGCCGGTTGAGCCTGGTGTGTTACAGCTGGTGATTCGTGCTGGTGGCGGTTCGGTGCGTGATTCGCTGTCGATTCTTGATCAGCTGATGGCTGGTGCGTCTTCGCAGAACGGTATTGAGTATGACCGTGCGGTGGCGCTGCTGGGTTATACCCACGCGCAGCTTCTGGATGAGGTCATTGAGGCGTTGGGTGCGAAGGATGCACCGACTCTCTTTGGTGCGGTATCTCGTGTGGTGGCTACCGGTCAGGATCCTCGCCGTTTTGTGGAGGATCTGCTGGAGCGTCTGCGTGATTTGATCGTGGTGAAGGCTGTTCCGCAGGCTGCCGGCCAGATTTTGCAGGGTGTTCCGCAGGATCAGTTGGAGCGCCTGGGCCAGCAGGCTCAGGCTTTGGGTGAGCGTGAGCTGACGGTTGCTGCGGGTACGGCGAATGAGACTCTGAATGGTATGACGGGTGCGGCGAATCCGCAGCTTCAGCTGGAGTTGCTGTGTGCTCGTCTGCTTCTGCCTGCGGCGGAGGGTTCTGCTGGTGGTGCGGAGGTTGCGGCGTTGGCTTCTCGCTTGCAAGTTTTGGAGCGCCGCGTGGCTTCTGGTGCTGCTGGTTCTGGTCCGGCGCAGGGTGGCATGTCTGCTGCTCGTGCGGCGGGTATGGCGGCGGCTGGCCTGGCTCCTAAGACTCAGGCACCTAATGCGCAGACTCCTAGCGCCTCTGTTCAGGAGGCGACTGCCCCGCAGTCTGCCCCTCAGCAGAGCGGCTCTCAGCCGGGCAGTTCTCAGCATGCCAGCGCGGGTGCTCCCCCGCTGGCAGGTGCGCCCCTTAGTGCTGCACCTCTGGCACCGGCCGCGCAGGTGCCTGCGGCTGGTGCTCCCCTAGCGGGTAACACCCCGACGGCACCTCATGCTCCGGAGGCGCCGAATGTCCCGGCCTCTCCTGCAGCAGCTGCGGCGGGTGCCCCCTCCGCGCCTCTGAAGCTTGACCCGAACGATCCGCTGGCGGCGGTTCAGGGTAATTGGCGTGCCATTCTTAACCGAATGAGCGTTCCCGGTGCGGCGGAGCAGCTGATGAAGGTTCGCCCCGCCCGCATGGACGGCGCAACCCTGTACGTGAGCGCCGACATTGCGACTCTGCGCGCGGTCAAGGGCTTTGTGCCCGAGCTGACCGCCCGCGTGAGTGAGTTCTTGCGCCGTCAGGTGACCATTCACGCTCAGGTGGCGAAGCCCGGTGAGCAAGTCAAGCCCGTAGCTCAGCCTGCTGCTCAGTCCGCAGCGCCCAGTGCTCCCGCAGCGCAGCCTGCAGTTCCGGCGGCTGTTGCCCCGCAGGCGTCTCAGCGGCCCGTTCAGCAGACTCCCCCGCAGCCCGCTCAGCCGGCGCCTCTGGCAGATGGACCGCGCGGCGGTGAGGATGCGTGGCGTCGCCACGGTCAGCCGCTGACCGGCGCAAACACCCCCGAGTCCACGAGCGTGGATGCGCCTCTGGGCGCGTGGGAAGTTGCCCCGATTCCGCAGAGCGCCCCCGAGGAAGCACCTCAGCAGGTTGCCCCGGCTGTACCGGCTGCGCCGCAGGCTCCGGCTGGTCCGCTTGCGACTGAGCCCCCGGTAGCTCAGCAGGTTCCGACTGCTCCGACGGGTGGTTTTGGTGAGCGTGATTCCTTTGCTGCCTCCGGTAGTGGAGTTCCGCAGCAGGAGAGCGCCCCGGAACCCCAGCATGCCTCTGAACTCCAGCATGCACAGGAACCCCCGTTCTCGCAGGAGCCCCCTCACGCGGAGGAACCTCCGTATGAGGAGGAGCCCCCTTTTGAGGATGAGCCTACCTATGCTGAACCAGTTGAGGCACCCACTGCACCCGCAATGCCCGCAGCACCCGCAATGCCTGCTGAGCCTGTAGCACCGGCTGGTCCGCTTGCTACTCCGGTTGAGCCTGCTGGTCCCCTCGCTGCTCCGGTTGCTCCGGCGGAACCCCTCGCGCCGGCTGGTCCGTTGGCAGAGGCACCGCAGGCGGCTGCGGCTGATACTGCTCCGGCAAGCGATGAGAAGCCCGCAGCGCAGACTTCTAACGCACCTGCCACACCGACTCCTAACGCGCCGACTCCTAACGCACCGGCGGCACCGGCTCGCCCGGCACGCGCCGCATCCGATGAGGACTACGTCTCTGAGGATGATGAGAAGGTCGAAAACAGCACCTTCATCGGTCTGCGCGCTATCGAAAAAATTATTGGTGGCACCGTCATTGACGAACGCCCCCTGCACCAGCCCTAATCCGGGGTTGTAGGTGCCGCGCCCGCCATCGCACCGATGGCGGGCGCACTCATTCCAGCCGCATACTCGCTACGCGAAACGCCCCCTAAACTGTCAGGGGTTGGGTGCATACTCATAACGTCGCCCAAGAACAAGCGCACCAACGCACCAGCACAACGCACCGCATCTGAAGGAGAAGCCATGTACGAGGGAGCAGTTCAAAACCTCATTGACGAGCTCGGCCGCCTGCCGGGTGTGGGCCCCAAGTCGGCTCAGCGCATCGCTTTTCACATTCTGAATGCGGATGCTGCCGATATGGCGCGCCTAGCCAACGCCATTTCCACGGTGAAGACCAGCGTGAGCTTCTGTGAGGAGTGCGGTAACGTCTCCGAGACGAAGCTGTGCACAATCTGTCGTGATGAGCGCCGCGACCCGTCCGTGCTGTGTGTGGTCGAGGAGTCGAAGGACGTGGTGGCGATTGAGCGCACCCGTTCCTTTACCGGCCGCTACCATGTGCTTGGCGGTGCCATTAACCCGCTGGCGGGTGTGGGCCCGGAGCAGCTGCGTATTCGTGAGCTGGTGTCCCGCCTGGCGGATGAGCGTATCCAGGAGATTATTCTGGCGATGGACCCGAACCTTGAGGGCGAGGCAACCGCAACCTACCTCTCGCGTATGCTCGTGCCGCTGGGTGTGCGTCTGTCGCGCCTGGCGTCGGGTCTTCCGGTCGGTGGCGACCTGGAGTACGCGGACGAGATTACCCTGGGCCGTGCGTTGGAGGGCCGCCGCGTCATTAGCGAGGGCACGGCGGTGGCTCATACTGCCGCCGAGGATTTTGAGCGCGTGAACCGCGAGGAGGAGCAGGACCGTGAGCAGGCGGCTCAGGTTCAGGCTCAGGAGGCAAAGCAGAGTCGTCGCCGCTGGAATTCGAGCATGTTTGATGACCTGGATTCTGAGGATTCTGCCGTTTCCGCCCCGGCGACGCCCGCCACTGAGGGTGTGCAGGGCACGGTAGATGAGCAACTGATTGAGCAGGTCCTCCAGGAGGCTGAGGAATCAGGCGACAAGGAATCCCGCCCTGAGGGCTCCCCTGCCAATTCTGGTGCGGTCTCTACGTCTGAAGCCACAGAAGCAGAATCCGCCCCTGACCTGGGCGAAGACTCCGGCGAGACGGCTCCGGCGAGCGCCGCCTCCGAACCCGCTTCCGAACCCACTGAGGCACCCGCAACCGAGCAGGCGGAGGATGCTCCGGAAGTGTTCCGCACCCCCGACTATGAGGAGAAGATCCGCTCGATTCAGAACGCCCCGTTGCGCACCCCGAAGCCGGATGTTCCGCCACTGCCGGGTGTCACTTATGTGAACCCGTGGACCTAGAAACCAGCCCTCTCAGGCTTGCTGTGCCCGCCTCCGCGCCTTCGCCTCCATACCCTGCATCGCCACCGTGTAACACTACGTAATATTTCACGGGGCAATACATACGGGTGCACAGTTCGCCGCTTGTACTGAACGCCGTCTACTATAAATGAGGAGCCGGCGTCTGCCGGTGGCACACAAGTAACTGACCTGGAGAATTCTATGAGCCTGATCGTCCAAAAGTTCGGCGGTTCCTCCGTAGCTGATGCGGAGGGCGTAAAGCGCGTTGCCCGCCGCGTCGTGGACACTCAGAAGGCAGGTAACGATGTGGTCGTCGTGGTGTCCGCTATGGGCGACACCACCGATGAGTTGCTCGACCTTGCCGCAGAGGTCACCAGCAATGTCGTTCCCTCGCGTGAGCTGGACATGCTGCTGACCGCCGGTGAACGCATTTCGACCGCCGTCCTGTCGATGGCCATTAACGACCTGGGCGCTAAGGCGCAGTCCTTCACCGGTTCGCAGGCTGGCATGATTACCGACGGCGTGCACGGTTCGGCGCGCCTCGTGGAGGTTCGCCCCGATCGCATCCGTGAGTCCGTCGAGGCCGGAAATATCGCGATTGTTGCTGGTTTCCAGGGCATGAACCGTCAGAGTGGCGACATTACGACCCTGGGCCGCGGCGGTTCCGATACGACCGCCGTTGCGCTGGCCGCCGCGCTGAACGCCGATGTGTGCGAGATTTACTCGGACGTGGACGGCGTGTTCACCGCCGACCCGCGCATCGTGCCGACCGCGCACAAGCTGGATACCATCACCAGCGAGGAAATGCTGGAGATGGCGGCGAACGGTGCAAAGATTCTGCACCTGCGTAGCGTCGAGTATGCTCGTCGTTTTAACTTGAAGCTTCACGTGCGTTCTTCGTTCTCGGACCTTGAAGGCACTATCGTGGTTCCGGAGGAGTCCGCGGAACTGACCCCCATTCATCTGAAGGAGATTCCCTTGGAGCAGCCCCTGATTTCCGGTGTCGCGCACGATCGCACCCGCGCAAAGATTACCGTTGTTGGCGTTCCGGACGTTCCCGGTTCGGCCGCTAAGGTGTTCGGCCTGATTAACGAGGCGAAGGTGAACCTGGACATGATCGTTCAGAACGTTCCCACCGACCGCCCCGGCGTGACCGATATTTCCTTCACTCTGGATCAGGCTCAGGGCGATGCTGCGCTGAAGGCGCTGAAGGCTGCGCAGGCTGAGTTGGGTTTCCAGGAGGTTATTTACAACGAGTCGGTTGGTAAGCTGTCGCTGGTTGGCGCGGGCATGAAGACTAACACGGGTGTTTCGTTCACTTTCTTTGAGGCGCTGTCTAACGCTGGCGTGAACATTGACATGATTTCGACTTCTGAGATCCGTATTTCGGTGATTACTGAGCTGAGCAAGCTGGATGAGGCTGTTCGCGCGGTGCACACTGCGTTCGGTCTGGACGCTGAGGGCGAGGCTACTGTTTACGGTGGTACTGGCCGCTAGGGTTTAGCTCGTTTGTGAGCTGTACGCTTCGGTAAGGGGCGGTGCTGGTTTGATCCGGCGCCGCCCCTCCCTTTTATCGATGCATTTGTGGGCGTGCGGGTGCTCTACCCTAGAAGCATGAGTAGTGTTGTGTTTTCCCAGGTGATGGATGCCCGTCAATGGAGTGCCGCAGAGGCGGCGCATGAGGCGCGTGCCGGCCGATACGCCGACCCGTTTGCGCAGCGTCGCGCCCGCCACGAAGTGCACCCCGTGGAAGACTTCCTCTTCACCTACTACACGCTCAAGCCCGGCCAGTTCAAGCGCTGGCACCCCGGCGCCGGCGTCATTCTGCTGGATGCACCCGAGCGCGCCTCATGGCGTTTCTACCGGCCCGCAACCGAGCAGGAACTCCTTGACGCTGGCTGCGCCCCGCAGGTGGCGCGTGCCCAGGCGGATGCCGCCTCCGCCGTCACGGTGGACGTCACCGATTTTGTGGAGCGCCGCGCTACCGCCCTCGCCTTCACCCACGAGATCCTGCGCAACACCGCCGCGAAGAAGGGGCAGTTTGGTTGCTTCGGCATGCATGAGTGGGCGATGGCGTACAAGTCAGTGGAGAACAACATCCGCCACGGCTACCTGGAACTGCGCCTGGGCGCGGAGGGTACGGACCGCGTGGTGGAGGAGCACCGCATCCGCTGCTCGCACTTTGATGCGTTCCGTTTCTTCATGCCGCAGGCGGCACCGATGAACGAACTGCAGCCGACCCGCGAGTTGCAGCGCGTCCTGGAGCAGCCCGCGTGCCTGCACGCGAATATGGACGTGTACAAGTGGGCGTATAAGTTGCTGCCGCTGGTTGATTCGACCCTGGTCATGGATTGTTTCGACCTGGCGTGGGATGCGCGCGAACTGGATATGCGCGCCGCCCCCTACGATATTCGCAGCTGGGGATACGAGCCGATTCCGGTGGAGACCACCGAAGGTAAGGCCGAGTACGTGCGGATTCAGCGTGAGCTGTCGGAGCGTTCGATTGAGCTGCGTGAGCGCCTGTTGCAGGTGTGCGAGCGCTACCTGCCGCCGCTGAGTAGTGAGTAGGCTGAGCGGCGAGTAGACCGTGCGGTGAGTAGCTGGTTGGTGGCGGGGGCCAGTTGCGTTTTTGGCGCTGTGGCCTGTGGGTTTGGTGCCCAGCGCGTGAGAAAAGGGTGACTTGGGGCTCTCTATTTGGTAATTGGTGGTCTCGTCATCTCACTTTCCGCTGTACTGGGGTAGAATGAGATACGGCTCATACAGAACCCACGCACCCAAGGAGTGCCCACACATGGCCCGTATTGTTGTTGATGTTATGCTCAAGCCCGAAATTCTTGACCCGCAGGGTAAGGCTATTTCTCACGAGCTGCCCCGTATCGGCGTTGATTCCTTCGTTGATGTTCGCCAGGGTAAGCGCTTCGAGCTGACCGTCGAGGGTGAGGCAACCGAGGAGCACCTCGCGGCTGCCCGCAAGGCTGCTGAAGAGTTGCTCTCGAACCCCGTCATCGAAGACGTTGTGAACGTTTCGGTTCTGGAGGACTAATACCTATGGCAGAGTCCCTCGCACCCACTGAAGTCCCCCTGGTTGGCGACTTCTCTAGCTACTCCCCGAACCCCGCTTTCGCTGACGCACGCGTTGGCGTGGTGACTTTCCCCGGCACCCTGGATGACCGTGACGCTGCGCGTGCTGTCCGTCTGGCTGGCGGTACCGTCGTTGAGCTGTGGCACGACGACGCTGATTTGAAGAACGTTGATGCCGTCATTATTCCTGGCGGTTTCTCCTACGGTGACTACCTGCGTGCTGGCGCTATTGCTGCGAAGGCTCCCGTGATGCGTTCGGTGATTGATGCCGCTAACGCTGCTGGTACCTCCGGTTCCGCTCCCCTGCCTGTTCTGGGTATTTGCAATGGTTTCCAGATTCTGACTGAGTCTCACCTGCTGCCCGGTTCGATGATTAAGAACGATCACCGCAAGTTCATTTGCCGTGACCAGGTTCTGCGCATTGAGAATAACTCCACCTCCTGGACGAGCGATTACGCTGCAGGCCAGGAGATTGTTGTCCCTCTGAAGAACCAGGACGGTCAGTACGTTGCTGACCCGAAGACTCTGGAGGCGCTGGAGGCTGAGGGTCGCGTGGTGTTCCGCTACGTTGGTTTCAACCCGAACGGTTCCCGTAATGACATTGCTGGTATCAGCAATGAGCGCGGTAACGTGGTCGGTCTGATGCCGCACCCGGAGCACGCTGTGGAGCCCGGCTTCGGTCCTTCCTCTTCCGGTTTTGGTGAGGTTTCTCTGCGCGGTGGCGCCGATGGTCTCGGCGTGTTCACCTCCGTTCTTGCCAACCTGATTAACGCCCGCTAACGCACGACAAGGATTCTAAGAAGTTATGAGCGAAAAGCAGTTTAACCTCGACACCGTCGAGCACGCGGCGGCAACCCCGGACACCGAACTCCCCTGGGCTGAACTGGGTCTGAAGGAGAACGAGTTCGAGGACATTAAGGAGATTCTTGGTCGCCGTCCTACCGCGGCTGAGCTGGCAATGTACTCGGTCATGTGGTCCGAGCACTGCTCCTACAAGTCTTCTAAGGTTCATCTGAAGCAGTTCGGTGCGAAGGTCACCGATGAGATGAAGAAGGACCTGATGGTCGGTATCGGTGAGAACGCCGGTGTGACCGATATTGGTGACGGCTGGGCTGTTACCTTCAAGATTGAGTCCCACAACCACCCCTCGTACGTGGAACCCTACCAGGGTGCTGCGACCGGTGTGGGCGGTATTGTGCGTGACATTATTTCCATGGGTGCACGCCCGATTGCTGTGATGGATCCGCTGCGTTTCGGCGCGATTGATCACCCGGACACCGCCCGCGTTATTGGCGGCGTGGTTGCCGGTATTGGTGGTTACGGTAACTCCCTGGGTCTGCCGAACATCGGCGGCGAGGTTGAGTTCGATTCCTGCTACCAGGCAAACCCGCTGGTCAACGCACTGGCTGTGGGTATTATGCGTCACGAGGACATCCGCCTGGCGAACGCATCGGGCGTGGGCAACAAGGTTGTTCTGTTCGGTGCACGCACCGGTGGCGACGGCATCGGCGGTGCGTCGGTGCTGGCGTCCGAGTCTTTCGATGACACCAAGCCCTCGAAGCGTCCTGCCGTTCAGGTGGGCGACCCCTTCGCTGAGAAGGTTCTGATTGAGTGCTGCCTGGAGCTGTTCAAGGGCTCCGTGGTTGAGGGTATTCAGGACCTGGGTGCTGCGGGTATTTCCTGCGCAACCAGCGAGCTGGCTTCTAACGGTGAGGGCGGCATGCACGTCGACCTGACCAAGGTTCTGCTGCGTGACCCCACCCTGACCCCGGGCGAGATTCTGATGTCTGAGTCTCAGGAACGCATGATGGCTGTTGTCTCCCCCGAGAACGTGGAGCGCTTCGAAGCGATCATGAACAAGTGGGGCGTGGAGTACTCCTTCCTCGGTGAGGTCACCAACTCTGGCCGCCTGGTCATCGAGTGGGACGGCGAGGTCATCGTGGATGTTGACCCCCGCACCGTCGCGCACGACGGCCCGACCTACGAGCGTCCTTACGCACGCCCCGAGTGGCAGGATGACGTTCAGGCTAACCACTTCACCGGTTCGGCTGCCGACGATTCCCGCCCGCGCGGTAAGGAGCTGGGCGAGGCAATCAAGGCGTTCATGGCGTCCCCGAACATGTGCTCCAAGTCCTGGATCACCAACCAGTACGACCGCTACGTTCAGGGCAACACCGCCCTGTCCATGCCGGACGACGGCGGCGTGGTGCGCGTGGACGAGAACACCAACCTCGGTGTTGCTCTGGCGACCGACGCCTCCCCGCGTTTCACCTACCTGGATCCGTACGAGGGTGCTCGCGCGTCCTTGGCTGAGGCGTACCGTAACGTTGCGACCGTTGGTGCACGCCCTGTGGCTGTGTCTGACTGCCTGAACTTCGGTTCTCCCGAGGATCCGGACGTCATGTGGCAGTTCGCTGAGGCTGTTCGCGGCCTGGCTGATGGCTGCATGGAGCTGGGTGTTCCGGTGACCGGCGGTAACGTGTCCCTGTACAACCAGACCGGTGGCAAGGCCATTAACCCGACCCCCGTGGTGGCGATGATGGGCGTGATGGATGACGTCACCCGCCGCACCCCTTCGGGTTGGGCTCCTGAGCATGACGGTCAGGCTATCTATCTGCTGGGTACCACTCGCGATGAGCTGGACGGCTCCGAGTGGGCTCGTTTCAAGGGCCACCTGGGCGGTCAGCCGCCGAAGGTTGATCTGGCTCTGGAGCGTCAGCTGGGTGACATGCTGATGAACATGTCTCGTGACGGCATGATTGATGCCGCACACGACGTGTCTGCTGGTGGTCTGGCTGCGGCCCTGTCGGAGGCTTGCCTGCGTTTCAACACCGGTGCCCGCATTGGTCTGGGTGAGGTTGCTGAGCGTGACGGCGTGGACCTGTTCACCCTACTGTTCTCGGAGTCCCTGGGCCGCGTTGTGGTTTCGGTTCCGCGTTCTGAGGAGGTGCGCTTCAAGGATATGTGCACCGCTCGCCAGTTCCCCTTCGCACGTATTGGTGTGGTGGATGCTGCGTCGAACGCTCTGGACTTCCAGGATGAGGTTTCCATTGACCTGGATGAGCTGCGTGCAGCTCACGAGGGTACTCTCGCTTCTTACTTCGGTGAGGTTGCGAAGGGCTAGTCTTCGACTAGTTTGAGACTAACGCCGAAAGGGGCGGATGCTTGTGAAAGCATCCGCCCCTTTTGTTATGCCCGCTGGCTTGTGCGTTGAGCGGTGAGAGGTTGTGCGTTGAGGCGTTCTGTTTATGCGCGTTCTGGGTTTATACCTCGGCGACCTTGCGGCCCAGCTGTGCGAACAGGGAGGCGTTGATGCGGAAGCCTTCGATGCATTCTTCGATGAGGGCTTCGCGCTGTTCGTCGGTCAGGGGTGCGTTGTCGAGCAGTTCGCGGTAGCCGTCCTTGAAGACCTTGGGCTTGGGCAGTTCGGTGAAGCGGTACATGCTCAGCGCTTCGGCGGGGATGCCGTAGTGGCGGTTGACGAGCGCTGCGACTGCCTGGCCGCCGGAGAGGTCACCGAGGTAGCGCAGGTAGTGGTGTGCGAGGTAGCGTTCGGGGGAGTTGATGGTGGCGCGGATACGCTCTACGTATTCTGCGGTTGCGGGCAGGGGCGCGTCGATGTCGCCTTCCTGGCCGAGTGCGCGGATGTCTGCACGGATGTATTCTGCGCGGTCGAGGCCGGGGTGGGTGAAGGGTTCGGTGATGGGGCTGGTTTCTGCGCGGTAGTGTTCGGAGACTGCCTCGAGTGCTTCGTAGATGTGCACGTACTGGTTGATGAGGCGCAGGTATGCCTCGGTGTTGAGGGAGCCGCCCATGAGGTCTTCCATGAAGGTGGAGTGTTCGGCGTTGTCGTGGACGTGCTTGGTGCTTTCCTTCAGGCGTGCGGAGAAGCGTTCCTGGGTGGTTGCGGGGGCGGTAATAGTCATGGTGAGTTCCTAAAGTGGCTTGTGGGTGAACAATAAATGTTTTAGTGACACCATGTCACCAAAACCTGTTAATGACATATTGTCACCAAAAACCGGTTTTGGCAATAGTTCTCATAAAAAATTTGCTAAGGTAAACCTTATGAACAAGTCACCCTAGGCATTAAGTTACACAAACATAGGCTAATAGGGCTAGACTTGATACGAACACCACAATCACAAAATTCAAGGAGACACCGAATGTCTACCCCCTCTCTCACCAAGCGCACTTGGGCGTTCTTGGCTTCAGCAACCATCGGCCTCAGCGGCGTCGCCGGCGTACCCGCAGCCTTCGCAGCTGAAACCAACTCCCACATCAGCGCCGGTGAGGTAACCGCAGCCTCAGAGCAGAGCCTGCAGGACGTCACCGTCAACTGGGGCCTGAAGAAGTCCTTCCGCTCCTACATCAACGGTGCCTTCTCCCAGGGCTCCCAGGAACTGACCGGCGTCACCACCAACGAAGACGGCTCCTACCACTTCACCTCCGCCGAAGGCACCGTAGCCAACGGCGAATACTCGGTCACCTTCACCGGCTCCTCGATTCACTACACCGCACACCACGGTCTGCTGGAAGTCATCATCTCCGACCTCTCCGTCACCATTAAGGACGGCGTGGGCACCGTGCGCGCCAACGTTCAGTCGCGCCCCTACAACGGCAACACCACCCCGAACGACCTAGTCGAAACCAAGAACATGACCCTCGGCACTTTCAACGCCTCCGGCCTGAAGGTTGAGGGTAACACCATCACCCTGCCCAGCGTTGACGAGGAAAACGGCACCCGCGTCAAGCTTTCCGAAGAGGCAACCGGCGCCTTCGCGGGCTTCTACAAGGCGGGTCAGGAGCTGGATGCACTCGGCTTCTCCGCAACCATCGTGACCAAGGAAGCACCCGCGCCGAGCCCTGAGCCCAGCACTAAACCCAGCGCCGAGCCGACTGCTGCGCCGACCGCAGAGCCGACTGCTGCGCCGAGCAGCGAGCCTTCCTCCGCACCGACCAGCGAGGCACCCAAGCCCGCCGAGCCCACTTCTGCAGCGCCGAGCGTAGCCCCCACCTCCGCGGCCCCCTCCTCCCCCGCCGCAACCACCGAGCCCAAGCGTGAAGAAAAAGTCACCGGCAACGTCGTCGAGTCAGGCACCCTCAGCTGGGATATCCGCGAGTCCTTCCTGAAGTACCTGACCGGCTTCGCGCACGGCTCCGTGAACGTTGAGGGCATGGAGAAGACCGCAGCTGGCGGCTTCAAGTACACTCAGGCATCCGGCGTGTACAACCCCGAGACCAAGACCGGTCAGATCAACTTCGCGGGCACCGCAGAGTTCACCGGCCACAATGGTCAGCTCAAGAGCACCATCAAGAACATGCGCCTGGTCGTCGTCAACGGCAAGGGCACCCTGGTCGCTGACGTTGACGCGCTGACCCGCGACGGCAAGTCCGTTTCCAAGACCGGCCTGGCTATCGCCGAGGTGGACCTCTCCGGCGCGAGCGTGAAGGACGGCGTTTTCTCGGCGCAGAACGCAGCAGTCGCGCTCACCGCTGAAGGTTCTGACGTGCTCTTCGCCGGCCAGTACCGCGGTGCCGACAACGCCATGGCACCGCTGAGCTTCTCCGTAAAGCTCAGCGAGCAGACCGCGGAGAACACCGTTGAGGTTCCCCGCATCTCTGAAAACAAGTCCTCCGATAACAAGGGTTCTGAGAACGGCTCTTCCGATAACGGCTCCTCGAACTCCTCCGATAACTCCGGCGCTAACGGCTCCGGTTCTAATGGTTCGGCAGGCACCTCCGGTAGCGTCTCTAACGGCGGTTCCTCCTCGAACGGTTCTGTCAGCAACAACCCGGCACAGCCGGTCTGCGTACCCGTCACCCGCACCCGCGAGGTGCAGGAGCAGGGCGCATCCGACGGCACCATTAAGAGCGCAAACCTTGGCTGGGGCGTGCGTGACTCCTTCCGCAACTACGTGCGCGGTGGCATCGCGAACGGTAGCTGGGAGCTGAACGGCACCTCCTACTCTTCGGATGCGTTCAACTGGTCTAACGGCACCGGCACCTTCAAGGGCGGTAAGGGTTCCATCTCCTTCAGTGGTTCGGTTCGTTTCACCGGTCACCACGGCATTCTGGACACCACCATTGCGAACCCGCGCCTTGAGATTAACGGCAATTCCGGCACTCTCTACGCGACCATGAACAGCAATGACCCCTCCGGCAAGGCAACTAACTACGGTGAGGTGGCACTGCTGAAGGTGGATCTTTCGGGTCTGCAGAGCTCCGCTGACGCTGTGAGCGTCAACGGTGCAGCAACCACCCTGACCGCTGAGGGTGCGAAGGCGTTCGCTGGCTTCTACGACGCCGGTAAGGACATGGCTCCGCTGAGCTTCTCCGCGGCGATTAACGGCGCGAAGACCACCACCAAGACCGTGTCCGAGACCGTCTACGAGGGTGAGGGTTGCGACCCGGTCACCGGCAAGCCTCTGGCTTCCACCGGCGCCTCCGGTGTTGAGGGCACCCTGGTTGCAGGCTTCATCGCTGTTGCAGCCGGTGCGGGTACCGTCGTGTACACTCGCCGCCGCAAGAAGGCATAACGGCACCTCACGAGGATGCCCACGCTGTCGGCTCGCCCGTGAGACTCAACCATGAGGTTCACCGGTGAGCCGACACGGTCCGTGCGGGGGTGCAGATTTTCACTGCACCCCCGCTTCAGGTGCCAGGTTTTACCCCGGCGCCTACCCCAGTTTTTCTAGCTTCCTTTTTTTCTGCGAGACGACGATGTTTTCTTCCCTTTCTTCTTCTGTCCTGAACCGCCGCGATGCAGTGAAGTATGCAGCGTTCTCCATCACTTCCGCTTTTCTGCTGAGCTCTTGCGGTGTGGGTACTCAGAACCCGGCCGCTTCTTCAAGCACTTCGCAGGCTGTGGTGGATGAGCAGAGCACCCGCACCGTTTTGGAGAACCTTGCCGATCAGCTGCGTTCTTCTATTGCCCCTGATCAGAAGGCTCTGCGTGGCCCCAATAGCGCCGCAGATACCCCCGAAATTCAGCCGATGGTCGATACCCCCACTCCGGCTTTCCCCGTGACGTTCAAGGACTTCAACGGCACCGAGGTGACCGTTAAGTCCGCTGACCGTGTGCTGGCGCTGGACCTGTACGGCACTCTGGCTCAGCAGATGATTGCGCTGGGTCTGGGCGGTCGCCTGGTCGGTCGTGTCACCTCCTCGACTGAGCAGTCGCTGGCTCATCTGCCGCTGGTGACCCAGAACGGTCATGACCTGAACGCTGAGGCGATTCTGGCGACCTCCCCGGACCTGGTGCTGTGGGATAAGAGCAACGGCCCGATTGAGATTGTGGATCAGCTGCGCGCTGCGGGTGTGACCGTGGTGGTCTTCGATCATGAGCGTCGTATGGATAAGATCATTCCGCAGCTCAAGGCTGTTGCGCAGGCGCTGGGTGTCCCGGAGGCGGGCGAGCAGGTTGCTGCCCGCGTGCAGAAGGACCTGGATTATGTCCTGCAGGTGCTCAAGGACGTCGCCCCGAAGGGTGCACAGCAGGTGTCGTTCGCATTCCTGTACGTGCGCGGTACCGCTGGCGTGTTCTTCGTGCTCGGCAAGGGTTCGGGCGCTGACGATTTGATTCAGGCTATTGGCGGCAAAGATGTGGCGTCTGAGCAGAACGCGACGAATATTATTCCGGCGACCAGTGAAGCGCTGGTGAAGCTGAACCCGGACGTCATTCTGACCATGAGCGGCGGCATTAAGTCCACCGGCGGTTTGGATGGTTTCTTGGCTCGCCCGGGTGTGGGTGAGACGACTGCCGGTAAGAATAAGCGCATTATCGATATGGGTGACGGCCAGATTCTGTCCTATGGCCCGAATACTCCGGCGGTGTTGCTCTCGCTCGCTAAGGCTGCGTACTCCACTCCTGCGGGAGGCCAGTAGTGGCTGCCGTGAAGAGTGCGGCGGGTGCGCGGGATTATCGTGCTTCACGTCGGCGTCGTGCCGGTCTGACGTTTACGTTTTTGGCGGTGGCACTGTGCGTTGTGATGGTGCTGTCTGCGGGTTTGGGTCAGTACAATATCCCGACTGATCAGGTGGTTGCTTCTGTGGGCCGCCGCCTGGGTCTTGCGCCGGAGAACCCGGCGATGCAGCTGGCGGATAGCACTCTGTGGAATATCCGTTTCCCGCGTGTGCTGTTGGGCGTGCTGGTGGGTGCCGCTTTGGGTACTTCCGGTGCGGTGATGCAGTCGGTGTTTGGTAACCCGTTGGCTGAGCCGGGCGTGATTGGTGTTTCCTCGGGTGCGGCGGTTGGCGCGTGTTTGTCGATTGTGTTGAACCTGCAGTTCTTCGGTATTTTCACGACTCCTGCATTCGCGTTTGTGGGTGCGTTGGCGGCTACTGCGCTGGTGTATTTCCTGTCGCGTTCTTCGGGTCGTGCGAAGGTCCTGTCGATGATTTTGACGGGTATTGCGGTGACTGCGGTGGCGAATGCGATTATTGCGTTCCTCATGTTTATTGCTGATACGACGAGCCGCGATCAGATTGTGTTCTGGCAGATGGGTTCGCTGAACGGTTCCACGTGGAAGGCTGTGGCGAGCGTATGGCCGGTTATTCTGATCGGCTTGGTAGCGTGTTTTGTGATGGCTTCTTCGCTGGATGTTCTGGCGTTGGGTGAGCGTGCGGCGCAGCATTCGGGCGTGAACGTGGAGCGCCTACGTGCGGTGTCTATTGCGGCGACGGCTTTGTTGACGGGTGCTGCGGTGGCGTATGCGGGCATTATTGCGTTTATTGGTCTGATTATTCCTCACCTGTTGCGCATGATTTTGGGTCCGTCGAATCGTGTGTTGTTGCCGGCTTCGGCGTTGGGTGGCGCGCTGTTGATTGCGCTGTCTGATTTGGGTGCGCGTACGCTGGTGCCTTTTGCTGATTTGCCGATTGGTATTTTTACGGCTTTGGTGGGCGGCCCGACGTTCTTCGTGTTGTTGCGTCGTTCCCTGGGTCAGGGCGGAGGTGCTTCGTGAGTGAGTTGTTGAGCCTGTCCGGTGTGTGTTTTAACGCTGGTGGGCGTCAGATTTTGAATGACGTGTCTCTGTCGGTTGCTGCGGGCGAGGTTGTGTCGCTGATTGGTCCTAATGGTGCCGGTAAGTCGACTCTGTTGGGTGTGATTGCTGGTGATATTGCGCCCAGTGGCGGTGAGATTCTGTTGGATGGCACCCCTCTGGGTTCGATTCCTGCCCGTCAGATGGCTCGTCAGCGTGCGATGCTGTTGCAGAAGTTGAATGTGGCGTTTTCGTACACGGTGCATGAGGTGGTTCAGATGGGCCGTACCCCGTGGAAGGGCACGGAGCGCGCTGAAGAGGATGACGCCGTGGTTGCTTCGATGATGGAGCGTACGTCGGTGACTCATTTGTCGGATCGCGATATTACGACTCTGTCCGGTGGTGAGAGTGGCCGTGCGCATTTGGCGCGTGTGTTTGCTCAGCAGACTCCGCTAATTCTTTTGGATGAGCCGACTGCGGCGTTGGATATTACGCATCAGGAGCAGACGTTGCGGGTGAGCCGTGAGTTGGCTGCTGAGGGTGCTGCGGTGTTGACGGTGCTTCATGACTTGGATGTGGCGGCTGCGTATTCTGACCGTATGGTGTTGTTGCGTGGTGGTGAGGTGGTTGCTTCGGGTGCCCCTGAGCAGGTGTGTTCGGCGGAGTTGTTGTCTGAGGTGTATCAGCATCCGATTGAGGTGTTGAGGCATCCGGTGACGAATCGTTTGTTGATTCTGCCGGAACGCTGATTCTGCCGGAGCGTTGAGTTTGCTGACGCGCTGATTTTATGGGGCGTTAGCGACCCATTCCGCAAACACTTTCCACATCAAAATATGCCAGTATTCGTATATATTAAATCTCCGTTCTGGAATGACTGTAACTATCAGCTCATTACAGGGCGGAGATTATCTTTATCCCCTTCTGCACGGATACACTGAAAGGTAGTGTCCGCAATACTGAACTCTATTCAGTTCAGCATTCCATCCATTCGAGAAAGAGACCCCCGCATGGATCCTCAGCAGAAAACGGCAGCGCCTGCCGTTGCCGGCTACATTCCCGAATATTCTGAAACACCGCATAGCGGATCTTTCGATATTGCCCAGCACGGTTTGAGCAGCGATGATGTTGCTCGCCTGACTGCTGAAGGTAGGGTCAATACCCAGAACAATAAGTCTTCTCGCACGCTGTGGAGCATTATGCGTGCGCACCTGTTCACGGTCTTCAACTTTGTGTTGGGTGCCTGTGGTGCCGTAGTGATCATGTACCAGCGTTGGGCTGATCTGCTCTTCCTGGCGGCTGTTATCGCTAACGTGGTGATTGGTTTTGTGCAGGAGTACAAGGCGAAGCTTGAGCTGGACCGCATCTCCCTGCTGGACCGCTCCCCCGCTACTGCCGTGCGTGACGGCAAGAGCGTTGAGGTTCCGATGGAGCAGCTGGTTGAGGGTGACGTTGTCATCCTCAAGCGCGGCGATCAGGTTCCCGCGGATGCTGTTGTGCTCACCTCCGATTCTTTGGAGCTGGACGAGTCCCTGCTGACCGGTGAGAACGACCCGATTGCTAAGCGCCCCGGCGATATGGTGCTGTCGGCATCAAGTGTATTGGGTGGTACCGGCCGCGTCCTGCTCTCTCACGTGGGTGCGAATTCTCGTGCAAGCAAGATTTCTGATGAGGCGCGTCAGTTCTCGCGTATTCAGTCTGAGCTGCGTGATGCGTTGAACCGTGTGGTCCGCTGGATTACGGTGGGCCTTGCGGTCATTATTCCTGTGGTGTCGTGGGGTCAGATTCAGGCGGCTGGTGGCCTAGAGACCGTGCAGCAAAACCGCCTGTGGGAGCAGGTTTCTATTGCTGTGGTGTCCTCGGTTGCTTCGATGATTCCGCAGGGTCTGGCGCTGATGACTACTCTGGCGTTTGCGGCGGCAGCTGTGGCGCTGGGCCGTAAGCACAATATCCTGGTGCAGGAGCAGCCTGCGGTTGAGGTTCTGGCTCGTGTGGACGTGGTCTGCTTCGATAAGACCGGTACTCTCACCGAGGGTGGCGTGATTTTTGATTCGGTGCGCCCGCTGGACACCGTTGCTGAGGCTGGGGGTCCCGACGCTGACTCTGCCGAGCACACTTCCTGGCGTGCTTCTCTGCCCGCTGGCTGGAATGAGGCGCTGGCGTGGTTCGGTCATGACGAGAACGCGAACCCGACTGCGGCGGCTCTGACCGGCGGTTTCCCGGATGCTTCCTCGGCGTCGGTGAGCGGTATTGTGCCGTTCTCTTCGGCTCTGCGTTTTAGCGCGATTGAGTTTAAGGATTCGGGCGCCTGGCTTCTGGGTGCTCCGGAGGCGCTTCTCGCCAAGGGCACCGCTGAGCGTGAGCGTGCCGCCGAGTTGGCGGCGTTGGGTCTGCGCACGATGGTTTTGGCGCATGCTTCTGCGGTGGTTCGCAATGAGAAGGATGAGCCGATCCAGAAGATTCCGTCGGATGCTGCCCCGGTTCTGTTCGTGATTTTCCGTGAGAATGTGCGAGCGGATGCGCCTGAAATTGTGGAGTATTTCCACCGTCAGGGTGTGACTCTGAAGGTCTTCTCGGGTGATAACCCGTTCACTGTGGCTGCGGCTGCGAAGACTGCGGGCATGGATACTTCTGCGGGCGCGGTTGATGCGTCGACTCTGCCTGAGGACGGTCCGGAGCTTGCTGAGGCTGCGGCTACTCACAATATTTTCGGTCGTGTGTCGCCCGAGCAGAAGAAGAACATGGTGATTGCCCTGAAGGAGCGCGGCCATGTGGTGGCGATGACCGGTGACGGCATTAACGACGCTCTGGCGCTCAAGCATGCAAGCTTGGGTATTGCGATGGGTAACGCTGCTCCGGCGACGAAGGCTGTTTCTCGTCTGGTTCTTCTGGACGGTAAGTTCTCGTCTCTGCCGGCTGCGCTGGAGCAGGGCCGTCAGGTCATTACGAACATTGAGATGGTGGCGAACCTGTTCTTGACGAAGACTGGTTTCGCGATTCTTCTGGGCGTTCTGTTCAGCCTCTTCGGTTTGACCTTCCCGTTCTTGCCGCGTCAGTACTCGACTGCGGACTTCTTGATTGTGGGTGCGTCGTCCTTCGCGTTGACTCTGTTGCCGAATTCGCGCCGTTACGTGCCGGGCTTCTTGCGCCGCGTGCTGAATTACACGGTTCCGAACTCGATTATTGTGGTTGCGATGCTGTTGGCGGTGACGTTCACGGCTCGCGGCATGGGTGTTGATGATATCCGTCAGATTCAGACGGCTTCGTTCATCACCCTGGTGATGATGGGTCTGTGGAACTTGGCTGCGGTGGCTCGCCCGTTCAACCGTGCTCGTGTTCTGCTGTTTGGTGCGTTGCTTGCGGTGTTCTTCGCGGCGTTGTTCGTGCCGATTCTGGTGGAGTACCACCAGTTCGTTACTGTGCTTCCGCATCTGCTGTGGACCTCGCTGGGCGCCGGTGCTCTGGGTGCCGCGCTGATTGAGGTGAATGCGCATCGTAATCGCCGTTGGCAGAAGCGTAATTACCCTGAGCTGGAGGTTGCTCCGCTGAATTTCTTCCCGGCTAAGTAGTTAGTCGGAAGGTAGCTGCTTCGGTAGCGTGTGGGCCCCGTATCCTGTGGATGCGGGGCCCTTCCACGTCTTCATGAGCGCCGTCTTCATGAGCGCCCAGTCCGGGGCGTATCTGGGCGTACCGGAGGGCTCTGGGACCCTGCCTAGGCTTTGCCTGAGCCCTGCTGGAGTCCAGCCGGGAGGCTCCCCGCAGGCAGCGCCGAGAGCGTGTCTCAGCTATTCTCAGCTATCACTTGGATGAAACATTTAACAGCTTCTGATAGCTTTTGCCTCTCACCTTGCTCTTAACCTGGGAAAACCCTTAGAGTTACAGGGAACTATTTGAGAAGGGAAACCTTCTTCAGGGTTGTTACTGGTTTGGCAGGCAAGACCTGAGTTACTCAACACCGTATGGGACGGCAGCATATATCTGCCGAGAATCCCCTCTATTTGCTGTACCGAAGCTCCATAGTGGGCACGAGTGTAGTGCTTCCGGTGGTCGAGAGACTCGGGTCTTTTGTGTTTTCTGGACGTGTTTTCCGGGGCTTTTCGGCTACCGCAGCGTCAGGTAGGCACAGCCTCCGGCAACAACCGCATAGACATTGACCGCATATCTAAGGAAGTATCGTGAATAACCGCGAACTTGGCGAGAAGATTCTTGACGGCCTGGGTGGCCCCGAGAACATCGCGCACATTACTCACTGTGCGACCCGCCTTCGTGTTACTCCTGTGTCGAATGATGCAGTGCAGAACAAGAAGATTGAGGGCCTGCCCGGCGTTCTCTCTGTGATTGAACAGTCCGGCCAGACTCAGGTGGTGCTGGGCGAGCGCGTTGAGGCTGTGTACAACGAGATCAACGCTCTGCCTTCTATGTCCGGCCACGCTGAGGGTGACACCACGGTTGAGGCTGAGGGCAAGAAGTCCGGTTGGCTTACCAACGTCTTCGACGTTCTGTCTGACTCCTTCCGTCCGCTGCTGTGGGCACTTCTGGGTACCTCGATGATTCTGACCCTGATTGTGTTCATGCAGCAGCTGGGCTTCTTCGGCCAGTACACTGACTTGACCGGTCAGAGCGTGAACATCGACATCATTAACGGTGCTCGTGTGGCTGACCCGGAGGCTGCTAAGGCTCTGAACAACCAGTGGATGCAGCAGTTTGCTTTCTGGTACATCCTGAAGGCTGCGTCGCTGTCTGTTCTGAACTTCATGCCTATCATGCTGGGTGCTACCGCTGCTAAGCGTCTGGGCGCGAACATGTGGGTTGGTGCGGCTATCCCCGCTGCGCTGATGACCGGTACCTTCACCGATCTGACTGCTCTGGCTGATAAGACCACTAAGATTCTGAACGTTCCGTTCTTCGGTCTGGATCTGCCGCTGTACGCGTTCAGCTACACCGGCCAGGTCTTCCCCCCGCTGCTGGCTGTTGCTCTGCTGGCTCCGCTTGAGCGCTTCCTGAAGAAGGTTATTCCTTCGATGCTGCAGATGGTGTTCGTGCCGATGATTTCGGTCATCATTCTGGTTCCGGTGACTGCGTTCCTGGTTGGCCCCATCGGTATTGGTGTGGCTATGGGCATCTCTGACTTCCTGAAGATGGTTAACGACCAGGCTCCGGCTCTGGTTGGTGCTCTGATTGCTGGTCTGTACCTGTTCATGGTTCCGCTGGGTCTGCACTGGCCGCTGAACGCCGTCATGATTAACAACTTGCAGACCATGGGTACTGACTTCATTCAGTCCCCGATGGGTGCGTACAACTTCGCTGTGTTCGGTCTGGTGACCGGTGTGGCTATCAAGGCTAAGCACGACCGTGAGCTGCGTCAGACCGCTGTTGGTGCGTCGATGTCCGGTCTGCTCGGTGGTATTTCTGAGCCGTCCCTGTACGGTGTGGTGCTGCGTTACAAGCGCGTGATTCCGATTATTTTGGTTCCCGCTGTGATTGGTGGCGCTACCATTTCCTTCCTGGGTGTTAAGTCCTACGCGTTCGCGTTCACTTCGCTGCTGTCGATTCCGGCTATGCAGCCTTCGTACCTGTACGTGATTGGTCTGGCTATTGCGTTCTTCGGCGCTATGACCGGTGTTCTGCTGTTCGGTTACGAGTCGAAGGCTGACGCTGTAAGGCACGCTGCGGAGCGTAAGGCTGAGGATGCTGAGGCCGCTCCCAAGGCTGAGGCTGTTGCTGCTAAGGCTGCTCCGGCTGCTGCCGCTACTGCGACCGCCGCTGCTGCACCCGCTGCTTCCGCCGGTGAGGTCATTGAGCTGCACGCTCCCATTGAGGGTACTGCTGTTGCTCTATCTGATGTTCCGGACCCGATTTTCGCTGCTGGCAAGCTGGGCGAGGGTGTGGCTATTGAGCCGACCGGTACCACTGTTGTTGCTCCCGCAGCCGGTAAGGTTGCTGCAACCTACCCCTCGGGCCACGCTGTGGGTCTGAAGCTGGAGAACGGTATTGAGCTGCTGATTCACGTTGGTCTGGATACCGTGAACCTGGACGGTAAGGGCTTCAGCGTGAAGGTTGCTAAGGGCGATGTTGTTGCTGCTGGCGACGCTCTGATTGAGTTCGATCCTGAGGTTATCAAGGAGGCGGGTTACCCGCTGATTACCCCGGTTATCGTGACCAACACCCGCAAGTTCGCTGAGGTCAAGGGTCTGCCGGGCGTTGCTCACCAGAACCTGAGCACTGTCCTGAAGGTGACCACTAAGTAGTTCGCTTTCTAGGCTCTAAGGGGCCCCACCATTGTGGTGGGGTCCCTTTCCTTATGTTCCCTTTCCCTTATGCCCTGTTTCCTGATGTGCTGATTCTTTGAGCCGGGTTTGCTGGGCAGGGTTTGCTGGGGTTTAGGCACTACCCTGGGGTATTTCTGCTAATGTAAGAATACGCTCAACAAGGAAGTTCTCAAGTGATAGGGAATACGATGATGTCTTCTGATACTAGGACATGGGATACCGGAGTGTGGGAAGAGCAGCAAAAAAAGCTACGCGCTCTTTCTCCTGTTCGGCGGCTGATGCGTCGGCTCAATCTTGAGGCGCTCATCTATGAGTCCGCGCCGTTCCCGGTTCTGTTGCGTAAGCTCTCCGCGCTGATTCCAGCCTGCCTTCTGTGGTGGGTTATCTACGAGCCGCACCGGCTTGCTTCCTCCACCCACCTCCCCGAGGGTACCCACGCCATTACTCTGCTCCCCGGAGCCTGGGGCGACCCCACTACGGGGGCTTATGGAGGTCTTCCTGAGCTGCCGGGGGTCCTCGTGCGCTGGGTACTGTGCATCGCGGCAATGGTGGCTGTCGTTCATCTCTGCGGCGTCAAGGCGAAGGGCCAGAGCTTCACCATTCCTCACGATGCGCGTTCACGGTTGATTGCGCTGATGCAGGCTCTGGGCATTTTCGGGGCTTTTGCGCTGGTCGTCTGGATCGAGTACATGATGACTCCGCTGACCCTCATGTTTGAAACCGTGTACGCGGGCCCGACCGCCGTCTATAGCGGCGACGGCATGATTCCCCTGCACCTGTTCCTGTCCTCATCGTTGAGCGCTATTTTCTTGGGCTATTTCTGCGTGAATATTCTTGCCTCGCTGAATATCCCCGGGTACCTGGGCATCCCCGCAATTATTTACGTGGGGGCGCTCCCTTGGGCTCAGGCGGAGCGGCACCAGTTCACGTTGGCGCTGGCGTGGGTCATTGCGGTGACGCTGGTGAGTTGGCTCGTGCGCGGCATGTGGGGCACTCTGCTCGCCTGCGTGGGCTATTCTCTCTGGATTGTGCTGGTGGCAACCAGCGGTGATCCTTTTGACCTGTCCGCCAATATGAGCCGTGTGCTCGTGATTTTGGGTTTCCCGCTGGCTTTCATCGTTGCTGGAGGCGGCATTTACCGCATCTTCTATCTGCGGCAGAACCCGAAGATGTTGAGATACCTGCAGGAGCGTGCCCTGTACCTGGGCGAGTGGTAGCAACCGGTTAGGGCGGCGTTCCACTCCCCCTCGTTTTTTGTAATTACATATCCCGCTAATGTATCCAGCTAAAAGACACAGAACAAGCGGGACAGAAAAATCCCGGGCACTCTCTCGTGAGAGTACCCGGGATTTCGAGTCCTACAGGACGGCTAGAGCGTTACCGTAAGCGGTACTACTCCTGCCAGCCAACGTTGACCCAGTAGTCAGCGCTGGTGTAGCTCTGCTTGAACAGGGACGGACCGTAGTTCGCGACCTTAGCCTTGACAGCGGCGTACATCGGGCCGTTTGCGTAGGGCAGGTACACTGCGACCTTCTCGTAGTAGAGCTTCTCCGCCTCGTTAGCGATCTTGATGCGCTCGTCTTCCTTCTCGGTGTTCTGCAGCTTCTCGATGAGCTTATCAACTTCGGGGTCGCCGACTCCGAACACCTCGGTGGTGAAGAAGTAGGGTGCCGAGGAAGCCAGGTCGGGCAGAACGCCCCAACCGGTGAAGATTGCTTCGTAGCTCTTCTGGCCGAGCACGGAGTTGGAGTTCGACTGCGGCTGGTTGTCAGCGCTCAGGCGGATACCTGCGGACTTCAGCTGCTGCTCCAGAATCTGGTAGACCGCCTGGTAGACCGCCTCGGAACCGAAAGAGGTCAGAGCGAAGCCAGCAACCTTGCCGTTCTTAGCGTAGTAGTCGCCGGACTTGGAGTAGCCTGCGGCCTCCAGAATCTTGCCAGCTGCCTGTGCACCGGTGTCACCAGCGTAGTTGTTCTGGTAACCCTTCTGGAACGGCATTGCGATGATGGAGCCGGGCAGCGGCTCGGTCCAGCCGAGCTGCGAGAAGTATGCCTTAGCGATCTGCTCGCGGTCCACAGAAGCAAGGATTGCGCGGCGCAGTGCCAGATCCTCGATGCGCTTGGGGTTCAGCTGAATGATGTTGACGTTGGTGTTCTGGCTCTGGCGAATCTCGGTGCCAGCCTGGCCCTTCACAGCGTTGTAGCTGGTTGCACCCACGAAGGTGAAGGCGTCCAGTTCGCCGTTCTTGAAGCTTGCACGGATTGCTTCGGAGTCCATCTGACGCCAGATGATGCGGTCCAGGATCGGCTTCTCGCCCCACCACTTGTCGTTCTTGACCAGGGTGAGCACCTTCTGGGAGGAGTTCCACTCGCCAACCTTGAAGGGGCCAGCCCAGTACTGGTCGAGGGGCTTGTCAACGAAGCCTTCGTTGAAGAGGTTGACGTCTTCCAGTGCGGGGTGGATTGCGAAGGCACACAGACCCTCGGAGGGGTAGTACGGAGCCTTCATGGTGACCTTGACGTGGAAGTTATCACCGTCCACAGCCTCGATGCTCTCAACCTGCTGCCACATGGTGTTGTCGGTGATGTGGTAGGGGTTGTCGGTGGTTGCGCGGTAGACCTTCCACATGGCGCGAACAGCGTTCACGTCCATGGGGGTGCCGTCGTTGAAAGCAGCCTTGGGGTTGATCTTGAAGGTCGCGGTCTGCACGCCATTGACGGTCTCGGTCTTGTGCTCGGTGCAGAACTCGGGGTTGAGGGTGCCTTCGCCTTCGGGGCTCATGGTGTAGAAGCCCATCACGGCGGGAATGTTGCAGGGTGCCAGTGCGTCCAGGTTGCTGGAGGTGTAGCCGCTCTGGGTCTGCAGGTTGAAGTTCGGGCCCAGGGCGGTAGCCGCGAGAGTCAGGGTGCCGCCCTGCTTGAGAGAGGAACGGTCCTGCTTGTTGACCTGAAGGTTCTTCAGAATATCTTCAGCGTTGTTAGCGGCGCTACCGCCAACCTTTTCCTTCGAGCTGCCGCAGGCAGCCAGTAGACCAACGGTGCCGAGGGCAACGGTGCCGGTCAGGAGGGTACGGCGAGAGACAGACATGCTCTTCATGGAATTTCTCCTAGAGTATTCGCAGTGTTGTGGAGGCGGCGCGCGAACGGTGCGCAACTAACACTCCAACCCGGCGGGAGGACAGTCTCTGCCGGGGTCGCGGGCAGAATGCCCGCATTTGTTTTAAGTATATCCGTGCAAATCTCTGAGGAACGGGAAAGCGGCGTGCTCCAGAAGGTTTTAATCCTTCTGTAACACGCCGCTGTAGCGCTTTTACCCCTTATGGAGTGTGTGAGCGGTGCTCAACGCTTAGATTTTTACTTCTCCCAACCGACGTTGATCCATACGTTCGGGTTGTAGTAGGGCAGACCGAAGAGCATGGGGCCGTAGTTCGCCAGGCCCTTACGGCACGCCTTGAAGTTCGGGCCGTTGTGGGTGGGCACGTAGATGGCGACCTCGTCCAGGTGGCGCTTCTCCAGCTCGTTCATGATCTTGAGCTGTTCCTTCGGGTCCTCGGTGGACATCATGGTTGCTGCCAGCGAGTCCAGATCCTTACCGTGACCGTTGTTGGTCTCGGAGATGTAGAAGTAGTTCGCTGCATCCACCGGGGAGGTGGTGATGCCGTAGCCACCGGTCTTAATCGCGAAGTTCTTCGAGGAGATGATGCTCGACATTTCGGAGGCACCGTGGTTCTCGATGGTCAGTTCAACGCCGATTTCCTTCATCTGCTGCACCAGGAACTGGGCGGTGGAGCTGACAACCGGGTCGCTACCGAAGGTGATGACCGGGTAGGAGACCTTAGCGCCGTCCTTGGTGTAGTAGTCACCGGACTTGGTGTAGCCTGCGTCCTCGAGGATCTTGGTGGCGACATCCTTGCCAAGCTTGGTCGGGTAGTTGTCCTGGTAGCCTTCCTGCATGGGCAGCATGCACATGGAGCCGGGCAGGGTTTCCTTCCAGCCGAGCTTCTCGTAGCGCAGCTTCTGCAGCTGCTCACGGTTGAGGGCTGCAACGAATGCGCGGCGGACGGGCAGGGGCACCTTTTCCGGGTTGATTTCGTAGTTGCCCACGCTGAGAGCGCTACCCTTGCGGATGTCAGTGTTTGCCACGCCGGAGAGCTCGTTATAGGAGCTGAGGGTGCTGGCGTCCACGTAGTCGATTTCGCCATTCTTGTAAGCTGCCTGCTCTGCCTGGGAGCTCATTTCACGCCAGGTGATGCGCTCAAGAGCGGGCTTGGTGCCCCACCACTTCTCGTTGCGGACGACGGTGAGCACCTTGGAGGAGGAGTTCCACTCGCCGACCTTGAAGGGGCCTGCCCAGTACTGGTCGAGGGGCTTGTCGTTCAGGCCGTCGTTGAAGAACTTGGGATCGGCGAATGCCGGGTGCAGGAACGAGGTGAAGCTGCCTTCGATGGGGTACCAGGGCTTGGACATGGTGACCTTCACGTGGCGGGTATCGCCGTCCACAGCCTCGACGCTTGCGACCTGTTCCCAGATGGGCGAGGGGGTGATCTGGTAGTCCGAACCGGATGCCGCGGCGGTGTAGATGGTCTGGTAGCTCTTGACGGCGTTCACGTCGATGGGGGTACCGTCGTTGAAGGCTGCCTTCGGGTTGATCTTGAAGGTGACAGTCTGCACGCCGTCAACGGTCTGCGCCTTGTATTCGGTGACGTAGTCCTCGTTCATGTGCGACTCGCCGCGGAAGTCAGCATAGAAGCCGCCGGTGAAGGCGGAGTTGATTGCCGCCTGAATGTTCAGGTTACCGGCGGTGTAGCCGTTGGTGTTGAGGATGTTGAAGTTCGGGCCAATGCCGTCTGCGCTCAGTCGCAGCTCGCCGCTGTCCTTGAGGGCGGAGCGGTCCTTCTCGTTGTAGGAGACTGCCTTGGAGAGGTCGTCGCCGGCGGAGAGAGCGCTGGTTTCGTTCTTGGAGGAGTTGCCGCCGCAGGCTGCGAGCAGGCCGACGGTACCCAGGGCAACGGTGCCGGTGAGCAGGGTACGACGGTTGAGGGTGAAAGTGGTCATTAGTTTTCCTCAGTTAGGTGGGATGCTGAATTTTTGTACGCGGGGGAACACAACCCGCACACCTTTGTGACAGCACGCACATTTTGCATTGGCAATAGTATACACACATTTCCCATGCACTATGACCTAGTTCACCGTTTCAGGGAAAATATTTCAGCCAATCCCCGAAACTACCCCACCACAATAACCACCCATCAAAAACGCAGAAAAGTCCCGCAGCATCCCGCCTCTGAGGCGGAATACCGCGGGACTTTACCCTTCCGGAGTCTTATGCCGGCGCCTCCAAAAATTCAGAAACTACCGAATAGGAATCCAGAAAATTAACGTGTGGCTTTAGTTCTGCCAACCCACATTGGTCCAGCGCTTGGGGTCGGTGTAACTGGTTGCGAAGAGGGAAGGACCGTAGTTAGCCAGCTTCTCCTTCACAGCTGCGTAGCTGGGGCCGTTAGCGTAGGGGAAGTAAATAGCGACCTTCTCCATGTGCTGCTTCTCAGCCTCAGCAGCCATCTTCAACTGCTCCTCGTGGGATTCCTTCTCGTAAATGGACGCGATGTACTTATCCAGCTCGGGATCGCCCACGCCCTCGTTGATTTCGCTGGTGTAGAAGTACTGAACACTGTCTGCGGGGTCAGCACCAATACCCCAACCGGAGAAGGCGCAGTCGTACTGCTTAGAGCCCATCACGGAGTTGAACTGGGACTGCGGCTGGTTGTCCTGCTCGAGCTTAATACCTGCTGCCTTGAGCTGCTGCTCGAGGTTCTGGAACTGAGCCAGGGAGGTTGCATCCGAACCGAAGTAGGTGATGGAGAAGCCTGCAGTCTTACCGTCCTTGGCGTAGTAGTCGCCATTCTTGGAGTAGCCTGCTGCTTCCAGGATCTTTGCCGCAGCCTCGGGGCCGGGGTTGGTGGGCATAGCGTCCTGGTAGCCCTTCTGGAAGGGCATAGCAATCAGGGAGCCGGTCAGAGGCTCTTCCCAGTTGATCTGGCCGAACTTGACCTTAGCCAGCTGGGAGCGGTCAACCGCGGCGAAGACTGCACGGCGCAGGGCGGTGTCGGTCACGCGGGTCGGGTTGAACTGCAGGTTAATCACGCCAACGCTCTGGCCGGAGCGAATCTGAACACCGGGCTGACCCTTGACGGCGTTGTAGGTTGCCAGGCCAGCAAAGCCGATGCTGTCCAGCTCGCCGTTCTTGAACGCTGCGCGCTCTGCTTCGTCGCCCATTTCACGCCAGATAATGCGGTCCAGCAGCGGCTTCTCACCCCACCACTTGTCGTTGGGCACGAGGGTGAGGGTCTTAGCCGAAGAGTTCCACTCGCCAATCTTGAAGGGGCCGGACCAGTACTGATCCATGGGCTTGTTCACGAAGCCGTTGTTGAAGAGCTCCTTGTCGGTCAGTGCGGGGTGCAGACCGAGCAGGCCGAGGGTTTCGGCAGGATACAGGGGCTTGGACATAACAATCTTGACGCGGGTCTTGTCGCCATCCACGGGGTCGATGGACGCTACCTGCTGCCAGAAGGGAGCGGCGATGACGTTGTAGCCGTCATCGGGGTTGCGATAGACGGTCCACGCGGCGCGGATTGCCTCAATGTCAACGGGGGTGCCGTCGTTGAAGACAGCCTTAGAGTTGAGCTTGAAGGTGATGGTCTGCACGCCGTCAACAGTCTCAGCCTTGTAGTCGCTGACGTAGTCGTCGTTGAGGCTGTAGTCGCCGGCAGGGCTTAGGGAGGTGAAGCCGATAGCGGAGGGGATGTTGCAGGCGCCACCGAATGCGGTGAGGTTCTCGGTGGTGTAGCCGCTCTGAGTCAGAATGTTGAAGTTCGGGCCGACTGCGGAGACGCTACCGCGGAACTCGCCACCCTGCTTGAGGGAGGAGCGGTCCTGCTTGTTAATTTCGAGGTTCTTGACGATTTCCTCGGTGCTTGATGCAGCCTTACCGCTGATCTTCTTGTCAGAGCCGCCGCCGCATGCAGCGAGCAGGCCGACGGTACCCAGGGCAACGGTGCCGGTCAGCAGGGTACGGCGATTAATACGTAGATGAGTCATGTATTCTCCTCATGCCGGAGGGCTTAGGTGCTATTTGATAAGCGCACCGTGTTGTGCGCCGATTTTGCGGGAGCGCCGAAGCTCCCGCCCGTCACCTTTGTGAGAGCCCCCACATTGTTTGTGGTTGAAACACAGTATACCCCCAAAAGAAGCGACGCAGACCACAGTCCAGACTCTGGAAGAACTATACACCGTCTAAAAATCACGGGTTCAGCACCTGAACCCGCATCATCACGCGGAAGCCGCGTGCGAAAACTAAAAAATGAAATATTATGTCGCATTGGCGCGCGAGCGCGTCACACCCGGTGCTTTGAGAGTTGTTACAAGTTACAAGCACAGCGTCGGGGCAGCTAAAGCGCGCTGAACCCTCCACAAGAAAAAACTCCCCACCCCTATACGACACTGCGAAAACGTATAGGGGGCAGGGAGCTTAAAACTGCGGCTTATGCCATCCAGCCGACGGTAGACCAGTCGGTGGTCTTGAAGAGGAACGCACCGTAGTTAGCGAGCTTCGGGCGGCATGCCTTGAAGTCCGGACCATTGAGGAACGGGATGAAGAGGCAAACCTCGCTCATGTGCTTCTTCTCAATTTCGTTGCACTTCTCGGCGCGCTTAGCGTCGTCGAGGATGGTGACTATCTCGTCGACCATAGCGTCGATTTCGGGGGTGCCGACGCCGTTCCAGTTCTTGGAGTGGTAGAAGTACTCGGCTGCACTGGTCGGCTCGGAGGTCACGCCGAAGCCCGAAATGCTTACGTCGTACTCGCGGTTACCAACAACCTTCGAGAATTCAGACTGTGCACGCGAATCGAGCTCGAAGTTAATGCCGATTTCCTTCATGCTCTGGATGAAGGTCTGTGCCTGGCCCTTGGTGGTGGCGTCATCACCGAAGGTGGTCAGCTTCAGGGTGATGGTCTTGCCGTCCTTCGCGTAGAAGTCGCCGGACTTGGTGTAGCCTGCCTTCTCCAGGACCTTGCGTGCTTCCTCCGGGTTACGTGCCGGGTAGTTGTCGCGGTAGTACTGGGAGGAACCCAACAGAAGCATCGAGCCGGGAACTTCTTCTTCGTAGGGCAGACCCTGGAAGCGAATCTTTGCCAGAGCACCACGGTCGATACCCAGGAAGATTGCCTTACGGACAGCAACATCAGTGATGTGCTCTGCGTTCAGGTTCATGCCGCCGGCGAAGAGGCGGCGACCGCGGCGGATTTCAGAGTTCGCAACGTCCTTCATCTCGTTGTAGGCGCTGAGGGTACGTGACTCGACGACGTCCAGTTCGCCGTTCTTGTACGCGGCGCGTGCTGCGGCGTCTGCCATTTCACGCACGACGATGCGGTCCAGCTTGGGCTTCTCGCCCCACCACTTGTCGTTGGGCACAGCAGTGAAGGTCTTCTCGGAGGAGTTCCAGCCGTTGGGTGCCAGGGTGAAGGGGCCGCAACCGAGCTCGGGGTGGGGGTTGTCCACGAAGCCTTCGTTGAAGAGGTTTACGTCGAGCATCGCCGGGTGCAGGATTCCACCAAAGAGCAGACCCTTGACGGGGTTGTGCGCAGTCTTGAAAACAACGCGTGCGTGGTAGCGGTCGCCATCGATAGCTTCAACGCTTTCGATGTACTCGTAGATACCTGCCGCGGCAATCTTGTATTCACCGTCGGGGTCACGCTGGATCTGCCAGGTTGCCTTGAGGGCGTCGATGTCGATGGGGGTGCCGTCGTTGAAGACTGCCTTGGGGTTCAGGCGAACCTCTGCGGTAATCTTGCCGTCTACTTCCTTAGCTTCGAAGCCGAGGCAGTAGTTGGGGTCGAGCTCGTCTTCACCCTTGAAGGTGCTACGCCAGATGCCGGCACCGGCGATAACGCCCATGGTTTCGGAGACGGAGGTGCTGGAGCCGTTCTGGGAGAAACGGTTGAAGTCCGGACCAAGGGAGTAAGTGCTCAGGTTCAGGGTACCGCCCTGCTTGAGCTTCGAGGCATCCTGCTCGTTGATTTCATAGAACGGGGTTTCGCTTGCCTTGTGCTCGGTCTTGGAGGACGAGGAGCCACAAGCGCTCAGTACGCCGGCAGCAGCGACGGCGGTTGCGCCGCCGAACAGTACGCGGCGGCTCATGATCGGGTTGAATCCGGAGAGGGAGGGGATGGGGTGGGGGCTCATGATGGGCTCCTTGTGGGTGTGGACTGCGCTGATGCAGTGTTTGCAGTGTAGAGTGGGTGGCTCGCGTGCTCTGGAGGCGGGGTTTCCGCCTGTAGGAGCGCCTGCTATCTGCGGTGATGGGCGGGCAGGTCAAGCCATGCAAAATAATGTGACCTAAAGCTATGTTCTAAGCCACATTTAATATTTTTAGTAGTGTACACCACATAAATCACTACAGGCGCGCAACACGATAAATATTTCTCAATTATTACGCCCAGCCCTAATGCAACGGGTCTAAATCCACATCGGCACAACCCCACCACCCTTCGCGCAACATCCCTCCCCCACCTCCAGAAATAGCCAACGGGCACAGCAAAGCGGGCCGAACGCGCATATACGCATTCGACCCGCTCGCAAGACAGGCACCTTTTAGGAGTTCATCCAGCCCACAGCAGCCCAGTCCATCGACTTGTACAGGCGCGGACCGTAGTTAGCCAGAGTCTTCTTGACCATCACAAAGTCAGGACCGTTCGTAATGGTGCCCAGGAAGGCGAACTCCGCCATGTGCTTCTTCTCAATCTCGTTGCAGGCGAGGTTACGTTCCTTGTCATCCTCAATGAGGGTCATGGCGTCGATGAGGGCATCGATTTCCTTGCTGCCGATACCTTCGTTGTTCTCGGAGTAGTAGAACTGCTTGGTACTCTCGGTCGCGTCAGCAGAGACCGAGTAGCCGCTGAAGGAAATATCGTAGTCCCAGTTGCCCAGAATGGTGGCGAACTCGCTATCGGCGTGCTGATCAATCCGGATCTCGATACCGACATCCTTCATCTGCTGAGTGAAGGTCTGAGCCTTACCCTTGTTGGTCGGATCGTCACCGAAGACCACCACTGCGCAGCCAGCCTTCGTGCCGTCCTTCTCGTAGTAGTCGCCGTTCTTGGTGTAGCCGGCGGCCTCCAGAATCTTCTGCGCCTCCGAAACACTGTTATTCGGGGTCGGGTAAGAATCCTGGTAGTAGGGCGAGAAGGGCATGTGAATCATCGAACCGGGGATAGCTTCCTCGTAGGGCAGACCCTGGAACTGAATCTTTGCGAGTGCTTCACGGTTGGTGCCGGCAAAGATTGCCTTACGCAGGGCAGCATCCTTGACGCGGCGGGGATTGATATCCAGGCCACCGGCGTAGAGGCGGGTGCCCTTACGCAGTTCGGTACCCGCAATGTTCTTCACCTCGGCATAGGTGGAGGAGGTGCTCGCACCGATAGCGTCAATTTCATCGTTCTTGAACGCGGCACGTGCAGCGCTGGACTCCATCTGGGTAAAGACAATCTTGTCCAGCAGGGGCTTGGTGCCCCACCACTTGTCATTGGGCACAACACTGAAGGTCTTCGCGGTGGAGTCCCAGCCCTTATCCGCCAGGGTGAAGGGGCCAGCCCAGTACTCGGGGTGGGGCTCATCCACGAAGCCGTTGTTGAAGAGCTCGACGTCTTCCAGTGCGGGGTGCAGAATCTCAGAGAAGAGGCTCTGCAGCGGGTAGAAGGGCTTGGAGAAGGTGACGGTTGCGCTGTAGTCGTCTTCGCCCTTTTCTACGGATTCAACGAATTCGTAGATGCCGCTGGTGACGATGTTGTAGCCGTTATCCAGGCTCTTGAAGATGTTCCAGGTGGACTGGAGCGCCTTGTAGGTGATGGGGGTGCCATCGTTGAAGACAGCCTTGGGGTTGAGCTTGACGGCAACCTGAATCTTATCGTCCTTCTTGCTGTGCTCGAAGGAGACAGCGAAGTCGGTGTTCAGCTTGTAGGTGCCGTCAAAGTCGAGGTTCCACATGCCGGCCTGGCTGATGGTGCTCATAACGTTGACGTTATCGCTGGTGTTACCGCTCTGGGTGTAGAAGTTAAAGTTCGGACCGATGGATCCGGCGGGCAGGCGCAGGGTGCCGCCCTTCTTCAGGCTGTTCACGTCCTGAGCGTTGATGTTGTAGAGGTCTTCGATATTGGCACCGGCGCCGGCGGCCTTAGTCTTTTCAGAGCTTGCGCTGCCGTTGCCGCAGGCGCTGAGCAGACCTACAGCTCCCAGAGCCGCGGTGCCGCCAATGAGCGCGCGGCGGCTGAAGCTGTTCTTGGTCGCTTCGTGGCTACTCGCGGTATATGCGGTGTTGGCGGTCATGGGAGTGGCTTCCTTCTGTCTTGTGGGGGCGGGTATATCCCGTATTCCCGAAGTGATGATTATTTATACAGAGCACTGCATAACTTTGTATAACTCCACTGTAGCGCAGTCCGAGAGTGAAAACCAAGCATTTTCACAATATTTCTTAATATTTATCGTGTTTTTTGAATATTCATACTATGAATACCTTGTTTTTGCGCGAATTTTTCGGATTTTATCGGATAGATATACCACCGTTCCCCTGCATCGGTACACAAAAACACCCAAAGCACTTCCTCCAGATATGCAAAAAGTGTCCACCCGGATGATCCGGGTGGACACTTTCAATAGCTCCAGGCTATTCACCTAGTAGGTGAAGGGAAGAGGACTTACTTAGCCCAACCGACCTTCTCCCAGTGAATACCATTGCCCTGGTAGAGGGAAACGCCGTAGTTGCGCAGACCCTTCTTGACGAACTTGTACTCGGGACCATTGAAGAGCGGAACCAGCACAGCAATCTCAGAGAGGTGCTTCTTCTCAATCTCGTTACATGCCAGGTTGCGTTCCTTGTCGTCAGCAATGAGCTTCATCTTCTCGATCATCTCATTGATTTCGTCGGTGCCAGCGTCCTCGGGCTTCTCACGCAGGTAGAACTGCTGGGTAGCCTGGGTAGCATCCGGGTCGCTCAGAGCGTAGCCCGATGCAGTTGCGTCGTAGTCCTTAGCCTGCATTGCCTTACCGAATTCGCTTGCAGCGCGGGATTCGAGCTCAACATTAATGCCGACAGCCTTGAGCTGCTGAACAACGGTCTGAGCAACAGCCTTGGAGGTGGGGTCCTCGCCGAAGACCGAGTACTTGAAGGCAGCCTGCTTGCCGTCCTTCTCGTAGAACTCGCCGTTCTTGGTGTAGCCTGCCTCTTCCAGAATCTTCGATGCAGCAGCTGCATCGTTGTTCGGGGTCGGGTAGACATCCTGGTAGTACTCGGAGAAGGGCATGTGAATCATCGAACCGGGCTGCTTCTCTTCGTAATCCAGACCCTGGAAACGAACCTTGGCAATTGCCTCACGGTTCATGCCAGCGACCACAGCGCGGCGCAGAGCAACGTCCTGCATGCGGGCGGGGTTCATGACCATGCCGCCGGAGAAGAGGCGAACACCGCGACGCATCTCGGTGTTCGCAATTTCCTTCAGCTCCTTGTAGCTTGCAGCAGCGGTAGCGGGAGCAGCGTCGATTTCATCGTTCTTGAATGCTGCGCGCTCAGCAGCAGCATCCATCTGACGGAAGACAATGCGCTCCAGAACAGGCTTCTCGCCCCACCACTTGTCATTGCGGGTCAGGGTCAGAGTCTTCTCGGAGGAGTTCCAGCCGCCCTCAGCTACGGTGAAGGGACCAGCAGCGTATTCGGGGTGCGGGTTGTCCACGAAGCCTTCGTTGAAGAGGTTCTTATCCAGCAGAGCCGGGTGCAGAATTTCACCGAAGAGGATGTTCAGGGGGTAGTAGGGCTTTGCGAAAGTGACCTTGACCTTGAAGTCATCACCGTCGCGCTCAACGGAGCCAACGCTGCTGTAGATACCGCTGGTCTCAATCTTGTAGTCGCCATCGACGCTCTTGAGGATATTCCAGGTAGCCTGCAGCGCCTTGTAGTCGATGGGGGTACCGTCGTTGAACTTAGCCTGGGGGTTCAGCTCAATGGAGACAACGGGCAGACCGTTTTCCTCAGCGATTTCGAAGCTCTTTGCAAAGTCGGTAGACAGGGTGCGCTTACCCATGGGGTTAGCCTGCCAGAGACCGCTGTAGTACATGGGGCTCAGAGCAGCCTGGGTGTAGGAGGTAACACCGGTGCCGAAGAGGTTGAAGTCCGGACCCAGTGCAGTCACAGACAGGCGCAGGGTACCGCCCTGCTTCAGGTCCGAAACAGCGGTCTCAGCAATGTCGTAAAGTTCCTTGGCATCGGTACCCGCGGTTGCTCCCTGGGTGGTTGCCTTGGAGTCCTTGGACGAGCCGCACGCAGCCAGTACACCCGCGGTACCCAGTGCTGCAGCGCCACCGAGAACGGTACGACGGTTCAGGATGAAATTCTTCTCCATGAGAGTGTCCTCTTATACGTTTGACCCTCAATAATCCCGCAGGAAAGCGTCAAGGATTCCCTGCTCATGCGCCGCCCAAAGGGTGCGGTGAGCGATGAATTAGTGCCGGTCTATGAATGTGTTCCTTCGGGTACGCCCCTAGTGGCGCACCCATGGCTTAATTATGGCTTACTGCCAGCAGGAAAGCCCTTCCATAAATATTCATATCTTGAATGGTGAGAAAGGTTATACCTAGTCAGTGCAGTTTTACCTGTTTCCTGGAGGATTTCAGTGCCTAGCGCCACATTCTGAGGTTCGCGCCGTCTCACCAGGTGGCAACTTCAAGCTGTACGCACCTCACCAATACCGGGCATAAAAAACCCGAGGGGCGAATATTCAACGAATATTCGCCCCTCGGCACACATGCGACTTATTCAGCCGACTCTAGAGCTACACCGTAGCGGCCTCAGCCTCAGGGTAGTAGCAAGCATAACCGTGATCCTGGCCCTCAACGGGGGTCAGTTCCGGCATCTCCTCCAAGCAACGACGCTTCTTGTCCTCAGGCAGAAGCTTGAAGACCGGGCAACGGCTCGAGAAGCCACAGCCCTTAGGCGCGTTCACCGGAGTGGGCAGGTCGCCCTCAAGCATAATGCGGTGGCGCTTTGCCTCAACCTCGGGGTCCGGAACCGGAATCGCCGAGAGCAGTGCACGGGTGTACGGGTGAATCGGGTTGTCGAACACCTGGTCGACGTCACCGATCTCAACAATACGACCCAGGTACATCACTGCAACGCGGTCGGATGCGTGGCGAATCACCGCGAGGTCGTGAGCAACCATCAGGTAGCTCAGACCCAGGTTTGCACGCAGCTCCTCCAGAAGGTTGATCACACCAGCCTGGACGGACACGTCCAGTGCGGACACCGGCTCATCCAGAACCACGAGCTTGGGGTTCACAGCAAGCGCACGAGCAATACCGATACGCTGACGCTGACCACCAGAGAACTGGTTCGGGAAGCGGTTCACGTGGTCAGGCTGCAGACCCACAATGTGCATCAGCTCGATGACGCGCTTCTTGATGTCTGCCTTGTTCATGCCCTGGTTTTCCAGGGGCTCAGCCAGCACCTCGTAAACGGTAAAGCGCGGATCCAGAGCACCGGTGGGGTCCTGGAACACCATCTGCTGGTTCTTACGCAGCTCAAGAATCTCACCTGCGGACTTGCCGTCCTTGGTGGAGGTTCCGTTAATCAGAATCTCACCGTCGGTGTTCTTATTGAACTCCATGATTTCCAGCAGGGTGGTGGTCTTACCACAACCGGACTCACCCACAATGGAGAAGCACTCGCCCTCACGAATATCGAAGGACAGGCCGTTCACAGCCTTCACAGTGCCCACGCGGCGCTTAATCAGTGCACCCTTCATGAGCGGGAAGTGCTTCTTGACGTTGCGGACCTCCAGGACGGGGGCACGCTCCTCACGCGGAATACCGTCGTACTTCGATACCGGGGGTTCCGGAACCGGGTACAGCTCGTCAGCGGTCTTACCGACCAGCTCCTGAGAGATGGTGCAGGAGGAGTAGTGGCCCTCGCCAACGCCTTCCAGCAGCTGCAAATCGGGCTCGCCGTTGGAGTCCTGGCAGCACTGGCCACCGCTCTTAGCGATGGGGCAACGCGGGCGGAAGGAGCACGCGGTCACCGGGTTAATCAGGTTCGGAGGGGTACCCTCAATCGGAACCAGGGAAACCTTCTCGGAACGGTCCACACGCGGGACCGCACCCAGCAGACCGATGGTGTACGGGTGGGAGGGATGCTTGTACAGGTCTTCTGCCTTCGCAATCTCCACCGGCTTACCGGCGTACATCACCAGAATGTCGTCAGCCATGCCAGCCACAACACCCAGGTCGTGGGTAATCATGATGGTCGCTGCGCCGGTCTCTTCCTGAGCCTTCTGCATAACCTCCAGCACCTGCGCCTGAATGGTCACATCCAGTGCGGTGGTGGGCTCATCGGCGATGAGCACGCGGGGGTCATTCGCAATCGCCATAGCGATCATGATGCGCTGACGCATACCACCGGAGAACTCGTGCGGGAAGGAACGCAGGCGGTCAGCCGGCGAAGGAATACCCACCATACGCATCAGCTCGATGGAGCGGTCCTTGATAGCCTGCTTGCTCATGCCCTTGTTGTGGACCTTGAGCACCTCGGCAATCTGATCACCAATGGTGTACACGGGGGTCAGGGAGGACAGCGGATCCTGGAAGACCATGGAGATCTCCTTGCCGCGGTATGCGCACATTTCCTTATCGCTCAGACCCAGCAGCTCGGTACCGTTGTACTTAATCGAGCCGGTGATGTCAGCGGTGGTCGGGTGCAGGCCCATAATCGCCATGGAGGCAACGGACTTACCGGAACCGGACTCACCCACGATACCCAGGGTCTTACCGGGGTACAGGTCAAAGTTCACACCGCGAACAGCGTGCACGACGCCATTCTCAGTATTGAAGCGGACGTTGAGGTCCTTAACGCTCAGAACGGGAGAGGTACTCATTAGTTCTTCGCCTCCTTTGCAGCGGCAGCAGGTGCCTCTGCCTTCTCGTTCTTCTTGGACTTCTTGATCTTACCGACCGACATCGAAGTCGGGTCGAATGCGTCACGCAGACCGTCGTTCATGAGGGCCAGCGGACCAACCAGCAGGAAGAAGAACAGAACCGGGAACCAGAACATGTGCGGCAGGGTGTTAATCTGCTGCGAAGCATCCGAAATCAGCGAACCCAGCGAGTAGTTGGGGTACTTAATACCGATGCCGATGAAGGAGTACGCAACCTCAGAAAGCACAGCGTTCATGATGCCGCTGGTGAAGTTCAGAACCAGCAGGGAGCCGATGTTCGGAACCAGGTGGCGCATCACAATCTTGAAGGGGTGCACACCCATGTAGCGCGCAGCCTTCACGAAGTCGCGGTTGATGAGGGACTGTGCCATTGCACGAATAACACGGGCGCTACCCATCCAGCCGAAGGTAATCAGCACAGCGGAGAGCAGAATCCAGGTGGGGACGCTCTTCTGAATCTGCTTACCGACCTGACCGTTGATCAGAATAGCCAGAATCAGCAGCGAGGGAACCATGATCAGGGTCTCGAGGATGAACAGCATAATCTTGTCGATCCAGCCACCGAAGTACGCCATCACACAGCCGTAGACTGCGGAGATGAGCACGGTGACGAAACCAACGATCACACCAATTTCGAGAGAGGTCCAGACGGCCTCGACCATCATGGCGAACACATCGTTACCCGCGATGGTGGTACCGAACCAGTGGTCAGCCGAGGGACCTTCACCCAGCGCCATGTAGTCAATGTCGTTGGGCTTGTACTTGGTCAAGTACTTACCGAACAGGCCGAACAGACCCATGCCGATGAACACGGACAGGCCGAAGACTGCAGCCTTGTTACGCAGGAAGCGGCGCAGAATAATAACGCTCTTGTTGATGACCTTGAAGTCACCGTTCTCCTGTACCACCGGTACGGAGGAAGTTGCAGTTACCTGGCTCATGAGATCCTCACTCGGGGGTCGACGATGGTGGTAGCGATATCAGCGATGATCGCACCGACAGCGAACAGTGCAGAACCGTACGCGAGGGTCACGGTCGCAGCGTTCACGTCCTGCGAGGAAATGGAGTCAATCGACCACTTACCGATACCGGGCCATGCAAAGACGGTCTCGGCGAAGAATGCACCCGCAAAAATCAGCGGAATCTGGTACGCGATGGACTGTGCCACGGGGATGAAGGAGACACGCAGTGCGTGGCGAGTAATCGCCTGGTTGCGGGTCAGACCCTTAGCACGAGCGGTACGCACGAAGTCAGCGTTCACGTTATCGAGCAGGTACTGACGCTGTGCAATCTGGTAACCAGCCCAACCGAAGATGGTCATACAGAAAGTCGGCACGATGTAGTGCGCCGCCATATCGATGGTGATTTCCCAGAATCCGGTCAGACCCGGAGTCGAAATACCGGTCACATAGAAAATCTTCTCTCCACCATTAGCAACGGCAATGTTGTTGATAGTGGTCGCGCCCTGCTGCACCACGAAGTAAGCAACGGGAGCGGGGATGATGTAGACCAGGTAGGAGTAACCGGTGATAACACGGTCAGAGAACTTGTACTGGCGAGCTGCCGAGTACACACCCAGGGCAATACCAATCACAATCGAGAGAATGGTAGCCACCAGCAGCAGGCGGGTAGAAACCCACACGCGCTGGCCAAATTCCTGGTTAATGTACGCGCCGTTGGGGCTACGGCCCCAATCGAACTTGGTGACCACATTGGTCAGCCACTGAACGTAGCGGTCCCAGGGGTTCATTTCGGGATCGAGACCCAGGGACGCGAAGTTACGGTTCACCTGCTCGGGGCTCGGCTTCGGAACCTTTTCCTGCTCCAGCAGAGCAGGCTTCAGAGCAGTAACCGCGGCAAAGTAACCCATCGTGGTCGTAATAAAGACCATGACGAGGTACGTCAGCGATCGCTGGAGGATGTACCTAAACATGGGACGGTTCCCCTCCTTGTGTAGATGTCGGTGTTAAGGCATGTGTGTCATGCTGTCCCAGTGCACTGCTTCGTGATGACTGTCACTAGGAGCATATTTACTTTATCTTATATAGCCTGTAACACTTCCACCAAACCCACATTGGGCACTTTCACCCCTTAGAACAGCCTGTATGCAAGCTAAAAGGGAGCTGGGTAAAAAAATGCCCCGGAATACCGGGGAAAAGGGGCGGATTAACAATTTTTACGAAAATTTTACATCCGAAACAATTCTCTCGACATAGGGACGTAATAACCTTTTCGATAAGCACTTTAACAGGGTAAAACACCACGTAAACCCACCGTTTAGGGGACTAAACCAACACTTCCAACCCCTAAACCAAGCACTAAGGCACACCTCTTAAGCGCGCTATTTAAGGCAACGCAGCCAAAAACGGCGCCCCGGCACGAGCACACGACTCGCACCGGGGCGCCACTTATATAGGAAGGCAACGCCTCCGCATCTAGTGCTAAGACCCTAGCTCTTAGCGTTAGGCTCCGAATCAGGCGAAGCCTCCGAGCTCAACGACTCATCAATACGAGCACGAGCAGAGCCGTGAATGCTCTTCAAAGCCTGCGCATCCTTAGCAGCCATCTCCGGAGTAATCACCGGCATCGCACCGGTCGCCGCACGAGCAATATCAACAGCCGGCTCAGTCTCCAGGGTCGTCGCCAACGCATCCTCACGAATGAAGAACAGAAGCAGCGTAGACACCAGACCCAACGGCACCAGGTACAGGAACAGCGGAATCAGCGCATCGTTATACGCATTCACAATGATGCCGTGCACCGGCTCCGGCAAAGACGCCACCAGCTCAGGAGTCAGAGACGAAGACGCATGGCTACCCGAAGACTGCAGCGCCTGCTGCGGCATACGCTCAGAAATCAGCGAGGTCAGACGCGAGGTAAACAGACCACCCACCAGCGAGGCACCCACAGTAGCACCCACCTGACGGAAGAAGTTATTCGATGCCGTCGCGGTACCAACCACGCTCACCGGGAACGCATTCTGAACAATCAGAGTCAAGAACTGCATAGACATACCCAGACCGGCACCCATCACCGCAAGGTACACACAGAACAGCCAGGTCGGAGTCTCAATAGTCACGGTCGACAGCAGGAACAGGCCCAGCGCCACAATCGCGGTACCGCTCGTCACGTAACGCTTGTAGCGACCGCTCTTCGACACCACGCGGCCCGTCACAATGGACACCACCAGCATGACGCCCATCATCGGGATCATCAGCAGACCGGCCACCGTAGCGCTCACACCCAGCGCCATCTGCAGATAAGTCGGGATGTACTCCACCGCACCGAACATTGCCACGCCCAGCGCCAGCGAAGCGCCCAGAGTCAGCAGGAAGTTACGATTCTTGAACAGGTACATGGGCATGACCGGCTCAGCCGCACGGTTCTCCACCGGGATAAACACCAGCGCAGCAACCACAGAGAAGACCAGCAGACCAATAATCTCGGGCGAGGTCCACTCGTACTGGTTGCCACCCCAAATCGTGGCAAGCACCAGCGCACTCGTACCCGCCATCAGAATCAGCGAACCAAGGTAGTCGATACTGTGCTTCTCACGGTCACGGAACGGGCGGTGCGGTAGCAAGAAAATCACCGCAAGAATCGACAGAATAGCCAACGGCAGATTAAGCCAGAACGCCCAACGCCAACCCGGACCCTCAGTAATCCAGCCACCAATCAGCGGACCAGCCACCGACGAGAAAGCAAAAACGCCACCGATAATACCCATGTAGCGGCCGCGGTCGCGGGGAGGGATCACGTCAGCAATCACAGCCTGAGAAAGAATCATCAGACCGCCACCGCCCAGACCCTGCAGGGCACGAGCAAAAATCAGCCAGTTCATGTCCTGAGCGAGCGCACCAACAATCGAACCCGCCATGAAAGCAACAATCGCAAAAATCAGGAAGGGCTTGCGTCCGAACTGGTCAGAAAGCTTGCCGTAGACCGGCATCGTAATCGTCGAAAGCAGGATGAAAATGGTAATCACCCAGCTCATGTGCTCCACGCCGTGAAGCTCACCAACGATCGTGGGCAGCGACGGCGCCAGAATCGTCTGGTTCAGCGAGGACATGAGCATCACAATGACCAGGCCCAGGAACATGGCGCGGATGCGGTTTTTACTTTCCTGCTTAGCCTCACCGGCTGGCGGCTGAGGTAGATTCTTTTCCTCTGTACTCATCGTTTAATCCTTAGTTACGTTCTATATATGTCTGTTGTGAGTATCCGCCGGGCTCTGGATTCGGTTACCTCGATTCGGGGCCTCCGATTCGGTTTCCGGCGGGCTTTTGTCATTTGTAGCAGTGAACCGCCGCTAGATTGCCGGTCGGTTCTGCTCAAAAAGCAGGAACTGGAAGGTCTTCACCGTCTGGCGGATATGGCGGGCGATATCCTCTTTGTCTTCCAGGTCGCGGGCAAACTCCAGCTGACGAAGCACCGCGGAGGCAAGCTGGACCTTTGCGCGTGATCGCTCCCGGAAGTGATCGGTCAGCGGGTCAGCGGGGGTTCGGCGCGGGAAGGGGCCGCGGCGACCGGCCGCGTCAAAAGCCACCCAGTCAATAGTGTTCAGGTAATCGGTGAGCACCTGTTCGCACTTCATGTAGTGCATTTTCATTCGTTTCGCGGACTCGGGGAACTCCTGAAAGGGAGCTCGGGGGTCCTTGCCATTGGCGTAGTGGAAGCTCTGGAAAATGACCTCCCAGAGAAGGTGGGTTACACGAATGATGGTGTTGTCATCCTCGTGGGCGCGGTCTGTTTCGAGGATTTCCTCGCTGACCACCGGTTCACGCAGACCCAGAACGGCGTCCTCTTTGGAGGGGAAGTAGTTGAAGAAGGTACGCGGGGAGACGCCCGCCTCCTGGGCGATTTCTTCAACGGTGGTTCCGCGCATCCCATGGTCGCGGACGCGTTTGAGGGCTGCTTCGTGGATTGCCGTCCAGGTTTGTTCGCGGCGGCGTTCGCGAAGGCTCTGTTCCTTTTTCTGCATAACTGCAATTATTTCACCACTGCACACAACGCTCAAGTGCATTTTTAGCGTTAAGGCTCACAGCATAGCCGGCTAAACTCCGGCCCCGCCACTGGCACACAACACCCGCACACAATACCGACACATCACATACGAAGCGGCAAACCCACTCCCCCAAGCCCCACACAAAACATCGGCATAATAGAGGGATGAACTTGTTTGCCCCCGCCTACCTCGACTTCCTGCCCGACTGGCTACGCCTCGCACTCGGCATCGCCGATATCCTCATCCGACTCGCAGCCCTCTGTTGGCTCCCCTACAACCGCAAACCCGTGGTTGCCCTGGGCTGGCTCATGGCCATCTTCTTCATCCCCTTCGTAGGGTTCATCGCATTCCTCGTCTTCGGCTCCTCGCGCCTGCCCGCCTACCGCCGCGCACGCCAACACGCCATGAACGACTTGATCCGCGAAGTCAGCGAGAACAAGCCCTTCCTCACCCGCACCGACGACCTCTCCGACCCCGCAAAGGCAGCCAGCCAGCTCAACTACACCCTGGGCTCACTCCCCCTGGTCGGCGGCAACCAATTCACCCTCCACACCGACAACCACGAGGCAATGGTCGCCATGGCGGAAGAAGTCGACCGCGCCACCAAATACGTGCACTTCGAGTTCTACATCACCGCCTACGACGAGGCGAGCGCAGTCCTCTGGGACGCCCTCTTCGCAGCCCACGAACGCGGTGTACAGGTGCGCGTACTCCTCGACCACATCGGCTCCCGCAAATACCCGTCCTATAAGAAACTCGTGAAAATGCTCAACGACTCGGGTATGCAGTGGCGCCTCATGCTGCCGCTCAAACCGTGGAAACTCAAGTGGCAGCGACCCGACCTGCGTAACCACCGCAAGGTCCTCGTCGTGGACGGACGCGTCGCGTTCTCCGGTTCGCAGAACGCTATTCACCGCTCCTACGACATGCCCGAAAACATTAAGAAGGGCTTGGAGTGGAAGGACCTGACCTTCTCCTGCACCGGCCCCATCGTTGAAGAGCTCAACGCCGTTTTCGTCTCCGACTGGTACTCCGAAACGAACCAGCTGATCCTGGCAGAAATTAACACCAATATCCCCTACTACAAGGATGGGATGCGCGCCCAGGTTGTGCCCTCCGGCCCCGGTTTTGAAACCGAAAACAACCTGCGCCTCATTAACTACCTGATCTACAACGCCGAGCGGCGTATTACCATCTGCTCGCCCTACTTCGTGCCCGAAGAGACCCTACTGCAGGCACTCACGAACGCCGCCTACTCCGGTATTGAAACCACCGTGATTGTGTGCGAGAAGGGCGACCAGTTCCTGCCGAACATGGCGCAGCGTTCCTACTACGAGCAGCTGCTGCAGGCGGGTGTGCGTATTCTGCAGTACCCCAGCCCGACCGTGTTGCACTCCAAGTTCATGATGGTCGACGACGAAATTACGTTCATTGGCTCGTCCAATATGGACCCGCGTTCCTTCTCACTGAACATGGAAGTGTCAACGTTCGTCATTGACCGCGGCATGGTCGCGATGCTGGATGAAGTATGCGCCGAATACGAGCAGGTCTGCACCGAGCTGCTGTACACCCAGTGGGCGGAGCGCCCGCGCCGCATCAAGATGGCGGAGAACCTCTGCCGACTGTGGTCATCGCTCCTCTAAATAAAACTGCCCACCCGGATAACCCCGGGTGGGCAATTTTATTGCATGAGGCGCTATCGCAGGATGCACCGGGCTACAAGCTAGAGCACGGATACGTATTAGAGCAGACCAGGGGCTACATCGGTTCGCCCGGGCCCACCAAACCGGCAGAATGCATCCACCACACGAAGAGCGCCACCGCAATGTAGAGGACCGTGCACAGGCTCAAAGTAATGATGTGGCGGCGGCGAGTCATGCTCAAATACCCAATAAACTCACGGATAAAAGCATTCACCGCAAAATACACCTTCGTACGAGCCCCCGCGCCCCAGCATTTCAGGCCCAGCGAACGCGCCAGCAGCAACGCACGGAACAGGTGGTAGCTGGTTGTTGCCACAGCAACTTTCGGGGTTTTGCCCTCGGCAACCTCCGGCATCAGGGCGTAAGAGAAGAGCAGATTCTCGCGGGTGTTCACCGCGCGGTCCTCCACAATAATGTCCGCCTCGGGAATACCACGGGATATAGCGTAGCGAGTCATCGCCACACCCTCGGGCACCTCTTCATCCGCGCCCTGACCGCCAGACATAATCAGCTTCGAGCCGGGGTTCTTACGGTAAATTTCAATGCCTCGATCGATACGACCCGCCAGCAGCGGAGTCACCTGGTCACCAATGAGGCCCGAACCGAGCACCACCACATAGTCAGCCTGCTGACGGAAATTCACCAGGTTCAACACTGCCGACACAGTAAAGCCCACCGCGTAGATGGTGAAATAGGTCAGCACCAGCGAAAAATAGAAATAAATAGTGCCCCACACGCCGCCCAACGGAGTGTTCTCCGCCGGACCGGGAACAAAGAACGGACCCACAATAAGGGCAATACCGGCAGCTAATGCCAAAGAATTAGTGAGCGAAAAACCCTCACGAACAATAAGACGCACACCGCTATAAAGGAAAAGACCGGTCAAACCCAAAGGCGTAAAAATCGAAAGGATCGCCGGAACGATAACAATGAAGAACGCCAACACCAGCAAAATCTGGTTTTCTGCCACAATCGCCGTTACGCCCAGGCTCGTACCCAGCAACCCCACGGTCGCAATCAGCAACCAGCCGACAAACACACTACGGCGTTCCCACAGGTAGAGGCAGATAAAGAGCACCAGCGAAAGCGCCGTCAGCGCATACAGCACCACCAGCGGAATATATAGAGGAGAATCAGGAGGAGGGAGAAACTGCATAAATTGGGTCCCAAAAAATAGTGTGCACCCGCTAAAAATCGGGAGAATCGAAAAATTCTTCACACAATTTTATCCCCGCCACTGTGCATCTATCGCTGCAGACCCACCGCACACAAGCACACGCACAGAAAAGGGCAAAAAGAAACACGCGACACCTCCGACATCGCATACCTTCGTATGCGGCGAATGCATCGCGCGTTCATTTCTACCCTGGACTAGTTTAGCGCCATAAACGGTTTCCCGTGTGGATTGAAGAAGGTTTAATCTGCAACCACTCCGGCGCAAGCAAACGAACAGCCTTCGCACAACCCGACAAAGCAGTAATAATCGACTCGCAACGCTGATTAAACTCGCTCTGATGACGCTTATCCACAATCTGCCCCGGAAAATGGCGATGCATCTTCGACACAGAGTCGCTACTCTCCTGCAAACCGTGGCCCGTATGACCCGGAACATGCTTCACCAGCACACGCTTCTCGCGGATAGCCTCCGTCAAAGCACGCATCTGAGCCACCACGCGCTCATCCTGAATACCCTCAGAAACCCACGCCTCAAAAGCCCAACGGCTATGCGCCAAACGCAACACAAACGTCAACGCACCCAAAGAATCCGTATGAATAATCAGGCGGCGCGAACCGCTATGGAACACCGTATAAGCCGCCAACATCGCAGACAGCTCACCGGTCATAATATTCACGCCATCATAGTGGGCATGAAAATAGAAGCCGTCCTCACTCACGCCGGCGATACCCATACGGCCGCCACGCTGATACTTCTTATTGTGAGTCGAACGGAACGAACAATCCGTGAAAACGCTATAGTCCTGCAGCTGATCCAGCGGTCGAGGGGTCAGCGCCTCCTCCACCATCTCATCCACGACGGTACGTGCCGCGCACACCTCAGCCTGCATCCGCTCATACGCGGGCGTGCCAGCAAGCTTCACATGCACTTCACCCAAAGAATGGTTATCGTACGGGTCCAGCACCTTCTCAAAGGCGCGGTACTCCATGATCCCCTTCAACTGGTCGCAATCACGGAAAAGATGCTTCAGATTCTTACGGTCAGCAGCAATCGTCACCAGGTTCTGACGGTACTGCTCAGGAACCACATCCCACGCCGAAAGCACGGCACGACCCAGCAGGCAAGGATGCACCTCATCGCAGCACTCCATCAGGGAATGAACGTGAGTGAAAAGCATCGGCTCCTCATTCACCACCGTGCGGGTGCCGTCCTGCTTAGAAATAAAAACCACCGTCGACAAGGCCGAATAACAAAAACCCTGCGCCGTACGATGCTCCTGAGCCACCGCAATCACAGCAACGCCCTGATCCGTGTACCCGGCAGGGTACGAGGCGCTATAGTCGGGCGCCTCCCAGGTCAGGGTGCATCGTTTGATGTGCGCCGGTGAAAATCCCATGAGTGTCACCCCCCATGTGTGCCATACCGCGTCTCCTTCCATTCATACGGTATATCGTCCTCATTCTTTTATAGGTCGAAAAGAAAGGGGCACGCAAATATAAAACACCTTTTTTACAGTTAGCGAATGGAATAACCGCAACTCCTCTCACGCACCGGCACAACACAAAACCCAGCACAGAACACAGCGCGAGAAACCCCCGCGCATACCTCACCGAGGCGTGGGGAAAGGTGTACGGTAAAAGAGTCATATACGACGCGGCAACCGCCGCACCACCCGATAAGGAGAGCCCCATGATTGGTGTTTACGCCGGAGTATCCGTCAAGCCCGAGCACGTCGAAGAATTCCTCAAGACCATCGAACCGCTCGTGACCGCAAGCCGCCAGGACGAAGGCAACGTCAGCTACGACTTCGGTGCCGTCTCCGACACCGACTTCGCATTCATCGAGCGTTGGGAATCCCAGGAACTGCTCGAAAAGCACATGGGCACCGAACACTTCCAGAAGGCTGTCGCCGCATGGGAGCCGCTGCTCTCCTCCGAGCTGGACGTTCGCATCGTCAACTTCCGCTAAACGACGTTAAAGACCGAGGTGCCCGGCACCCCCTAAGTGAGGGGTGCCGGGCACCTTCGCATGTCAGTTATGGAGGCGAGCGCGGCAACTCGTAGCACGCCTCGCCTTCATTCTCGGTTTAGCAGCGCTCTCGGTTTAACGGCGTTCTACGCCAACCTCCATCGAATCAAGTGTGAAACCATTCGTCGCGCTCACGCAATGCACCTTACCGGTATTCACCGACTTGCAGGTGTAACCGTACGCAGTCACCACCTGACCGGTAGACAGGGCAACAATGCCCTCAGTATTCACCGGCTCCGGGGTGGCGGTCTGACCGACCAGGCTCACCTCGGGCGCCTGGCCCTGCACCATGTGCACGCGCTGCTGCGCCTTACCGGATGCGGCATCCCAGCCCTCCAGGGTCACGCCCACCAGCGCCTGGCAGTCCACACCTGACGGGGTCACCGAACACGCGACCTTAGAGTCCGGGCTGGTGAAACGCAGCGCCTCAACAGTCTTCGCAGAATCACCCTGACCGAACGTGCCGCCACCGTACGCTTCAGCGAAAGTCAGCGTACCCGACAGCATGCGGGTCTGTGCCGGAATCAGCGCCAGGCGCGGCTTATCGGCGCTACCGCTCTGAGTGAAGCAGGCACCCGTAATGTAGTCGCGGCCCTGCACCTTCGTAGCGCACTGGTACCACTCAACACTCGCCGCGCCGTCCTGGTTCTTGCGGCTGTTGAAGAGGCGCACCGCCTCCTGAGCCTTCGCGCAATCCGAACCGTCATACACGTAAATACCGGCGGAACCACCCAGCAGACTCGTCACGCCACAGCGAGTACCAGGATCGATAGTGCTCACGGAGCCGCTCGCCGTGGCGTATGCCGCCTCGTACTCGGCGTTGGTGCTCGGCTCATTCGTGGGGGTCGCCACCGAATCGTAGGTTACAGGGGAATCCAAGCCGGCAGCAATCTGCACGGTATTCGGTTTCCAGGAGCCATCCGCCGCGGTGAACAGGGTCTTAGCGTCCACGGGCGCGGAAGAAGTCGCCACCTTCATCGGGGCGGTTTCAGACTCATCAGCCTGCGGCTGGGCAGAGCAAGAGCTCAAAGCGAGCGCACCGATGCAGGCAAGAGCCGCCAGGGTACGGCAAGTAAAGGCACGCTGTGCGCGTGCGGGCAGGGTAACCATGAATACGTCCTCGTGAGGGTTGCGAATTGCGTTGTGTTTGAGTGGTTGTGCTGAGTCGGTGAATCGGGTACCTAAGTACCCTCCTACACCCTACTGCAATAGCCTTGACAAGGCAATACGCCGCACCGGACTCTCAAAAACGTTAAAAAGGTCGGCACCCCGCCCCGCAGAAAAACTGCAGAACAGAGCACCGACCCTTAGGGGCAAGAATATTAAATTCTCACACGATACGTGAGGGGTTTATGCGTCCTCAGGCAGGATGCGCACGCCACCCTTATCAGCCGAAGCAGCCAACATGCCGTACACCTTCAGGGCGTTCGATACGTGACGCTCACGCGGCTTGGTCGGACGCCACGGTGCGGCACCCTTCGCCTCGCGGCGAGCAGCCAGCTCCTCATCCGAAACGTTTACACGCAGGATGCGGTTGTTCACGTCGATCTCAATCTCGTCGCCGGTCTGCACCAGGCCGATTGCGCCGCCAGCAGCCGCCTCCGGGGAGACGTGACCAATCGAAATACCCGAGGTACCACCGGAGAAACGACCGTCAGTGATCAGTGCACACTTCTTGCCCAGGCCCAGACCCTTCAGGTAGGAGGTCGGGTACAGCATTTCCTGCATGCCGGGGCCGCCCTTCGGGCCCTCGTACTGGATGACGACAACGTCGCCTTCCTTCACGTTCTTCGACAGGATCTCGTACACAGCCTCGTCCTGAGACTCGACCACGAAGGCGCGACCCTTGAAGTGGAACAGCTCCTCATCAATACCAGCGGACTTGATGATTGCGCCGTCCTGAGCGATGTTGCCGTACAGGACCGCCAGGCCGCCGTCCTTGGTGTACGCGTGCTCCACGGCGCGGATGCAGCCGTTCTCAGCGTCAGTCTCGTGGGACTCGTACTTGTTCGCGGTGGAGAACGCGTGGGTGGTGCGCACGCCGCCGGGAGCTGCGAGGAACAGATCCTTCGCCTTCTCGCTCGCCTTGCCGCCGCGGATATCCCACTCGTCCAGCCACTCGTCCAGCGAATCAGCGTGAACAGAATGAACGTTCTTGTGTAGCAGGCCGGCACGGTTCAGCTCACCCAGCAGTGCGGGAATACCACCGGCACGGTGCACGTGCTCAATGTGGTACTTGGTGGAGTTCGGGGCAACCTTCGCCAGGCAGGGAACCTGACGCGAAATGCGGTCAATATCCTTCAGGGTGAAGTCAGCACCCGCCTCGTGCGCAATCGCCAGGGTGTGCAGCACGGTGTTAGTCGAACCTCCCATCGCCACATCCAGCGCCATAGCGTTCTCGAACGCCTCCTTGGTCGCAATGGAGCGGGGCAGAACCGACTCGTCATCCTGCTCGTAGTAGCGCTTAGCCAGCTCAACGATGCGGCGACCAGCATCCAGGAACAGCTCCTTACGAGCAACCTGAGTAGCCAGGGTGGTGCCGTTACCGGGCAGCGCCAGACCAATCGCCTCATTCAGGCAGTTCATGGAGTTCGCGGTGAACATACCCGCACACGAACCGCAGGTCGGGCATGCATTCTTCTCAACCTGAGCGAGCGCAGCGTCACTGACGCTATCGTCAACAGCCATCACCATGGCATCAATGAGGTCGAGGCGGTGCTCAACAATACCCTCAATACCCTCGCCGGACTCCATAGGGCCGCCAGAGACAAAGATGGTGGGGATGTTCAGGCGCATAGCCGCCAGAAGCATACCGGGGGTAATCTTGTCACAGTTAGAGATGCAGACCAGCGCGTCGGCACGGTGCGCGTTGACCATGTACTCGACCGAGTCAGCGATCAGATCGCGGGAAGGCAGCGAGTAGAGCATACCGTCGTGGCCCATCGCAATACCGTCATCAACAGCGATAGTGTTAAATTCCTTGGCGACGCCGCCAGCCTCACGAATCGCGCCGGCGACCAGCTCACCCATGTCCTTCAGATGCACGTGGCCGGGCACGAACTGGGTGAAGGAGTTCGCGATAGCAATAATGGGCTTGCCGAAGTCGTCATCGCCCATGCCGGTGGCACGCCACAGGGCGCGGGCACCAGCCATGTTACGGCCGTGAGTTGAAGTACGTGAACGCAGTTCTGGCATTGTTTTACCTTCCGTAGTGATGCAAGTACTGATTTTACGCGCGGCGTCCAACGCTCTTCAGCTCAGGGTCACTTTGGTTTCATGCATCGAAACGCGCACGAGCCTGCAACCGCCTATCGGTGGGAGGGTTGAGGCCACGGGGGTTGTGCCGGATCTGCGGCAGAATTGCCCCCTTTGGGGTAGATGGGGGACATCACCCCATTATGCCCCCTAATCTGGAATGAGCCCAGGTTGCGGGCGGCGATATTCAGTCGGCGAACGCACCGGGAGGCGGCGGGCTACTGTGCCTGCCGCGTACGGGCCTCGCTGCGCATACGTAGCAACATCCGTAGCACCGGCGCAGTTCGTTTCTAACGCACTGATTTATACACGCTTTTATACACGCTGAACCCTGCTTACGTTTCAGAAGGTTTCCATGACACAGGCACCCACCGCATCGCTCACCCTCACGCCGGCAACCAGCCCGGCAACCACCCCGGCAGGCGGCAAGGATTTCGCGTCCTCCGTCATCTACCAGGTGTACCCCAAGTCCTTCTACTCCTCGGCGGGTGGCGCCTACGGCGACCTGCGCGGCGTCATCGAGAAGGTGCCCTACATTGCTTCCCTGGGCGTGGACATGGTGTGGTTCAACCCGTTCTTCGCCTCCCCGCAGAACGACAACGGCTACGACATCTCCGACTACTACGCCATCAACCCCGACCTGGGCACCATGAAGGACGTCGAAGAGATGATTGCCGCCCTTGCCAAGCACGGTGTGGGCGTCATGTTCGACATGGTGCTCAATCATGTTTCGACCGAGCACGAGTGGTTCCAGCGTGCGCTCGCCGGTGAGCGCGAGTACTGGGATTACTTCTACATTCGCCCCGGCAAATACACCGAGGACGGTCAGCTGCGCGAACCGACCAACTGGGAGTCGAAGTTCGGCGGCTCCTGCTGGTCCCGCTTTGGCGAGTACACGGATGAGCACGGCACTCCCCTGTTCTATATGCACCTGTACGACCGCACCCAGGCGGACGTGAACTGGTACAACCCGACTGTGCGCGACGAACTGTTTAAGGTCGTGAATTTCTGGTACGAGAAGGGTGTGCGCGGTTTCCGTTTTGACGTCATTAACGTCATCGGCAAGGGTGAAGAGCTACTCGACGCCCCCGAAGGCACCGTGGACAAGGCACAATACACCGACACCCCGATTGTGCACACTCGCATTCAGCAGCTTAACCGCGCCTCCTTCGGTCAGTATGATGACACCGTGACCGTGGGCGAAATGTCCTCGACCAGCATCGAAAACTGCGTGGGCTACTCCAACCCGGCAAACCACGAGCTAGATATGGTGTTCAGCTTCCACCACCTGAAGGTGGACTATGAGAACGGCGAGAAGTGGTCGAAGGTGCCGTTCCGTTTTGCCGAGTTGAAGCAGATTCTGAACGATTGGGCGCTGGGTATGCAGGCCGGCGGCGGCTGGAATGCGCTGTTCTGGAATAACCACGATCAGCCGCGTGCGCTGAACCGTTTTGGTGACGTTGAGCGTTACCGTGCCGAGTCAGCGACCATGCTGGCGACTGTGATTCACCTGCTGCGCGGCACCCCGTACGTGTACCAGGGCGAGGAAATCGGCATGATTGACCCGGTCTACTCCTCGATTGAGCAGTACGTGGATGTGGAGGCGCACAACGCCTACGCGATGCTGCGTGAGCGCAGCCTGAGCGAGCAACAGGCCCTGGAGATTGTGGCGTCGAAGGCTCGCGATAATTCGCGTGTGCCGATGCAGTGGACCGCAGATTCGGCGACTGCTGGTTTTGGTTTCACGTCGCCGTGGCTGGCTCCCGCCCCGGTGCGTGATGCGGCGACCGGTGCCGGTATTTCGGTGGAGGATGAGGAACGCGACGGCGTGATTCTGCCGTACTACCGCAACCTGATTGCCCTGCGTAAGCAGTACCCGGTCATCTCTGCGGGTTCGTACGCGCCCTACGCGTTGGATCACGAGCGGGTGTTTGCGTACCTGCGTGAGCTGCCCGCTGAGACTAGTGCTGAGAACGGTAGCCCGGCACAGCGCATGCTGGTGCTGACGAACTTCTACGGTGAGCCGACCGAGATTGAGGTTCCGGCCGAGTTCGTTCGTTCCGGTCGCGTGCTGGTGTGTAATTACAAGAATTCTGCGGTCGATTCTGCTGCGGCGGATTCTGCTGTATCTGATTCGGCTGAGACGGTGACGCTGAGCCTGCGCCCCTACGAGGCTCTGGCGCTGCTGATTGAGGGCTAAAAGCTACTACATGCCCCTCCCCTAACCTGTGGGAGACGTGTGGGAGATGGGCAATATAAACCGACCTGGCAATATTCTATTTCTAGAATATTCCCAGGTCGGTTTTGTTTATAGACATTTCTGTAAAGGAATTTATATGGAATATCAGGCAGAATCTTAGAAGCCGTGCTCGTTCAGCCAGGTAGCCGCCGCCTGCGCGGGCTCCTGCTTAGAGGTACCCGAAACACGGTCATTCAAAGTGCGCAAATCGGCGGTAGTGAGCTTCGCCGAGACGCGGTTCAGAACCTCCGCCGCGGAGTCGGGAACTCGCGACGTATTGATAATGGGCAGCACTTGCTGAGCCAGAATCATGTTCTTCGGATCCTCCAGCACCACCAGCTGATTCTGCTCAATTGCGGGGGTGGTCGAGTAGAGGTCAACCACCTGCACGGTGTCATCCAGCAGGGCCTTGACGGTCAGCGCGCCGCCGCCATCCGAGAGGGGCACAAACTCGGCGGGGACGCATCCGTACTTCTCTTTCAGACCCGGGATACCGTAGGCGCGCTCGGCAAACTCCGGGGCGGCGCCAAGCTTCAGATTCGTACAGCGGGAGGCGAGGTCTTCAAGGCTTCGCAGACCGTACTTCTGGGCGGTCTGCGCGGTAACGACAAGCGAGTCCTTATCCTCCGCCTCGGAGGCGTTCAGGGCGCGGATTTCAGCCCCGGAGCCACCCGTGGTGAGGGTGCCGAGGGCGGCGGGTAGCGCCTGCAGAATCTCCTGCGCAGTGTTAGCTGTAGCCTTCGGGTCGAGGTAAAGCAGCAGGTTGCCGGAGTAGTCCGGGATAACGTCCACCGCACCGGAGGCAAGCGCCCCCAGATACGCCTCGCGGGCGCCGATGCTTAGCTGGGTGCGGGCGTTGAATCCCGCCCGGGCGAGGGCTCCAGCGTAGATTTCGGCAAGGATTTGGGATTCGGCGAAGGCGGCTGAGCCGACGATGATTCCTTCGTGTTCACCACTGAAGACTTTGTCGCCGCTGAGCCCGCAGGCGCTGAGAATACCCGCCATGCCGAGCGCTCCAGCGGCGGTGAGTGCAACGCGACGAGATACGGTACGGCGCATGGAGGTTTGATGCGTCTGATTCATCGGTTCATGCCTTCTTCCGGTTGATGGTGAGCCCCGCGGGGGTGAGCGCACGCTGCACGAGGCCCATGAGCGCGTCCACGGCGAAGGCGAGAAGCGCCACGAGCAGGGTTGCGACGAGCATACGCGGGTAATCGCGCACGGCGAGCCCATCAAAGAGGTACCTGCCGAGGGTTCCGCCGCTGAGGTAGGCGACGATGGTCGCGGTTGCGATGACCTGCACGAGTGCGGAGCGGAGCCCGCCGAGCATCATGTTGGCGGCGAGCGGGATTTCGAGGCCGGTCAGAATCTGCCATTCGGTCAGGCCTTGGGCGCGGGCTGCGTCCACGAGGTCTTCGGGTACGGCGGCGAGGCCTTCAAGAACTCCGGCGAGCAGAGGTGCCGCCGCAATAATAATGAGCACGATGAGGGCGGGCAGGGTTGAGACGCCCAGCCAGAGCGCCAGGATGGTGAGCAGACCGAGCGCGGGTAGCGCGCGGGTGGCGGCTACGGCGCTCATGAGCAGGTTGCTGCGGCGGCGGTTAGTGCCGTCGGAGGGTCGGTGGTGCCCAGCCCAGAGACCAAGAGGCACGACGATGAGTGCCGCGCAGGCGGTGGCGAGGGCGGTGACGCTCAGGTGTTCGAGCAGGCGCACGAGGATTCCGCCGTTTCCCTGCCAGTTGGCGCCGTCCATGAGGTAGGCGAGGGTTCGTTCTATGACGTTCACGGGTTATGCCTTCCTTTCGGGGCTGCGGCGGTTCGCAACCGTAGCCACCTGCCAGGGCGTAAGTGCCCTCGTCAGAAGGATAAGGAGCAGATCAAGAACCAGTGCCAGCAGCAGGCTGAGGATTACGCCAGCCAGGATCTCCGAAGGGATATTGCGTGCGAGGCCGTCGGTGAAGAGCGTGCCGAGCGAGGGCACACCGATGAGGGCGCCTACGGACACCATCGCAATATTGGCGACGGTTGCTACGCGGATTCCCGCCATAATGACGGGCGCCGCGAGGGGCAGGTAGAGTTCCATCAGCGCCTGTCGGGGCGTGTATCCGAGGGCCCGTGCAGATTCGTGCACACTATCGGGAACGGAGTCGAAGGCATCCACACCGGAGCGCACCATGAGCGAGAAGGAATAGATACTCAGGGCGACGAGCACGTTCAGCGGGGAAATAATGGAGGTTCCCAGGATGAGCGGCATCAGCACGAACAGTGCGATCGAGGGGATGGTGTACAGCAGTGAGGAGAGGTGCATGAGGGTTCGCGCACCGATGCGGCGTTCGGAACCGCGGTCACGGCGACGGCTCGCGTAGTAGGCGACCGGCATCGCGACGAGAACACCAATCGCGACGGGCACGACGCCCTGGTAGAGGTGGCTGAGGGTCAGCTCGAGGATGCGCTGGCTGTTGGTGGCGACCCACTCCCAATGCATGTCGCTTGCAGCGAGAGGTGGTGCCGCGAGCACACTATTTTCTAGAATACTCATTCGTTTTTCTCGCCTTCTGCCGCACTATTCTGCGCTTCTCGGGAGGCGGCAAGTCGGCGTGCGCGCGCTTGGCGTACCGTCTGCTCATCCAGCAGACCGGCAACGGAGCGGCTCACGAAGGAACGCACAAAATCATCGGCGGGGCTGTAGAGAATCTCTTCTGGAGTACCGAACTGTGCGAGGCGGCCACCCTCCGCGAAGACGGCGATTGTATCGCCGAGCAGAAGCGCCTCGTCAATGTCGTGGGTGACGAACACGATCGTCTTGGCGAGTTGCCCCTGTAGGCGCAGCAGCTCTTTCTGCAGGTCGGTACGCACCACCGGATCCACCGCGGAGAACGGCTCGTCCATCAGCAGGACGGGCGCATCAGCGGCGAGAGCACGCGCCACACCAACGCGCTGCACCTGACCGCCCGAAAGCTGGGAGGGGTAGCGCTTGGCGTACGAAGAATCCAGACCGACCACGTCGAGCAGTTCGAGGGCGCGCGCCTGCGCCTCCTTGCGGGAGGCACCGAGCAGGCGCGGCACGGTGGCAATATTCTGCGCGACGGTGCGGTGCGGCATGAGCCCACCCTGCTGCATCACGTAGCCAATGCCGCGGCGCAGCTCGTATGGGTTCTTCTCGTGCACGTTCACGCCGTCAATGGTGATGGTGCCGCTATTGGGCTCCACCATGCGGTTAATCATGCGTAGACTAGTGGTTTTACCGCAGCCGGAGGGTCCGACGAACACGGTAATCTGCCCGGCGGGAATATGCAGGTTCAGGTTCTGCAGCACTGTGGTGGGTTCACCGGTTCGGCTCGGGTAGCTTTTGGTGATGTTCTCGAAGCGGATTCCGCCCGCCTGCGCACTATCGACAGCAGCATTTTTTGCCCACGGAATTTGAGGTGAGTCCTCTAGGCGTTGGTGGGTTGAATTTTGGGCGGCTGAATTTTGGGCAGTCATGGGTGCGTTGGTGCTTTCTGCAGTGGCTATAGGGCAGGTGCCTCTGTATACAATCTATATACAAAAAGGCGGCATCTGAGGGTTTTATTCCCAAGATGCCGCCTTTTCGACGGCTTTGCAGTATCTGCAACCGCAAAGTTTTTTAAAAACAAAACCCGCCCCACTGTAGAAGCCTGGAGGCGGATTTCGTGGCTCCGACCGGCGTCGATCCGGTGACCTTACGATTTTCAGTCGTACGCTCTACCAACTGAGCTACAGAGCCTTGCGTATTTACTTTTAGATACGCAATGACCGCGTCTTCGGATGAATAATCATCTGAACTTACGCGGCCAGAGCGACCCCGACGGGACTTGAACCCGCGACCTCCGCCGTGACAGGGCGGCGCGCTAACCAACTGCGCTACGGGGCCTTGTTGGAATCAACAGAAGTAAACTCTATATCATCTAACTTGGCTTTGCAAATCGTGAGATTTGCAAGTACCCCCAACGGGATTTGAACCCGTGCTACCGCCGTGAAAGGGCGGCGTCCTAGGCCGCTAGACGATGGGGGCCTAGTCGATCGAACAGGTTCCGTTTTCTTCATCCCGTCGTTCGAACCTCCACTAGTCTATGACAGGTTTGCGGAGGCGTGCAAACCGTTTTGTTCGATTTTGCCCGATTTTGACCCCCATTTTCGACCATTTATAGCCTGGCACATATGTGTTTAAGCTTGTCAATGATGATTCAGAAAAACTTCAAAAAATTTTAAAATTTCTTCACAACACCCCATATCAGAGGCTTTTGGAAGGTTTTTAGACACGTTTGGGTACCTACAGGAGCCCAGAGAAAGACTTTTTCGCCACCTCCATTTCTACAGATTTTCTACAAACTCCTCCGAAACTCCTCCGAAATTTTGTTCCGAAGATGCCGGCATCAGTCCCGCAAGAATTCCAAAAACCCACCTTCACATCTCTTATACACCCCTCTTATGCGCATCGCAGCGGCCAAAAAACTCCACAATATCTCCAAAAATTTTTCGACAACTTTCTACACGCTTATATAGGACATGTAGGCAAGACGCTACCCTGGGTGCAAATATCTGCAAGAGAGTGCACGGCAACACCTCTTTAGGGGGTTCACCCCAGCCTCCCCGGAGCCCTCAAAAATGTGCCGCGCAAAGCAACTACAGGCCAGAATGCACGTAGATGCAAATATTCACTCTTGGGAATACAATAAACCGGCTTGTCAGACGCTTATTTTTCTCTCAGTGCAGATATCTACGCAATTATGACGACGCAGAAATATAAAGATTTGATAAACCTCTAGCGATTGACAAGGAGAGATGAAAGCCAGCTGAAAATACCCCCTGAAATAGCTTGAAGCCCCCTCTTTGAGCACCGTACTATAGAGGGCGTGAGGTCACTTCCGGACCTTGCACGGGGCCACTTCCGGAGCCCCAGACGTAAAGTCACCGCACATTACAGCACCGATAAACCGCATAGAGATCCAAAGGGGGATCCAGTGTCCGCAACGATGAATCGCCGCACGGCATTCCGTGCACTCGGCGTAGGCACCGCAACCATCGCTCTCGGTTGTGTAGCTGCACCTGCAGCGCAGGCACAGCAGATGGCGCACCCGCAGAAGGCAATGACTGCCGACCAGCAGCTCAAGCTGATTCTGCGCCGCCTAGAGCAGGTACCTGCCCGTTTGAAGTATGCGAAGCCTGGATCCTCCAACCGCGTTAATAGCGGCATTGAGAGCGCACTGGGCAACCTGACCACCGTCCAGGGCACTGACGCAGGCCGTCAGATTGCAAGCGCTAAGGCCGCTGTTCGTAAGTCTGATGGACGCGCCCACGCAGCGCTCTCCCCCGTTGGTGTTATTGCCTGCGTTGTCAGTATTGCAAAGTTTGTCATTCAGCTGGGCATCGCCATTTACAAGCTTATTAAGGCACTCGTTAACGCCTTCAAGCAGTGGAAGACCTTCAAGAACATCGTGAAGGCCGTTATTTCTGGTGAAGCCCGCAAGAAGCTGGGTACTGAAACTGAAACCGTACTCAAGGCCATTTTGGGCATTGAAGACGTCCTCAAAAAGTGTGCATAGTCTACACACCGTACGGCTATGCGCTTGTTTAGAGAGCTAATCTTGGTGTTTCTTTAGCTTTCTAGACCCCGTTAAGGGATGCGCCGCACGTGGAGTCACTGCATGGGCTCGTTGCGCGTCCGGGTAGCCGGAGGGTATGTCCTCGAGTGTCTTCGGCACCTACCCAACCCACCCCGCATGACCTCATGGTGCGGGGTGGGTTTCTTTAACCGCTCTTTCGATAGCTCTTCCGGGCGAGCACTTTCCGAGAGCCCCCTACTCCCCCGCTTCCTTATATATAGATTATATATAGACAAAAATCGACCCCGCACCGGTTCACGGTACGGGGTCGATTTCTATGCTCTACGTGCTAGAGGTAAGGATTACTCGCCGCGGGAGATGTTGACCATCTCGTCGCGGTCCACAACCTTCACGCGGGCGCGAGGCTCACCGGCTGCATCCTTGGATGCGGCGCCCAGTGCCTTCTCGTGGTCGTCCAGGCGGTGCCAGCCTTCCCAGGTGGTGTACTTGATGCCCTTGGAGTCCAGGTAGGCGCTGAATGCCTCTGCCTCCGGCTCGGGTGCGGTGTAGAGGTTCTCGCGGTCCTCGAGCAGGTGGGTGATGGTTTCGAGCGCGTCAGACTTGGTGGAGCCGATCAGGCCGACAGGGCCGCGCTTAATCCAACCGGATGCGTACAGGCCGGGAACGACCTCGCCGTTCTCGTCCACGACGCGACCCTCAACGTTGGTGATGACGCCGCGCTTGTCGTCGTAACCGATTTCGGGCAGTTCGGAACCGAAGTAGCCGATTGCGCGATAGACAGCCTGTACGGGGTAGTCCACGTACTCGCCGGTGCCGATGATGCCGCCGTTGCCATCGAGCTTGTTGCGTTCCATGCGCAGGCCCACGACCTTGCCGTCTTCGCCGAGAATCTCGTGCGGGGACTGCAGGAAGTGCAGGTGCAGGCGGCGGGATGCGGTCTGCTCGTTGGTCTTCTGGTCTTCCAGCCAGCCGCGCAGGGTCTTCATCATGACCTTGGTCTGCGCGTTCTTCTCCATTGCTTCTTCGGAAGCAGCGTCGAACTGGAAGTCCTCTTCGTACAGGACGATGTCCACGTCGCGGGAGTGTGCGAGTTCGCGCAGCTCGAGCGGGGTGAACTTCATCTGTGCGGGGCCGCGGCGACCGAAGACGTGCACGTCGGTCACGGGGGAAGCCTTCAGGCCCTCGTAGACGTTGTCGGGGATTTCGGTGACGAGCAGATCGTCAGCGTGCTTGGAGAGGATGCGGGAGACGTCCAGGGCGACGTTGCCGTTACCGAGCACTGCAACCTGCTCAGCTTCGAGCGGCCAGGTGCGGGGGTAGTCGGGGTGGCCGTCGTACCAGGAGACGAAGTCTGCTGCGCCGTAGGAGCCGTCCAGGTCGATGCCCTTAATGTTCAGGGGTGCATCAAAAATCGCGCCGGTTGCGAAGATGATGGCGTCGTAGTGTTCGCGCAGGTCGGCGAGGGTCAGGTCCTTGCCGTATTCAACGTTGCCGAAGAAACGGATGTCGCCGCGGTCCAGGACCTTGTGCAGTGCGGTGATGATGCCCTTGATGCGGGGGTGATCCGGTGCCACACCGTAGCGGATCAGGCCGAAGGGGGCGGGGTAGCGGTCGAAGATGTCGATGGCGACCTCGACGGCGCCGGTACGGACCTCTTCAGACTTGGTGAGGATGTCGGCGGTGTAAATACCGGCGGGACCTGCACCAATAACGGCGACGCGCAGGGGGCGTGCTGCTTCAGACACGAAAATCTTCCTTTCGAAGTTCACCGTCAGGCGCCCGGTGCGGCGCGAACAGGCGGTGAGCTTAGTGTTCACTTCTTGCCTATTTTACCGGGGATTGACGGGTGTTCGGGGGCTTATATGTCTTCGCCCACTAAATAGGATAATTTTCTGTCACCTAATCCGGGCGGGGTCACCTAATTCAGGAGGGGTCGCCTAATCCGGGCAGCGCGGCGCATCCAGCACCGGGAGCCTCCGCACGCAGCGGGCATAAAAACTGCCCCGTCCTCCGAGGTGCAGGAGGGCGGGGCAGGGTAACGAAGACTAGAAAGCAGGGACTAGGAGGCGGGTACCGCCTCAAAGGTGACGACCAGTTCCTCGCGTTCACCGAAGCGAACCAGGTGGCGGTCCAACACATCCGCCAGACCAGCAGCCAACTCGTCGCTTTCGGCGCGCACCTCCATGATGAGTGCACCGTCGGTTTCGCGCAGGTCACCGTAGCCGCGGAAAATACCGTCGCGGTTGAAGGTGAGGCGCAGGCCGTCGGGCAGTTCTGCGGTGCCGAGCTTGCGGCCCATGTGCGAGCCGAGCTGCTTGATGTATCGGGCGGGGCGGTCGGTTGCTACGATGGCGCGCTGGCGTACCGGCAGGGATTCCGCGGCGGGGTAATTCTCAGCGGTGTTTTCTTGGGGAGTTTCAGTCACGGTGGACTCCTTCTCATCTATGCCGAATTCTCATCTATGCCGAAAAAGGCTCACCACACAGAACCCGACATCCGGCGACGCATGTTTCACCTCGAATATAGCAGAAACTTAGGGTCTACTAACCTAACAAACTATCGTTGTTCGCGCAGAGGCGAGAGATAGTTACCGCTATTACGCCTCCCACAAAAGATCTCTGAACGAAAGCTGGGAATTTCCTGGATTAACGCTTAGAGAAACTTTAACCGTAGAATATTTCGGTACAACAGTGTCACCTCCCCAACACACCGGGAAGTGGCACTTTTTTATGCGGGCTCGGAACCCCGAGTCACGCCCCGACTATGAGTATCTACGGATTTTCACGAATGTCTTCTGAGAACACCGCGGCTCCCCAGAGCCCCAAGGCAGAAGCCAAGGGCGCACTGGACCGTTACTTCAAGATCACTGAGCGAGGCTCCACCATCGCCGCAGAATTCCGCGGCGGCCTCGCCACCTTCTTCGCGATGAGCTACATCGTCGTGCTGAACCCCCTCATCATCGGCCTCGGCAAGGACGCATCCGGCAACGCCCTCGGCGTACCGCAGGTCGCAGCAATGACCGCACTGGTCGCAGGCGTCATGACCATCCTCATGGGCGTCGTCGCCAAGCAGCCCTTCGCCATGGCGGCAGGCCTCGGCGTGAACGCACTGCTGGCAACCACCATCGCCTCCACCCCCGGACTGACCTGGCCCGCCATCATGGGCCTCGTCGTATGGGCTGGTGTGCTGATGACCATCCTCGTGCTGACCGGCTTCCGCACCGCAGTGTTCAACGCGGTCCCCGAATCGCTTAAGGTCGCAATCGTCGTCGGTATCGGCTTCTTCATCGCCTTCATCGGCCTCGTCAACGCAGGTATCATCCGCCGCATGCCCGACGCAGCAGGCACCACCGTGCCCGTCTCCTTCGGCGTCAGCGGTCACCTGCTCGGCTGGCCCACCCTCGTCTTCCTCTTCGGCCTGTTCCTCACCATTGCGCTGTTCATCCGCAACGTGAAGGGTGCAATCCTCTACGGCGTGCTCGCCTCCACCGCCCTCTCCATCATCCTGGAGAAGGTCGTGCCCTCCGGCAGCTCGGTTAAGTCCCCCACCGGCTGGTCCCTGAACGTCCCCGTCTGGGACTCCAACACCAGCAAGCTGCCCAACTTCTCCCTGTTCGGCTCCGCTGACCTGTTCGGTGCCTTCGGCACCCTCGGCGGCATGGCAGCTGTTCTGCTGATCTTCACCATCCTCATCTCCGCGTTCTTCGACGCAATGGGCACCTCCGTCGGTCTCGCAACCGAAGCAGGCACCATCAAGGACGGCCAGATCGAGAACGTCGACAAGGTCCTGCTCGTGGACGCCCTCGGCTCCGTAGCCGGCGGTGGCACCTCCTCCTCCGCAAGCCAGATCTTCGTGGAGTCCGCAACCGGTATCGGCGCGGGCGCACGCACCGGCTTCGCGAACGTCGTCACCGGCGCACTGTTCCTCGTCGCGATCTTCCTGTCCCCGCTGGTCACCATCGTGCCCTTCGAAGCTGTTGCACCCGCAATGGTGTTCGTTGGCTTCCTGATGATCCGCCAGGCAGTGAACATCGACTGGAACGACTGGGGTCTGGGTATCCCCGCGTTCATGACCATCATCTTCATGCCGCTGGCATACTCCATCGCGGACGGTATCGGCGCAGGCTTCCTGTCCTACGTCTTCATCCGCCTGGTGCAGGGTCGCGGCAAGGAAGTTCACTGGCTCATGTACGTGGTTTCCGCAGTGTTCCTCATCTTCTTCGCTAACGGCCTGATTACCGGCTGGATGCACTAAATACATCGGGTGCCTCACCCTCCACATGTGGAGGTGCGGGCGCCATTAGGGCGGGGTATCGGCACCTTTGGGGTGCCGGTACCCCGCCCTGCGCTATTCTTCCCTCTACCCCAACTACCCAATTCTGGTTGCAGGGGCCGGGGAAACACCACATCACCGACTGAACCGCCGCACACAACGCGTTTCAACGGCACAAGTTAGGAGGCGGCGCCTACAATGGTTGAACCATCGTGGCGCCCAACCCGGGATTTACCCGCGAGCTTTACCCGCGAAACCGGCGACGCAACAGTACACACCGAACAACATCAACGGATCCTCACATGTCTGAACCCCAGAAGGCGGCAGCGCCCACCAGCGCACTCGACCGCTACTTCAAGATTTCCGAACGCGGCTCCTCCATCGCCGCAGAATTCCGCGGCGGCCTCGCCGCATTCTTCGCCATGAGCTACATCGTGGTGCTGAACCCCCTCGTCATCGGTACCGGTGCTGACGCATCCGAACGCACCCTCGGTATCGCACCCGTCGCGGCTGTGACCGCGCTGGTTGCCGGCGTGATGACCATCCTCATGGGTGTTATCGCCAAGCAGCCCTTCGCCATGGCGGCTGGCCTGGGCGTGAATGCGCTGCTCGCCTCCACCATTGCCACCACCCCGAACCTGACCTGGGCAGACATCATGGGTCTGGTCGTTCTTGCCGGTCTGATCATGACCGTTCTGGTGCTCACCGGCTTCCGTACCGCGGTGTTTGAGGCGGTCCCTGAGTCGCTCAAGACCGCGATTGTGGTCGGTATCGGCTTCTTCATTTCCTTTATCGGTCTGGTCGACTCCGGCATTATCCGCCGCATGCCTGACGCAGCTGGCACCACCGTTCCGGTGAGCCTTGGCGCGGGCGGTCACCTGCTCGGTTGGCCCACCCTCGTCTTCCTCTTTGGCCTGTTCTTCACCATCGCCCTGTTCATCCGTAACGTGAAGGGCGCGATCCTGTGGGGCGTGCTCGCCTCCACCGCACTGTCCCTGATTCTGGAGGCGGTTGTCCCCTCCGGTTCCGTGAAGGAGGCGGCAACCGGCTGGTCCCTGAACGTGCCTTCCCTGGCGGACATGAAGTTCACCACCCCGAACTTCTCCCTCATCGGTTCCGCTGACCTGTTCGGCGCATTCACCCACATCGGTCCGCTGGCTGCTTCGCTGCTGGTGTTCACCATTCTGCTGTCCGTGTTCTTCGACGCGATGGGCGTTTCGGTGGGTCTTGCCGCCGAGGCTGGCACCATGAAGGACGGCAAGGTTGAGGACATTGACAAGGTCCTGCTCGTGGACGCTTTCGGTTCCGTTGTTGGTGGTGGCGCGTCCGGTTCGGCGAACCAGATTTTCGTGGAGTCCGCTACCGGTATTGGTGCGGGTGCACGCACCGGCTTTGCGAACATTGTGACCGGTGTGCTGTTCCTGCTGGCGATTTTCATTTCGCCGCTGGTCACCATCGTTCCTTTCGAGGCGGTTGCTCCGGCGCTGGTCGTGGTCGGCTTCCTGATGATTCGCCAGGCCGTGAATATTGACTGGACCGACTGGGGTCTGGGTATTCCGGCGTTCCTGACCATTATTTTCATGCCGCTGTCGTACTCGATTGCGAACGGTATTGGTGCCGGCTTCGTGGCGTACACTTTCATTCGCCTGGTGCAGGGCCGCGGCAAGGACGTGCACTGGCTGATGTACCTGGTCTCCGCGGTGTTCGTGATCTACTTCGGTATGGGCATCATTAACGGCTGGACTAGCTAAGTCCGACAGTCTACATATTTGCTGAAGGCAGGTTCCTGATGCGGCTGAGAATGTAAGTTTTCAAGCTGCCGAAGGGCCTGCCTTTGGCGTATCTGGTTCGCTCTTGCATGTTCCTTATCGCTCCCCGGTGCGAGAAAATCATGGCAGAATCATTCCGTTTTCGGTATGATTCTGCCATGATGTCCGTTCAAGAGTATGCTCAAGAAGCTAAGGTTTCAGAGCGAAGCGTGCGCGCCCGCTTGGAACGTGGAATGCTCCAAGGTCGTAAATTGGGAAGCCGTTGGGTTGTCGACGCTCTTCCCGCTGCGCACCGCAGTAATGCTGGCCGTCCTATTTCCTTTGATGCATTCAACGCTTTGGCGCGTTACTGCGATGGTCAGTCATCTGTCCTATCGGCTGAGGAACGCCGCAGGGCAAAAGAACGCGCCTCAGCAATTCAGGTGCAAGGACCTGCGTCTGTTGAGCGATACCGAGCTCGCCGCGGTCTGAAAGTGCATCATCTGCAGGCTCCTCCCGCTGAAATTCCTGCAATTTTGGAAGACTCTGCATTGTCGCTTACCGGCATTAGTAGCGATATTTCTCAGGTGTACGGCTCAATGGTTGATGCATATGTTTCAAGCCAGGATTTAGAGAACATCATTTTTCTGTACAACCTGCTTCCGGCGTCTGTAGATTCGGCGAACATTATCTTGCGTGAATGCGATGAGCCGCCCCATATTCTGCCCTTGCATGTGGCGGTAGATCTTCTAGATTTGGGGGATCCGCGAAGCTCCGCTGAGGCAGAGCGCATTCTTCAAGATTCTGTTTTCAAGAAAGCGTCTTAGTCATGACCACATCCCCTATTTTGATTCCTGCTATTGGGGCAGAGCGTGCCTCTTTGCTTGGTCTGGCTGATATCTCAGGCTGACTTTGAAAATCTTCTAAAAGACAGAAGCTAACTAAAACAAGGAATGGCAGAATCGTTCCGGTTTCGGAATGATTCTGCCATTTCTTCTATACCCGCACTCTGCACGAGACAGGGGCAGGGAAAATTACGAGATTTAGCGGACGTCTCCATCTACATAGAACCAGGCGCCGCCCACCTTCTCAAAGCGCGACAGCTCATGCATGCTGCCCTTCACCCGCTCCTCCGCAGGAACACCCGGCACAGAACGGTAATACGCAACGAACTCCACCGTACCGGACGCATCAAACGGGCCGCCTGAAGCACCCAGAATATCCAGACGATACCAGCGGATGTCATCCTCCAACTCCAAAGCGGGCGGGCGAGTGCTCGGATGCCAGCTCGCCAGCAGGTACGCCGCATCCCCTGTCGCAAACGCGGTAAAACGCGAGCGCATCAGCTGCTCCGGTGCGGGAGCAGTCAACGTGCCGGAGGCGGCAAACTCGCCCAGGAACCTGCCGCAGCAGGCGCCGTACACCTCGCCGCTCGAGCAGGGGCAGCGGTCATCGTGGTTAAGTTCAACCTGGTTTAGTTCAGTCATGCCACCCAGTATAAAGAAACGCCCGCTCCGCCGGGGGATACAAATCCTCCAACAGAACGGGCGTTCTTGTTTTCAATCGTTAAGTTTGAGCGAACCTACACGGCACGCTTCAGCGGCAACGCTTATTCAGCGATTGCGCGAGCCGGGGTGTCAGCAGCCGAAGGCTTGCCCACGTATGCGCCGCGGTACTTAGCAGCCGGGTGGGAGTCAGCAACCTTGGTGTGGCCCTTACCGAAGATGTTCTCGCGCAGGGTGTTGCCCTCGTACTCGGTGCGGTAGCGGCCGCGCTTCTGCAGCTCGGGCACAACGTACTCAATGAAGTCCTCGAAGGAACCCGGGGAGACGTGGTACGCCAGGTTGATGCCGTCCAGGCCACCCTCGTCGATCCAGCGCTCCAGCTCGTCAGCAACCTGAACCGGGTCACCAACGATGACCTCGCCCATACCACCGATGGTGGTGTGCTCGGCGATAGCCTTGCGGGTCCACTTCTTGTCCTTCGCCTGCAGGGTGAAGGGGGTCAGGAAGGACTGAATCGACTCGGTCTGCACGTAGTTCAGGACCTCGTCTTCGTCGAACTGGGACAGGTCAACACCGGACCAGCCGCCGATGATAGCCTGTGCAGATTCGAGGTTGATGTACTTCTTGTACTCCTCGTACTTTGCCTTTGCCTTCTCTTCGGTCTCATCCACGATGACGGAGAGCATTGCGAGGATCTTGACGTCGTCGCGGCTACGGCCCTGCTCCTCGGCAGCGGCGCGAATACGGTCGGTCACAACGCGGGTCAGGTCCGGGCGCAGGGCGCTGATGAACACAGCCTCAGCGTGCTTGCCGGAGAACTTCTGGCCGCGGCTGGATGCACCAGCCTGGAAGATCACGGGGGTGCGCTGCGGGCTCGGCTCGGTCAGGGAGATGCCGGGCACGGAGAAGTACTTGCCCTTGTGGCCAATCGGGTGGACCTTGGAGGGGTCAGCGTAGACGCCGCGCTCGCGGTCCTTGACGACTGCGCCGTCTTCCCAGGAGCCTTCCCACAGCTTGTAGCAGACGTCCAGGAACTCGTCGGCGATTTCGTAGCGCTCGTCGTGCGGAATCTGGGTGGGCAGACCCTGATTCTCAGCAGCCGACGGCAGGTATGAAGTCACCACGTTGAAGCCGACGCGGCCCTCAGTGAGGTGGTCGAGGGAGGCGTAGCGGCGAGCCAGGGTGTAGGGCTGCTCGAAAGTAGCGGCAGCAGTCACACCGAAGCCGAGGTGCTCGGTCACTGCAGCCATTGCAGAAATCTGGGTTGCGGGGTCATTCACGGGAACCTGAGCGGCACCCTCAATGGCGGGAGCGGCAGAGTTCTTGTACACGTCGTAGATGCCAACAACGTCAGCGATGAACACGGCATCAAACAGGCCGCGCTCAAGGGTCTTAGCCAGGTCAGTCCAGTACTTGATGGTGTTGTACTCGGTTGCACGGGAACGCGGGTGACGCCAGAGGTCGAAGCTCTGGTGACCAATGCAGGTCATTTCGAATGCGTTAACTACGATGCGCTTCTTCTGCTCAGCCATCGATTTTCCTTTCGCGAATGATCGGGGACGATCGGGTTAGTGCCCTGCACCCCGCGCGCCGCCTCCTTCTTGCCTTCTGCGTTCGGTGGTGGCCTTCGTGCAGGTGGCGCGTTCGCGCCGTACTTGCCTCGTAACGTTGAGGCCAGATCATCATCTGGGGCACCCCGCTACGGGAGAGGGTTGCCGCCCGGCTAGCCAGAGCTTAGCGCCGGGACTCATGATCTCGTGGTTTGAGTGTACGGGGCGCACGGGAGGGAGGTCACGTTTGTGACGAAAAAATCTTTTTGTGACGTGGAACCGAAATATTTCGTGATAAATGCGAAATATACGGTCATAGAAATTCATACGCGCCCGCCGGGTTGATTGAGGCACGCCACAGCCCATAGGGTGGGAGAAGCAAACCATCCAGAGCGACTGAGAGACCTGGCTCCACGACGTCGCAGCAACCGGCACGGATTCTTCCGCCCCCGGTGCTAACGCCAGGAACGATGGAAGTGACATGACACTCAACAGTGCAGTAACTGACGTACCCACCAGTGAAAAGAACGGCCGCCGTGCCGTATCCACCGCCGCCGTCCCCTTGAGCTTTGAAGGCGTCGGACAATCTTTCCCCGTGCCCGGCGGAACCCACGAAGTTCTTCGCGGAGTCTCCTTCACCGCAGCCCCCGGCGAGATTATCTCCGTCATCGGCTCCTCCGGATGCGGCAAATCCACTCTCCTGCGTGCAGCAGCAGGCCTGAACCGCATCACCGCAGGTACCGTGCGTATCGGCGAGAAGGCAGTGACCGGCCTCGACCCCCGCGTAGCTATCGGCTTTCAGGAACCGCGCCTGCTCCCCTGGCGCACCGTCGCCGACAACGTGGCGCTCGGACTGCCGCAGGGCACCAAAAAATCTGAAGGCGCAGCATCCGTAGCGCGCCTGCTCGACCTGGTCGGCCTGGGCGAATACGCAACCCACCGTCCCAAGGAAATTTCAGGCGGTATGGCTCAGCGCGTGTCCCTGGCGCGAGCGCTCGCACGCAACCCCGGCGTGCTACTGCTCGACGAGCCCTTCGGTGCTCTGGACGCGCTGACCCGCATCAACATGCAGGATTTGCTGTTGGACGTGCACCGTCAAGACCCGACCACGATTCTGCTGGTCACCCACGATGTGGAAGAGGCGCTGTACCTCTCTGACCGGGTGATTGTCCTCGGTAAGGACACCCCGGAGGCGCCCGCCACCATCCAGCGCATTGTGACCGTTGACCGTTCTCACCCGCGTGACCGCGCCGATGCAGAGATCACGGCGCTGCGTAGCGAACTGTTGGCTGAGCTCGGCGTGGAAGATAACGCCTAAAGCCGCCACGAAACGCATTTCTTACACATCACATCATCATCTTCAGAAGCGAAAAGATTTCATCATGACTTACTCCCCGTCTCGTCGTACCGCCCTCAAGTCCCTTGCCGCAGCCGCCGCTTTTGCTACTCTGCTCAGCGCCTGCGCTGGCGAAGGTTCCGGTTCCGCTAACGCCTCCGGTGCTGCCGGTGGTGGCAATCAGAACACCGTGACCATTGACTACGCGACCTACAACCCGCTGTCCCTGATTATCCGCAAGAAGGGTTGGCTTGAGACCGCCCTTGCCGCGGAGGGTAAGAAGGTTGAGTGGGTCAAGTCGGCCGGTTCGAACAAGGCGAATGAGGCGCTGCGTAGCGGCAATATTGATGTCGGCTCGACCGCCGGTTCGGCGGCGCTGCTGGCACGCGCTAATGGCTCCCCCATCAAGGTCATTAGCCTCTACTCGCAGCCGGAGTGGTCGGCACTGGTGACCCGCAAGGATTCGGGCATCACCAAGGTTGCGGATCTGAAGGGTAAGACCGTTGCCGTGACCAAGGGTACCGACCCGTACTTCCTGCTGCTGCAGGCACTCAAGCAGGAGGGTATTTCCGCTTCGGATCTGACCATTCAGAACCTGCAGCACGCCGACGGCCGCACCGCCCTGGATAACGGTCAGGTCAACGCGTGGAGCGGCCTGGACCCGATTATGGCTGCCGCCGAGGTGGAAAGCGGCGACGTGCTCTTCTACCGCAATCTGAACTTCAACACCTACGGCTTCCTGAACGCGACCGAGAAGTTCATTCAGTCCAACCCGACCGCCGCACAGACCATCGTGGACGTGTACGAGTACGCTCGCGCCTGGGCTAAGAAGAACCCCGAAGAGGCTGTGAAGATTGTCGAGGAGGAGTCCGGCATTAAGCACGAGACCGCCCAGGTCGTCATGGAGCGCACCCACCTGGATATCGACCCGGTTCCGGGCGCTAAGCAGGTTGAGGTTCTCAAGGGTGTCGGCCCGATTCTGGTCGAGTCCGGCGACGTTCCCTCCCAGTCCGACGTGGACAAGGCACTGAACAGCATTGTGGACGATCAGTTCGCGAAGAAGGCTGACAGCGCAGCCGTCGAGAAGATCGCAAAGGTGGTTGAGAAGTAATGACCGCCGCAACGGTTACCGCCGCCTCCAGCGCTCGCGCTGAGCGTGCCGAGAAGCGTGTCTCTTCCGTGAAGCTGCCGTCGAACCCGTTCGCCGGTAAGCAGTACCTGGGCCTGATTCTTCCCCTGGCGCTGATTGCCCTCTGGTACATTCTGAGCACCAACGGCGTGTTCACCCAGGTTCAGCTACCCTCCCCCGACCGTGTGGTCAGCGCCGGTGTTGAGCTGGCGCAGCGCGGCGAACTGGGCCGCCACGTGGCGATTTCTACTCAGCGTGTGCTGATTGGTTTCGGTATTGGTGCCGTGCTCGGCCTGGTGCTGGGTGCGCTGATTGGTTTGTCTGCGCCGGTGCGTCTGATTGCCGCACCGACCATTGGTGCGCTGCGTGCAGTGCCGTCCCTGGCGTGGGTTCCGCTGCTTCTGCTGTGGATCGGTATCGGCGAGAATTCCAAGGTAACCCTGGTTGCTATTGGTGCATTCTTCCCGGTGTACACCACGGTTTCTGCGGCTCTGGCGCACGTTGACCCCAAGCTTGTGGAGGCGGCACGCGCCTTCGGCCTGAAGGGTCTGCGCCTGTTCACCACGGTTCAGCTTCCCGCGGTTCTGCCGTCGGTCGTTTCGGGTCTGCGTCTGGCGCTGGCTCAGGCGTGGCTGTTCCTGGTCGCCGCTGAGCTGCTGGGTGCATCCATGGGCCTGGGTTATCTGCTGACCGACTCGCAGAACAACGGCCGCACCGACCGCCTGCTGCTGGCTATTGTGGCGCTGGCGGTGCTCGGTAAGATTACCGACGCCTTGGTGGGTGTTTTCGAGCGCTGGGTGAAGGCGAAGTACCCCAGCAACTAACGCCACCAGCAATTAGCACCACAGCTAAACGCAACACTCAGCACGCGCTGAGTTTTAGGAGAGATGTCCGCCGTGTGGTTGCTCCTCTGAAGGTGAGCTAATCATCGCTACGCGCCGGAGAAAGAAGTCGGCGGGGAAACCTGTCGCCTACTGAATGATGATGATGTGCCCCGCCCCGCGCCCCACAGCAGTGAGCGCGGGGCGGGGTCTTTAAATATTTCGGAATATTACGAACCGATACACAGCATGCCGAATATGACGGGCTCCTTTGCTTCCTGGCCCGGAGCGCGCTTTACTAAGAAGGCAAACCATCCAGAGCGACCGAGAGACCTGGCTCCGTGACGTCGCAGCAACCCCCTCGCCAACGCACACACAGACCCCACGGTCACACAGACAGCGGCACGGCGAGCAAGGGTGCTAATGCCAGCAACCGATGGGAGAATAATGGGACTGCCCACCCCCTACTCGTTCACCGACCCGCTGAACCCCACCCCGAACCCCGCCCTCGAATCTGACGAGGCACGCGTCGCGTTCTGGGAGAAGCAGGCGCAGCGCCTCACCTGGGCTGAGCCCTGGCACACCGCGCACCGCTTCGAGAAGCCGAAGTCCCTCGGCTTCGATGAGGAAGGCATCGAACAGTTCAGCATCCCCGAAATTAAGTGGTTCGAGGGCGGTAAGCTCAACGTCGCCTACAACTGCGTGGACCGCCACGTGGAGGCGGGCCGCGGCGACAAGGTCGCCCTCTACTTTGAAGGTGAACCCGGCGACCGCGAAGCCATCACCTACGCCGAGCTGCAGCGCCGCATCGCGAAGGCAGCGAACGGCCTGCTGTCCCTGGGCGTGCGCAAGGGTGACCGTGTGGTCATCTATCTGCCCGTCATCCCCGAAACCATTATTTTCACCCTCGCCTGCGCGCGTATTGGCGCGATCCACTCCCTCGTCTTCGGTGGCTTCTCCGCTGAGGCGTTGAAGTTCCGTGTGGAAGACACCGGCGCGAAGGTTCTCATCACCACCGACGGTCAGAACCGCCGCGGCAAGGTCGTTCCCGTGAAGGTCAACGCCGACGAAGCATGCTCCGGTGAGAACAACATCGAGCACGTGATCGTGGTGGACCGCACCAGCGCCTCCGACCCGGTGGCGCACGCCGCTGTGCCGTGGACTGAGGGCCGCGACGTCTGGTACCACGACCTGGTGGACGACCAGCCGGATACTCACGCCTACGAACTGCACGACGCAGAAGACCCGCTGTTCATCATTTACACCTCCGGCACCACCGGTAAGCCCAAGGGCCTGGTGCACACCATGGCTGGATACCTGGTGCAGACCGCGTACACTCACGCGCTGCTCTACGATCTGCTGCCGGATTACGTGGACGAGAACGGTGTGCTGCGCCCGGACGAGCTGTCCGCGGTCAACGACCCGGAAAAGGTTGAGTCCACCGTTCACTGGTGCACCGCCGACCTCGCCTGGGTGACCGCGCACACCTACGAAATTTACGGCCCGCTGGTCAACGGTGTCTCCGAGGTGATTTACGAGGGCACCCCGAACACCCCGCACTTCGGCCGCCACTTTGAGGTCATCGAACGCTACGGCGTGACCAACTACTACACCGCGCCGACCCTGATTCGTTCCCTCATGGGTGCGTTCCCGAACGGCCCGGAGCCCGGCAAGTACGATTTCTCGACCGTGCGCCTGCTCGGCTCGGTGGGCGAGTCCATCAACCCGGAGGCGTGGCGTTGGCTGCGTCAGCACGTGGGCGGCGGCACCGCATCCTTCATCGACACCTGGTGGCAGTCCGAGACCGGCTCGACCGTGTGCTCCCCGCGCCCGCACGACCCGGCATTCGCACCCGAGGGCACCTACCCGGAGGGTACCCCGCACTGCACTCCCCTGCCCGGTTGCGCTACCCGCGCCGTTCCCGGCGTGTCCACCCGCGTGGTGGATGAGCACGGCGACCCGGTCGAACCCGGCAAGCAGGGCTTCATCGTGGTCGATAAGATTGGCCCCTCGATGGCTCGTACCGTGTGGCAGAACCCGCAGCGTTTCCTGGATTCTTATTGGCGTCACTACGGCGAGCGCGGCTGGTTCCTCGCTGGCGACGGCGCGAAGGAAGACGAAGAGGGTAACGTGTACATCCTCGGCCGTATTGATGACGTGATTAACATTTCGGGTCACCGCCTGTCCACGATTGAGATTGAGTCGGCTCTGGTGACTCACCCGGCTGTGGTTGAGGCTGGTGTCTGCCCCGTGGAGGATGAGCTGACCGGTCACCAGGCGGTCGCCTACGTAACGCTCACCGATGAGGGTAAGGACCTGACTGAGGATGAGCTGAAGGCAGCGCTGACCGCACACGTGCGTGAGCACATCGGCCCGATTGCTAAGCCGAAGGATGTTGTGGCGGTTGCCGATATCCCGAAGACCCGTTCGGGTAAGATTACTCGCCGCCTGCTCGGTGAGCTGTACCAGGGTCGTTCGCTGGGCGATGTTTCTTCGCTGCAGAATGAGGAGGCGCTGGGCCACATCGCACAGGTGCTGGTGGATACCGGCCGCGTGAGCTAGGCCCTCTAGGCTCTGTTGCTGAGCTGCACGCTGCGCTGAGCACTGAGCTGAGCTAAAAGCTACATAGAGTAAAGGTGCGGATACCGAATGATGATTCGATATCCGCACCTTTTGCTATGCCATTTTACTGAGCTGACAAGGCTCTTTGTTGGCGTTGCACCACTTAAATCAGACCCAGCGAACGAGCGTGTTCGGCGGTAATGCCGCTCGGCTCAATGTGCTCGGGGCCCTTGTCCTTCTCGGGGTGCTCGGTCGCCTGGAAGCGGATCATCTTCACATCGTTTGCCGCACCCAGGTTCGTGATCATGCCGTCACCGTTCAGGTCCACGGACACCGGCTCGGTGTCGATCTTGCCGTTGCCGTTGAAGTCAATCGGCTGGTTGGCGGGCTTACCCTTGTACAGGAAGCCAGCCGCGCGGGGGCCGAAGCCGCGCGCCTCGTACAGCTTCGCCTCGTTGAGCATGCGGTACTCGGCGGTGGAGTAGCCGAAGTAGCGGCTACCGTCAGCCATGGGCACACCGGTGAGGGTGTACTGGTAGTTCATGACGCTGTAGTAGTTGGGCTTGTAGTTGATTTCGTCCCAGCCGCCGTGGCTCAGCGCGAGGTTGTGGCCGAGCTCGTGCACGAACACTGCCACGCGGATGTCGCTGCTTGCCTTGCCCCAGAAGTGCGGGCCGACGGTGACCATAAAGTTACGACCGCCAAAGTTAGCGATACCGGAGGAGTAGCTGTTGTCGTAGTAGTCGCCCCAGATCATGTAGTGGAAGGTGCCTTCGCGGGCGGGGTTGAACTTACCTTCGGTTGCCTTGATGCGGTGGAGCGCTTTGAACTCACTGTCGAGTTCCTGGTAGCTGATTTCGTTGCCGCCGCCGAGGTTGTACTTGGCGCTGCGGGCGTCACCTGCGTCCAGGTGGATGTTCACGCCGTGGGTGCCGTCGGGGTTGCGCATGGGCAGGTCGGCGTAAATCTTGGTGATGCGGTCCAGTTCATCTTCGCTGGGCAGCAGGCCTGCCATGTAGTCCATCTCTACGAAGATGTCCTTGTGCTTGGGGTCTGCACCCATTGCGGGGAAGTCGACGTCGATTTTGCCGTCGCCGTCAGCGTCGTAGCCCTTCATCTCCCAGGTGTTGGGGATGCCGTCGCCGTCGATGTCGGGGCTGTAGGCGTTTGCTGCGGGGGCTGCGATAGTGCCCAGGCAGAGCACTGCAAGGGAGGCAAGCGTGACGCGTGCACTCTTCATAAATGCCATGTTGTGTTCCTTAAGTGTGTGGTGACCGGTGGTGTTTCTGTGGAGTTTTCCGGGAGGGCGTTCTCCACGGTTTCCATGATGCTCCCGTTTCACGCGCTAGGTGAGCTGGGTGCCGCAATGTTCATACATTGAAGTAAAAGTTGAGATAATTTTGAAGATGAGCTGAATTACATTAGAGTATCAGTAATTCAACTCACACGCATCACCACATTTTTAATGACAAGAGAGATCCCATGACTTCTTCCTCGAACACCACTAATGGCCTGAACCGCCGCGCACTCATCAAGGGTGCCGCGTGGAGCACCCCCGTCATCGCAACCGCAGCGGCGGTACCCGCCTACGCGGCGTCCACCGATGCGCTAGAAACCCCGACCCTGAAGTTCGGTGTCTTCACTCAGGCGTTCAACTCGAACCCCGCCAACGACTTTGATACCCGCTACGGCCTGGACTCCTACACCGTGCAGGTACCCAACATCACCGCAACCTCCACCACCCCGCAGAGCCGCGGCGGCGGCACCTTCACCCCCGGCGGTAGCGTCGGCGCAGGCCTGTACGGTGGCGCGGGTCTGTGGATTTCCGCACCCATCAACTCCAAGGGCGAGTTCCAGGGCAGCTCCTGGCTGTACCCTCAGGCGCACCTGCAGGTGACCTTCGAGTTCACTTTCCCCACCGCCGAGGACGTCACCGACCCGTTGCTGTGGGACGTCGATAACGACGTTGAGATCCCGGCACTCGCTAAGAGCGAGGGTGGCGCGAAGACCAACAACCCCGCCGTGGCTGCGTTCAACGGCATCGCATACACTGCGAAGTTCTACGAGCCGGTCATCGAGGACAACGTCTGGACCGGCGTACTGGACATCCGCACCTCCGACTACCTGGAAGCCACCGCGAAGGACGGCGTGAGCTACGCACAGGTGCTGGCTTCGCTGGTTCCGGTGTACTTCACCGAGGTGACCTCCAGCTACACTCTGACCACCACCGCTCAGATCACCAGCGGTAGCGTCGCAATGCAGCTGACCGAGGGCGGCGAGTACACCTTCAAGGATCTGGCTGGTTTGCGCGCTTCGGCAACCATCACCCGCTAAAGTACCGAGCATAAACAAGGGGGCCCGGCATCCATAACGGATGCCGGGCCCCTCGCCGTGTTTAAGGCTTATCCTACTGGGCACCGCCGGTGACTGCTACCGCTTAGTCCTTCGCGGGAACCAGACCCTCGGCACGCGCACGGTCGGCGGTCATCTCGTTCTCTTCAATCTCTCCAGAGAACTTCTGCTCGGAAGAATTCGCACCGTCCTCGTTATAATCCACATCAGTAGCCGGCAGCTTTATATTCTTCATGTCATTCGGTGCGGTCAGGATGGTTTTCTCACCATCACGGTTAAGGTCGACCGACACCGGCTCGTCATCAATCTTGCCGTTGCCATTGAAGTCAATAGACTCCCAGGCGGGAGCTCCCTTATAGAACAGGCCGTATGCATTGCGGCCAAAGCCGGTCTTCTCATCCAGCTTGTTCTCGTCCAGGTCCTTGTAGACGCGGGTCGAGTAGCCGAAGTACTTCGTACCGTCCGGGCGTTCTATGCCCCTAAGCTGGTAACGGTAGTTCATGATGCTCATGTAGTTCGGCTTGTAGTTCACATCCTCGGTACCACCGTGACGCAAGCCGAGGTTGTGACCCAGCTCGTGCACGAAGGTCGCCACGCGCACGTCGGAGGTTGCCGACTTGCCCCAGAAGCGCGGGCCCACAGTCACGACGAACCCTGGAGCGCCTATGTAACCCAGCCCCGAGGAGCCGTATTCATCGTGAGCGTCACCCCAAATCATGTAGTGGAAGGAAGATCCACGGTCCGGGTCCATGTTAGCCCTTCGGATCTCGTGCCACTTCTCCATGGTGCTATCCAGTTGCTGATAGGGGACTTCGTTACCACCGCCGAGGTTATACTTGGCGCTGCGGGCGCTACCGGCGTCCAGGTGAATGTTGATGCCGGTGGTGCCGTTGGGGTTGCGAATCGGCATATTCGCGAAGATTTCGGTGATGCGGTCGAGCTCTTCTTCGCTAGCAAGCAGACCGGGCATGTAGTCCATCTCGACAAAGAGGTCCTTCTTCAGCGGGTTGGCGCCCATGCCTGGGTAGTCAATATCCGGTTTGCCATCAAGGTTGCCATCGTAACCCTTCATCTCCCAGATATTAGAGATTCCGTCGCCGTCAATATCGGGGTTGTACGCCTGCGCTGCGGGGACAGCAACCGAGCTGAGCACAAGCATCGCCGCCGAGGCGAGCGCGGTACGTGCCGCGCGGGTAGAAAATGAGAAAGCCATTTGTATCTCTTCTCGTATTCGTTCGCATAAATGCGCGCGAGGACCCTCGTGATTATATGTTTGCCGGAGGCAGCGTTGAGTGAATTATTGGATCATTGGGCACAGTCTATGCGGAGAGTGTATATATGTGCGCTGCGGTGAGGCATCTCGAACAAACATGGTGGTACGGGATGCCGTTTAAAAGAACAGCGGGTCATTGCGCCCTCACGAGGTTTTGACACCTCAGAGCAACAATAATCCGCTTCATCATACACAGAGTGCATCTAGATTTTCCCGGTATAACACCATTTTTCAGGTTTATGCACCAAATATGACGTAAAACCGTTCTGATAAGCCTTCTATTTGGTGCTTTCTGCTTCAGCGTTCTGTGCGGCGCCCTTCGCCTCCGAAGCCTTCCGGGAGGCGTAGAACAGGCACACCACGGCACCCACCACCTCGGCAACCATCAGCCGCTAACGCCACAGCAAGCAGAGAGGGGCCCGGCATCCATACTGGATGCCGGGCCCCTCTGCTTTAGGACTCAGCCTACCGGCTGCCGCCGAGGTAAATTGTCGCAAAAAGTAGTTCCCAAAAAAGAGAACTGTATTACAATGTATATATAGTCTTTAGGAACGAGGTACCAACTATGGAAAACCTAGTAATTTCAGTCTTTAACACCGAAAGCGAAGCTTATCAGTCCTTTGCAGATTTGAAGGCTTTCCGCCAAACTCAGACGACCAAGGTTGCTCAAATCGCCCTGGTCAAAAATGAAAACGGTCATATCGTTGAAAAAGAACGCTATGATTTTGAAGATTCAACGACGGATGCAACCCTAGAAGGTGGCTTGCTCGGTGCAGTTATCGGGCTTTTGGGTGGTCCTATCGGCGTCTTGTTTGGTTATGGTATTGGTAGCCTCTATGGTTTGGTTGCTGGTGATACCGTTGATACGGCAGAAGCTGGCCTGATTGACGTTGTTTCTCAAAAATTGACTAACGGTGAAACAGCCGTTGTTGCCTTGGTGCAAGAAGACAACGAAGCAGTCATCGATGCTTACTTCACCAAGTACGACACCCAAATCGTGCGTTGGGATGTAGCAACCGTCGTAGCCGAAATCGAAGCAGCTCTGCAAGTCCAAGAAGACCTCTACAACCAGGCGCGTGCACAGATGAAGGCTGAACGTAAAGCCGAACGCAAGGCTAAGCTTGAAGAATTCAAGGCGAATGTCAAAGCAAAGTTTGACAAATTGAAAGCGTAAGCACCCAAGCATCTCATAAAAAATAGGCTATCTACTTCTGGTAGATAGCCTATTTTTTTAAAAACTAGATTTTAGAAAGAGGAAGTGAGGATTTTGGCTCAAGATCTTGAACAAATCAAGGAAGACAATGGCAAAAATACCAAACTCAAGGTGGGGATTTTAGCCATCTCTCTTTCTCCAGGTGGATGTTGATGCCGGTGGTGCCATCGGGGTTGCGCAGGGGCAGGTCGGCGTAAATCTTGGTGATGCGGTCCAGTTCATCTTCGCTGGGTAGCAGGCCTGCCATGTAGTCCATCTCGACGAAGATGTCCTTGTGCTTGGGGTCTGCACCCATTGCGGGGAAGTCGACGTCGATTTTGCCGTCGCCGTCGGCGTCGTAGCCCTTCATCTCCCAGGTGTTGGGGATGCCGTCGCCATCAATGTCCGGGTTGTACGCCTGTGCTGCGGGGGCAGCAACAGTGCCGAGCACCAGCAGTGCCGCCGAAGCGAGCGCGGTACGCACCACGCGATTTGAGGTCAGAAAAGACATAGGATCTCTCTTCATATCTTGACCACGCGGGAGGTTGCATCATCTGACGTTGCGCACGGTATGGGTCGTACGGGTCCGGTTTTATGGTGAGTATCAGGCGGCTACCGCGTGGTTCAGTGGTCATGTGTGTCGCTGCCGCCAGCATGTAACCGGTGTGCCGCAAGTGAGTACGGCGTTTAAAAGACAGCGGGTCACTGCCGAACCCTCCGGTGGAGGCAAAGGAACCGTTCTTGGTTCTCTTCTGTTCGACGGTGACCCGCCTCATCATACACAGAGTGCATCTAGTTTGTCCCGGTATTTGCACCGCATCTCAAGTTATGCACCGTTTATGACGTAAAGCGCTCTGATAAGCCTTCTACTTAGTGGCCTCCACCTCAGCGTTCTGTGCGGCGCCCTTCGCCTCGGAGGTCTTCTTGGAGGCGTAGAACAGGCACACGACCGCGCCCACTGCCGCCGCGACCAGCGGAAGCATCATGGAATCCGCCATTGCCGCCGCGTAGGGTTCACGCAGAATCTGCGGAAGTACGCCGCCTCCAGCACCGCCGTGAGAGCTACCGCCCGCTGCGGCAGCAGGACCCAGCGCGGACAGGTGCGAAGTAATCGCAGAAGCCATAATCGTGGTAATCGCAGCCGAACCCAGCACCGACGCCATCTGGCGGGTCTCGTTGTACACGCCCGAACCGGCACCTGCACGCTGCGGCGGCAGGTTACGGGTCGCCGACACCGACAGCGGACCCCAAATGCAGGCATTCGCCGCACCCAGAATAATCATCGGGCCAACCATCAGCCACAGGTTGCCGTCCGCAACCATCGTTGGGCGGAGCAGAGCAAAACCAACAACCATCAGCGTAAAACCAATTACCGCAATCCACTTCGGGTCGTTACGGTTCAGACGCGCACCCACCACCGGCGCCAACACGCCCGAGAACAACGCCATCGGGGCGGTCATCAGCGCAGCCTGGGTCGGGTCCAGGCCCTCCACCTGCTGCAGGTACAGGGTCAGCGGGAACGCCATGCTGATCGCAACCACGCCCATAGCGGAAATAGCCACATTCGACACGGAGAAGTTACGGTCACTGAACAGGCTCAGCGGAACCAGCGGCTCACGCGGGTTAATGGCCTGCCACCCGATGAACAGGCCCAGCACCATAATGCCGGCAATAATCAGACCCCACACGCTCACCGCAATACCGGTACCCATGAACGAGTCAGTGATGGTGCCCCAGTCGTAGGTGGCACCTTCCTGAATACCGAAAACTAGCAGGAACAGACCGACCGCCGAAAGCACCACGCCCAACCAGTCGAAGCTGTGCTTCTTCTGCTCGAACACCGGCACGTTACGCCACGCCAAGAACAGGCCGACCAGGCCAACCGGAATGTTGATGAAGAAGATCCAGCCCCAGCCGAGGGTGTCCACCAGCACGCCGCCCAGAATCGGGCCGACCAGCGAGGCGACACCCGCAGTCGCACCCCAAATGCTCATGGCGACACCGCGCGCATTCGGCGGGAACATCAGCGTAATCAGAGACATCGTCTGCGGGGTCATCAGCGATGCGCCTAGGCCCTGCACCACGCGGGCAGCGATGAGCGATTCAACGTCCGCCGCCAGACCACACCACAGGGAGGCGAGCGTAAAAATACCCATACCAATCATGTATAGGTTCTTCTGACCGAAGCGGTCACCCATACGACCGGTAATGAGCAGCGGCACCGCGTATGCCAGCAGGTAGGCGCTCGTCACCCACATACCCGCCGACAGGGACGCCTCCAAATCCTGCAGCATGTGCGGCAGGGCGATGGTGACGATATTGCCATCCACCAGGATCATGAAGAAGCCAACAACCAGGGACCAGAGAGCAGGCCAGGGCTTGTAGGGTGTCTTCGCCGGGTTACCGACGAGAGGCGCTTTTTTAGGGCGTGAACTCAATGGTCCTCCAGGGGATGGGTTGTATGCGGGTAGATGTCCGTGTGTTCAGCATTGCCGCTGAGTGAATGCCCCTAATGTTACTCCTTTTCAGGGGGCGGCTTCGGTTGCTTTACCCTTATTCAACTCTTCACGGCGCGTACGCGCGGCAACCAGGCAACAGGCACCCCGCACCCTCTAGACTGAAGCTATAGAAGCTAATCCGGGCGCCATCACTGGCGCTCACCCCCATCAGACCACCCCCAATGAGACGACCCCGGGAGGACCCATGGGTTTCTTTGATTTCTTCACCGACCGCACCCCGGCAGAACCCGCCGAAATCCGCCTCGTCGCTTTCGTCAGCGGCAAAGTGCAGGGTGTCGGTTTCCGTTGGTGGTGCGCCGGAACCGCCAAGCCCATGGGCCTAACCGGCTACGCCGAGAACCTCGACGACGGGCGCGTGAAGGTCGTTGCGGAAGGTACTGCCGCCTCCTGCGCACGCCTGGTGGATGTGCTGCGCGGTGACGACACCGCCGGGCGCGTGGATGAGGTGCTCGTCGAGTGGGAGGAGCCGTCCGGCTCGTTCCGCGGCTTCGGCATCAGGTAGCGCGGACTAAAGTAGCGCGGTTTAGCTAGCCCAGAGCTAGTCAGACCAGAGCGCCGCGAACTGGGCGCGGGTCATATCGGCGCGGCGCACCCGATGCTGCACCGGGTGGCCGTTCTCGTCGGGGCGGCCGGAGCTCGGGTCAATATCGTCGTAGATGCCGGTGAAACCCGCCTTAACCGCCACCCGTTCCGAGGGCTCGTTACCCGCTAGGGCGGTCCAGCGCACACTCTCAAGACCCAAGCCAAGCGGGTCGAAAGCGTAGCCGAGGACGGCACGCAGCGCATCGGTCATATAGCCTTTTCCGCGCGCCTTCGGGGCGGCGTAATAGCCCAGTTCGGCGCGGGTTCCGGGGCTTTCGGGGGTGCCGTCAGCCAGGCGTAATTCAATGGTTCCGGCAAACACGCCGGAAGCGTCAATCGCCCAGCGCTGGATCTGCCCGGCGGCAATCTGGCGGGCAGTGGTGAGCAGGTAGTCCTCGGCGTCGGCGCGCGTGTAGTTCAAGGGAATGCGGGTGTAGCGGAGGGTTTCTTCGTCGCGGCAGGATTCCACGATGTTGGGGATATCCGCCTCGCGCAGGTGGCGCAGGGTGAGGCGTTCGGTAATGAGTTCGGGCTGATTGGGCTCTGCATGTTCGCTGTGTTCTGAGAAGTCGCTGTGTTCGGGGGTCATGGTTCGAGCTTAAACCCTCGGGTTTGTGCGTCGGAAAAGCTTTTGTGAACATCCCAGAATATTCAGTGACGCAAATCACGACTTAATACTCGCATTTTCACCCGTCATCACTTGATTATTATGAATTATTCATAATAAAATAGTTATCGAGCCCGCCCAATGGGCACCACTTAGAACAAGCGCCGCGCAACGAATCCGCGCGGCACGAAGCAGAAAGAAGAACACTATGGCAGTTCTGACCATCGGCGACCAGTTCCCCGCATACGAGCTCACCGGCGTTGTCCCCGGTAAGCTGGCTGACATCGAAGCAACCAAGCCCGAAGACTACTTCACCACCGTCTCCTCCGAGGGTCTGGACGAAGACACCTGGCGCGTCGTCTTCTTCTGGCCGAAGGACTTCACCTTCGTTTGCCCCACCGAGATCGCAGCATTCGGCAAGCTCGCTGACGAGTTCGAGGCACGCGACACCCAGGTGATCGGTGTTTCCGTTGACAACGAGTACACCCACTACGCATGGCGCCGCTCCCACGAAGAGCTCGTGGACCTGCCCATCGTCATGGCATCCGACCTCAAGCGCGAACTGACCGCAGCACTGGGCATCCTGAACAAGGACGGCGTTGCAGACCGCGCAACCTTCATCATCGACCCCCACAACACCATCCAGTCGGTCTCCATTACCGCTGACTCCGTCGGCCGTAACACCGACGAGGTGCTCCGCCAGCTGGACGCACTGCAGTCCGACGAGCTGTGCGCATGCAACTGGAAGAAGGGTGCAGCAACCATCGACGCATTCAAGGAGATGAAGTAATCCATGAGCATCGATAACCTGCGTTCGGCTCTGCCTTCCTACGCGAAGGACATGAACCTCAACCTGTCCTCCCTGCCCCGCATTAGCTCTCTCACCGAGCAGCAGCTCTGGGGCGCAATCCTCGCAACCGCAGCAGCAACCAAGGTTGACTCTGTTGTTGTTGAGATTGCTGCAGAGGCTAAGGAGCACCTGAGCGACACCGCTTACGAGGCTGCTCTGGGTGCTGCGACCATCATGGGCATGAACAACATCTTCTACCGCACCCGTGGCTTCCTGCACGGTGCATACGATGACCAGCGTGCAAACCTGCGCATGCAGATTATCGGTAAGAACGGTGGCATTGAGAAGCTGGACTTCGAGATGTTCGCACTGGCAGTGTCCGCAGTCAACGGCTGCTCCCACTGCGTTGAGGCTCACGAGCACACCCTGCGTGAAGAGGGCGCAACCAAGGAGCAGGTCAACGACCTGATCCGTATTGCTGCAACCCTCGGTGGCGTGGCACAGGGCATTCAGCTGGCTGAGGCACTGGGCTAAACCACTAAACGTTAGAGCTTACACAGAAGCGGCGCATCCACCCCTTTACGGGTCGGATGCGCCGCTTTTATGTGCGCGTCAAGCCCCGCAACGTGTTGGGCGGCAGCTTCCTAACTCCTCCGATTTGGCGCTATACAATGCCTGTATGCGGTACTGTATTTTGGGCTCCACCAGCCCCCTTCCCAGCGTGGAAGAACTCACTGAGCTTTACGATTCTGTCGGCTGGAGCGCCTATACCAAAACGCCCGAACGCCTCATCCCGATGCTGGAAGGGTCGCGGTATCTCTACACCGCACGAGAGGCGACCGCAGAAGAAACAGGACGACTCGTCGGGCTAGTACGCGCCGTCGGGGACGGTCACTCTATCGCCTACATTCAGGACCTTTTGGTGCATCCGCACGCCCAGCGTCAGGGCGTTGGTTCTGCGCTTCTAAAGCGTGTCATTGAGGACTTTGACCGAGAAGACATTCGACAGCGACTCATTACTACCGACACCGCTAGTGAACACGCTGTTGCGCTCTACAAACGCTACGGTTATGCCCCCGTAGAGGTAGCAGGGTGCATCACCCTTGCATGCTATCGATAAGGCAATATCGCATGCGGCTTGATACGGATTGACTCGTTCAAGCTGGCTGAGGCACTGGGCTAAACTTACTCAGCGTTAGAGCTTAAAACAAGCGGCGCATCCTTCCCTTTTCGGGGCGGAGGCGCCGCTTTGTTTTAACTACTTTTGGCTGTCCGCAGAGACAGTGCGCAGGGCTGCATCCCAGCTACTCGCCAGGCGCGTCGCCGCAGCAACCAGAGCCGCCAGGTCCTCGGCGTACACCGGGGTCGAGCGCACGCCCGCGCACCAATCAATCGTGCCCAACCCCAGCCAGGGCTTACCGGGGAAGAGCTCTCGACGCAGCGCCACGCGGCGCTTACCCAGGGCGCGGCGGCCGGGCACGTACCCGCCGCGACTGATGAACAGCACCTCACGCCCCTCGGACTCCACCAGCGCCTCCAGGGCCCTCAGCGCAGGAACCCAACTCGGCTCCCCCACGCTCGCCAGGTCGGCCAGTTCGGGATACTCGCTCTCGTGCTCCGCCACGCTCACGCCCAGGATGTACTGGTAGCGTACCTGCCCGAGCTCCTGCGGCAGGCCGCGGTCGGCGGTCTGAATCGTACCGCACAGGTGCCGAACGACCGGCTCACCCTCGGCGTTCACGCCGGCCAGGGGCTCGCCGTCCCGGTAGATTGCGGGGCCGTCCAGGTAGAGCCCCACCGCGCCGGTACCCGTGATATTGGGGCGCACCGACCAGCCGGGAAGCGCCTCCTCCAGACGGGGTACGATTCCCTGCAGGGCCCCGAAAACTTCGTCGCGAGATACCGCCACAGCGGCTCCTTTCACCTTACGCAGATAACGATTTGCGATGTGGCCCGGTCTATCAAACGACCGGGCCACCTGCCTCTAGTATTCGTCTAGCTCCAGCTTAGCGAGCGTTCCGGCTACGCGAGGGCAACCACACCATGAGCGCCGACAGCGCCGTGCCGGCAAGCATCATCACCGCCATGGACTCCACCGCGTTCAGGGGGCTCAACGCCAGCAGTAGCGAAGAAATGATGCCGCTACCATACTGGAAAGAACCCAGCGCAAAAACAATCATGACGGCCTTGGGGGGGTGGAGATTCACTCATTCTACGCCCACCTTTTAGCGCGCCCACAAGCTTCTTGATTCCATCTCAGAGCTCGTCATGAGCACTTTTCAACTAGGAGTAGGAGCGGCGGCGGGTCTACAATAAATCGGTGCCAATTCAGGTACGCGCACAGGCAAACAGAGCCGGATGCGGTGATAACGTCGTCACCCGACCCCCCCCGTTGCGCGCGCCTCCCCCTACCGGCACCCGTAGCACACGCATCACGTACGCAGGAGAACGCCCATGCACGAGCTCTTTGACCCAGATCAGGTATTCCGCATCGTCGACATTGCCGCCGTTGTTGCTAACGGCCTGCTCGGCGGTGCTGTGGCGCGCGCCTTCCGATTCGACATCGTGGGCTTCCTGCTGCTCGCGGTCGCCTGCGGCATGGGCGGTGGTATGATCCGTGACATCCTGCTGAACTCTGGTCTGCCCGTGGCGCTCACCGACGGCGGCTACTGGGTGGGTGCTATCGGCTCCTCGATTCTGGCGTACAGTATCGATTTGAGTGCCCGCTGGGCGACCCGAACCATGCTCATCATTGACTTCATCGGTATGGGCGCGTGGGCGGCAACCGGCACCATTAAGTCCCTGAACCTGGGTCTGCACTGGCTGCCCGCTATCGCACTGGGTGTGACCACCGCGGTCGGTGGCGGCGTTATCCGTGACATTATGGTCAACCGTATTCCGGCGATCTTTGGTGGTAACTCTCTGTACGCTACTGTGGCGTTTGTGGGTGCCGCTGAGACCGCCCTTGTGACGGGCCTATTCCATCGTCCGAACCTGGCGATGGGCCTGTCCATTCTGCTGTGTTTGGTGCTGGGTGTGCTCTCCCATATGAAGAATTGGCAGCTGCCGACCACCCCGGCGGAGCTGCGTGTGCCTCGCCCGCGTCTCTTCGCTTTTGGTAAGCAGGAGGACCGCACCGTCGCTAATGAGGGCTGGTCGCCCGGTGAGCCGCTCACTGAGCAGCTTGAGGTTATTAACGCTGAGCAGCTGGAGGAGTACCGCCGCTCCAAGGGGCTTTCGGAATAAAAGCCAATATATGCTGAATATAGAATATGGGCTGGTTTCCGCTGGTCAGATGCTTATCTGACGGCAGAAAACAGCCCATATTTACTATATGCAGTACGGCTAAATCGTGTACTCGGTGCTGTCGTACACGGTCAGGAACTTGCGGATGCGCTCATCATCCGAGGCGAAGAAGCCGTTCGGCTCACCGTTATAGCGCAGGGTACCGTTCTCCAGGAACACGATACGGTCCGCAACCTTCTTCGCAAACGCCATATTGTGCGTCACGATGACCAGGGAGCGGCCCTCCTTCGCCAGCTGCATGAGCACGCGGATGACCTCCGCCTCCAGCTCGGGGTCCAGGGCGCTCGTCGGCTCATCAAAGAGCAGGTAAGAGGGCTCCAGCGCCAGGGCGCGGGCAATCGCCACACGCTGCTGCTGACCACCCGAGAGGGCGTCCGGGTAGGAATCTACCTTGTCGGCAAGACCCACCTTCGCCAGCAGCTCGCGGGCACGCTCCTGCGCCTGCTGAGCGCTCAGGGTGCCGTTGAGGGTCGGGGCGAGCGCCACGTTCTTCAACGCCGTGTAGTTCGGGAACAGGTTGAACTGCTGGAACACCATCGCCGAACGGGAACGAATATCGCGCACCTGCGTGTCTGTGAGCTTCTGGCTGTAATCCACCTGCGCGTCGTCAATGGTGAGCGTGCCTGACTGCGGGGTTTCCAGCAGGTTCAGGCAACGCAGCAGAGTCGACTTACCGCTACCGGAGGGGCCCAGAATCACCGTGGTCTCACCGTCGGGGATGTCCAGGCTGATGTTCTTGAGCACCTGCGTATCGCCGAAGCTCTTCGACAGGGAATCAACGCTAAGCATTGTTGCTCCTTACGTAACGGTTGCTGTACTTCTCCAGGGCCGACTGCGCGGCGGTCAGCAGAGTGAAAATCACCAGGTAAATGATGGCGACCTCGGAGTACATTGCCAGCGGCTCGAAAGTACGCGACGCGATCTGCTTACCGGTCTGGAACAGGTCAACCATCGAAATGACCGACACCAGCGAGGTGCCCTTAATCAGGTCGATGAAGTTGTTGCCCAGGTTCGGCAGCGCGATGCGCACAGCCTGCGGAATGACCACGTGGCGCAGGGTCTGCATGCGGGTGAAGTTCAGGGTTGCCGCCGCCTCAAACTGGCCGCGCGGAATAGCCGCCACCGCGGAACGGAAGGTCTCCGCCACGTACGCGCCGGTGTGCAGGCTCATCGTGATGATCGCGGCGCTCCACACGTCCAGGGCAATACCGACCTTCGGCAGGCCGTAAAAGACGATGAACAGCTGCACCAGCAGCGGGGTGCCGCGGAAGACCCAGATATACAGCCAGGCCAGCCAGTTCACCGGGGCGAAGCGGCTCGTGCGCGCGCCGGCGGAGATGATGCCCACCAGCAGTGCCACCGCGAAAGAAATCAGCGACAGCGGAATAGTCACTGCCAGGGTCGAGCCCAGCAGCTGAGGCAGGGACTCAGCCCAAAGATTCAGGTAGCGTTCCATGAACGGAACTCAGCTCCTTTAATTAGTTCTTCGGGGAGAGGTCTTCGCCCACGTACTTCTCGTAAATCGCCTTGATGTCACCGTTCTCCAGGTGCTTCTTCAGCGACTCGTCGATAGCGTTACGCAGGGCGTCCTGGCCCTTAGGCAGCAGGATGGAGGAGTTGCTGCCGGTGCCCAGGTCACCGGAGAGCAGGCGCAGGTTGGCGTCCGGGTGCTCCTTGAAGTACTCAGCGAAGGACACGGAGTCGTTCGCGGTCATCTCTGCACGGCCCGAGAGGACCTGCTCGATAGCCTCGTCGAAACCGGAAACAACCACGATCGAGGCGCCCTTCGCCTCCACCATCTTGCGGAAGTTCGAGGTCTCAGACTGCGCCGAGGAGTGACCGGAAATCTCGCTCACGTTCTGCAGGGAGGAGTCCTTCTTCACGGCGACCTTCGGCTCGGAGTACAGGTAGGGTACGGAGAAGTCGTACTTCTGCTTACGCTCGTCGGTTGCAGAAACGTTGTTGATGACGATGTCGTAGCGGTCAGCGTCCACGCCGGCGATCAGGGAATCCCAGGGGGTTTCGGTGAACTCTGCGGTCACGCCCAGATCCTTAGCGACCAGGTCAATGATTTCCTTCTCGAAACCGACCAGGGCGCCGTTCGAGTCGTGGAAGGAGAAGGGGCGGTAGGTGCCCTCCAGGCCCACACGGATCTTGCCAGCAGACTTGATGGCCTCCAGCTTGTTGGTGCTGGATGCGGTGCTGCTACTGGACGAACCGCACGCTGCGAGCAGTGCAGCCAGGCCGGTGAATGCGGAGCCTGCGAGGACGGTGCGGCGGTTAATCATTGCGGACATAGTGTTTCTTCTTTCGTGTGGTGGTTGATGCTCTTGTAGTTGCGGGTTGTCACCCTGCGGTAACCCGGGGCATCGTGCGGTGTGCCCCTCTCTGCGGGTGCAACGCTGGCTATCGTACAGCTATTCCCGGTGGGAAAGAATTCAACGTAATATTCCGTCACAATCTGCAAGAGAGGAAAACCCGGCGGTCGGTACGCGTGTGTGCTGAGTACCGGCCGCCGGGCTCCACACTAGGATACCGGCTCAGCACCCCAGAACATAAGGGTAGGTTTACCTTAAAGCTGAACTGCCCTCCACTAGGGGCGACGCTACGCCCTCAATCTCGCCTAAACACGCCGGATGCCCTGCCGGGCATTACACGGGTATTACACCGGGCATAGAAGGAGGGGCGCACCCGGGAATCACCCCGGGTACGCCCCTCTCTTAGCCCCGTGAGAACGCCAGCATCATAATGCGAGGTAGCTGCGGGACTGTCGCTGTTTTTAGAAGATTTTCTGCGAACCTACGCCAACGCGGTAGCTCTCATTCTGCTCCACTAAAGCTTTTATCGCTTTCCACGCCTCCCTCTGACGACGGGTGTTTCCCTGCAAAAGAGCAACGTTAGCGAAGCTGACCAACATACCTTTCGGGTCCGCCTCGCGGAGGTCCTTAGCAAAAATTTTGGGCTTTGCAGAGGTATCAGTCGTCGGCATCATCCAGAGGCGAGAACCATGAGCTACACGGTTTCTCAGAGTGGTCAGAGACCTAAGACGGCCCTCAAAGTGCTTATGGTTCACCCCCATACGCTCTGCGGTCTTTTTGTAGAGCAGCAACTTTTCAGGATCTCCAGAGTCAGCGGAGGTTTCTGATGCATAACTTTGGACCACGGCGTGGGAAAGAAGTCCCAAAGAAAACGAATCAACAACAGACCACAGGGGAAGCTCTTTTTGCATCATCTCTCGAAGCTCCTCAACGTCTTCCCAGTCATCCAAGTTTTCAGAGGGGTTTTTAGAGGAACTTTTTCCGCAGGATTTCCACCACTCCTCAATACGCTCGCGAACATACGGTTCACGGTATCGCAGGATATGCCGCATCATATCTTTGATGAGCGCATCTACCGGCCTGTCCTGATTCATGCAGATATATGCATTCGGGTTGAGGTACTCATGGGGGCTACGGTAAGTGCAAAATACATCCACCCATGCAGCTCGAATCGCTTGTTCGCTCTGCCTCATGTACCCGTACAGGAGGGAAGAGACCTTCACATCCATGCGCACAAGATTTAAAACATCCGAGATGCCTGGGTTTTCGGGTAGAAGCCCTTCGCTCTTGTATTTGTTGTAATTACGAAAGTATCCCAGAAGGTAGTGGAAATTAGAGCATGCAAGCATGTCTCGGTCATCATCGCTCAGGGTCGTTCCCTGAGGAAAGTAACCCTTGGCAATAAGGTATTTCCTCTGGTCGTCCAGTGAAGGCAGAAATACGCATGCTTCCTTGGGCAAAGCCACTGCTCTCCTTACTCGGTTCGCCGTAGAACCGAACATAAAAAAGGACCCCCTCGAGATGCGCTTGAATCAGAGGCGGAGGGGGGACTGTTACTACAACAATAACATTGGAGCTACATGCTCTCAAGGAATCTGGGTGTTTTCCCTGGTCATCTTATGGTTGCTTATATCACTGCGTCAGCATCAAAGAAGGAGGGGCGCACCCGGGAATCACCCCGGGTACGCCCCTCTCCATTCAAACGCTAACGAGCGCCTGATTTTTTGTAATTACAAGCTGCAGCGGCTTACACAGCACAGGCTGCTTACTTCGACAGCACCTGACGCTTCGAAGAAATCACGCCCGTATTGAAACCAGCCAGGTGCAGGCCACCGTGGAAACGCGCATGCTCAATCTTCACGCACTTATCCATCACCACGTTCAGGCCGGCAGCCTCACCAATCGCGGCAGCCTCCTCACTCCAGGAGCCCAACTGCATCCACACGGTCTTCGCGCCCAGATCCACAGCCTCCTGAACCACGCCCGGCAGGTCCTCGTTACGGCGGAAAATCTCCACCAGATCCGGGACCTCCGGCAGGTCCTGCAGCGACGGGTACACCGGCTGACCCAGCACAAGCTTGCCCTTCGCCGCCAGAATCGGGTTCACAAAATACAGCTTGTACGGCGACGCCGACTGCAGGTACGTTGCCACAAAGTACGAGGCACGCGAAATCTTATCGCTCATACCCACAATCGCAATCGTGCGGGTATTACGCAGAATGTTCAGACGCTCAGGGGCGGAAGGACCCACCCAGGTACGCTTCTCAGTCATTACTTCTCCTCCTGAGTGGTAGTAGGCAGGGAGCAGGATGCGCCAGCAGCAGCCTCAGCGGCGGCAGCGTCCTCGGCGGCCTTAGCGGCGGCAACCGCCTCCTCAGCCTCCACAACCTTGTCTGCGCTGGACTCGCCCACACGCTCACCGGCGTGGCTCAGGCCGGTCGCGTAGGTCAGCGCCTGATCCAGGTCCCAAATGATGTCTTCAATGTCTTCCAGACCCACGGAAATGCGGATCAGGTCCTCACCGACACCGCCAGCAGCCAGCTGCTCAGCGGTCAGCTGCTGGTGCGTGGTCGAACCCGGGTGCAGCACCAGGGTGCGGGCGTCACCAATGTTCGCCAGGTGGCTTGCCAGCTGCAGGGCGCCAATGAACTCGCCGCCGACCAGGCGGCCGGAAGCCTTCTCGGTCGCCTTCACGCCGAAGGAGAACACGGAACCGACGCCCAGCGGCAGTAGCTTCTTCGCACGCTCGTGGTGCGGGTGGTCTTCCAGACCGGCGTAGTTCACGTAGGCGATACGCTGATCCTCAACCAGCCAGGCAACAACCTGCTTAGCGTTCGCCAGATGCGCGTCCATGCGCTGCGGCAGGGTCTCAACACCCTGCAGCAGGTTGAACGCGGACTGCGGGCTCAGCGACGGACCGAAGTCACGCAGCTGCTCAGAACGCAGCTTGGTCAGGAAACCGAACTCACCGAAGTTACCCCACCAGGACACGCCGTTGTAGGAGGGAACCGGCTCGGTCATGGACGGGAAGTTGCCGTTACCCCAGTTGAAACGACCGGATTCGACGACGATACCGCCGAGGGTGGTGCCGTGACCGCCCAGGAACTTGGTGACCGAGTGAATGACGATGTCCGCGCCGTGCTCGATGGGGCGGATCAGGTAGGGGGTGGACAGGGTTGCGTCCACGACCAGGGGGATACCCGCCTCGTGGGCGACCTCTGCAAGGCCTTCCAGGTCGGCAACCTCACCGGAGGGGTTCGCCACGATCTCGGTGTAGATCGCCTTGGTGTTCTCGGTCAGTGCCGCCTTGTAGTCGGCGGGGTCGGTGCCGGGCACGAAGGTGGTTTCAATGCCGAAGCGGCGCAGGGATACGTCCAGCTGGGTGACGGTGCCGCCGTACAGCTGCGAAGAAGCCACAATGTGGTCGCCCTGCTGGCACAGAGCCGCAAAGGTGATGAACTCGGCAGCCATGCCGGATGCGGTCGCTACCGCACCGATGCCGCCTTCGAGGGAGGCGATGCGCTCCTCCAGCGCGGCTACGGTCGGGTTGGACAGGCGCGAGTAGATGTTGCCGTACTTCTGCAGGGAGAAGAGGTTCGCGGCGTCGTCAGCGTCTTTGAAGACGAAGGAGGAAGTCTGGTAGATGGGGACCGCGCGGGCACCGTGTTCAGCGTCGGGGGTGCCGCCCGCGTGTAGTGCGCGGGTGCGGAAGCCGAAAGTGTGTTCAGCCATTGGTTTGCTCCTGGTGTATCTGCCCGCCTGTGTGCGGGGAGTCGATAGTGGCTCGACTTTATACTGTGCCACCGGTGGCGGGGTGCACCAAGTGCGGGTACCTATATGTCGTTTATTGCGGATTATGACGGGCTATTTTCGGTGAGCAGGGACTGCCGTACGGGTCTTAGCGGGGCATCATATCAGCCGTCATAACAGAAGTTGTTATGACGGTTGTTATGATGCGCGGTCAATGAGACCGACAGGAATGCCCGGTTTTAGCCTGCAAATCCGGGGTTTTTAAGGTTCAAGGCGCGAGGAAAATACTTCATCATAGCAACATCATCGCAGAAATTGTTATGATGCTGTTATGACGTTGCTATGACGTTCACCAAGAAGTAGCCATCGGGAGCATGCATGGAAACAAACACCGCCGAATTCATCGAAAACCTACGCCGTAGCCAGGCTGAAAACGGGCGAGTAGAAGTCAAAGCTGCAGCTGGCGGGTTCCCCAAGTCCGTTCTTGAAACCGTTAGTGCCTTCGCCAACGGCGACGGTGGCACCATTCTTCTTGGCATGACCGACCCGGCAGAAGGTCTACAACCAGTTGAAGGTTTCAACGCACAGGCAGTCCACGACGCATCCGTTGAGGCAATCCGTTCCAAGATCACGCCTCGACCCCCGGTAGATATTCAGATTGAGGCGGCAGACGAGCAGCACCGTATTGTGCGCATCGATGTGCTCCCCGGCGACCCGACACAGAAGCCCTACTACATCGAAGCACACGGCATGTATAACGGCTCCTACCAGCGCGTCGGTGAGGCCGATATTCGCCTCACCAAGTACGAGATTGACCGCCTCCTAGAGAGCCGCAGTCAGCCCCGCTACGACGAGGAGCTGGTCAGCGAGGCAAGGTTCAAGGACCTCTCCCCCACCCTTGTGAGTGCCTATGTCGCTCGCCTCCGCGAGGAGCAACCTCGCGTTTTTGCGGCGCTTTCTGACCGTGAGGTTCTTCTGCAGGCACGCATTCTACGCATCGATTCTGAGGGCCGAGAAGTGCCCACTCTTGGGGCGCTTCTCGCCATGGGATCCTACCCGCAGGCGTTCTTCCCGCAGCTGATGATGAGCGTTGTTGTTCTTCCCGGTGAAGAGCTTGGTGAGGTCACTGAGGACGGTCGACGTTTTCTGGACAATCACAGCTGTACCGGGCCTATCCCCTCCATGTTGGATGAAGCTATGGGCGTTTTGGTTCGCAATATGCGCAAAACGTCCACGATGGAGGGCCTCAACAGTAGCGGTATCGGGCGGGTTGAGCGCTACGAGTATCCGCTGGAGGCTATCCGCGAGCTCTTGGTCAACGCCCTCATGCACCGCGACTACTCGCCGGGTGCGCGCGGCTCGCAGGTGCAGGTTGAGCTCTACACCAACCGCCTGGTGGTGCGTAGCCCGGGTGGTATCTACGGTGCTGTGACTATCCGAGATTTCGGTCAGCCCGGTGTTTCTTCAACCCGCAACAGCTACTTGGCAAGCATTCTGACTGATTTGCCCGACCCTGGTACGGGGCGTTTGATTGCAGAGAATAGGGCTTCCGGTATTCCCACGGTTCTGCGCGCGCTGAAGGAGGCGGGTCTGCCCGCTCCCCAGTTTGCTGACCGTCTACTCTATGTGCAGGTCACTCTGATACAGCCCCCGCAGGATGTGTCTTCTACGGAACAGAAGACCGCGCCTGAGGATAAGACTCAGCAAGCAACCCATTCCACGGGCAAACATTCAGCCGACACCGTCGAACCGGCGGGCGCCGATGCGTCGCTTGACGGCCTCAGCGAACGCCAGGCTGGTATTGTGTGCGGCCTGCGTGCACAGGGCAAGGCTGTTTCCACGGCGTATATCCAAGAGCATTGGGGTCGGGGCGCTTCACGTACCTCCATTACGAATGATCTGCGCCGTCTTGTGGAGGCGAAGCTGATTGTTCCTACAGCTCCGCCGCGTAGTAAGAACCGTAAGTATCGCGCTGCTTAGACGTGCCCGATAAAAGGTACACAAAAAGGGGAGGGAAGTAGAGCGGTTATTCTCTATTTCCCTCCCCTTCGACTATTCAGCCAAAACCACGTTTAGCCGCAAGCCCACTCAAAGACGACCTGCGAGAAGTCGCGGGCGGCAAGCGCCTCCGGAGTAATCAGCCAGTTCGCCGCACCGGCATCACCCCACATCACGTACACGCCCTCCTCAGCGTCCTCGCCCCACTCCGATTCGATGGTCAGCAGGTTCACCGTGTGGCCGCGCAGCTCCTCGAACTCGTCGCGCGGGTCCTCCTGCACGAACGAGGGGTAGCCGCCGATATGCGAGTAATCCCTCTCCTCCGATTCGAAGGGCTCCAGCAGGTTGTAGGAGGCGTCATCGCGTGCGTTCGGTTCCTCGGGCAGCTTCTGGTCCGGGTACATTTCATCCCAGGCGTCAGCGAACTGGTCGTAGATTTCGAAGCCGCCATCCAGGAAGCCCTGCTCCCAGGGCTCGAAGGCAAGTGCGTACTCAACAACCTCCTCAGCGGTACCCTTGCCGTCACGCCCAAAGGGCCAACCGTAGTCATCCCAGTTCACGGTCGGGAACGGGGCATCGGGGTTCGGTTCATCCAGCATCTCGTAGTAGACGACGCGGTGATTCTTCTGCGAGAGCGGGTTCTCGTAGTCGTAACCCCACAAGCACTCTTCATCGTTGGGGTTGATCCAGAACTGCAACATACCGGTCTCCGGGTAGATGTCGTTTTCGGGCAGGTCGGCGCAGTTAATCTGCGCAATCATGCCCAGCGGCTCACCCTTCTCATTGGTCGGCGCAGATTCCCCGGCAGGCAGGTACGGGCGGCCACCAAACTTGGACGCGGTCTGCGGCAGCGGCGCGTCGGGGCGGCTCACCTTCAGGCGGATTGCCTGCTTGCGGGCGCCACGCTCGTTGAGTGCGTCGATGACGCGGCGTGCCTGCGCCAGAGTCTCTTCGGAGGGCTTGTTCTTCGGCATTGTGTGCTCGTTTCGTCGGTGAATTAATCGGTGTGGAAGGTTCGGTGTGTCAGGCGCGGGGCTACGGTACCGCTGCGCCTTCTACCCCCATTAGACCCTATTTCGGGCGGGCGCGCACCAATTCCGGTCACGAGTGCATCCGGCGGCGACAATCAGGTGCGAAAACAGGTGCCAAGCGTGCAGAAAGCCCCGCCTCCTCACCCTCATGCGCAGGCATGAGAGGTAAGAACGCGGGGCTTCCCAGCGAATCTCTACGAATCTCTACGAGAGGCTAGAACCTTTAGAGAGCCTTCTCGATGGTCTCCAGAACACCAAGCGCGGCAGCCGGGCCAGCGTTCAGGAAGAACATGTCAGAATCCACGCTGTGCGCGTGCTTCTCGGTAACAGCCTTGAGGGTGCTCCACAGCGCCTCACCGGTCAGCTTGGACTCGTCGCCGCCCTGCACACCGTAGAACAGGTAGTCGCCGTCAGCCTGGTCAAGCTGCTCGGAGCTCAAGTCGATGGAGGTCTTCTCGACCTGCGCAGCTGCGGGACGTGCCAGGGACGCATCCGCGCAGATGGAGCCCACGAACGAGGACTTCGCGAAGATGCGGGTGCGGTCAGCGGAAGTGTACAGGAAGGAGAAGGTCTTCTCGCTGCCGGCCTTCTGACCGACCGACTTCGCCTTGGTGTTGTACTCCTCCATGAGCTTCTCAGCCTTCTCGGTGGTGCCCAGCGCGGCGGCAATCAGCAGGAAGTCCTGCTTCCAGTTGACGCCGGTGCCCTCGGTGACCACGGTCGGCGCGATCTTGGCGAGGGACTCGTACAGCTCGTCCTTCTTGTTGGTGTTGTTGATGAGGATCAGGTCGGGCTTGAGGTTTGCGATGGCCTCAACGTCCGGGTCGGTGCGCTTACCGACCTTGGCAATCTTGTCGAGCTCTGCGGACTTATCGGAGAACTTGGTCTTCAGGTAGGCGGGGACCAGGTCGGCGTCACCGGCGGTTGCCGCACCGACGGGCACGATGCCCAGGGAAAGCACGCCGTCGAGCTGACCGGTGGAGAGAATCACGACCTTGGAGGGTGCGGATTTGATGGTGGTTTCACCGCGGAAGTGCTTGACGGTGCGGGGGAATTCGCCGTCAACGGTGGTGGTGCCCATGCCGGAGGGCAGGGCGGAGGGTGCAACCTTCTTACCGGTCGCAGAAGCAGACGCGGAGGAGGAAGAGCCGGAAGTGTTGGAGGAACCGCAAGCTGCCAGGGCGAGGGCACCGAAGGAACCGAGTGCGAGTGCACCGAAGGAGCGGCGGGTGATCTTGTTCGTCATATTTGCCATATTATTAGGATAACCTCATATATGCATATGCGATACTTAATACTCATCTATTGATACGTTAAGCATCCTCCGTCCGCACGGGAGCGCACCGCTCCCCCACCACCTCCAAGGCATATGACCCACCAGACCACCACCTCTTCCGGCCCCGCCGTCAGCGTAGCTTCCCTGGCGAAAATTCGTGCCCTCTCCGCTTCTTCGGACGCCGTATCTGGCGCCTCCTCGGGCGGTCAGGGTGGCAAGTCTATCTCGCGTCTGGCGGTTGCGCTCATTATTGGCGGCGTTCTGCTGGTGCTGCTTTGCGCCCTGTCGTTTGCGGTGGGTTCGCGCATGTTCCCCCTGGATCGCTCCATTGACGGTTTCCTCCACCCGGAGGCGAACACTATCGAGTCGAAGCTGATTTGGGCGAAGCGTGCCCCGCGTACCGCCGCGGCGTTACTGGTGGGTGCCGCGTTGGCGGTGTCGGGTGTGCTCATGCAGGCGTTGAGCCGTAACCCGCTGGCTGAGCCGGGTCTGCTGGGTGTGAACTCGGGTGCTGCCGCCTCCGTAGTGGTGGGTGTGGGCGTTTTTGGGGTGTCCTCCCCGTTCGTTCAGCTGTGGCTGGCTCTACTGGGTTCGGGTCTAGCGGCGGCGCTGGTGTTCGTCATGGGTCTGGTGGATTCTAAGCCGAACCTGGATTCGACGGCGCGTCTGGTGCTGACGGGTGTGGCGGTGAACGCTTGCCTGGGCACGATTACCGGCATTATCACGATGTTTAATTCGAAGGCTTTTGATTCGCACCGTTTCTGGGTGGTAGGTTCGCTGGAGAACCGCACCTTTGAGCAGGTTCTCTCGGCGCTGCCCTTTGTGGCATTGGGTATGGTGCTGTCGTTCATGCTGATCGGTCCTCTGCGTGCCCTGGCACTCGGTGAGGATGCGGCAGCCGGCTTGGGCGTGCCGGTGACGATGGTGCGTGGCGCGACGATTATTGCAATCATGGCGCTGTGTGGTGCGGCGACTGCGGTTGCGGGCCCGATTGGTTTTGTGGGTCTGGTCGTGCCGCATGTGGTGCGTCTGCTGGTGGGTTCCGATATTGCGCGTGTGCTGCCGCTGTCGCTGGTGTACGGCCCGGTGTTGGTACTTGCCTCCGATATTTTGGGTCGCGTTCTGGTGATGCCGAGTGAGCTTGAGGTGGGTATTGTGACCGCCTTTATTGGTGCCCCGGTGCTGATGGTTCTGGTCCTGCGGTTGAGTACGGGTGCGCGCGGTGCGAAGAAGGGCCGCATGGGTTCGAAGGCGCAGGCGCACGATGAGTCGGGTCCGGCTCACGTGTCGGAGCACGGTCCTCATCGTGCTCAGCGCCCTGTTGTGCGTGGTTCGTCTGGTTCGACTGGCGTATCTGGTTTGTAGGCCCCGGTTTCTGAGAGGTTTTATTGTGAGCGTTGTGTCTCGTTCTGTAGCCGGGTCTGCTGTTGCCGGGTCTGTGCGTATCCCTGGGCGTTACCGCACCCCTATTCCGCGTACCCTGCTGGTGGTGGCGGTGCTTGTGGTGGCGGCGGTCGCCTCCCTGGTGTTTGGTAGTTATCAGATGAGCCCTGATCAGGTGTTTCGCCTGATTTTTCAGGGTGAGGGCACGGAGATTGAGCGTCAGCTGGTGTTGAATCAGCGTCTGCCGCGTATGCTTGCCGCCGTGGTGGTGGGTGCGGCTTTGGGCTTGTCGGGCGCTATTTTTCAGTCAGTTTCACGTAATGCTCTGGGCTCGCCGGATATTATCGGCTTCACGGTGGGTTCGGCGACCGGTGCCCTGTCTGTGGTGCTGATTGGGTCGTTGAGTTCTACCGGCGTGGGTATGGGCATGGGCGCTATTATTGGCGGTTTTGCGACGGCGGCTGTGGTGATGCTTCTGGCGGGTGCGCGCGGTGGCGCGACGATGGGTCAGAAGATGGTGCTGATTGGTATTGCGGTGAGTGCGATGCTCAGTTCCGTGAATGATTACCTGATTACGCGCGGTGATTTGGAGAAGGCGGAGGCGGCGAAGACCTGGCAGCACGGTTCACTGAATGCGCTGTCGTGGAATCAGATGTCGGTGCAGGCGGTGCTACTGCTGGTGGCTATTCCGCTGGTGCTGATGCTGACGCATCGCCTGCGCGTCTTGGAGCTCGGCGACGATTTGGCGGCGGGTTTGGGCCTGCCGGTGAAGAGGACCGTGAACATGCTGGTGGCGGCCGCCGTGCTCCTGGTGGCTGTGGCAATTTCTGTTGCGGGCCCGATTGGTTTCTTGGCACTGGTTGCCCCGCAGATTGCGCGCCGCCTGTGGAACACTCCGGGCATGGCGATGTGGCAATCGGCGCTACTGGGTTCGGTGATTTTGGTGCTGGCTGATTTTGTGTCGGCTCGTGCGTTGGCGCCGTTCCAGATTCCGGTGGGCCTGGTGACGGGCGCGTTGGGTGGCGTGTATATGCTGTGGTTGCTGTACCGTCAGCGCTAAATCTGCTGCCTCATTTGGTGTGAGTGGCCGGGTGTTCCCCACTGTGGGGGGGGCACCCGGTTTTCTGCGTTTCACGGGCAGCTTTCAGAATTTTTCAGAATTTTCCCAGTTATACCCCGGGGTAGATTAAAAACTGCTTATCGTGTCAGGGGTCGCTCATAGAGTGTAGGTGTTGGAAGGGACGATCCTTCCGACCGGGCACACCGTCTCCTGCGGTGTTGCCGCTAGGTTGATTCAGCATCTACGGAAGGAACGGTCATGGAAAACACCATTCACGAGAGCCAGTACGCAAACGCAGAGATTTCCTGCACCGCCGATGAGCAGCTGTGCCGTGATGCAGAGTTCAACCTGCTGATGCAGGCGGGCACCATCGTCCGTATGGAGCGTTTCAACGTGGAGGAGCTCCGCGGCGTTCTGGAGCAGCTGGTGGCTGACGGTTCGTGCTTCCGCACCGCGCCGGCGTCTTCGACGATGGGCCGCGTGATGCGTCACCTGACTCAGGGTGCTTCCGGTTACGAGGCGAACCTGGCTGAGCTGCGTGCGGCGGCACAGAACGCGCTGCTGTTCGTGTTCCCCCTGGAGAAGGACCTGGAGATGTGCCTGCGCTTTGAGCGTGTGCAGGGTACCGGCTTGGCGCTGACTCGCCTGGGTGTGAGCCCGGTCAATGGTGACCTGTGGACTCAGCACTGGGCGATGCGAGCGCTGGAGTGCACCGGCGGCGTGTTTGCGGTGGAGTCCGCTCCGGGTGTCTGCAATTTTGAGCTGCGCCGCGAGATGTTCTACGCGATGCTGTCGCTGGTTGAGCTGTCGACTTTGGGTCTGTCGGCTGAGCCGGAGGACTTCTACATGTTTGCTGATTCGGAGGCTGTGTGTAAGAAGTTCAAGCGTGAGCGTCGTGATTGCCGCCGCGCAATGCGTGCCCAGTACGACCGTGCCGCATAAGGTATATCGTGTATGCCTTATGCGGCATACGAGCATATCAGAGCCATTTGTTCTTCTTGAAGAACCAGTAGAGAAGCAGGCAGGAACCCACCATGAGTAGCAGCGCGGCGGGGTAGCCGAACTCCCACTTGAGCTCGGGCATGACCTCAAAGTTCATGCCGTACACCGAGCCAACAATGGTGGGCACCATGAGTAGCGCCGCATAGGCGGAAATTTTCTTGGTGTCGTCGTTCTGTTGCTGACCGAGCAGGGTGTCGTGCACGCGCAGGGCGTTTTCGAGGGAGCTACGAAGATCCTCAAGGCGTTCCTTCGTGTGCACCACGTGGTCGAGCACATTACGGAACTGGCGGGCAAGTTCCACGGCCTCGTCTTCAACCTCGCCCTGGCTCGCGCCCGGGTAGGGGGACGGGTCGAGCGCGCCGGTGCGTAGGCCTTCAATGATGCGACCCATCATCGGTTCGAGGGGTCGGCAGGCTCGCTGAAAGTCAATCACCTGGTTGAGTAGCTCGTATATGCGCTGCGCCAGGGAGTTGGCGTCTTGGCGGTCGTGCGCGGAGAACAGGATGTCTTCAATCTCGTCGTTGTCGTTCTCGAGTCCCTCGAGCACGGGGGCGTACCTGTCGACGGTGCTGTCGAGGATGCGGTGCAGCAGTCGGGCGGGGGATGCATCGGGGGTGGCGTAGAGCAGGTTGAACTTGTCGTTGATGCGCTGTTCGTCGCGAACGAGTGCGAGGGTGTAGCGGGGGCCGGTGAAGAGGTGCAGTTCGCTGAGGCGCACTTCTTCTTCTTTGTCGAGGTAGATGGCGGGGCGGATGACGGTGAAGAGGGAGTCGCCGTATCGTTCTAGTTTGGCGCGCTGGTGGCCTCGTCCGGCGTCTTCGATGGCGAGTTCGTGCAGGTTGAAGGTTTTTTGCAGGGCGTGTAGTTCGTGGATGTCGGGGTTGGCGTATCCGAGGGCTACGGCGGTGTTCTCGTCCGCGTAGGCGCGGAGGGTTTCTTCCTCGGTGGCACCCAGCTGAGGGCGGTCCGAGCTCGGGTAGATAGCTCCGGTGATATAGGACATCGTTTTTCTCCTCTGAACGCACTAGCACCACTTTTGTGGCCCTTACCCAGCATACGGGATGCACCTCTCCGCAGTCACCCGCAGGCGCCTCCCATCCGCCATGTGATAAGTCTCCGATCACGCTCCTGTCGATAGTATGGGAAAGCCCCCGGCCGGTACCGTGCAGGCACCTTCCGGGGGCTTTCACGTATTGAGCTATTGCGCTTAGTCTTCGTTGATGAGGTCGCGAACCACAATAGTCTGGTCACGATCCGGGCCCACACCAATCGCGGAGATACGGCAGCCGGAAATCTCTTCCAGCTTCAGCACGTACTTGCGGGCGTTCTCGGGCAGCTCATCCAGGCTCTTCGCATCCGAAATGTTCTCAGTCCAGCCGTCGTAGTACTCGAAAATCGGCTTAGCGTGGTGGAACTCAGTCTGAGTCATCGGCATCTCGTCGTGGCGCACACCGTCAACGTCGTAAGCCACGCAGACCGGGATCTTATCCAGGCCGGTCAGAACGTCCAGCTTGGTGATGAACAGGTCGGTGAAACCGTTGATGCGCACAGCCTGACGCGCCAGCACGGCGTCGTACCAGCCGCAACGACGCGGACGGCCAGTGTTCACGCCGAACTCGCCGCCGGTGGTGCGCAGGAACTCGCCCATCTCATCGAACAGCTCGGTCGGGAAGGGGCCAGCACCCACGCGGGTGGTGTACGCCTTCTGAATACCGATCACGCGGGAGATGCGGGTCGGGCCCACACCCGAACCGACGCACGCGCCGCCGGAGGTCGGGTTGGAGGAAGTCACGAACGGGTAGGTGCCGTGGTCAACATCCAGGAAGGTTGCCTGGCCGCCCTCCATCAGCAGGGTCTTACCCTCGTCCAGCGCCTTGTTCAGCAGCTGGGTGGTGTCCACAATCATCGGCTTCAGGCGCTCAGCGTAAGACATGAAGTACTCGACGATCTCGTCAACCTCAACGTGACGGCGGTTGTAGACCTTCACCAGCAGTTCGTTCTTCTGGCGCAGTGCGCCTTCAACCTTCTGACGCAGGATCGACTCGTCCAGGATGTCCTGAACACGGATGCCGAGGCGGCCAACCTTATCCATGTAGGCGGGGCCGATACCGCGGCCGGTAGTGCCGATAGCGCGCTTGCCGAGGAAACGCTCGGTCACCTTGTCCATGGTCTGGTGGTAGGGTGCGACCAGGTGTGCGTTAGCGGAAATCTTCAGGCGGGAGGTGTCAGCGCCGCGGGCCTCAAGGCCGTCAATCTCAGCGAAAAGAGCCTCGGGGTTAACAACCACGCCGTTACCAATCACGGGGACGGCGTTATCGCTCAGAATACCCGCGGGCAGCAGCTTCAGCTCAAACTTCTGGCCGTTCACCACCACGGTGTGACCGGCGTTGTTACCGCCGTTGGGCTTGACCACGTAGTCTACGCGGGGGCCGAGCAGGTCGGTTGCCTTACCCTTACCCTCATCGCCCCACTGGGCGCCCACAATCACGACAGCTGACATTTTGTGCTCCTTGAAAGCCTTGAAGATACGCACCGGATTTCACGGCGCGGCGGCGACCTACCGCCTCATGATCCGGGTAGGCACACCTCTTCTAATGATACCGTGCCCGTCCCTTTAAGTCCCGTGTTACGGGGCGGTAGGCGTTCCGGATCCGGTGCCGGTGAGCCTCACCGGGCACAGTAGCGCCCCCATCCGATATTCGGACGGGGGCGCTACCGGTATGAGCTTATGAAGACTACTTGATGATCTCGATGAAGGTCATCGGGTAGGTGTACTGCTCACCGCGGTTTGCGGCCAGAGCAGCCAGGCTGTGGAAGATAACCATCAGGATAGCCACAACCAGCGGGACAACCCACAGGATGATGCCCAGGATGCCGAAGGTCAGAATAATCAGCAGCCAGGAAGCCATGCTGATGACCCACAGGGAGAAGTTGAAGTTGAACGCGCGGCGTGCCGATTCCTTAGTGAAGCCGTAGCCGGGCTTGTCCTTGTAGATGAACCACATCACCAGCGGCGCGAGAATACTTGCGGATGCGAAGGACAGCAGAGACAGAATTGCAGAAGCCAGGTGCGCGAGCATCGCCATGTTCTGGTCGTCCTTGGAGGAGACTACGTAACCGTTGGACGGCTGACCCGGCGCCTGCGAGTAGGAGGGTGCCTGCTGGGAGTACTGGTTGTACTGTTCAGGGTTCTGGGACATCGTTCTTTTCCTTAATCTATCGATGAGTGGATACAGCTAATCGTTGAGGTGCGGCGGCAGGCTAACTCGCCGTTCTCGGAGGGTGCCCGCCTCGCTCTGCTTAGTCGCAACGCTCGTGATGGTTTCACCCTATCAAGGCAAAGTAAATGGAATATTAACCCTCGCCGGACAACAGACAAAGAAACCCGAATATGACACAAAAAAGACGCCCCTGCCCCTCCACGCGGTGGTACGTGCGTGGAGGGACAGGTCGTTATACAGTGTGGGCTGGCTTGGGGTTAGTCCTGTTTCTCTTCATCAGCGAGCGCGGGATGCGCGGCGGGCTTCTGTAGTGCGGAGGCCTCGCGCGGTACTACAGCCTCGTGTAGCTTTGCGCGTTCCTGCTTTTTCAGAAACTCGTACACCGAGAAAGAGTCCTCTTCTTCCTTCGTGAAGCCGTTGACGCCCGTGTAGCCTTCCGGCAGGCGGTTGTACACGAGGTAGTACCAGAACTCGGTGGGCGGGGTCTGCCCCTCCTCGATGAGGTCATTTATCTGATTCCGGCGTTTGAAGAGGCGAACAATGCCCATGATCCACAGAATCGGCAGCACAAAGATTGACCCCACGCCAATCACTATAAAAATGAACGCGACCATAAACCCGTATTCGGGGTCTACGATGCTGGCAAGAGGCGCCAACACGAAGGGGTTCAGTATCAGCAGGGCAGCAAGCCAAATGTTCGAGAGGGCAAGTTCCTTCTTCAAGCCTTCAACGCTGTACCTTGTCGGCGGCCTATTCACTGGAACGTAGCCCACCGGTTGCAGCATTGCCGCCCGCGATATGGGGTTCTCCTCAGCCTTGACCGGGTTCAGGTGGGCGGCGCACGCCTGCATGGGTGCGGACTCGTCGTGGGAGCGGTCGAGCAGGCGCATTTCGATGAGTTTTGAGTCGGGGGTGCCGAAGAGCAGATCGGGGATGACCGGCAGGATAGCGCCCGGGCTCAAACCGAGGGATTCTAGCCGAACATATTCACCGTATGCGTGCGTCGTTTGAGTCTGCATTGCCTGCGCCCGCTCACGGGCAGAGAGTACAGGCTGGGCGGACCCAGCGGACTGAGCGGACTGAGCGGGCTGAGTGGAGGCGAGCGCTACCGGGTGGTTCGCATCGTCGTCCTTGCGGGATTCGTGAGTGTCTTCCGGGGTATCTTCTGATGCGTCGTCTTCCGGCTCTTCGATGTCGTCGGTGTCATTGTCGTCGGTGTCATGAGAGTCTTTCCGCGCGGAGTCGTAGCGCTTGGGGGCACCCGGGTAAACGTATTCATAATCGGGGTCGGGGTGCTCTAGCTCTTCGTCTTCGTTGTCGGATGCTTGGTGGAGCGTAGCGTCTTCATTTTTCTGCGTCTGCTGATCCATGAGTAGCGTCATGTATTCCGGGACGGACTGGTCGGTGTCCCAGAGGGGCTGGTATGCCTCGTCCTTCTTTGCAGTTTCCTTCTTTTCAATGGGTCGGTCTGCCATGGTCGTCTCCTTCGCTTACCAGACATACTCCTAGTGGCACCACCGTACCAGCGTGCGCTGGGCAGTCCCTTGAAACCTGCCTGATAAAAGCTGAGAAAAAGCCCCCGACAAGCGCAAACATGCACGTGTTAACACTGCCGGGGGTTTAGCACCACTGGAGCCCAGGGACCCACGGGAAGTCGACTACGATGCATCAGCTGAGTTTGGAACAGGGCTTGAGGTAGGGCTCGGGGCACTCAGCGGCTGAGGGGCTGGCACCACCGAAGACATCGAAGACGCCGCACCCAGGATCCACTGCATCTCCTCGGCGTCCCTAGGCAAGCGGTCATACACCAGATAGAACCAGAACGACCCGAGAGGCATGGCCTTCCACTTCAGCGCCCGATACTTTCGGCTCACTCGGAGTAGCGCAAAAATCAGCGCACCAGCCCACAAGAACAGGGGAAGACCAAATGTCGCCAGAGAAAGCATCAGGAAGAAATAGAAAATAAACCCACCGAAGCTAGGATCCTCTGTAACAGTAGCCAACAGAAGATAAGTCAGGGGATTAAACACCACACCCACGAAGAAGAGCACTATGAACTCAGGCCACGCCTTCCACCACAGGTCTGATACACGCACCTTACCCGCAAGTGGGGTCGCTGAGATGTACCCAATAGGTCGTGGTGTACCCGCTACTTTCCCCTCCTGCCAGGTGGGAAACACACTTGGCACCTGCTGGTATGCAGATGCACCAGTATCCGTGCCCATGGGGGACATTCGGCGCATCGTGGGGCCCGGGCGGCCATACAGCGGCCGGTTCAGCACCGGGTGACCCATCGCCGAAGGGAAAAAGTACGCAGCCTGCACAGAAGGCGCAGGAGCCGAAACCGCCAGAGTAGACGCCGCAGAATTGGGCGCTGCAGGGTTGGGCACCGCAGAATCAGGTGCTGCAGGAACCGATGGGACAGCAGGCGCGGATGCAGAACGAGCCTTCTGTATTTCCAGGACCTCCTTCACCGGCTCGGGAATATCCCCGGTCGGTGCGGGAACCGGCGTTCCGTGAAGAAGCAAAGCCGAGTATTCGGGGGCGGGTTGATCCATATCCCACAGCGGCTGATACTCGCTATCGCTCTTCTCGGTTGGGTTCTGAGGGTTTTTCGGTGCTTCGCTATGCTCCACCACGGTGACCTCCTCCAATGCTTGTCTGCTGTTATGTGTCTGTTGTGTTGTCTACATTGTGTGTTCAGTGTGCGGGGGCTATCCCCCGGCTACTATTGGCGGTCATGATTCCTCCTCATGGTGCGATTCAAGGATGCGGTGCAGCAACGCCGTGGCTGAACCACCGTCAAGCGGGGTGCACTCGTACACCAGCCGGAATTGAAAATCCTGCTGAATCTTGTGCTGCCCAATGAACAGGCGCATCGACTCGACGGCATCCTCAACGGCCTTCAGAAACTTTCCTGCACTGAGAAACAGCAACCAGATTCCTACAACGACCCCAACCAGAATCAGCGGCGGAAAGTAAAAGAACGGCGCGAAGATATTTATCAGCGCCAGCTCCATGCCTTCACTGATTTCTATATGGCTCTGGGAGAGGAGCACCGGACTCACCAGCGCGATAAAAAGAGACGACCAGAACGCCATCCGCAGTACCGGTCCCAGCACATACAAGGTGAAGCCGTCCCAATCGGTGAAGAAGCCCTTCGCGTCGAAGGTTTCGCGCGACTTCTCGATGGGAACATAGCCCACCACCTTGCCAACTTTCCAGGCAGATGACGTGCCCTCGGTCAGGATGCCCTGCACCTCTCCCCTGTCGATGCACCGCAGCCTCGGGCGGGGGCGACCGTGGATGACCTTCGGTGACATCAGCAGAACCGGCTCATCCGAGAACTCCAGCTGGTCCTCGATGGGCTGGTTGTTATTAGTGGTCATGACGACTCCTGAGAGCTCAATGCGGCATGTGTTTTTGGGCCAATAATTTTCTGATTGGGTTCTTCATCCAGCTCGTACCGGTACATGGAGCCCTTGTCGACAGGGCGGTTATACACGAGGAAAAACCAGAAATCCTCATAGGTCGTACCCTCACGCAACGCAGCACTAATCTTTCGTACTGCTTTACTCACCACAGAGATCAGCAAACCCGCCCAAAGAATAGGGATAAGCCAGAGAACTATAACGCCCCCAGAAAATACCAGGAAGAGAACGATTGTTTCGAGGAATTCAGTGTCTGTAGCACGGGAATTAAAGAGCAAAGAAGCGAGCGTAAACGGGTTCAGCAGAATCACCAGGAGAACCACAACCAAGGACTCCAGACAAGGCCAAATCGCCCTGGTGTACCGCACGTTTTTCAGCTGTTCACTCAGCGGAACATAGCCCACCGGGTGTTCCGGGCCAGCCAAGATTTTCTCGACGATTTTCCGTTGCGGGCCTATCCCGTCGGGGAGGTGCTGCTGAATGGCGACCGCGCTCATCTGCCCCTGATGACCGGAGGGGTCGTTGAGCAGTTTCATGGGAATTAGGAGGGGGCCCGGTCGACCGTACTGCGGGACCGGTTCGACCTCCAGCGCGCTGCCGGCTGCCAGCAGGTGGGAGCTGTGCATGACAGACTCTTTCGGGGAAATGCGTCGTTTGACCACGGTTCGACCCTCCCTATCCCATCATTTTTGATAGATGTTCAATAGATGGTTTTACAGTAACAACCGAACCTGAAAAGAACCTGAACCCAAATGCAAATGAAAAACGTGAAAAAGAAAAGAGTCGAACATGTCCACATTTTGATGCATTTAGGAGTAATAAACGCTTCACAAGCCACTTTGGGGTGTATCCTAGTTCACATCTAGTGTGTTCAAGTTCAGCTGGAACCCACCAGAACAACACCACAAGCCTCCCAGAAACACCCCGGGAGCCAAGCAAAGGAGCACCGTGACACACACCGCCTCCCCAAACCCCCGCGGCCGGTCGCACCGACGCCGAATCGGCAGCGGGCTACTCACCCTCAGCATGGCGCTGAGCCCCCTCGCAGCACTGGGCACCACCGCCCACGCCGCAGAAGACCCCGACGCCGTCAAGCAGGTACTCAGCGAAAGCATGAAGAACGCCAGCGGCACCGTCACCGCCTTCGTCCGCTTCAAGGGTAAGGGCGCCTTTGAACAGACCCAGCCCGCAGGCGTACGCGCCGGCGTGCAGGCACCCGTCAACACCAGCTCGCAGGTGCAGGCAATCGCCTCCCAGGTGCAGAGCCAGGCACAGCAGGTCAGCAGCCAGTCCGGCGCGCAGGTCCTCTACACCACCCACAACGCAGTACGCGGCGTGGCAGTGCGCGGTGACGCCGAGTCCATCAAGGCACTCGCCAACCGCTCCGACGTAGAGAAGATCTCGCCCATCCTGCCCAAGTACCGCCAGAACGCGGGTGCCGCTATTGACGCAGGCTCCCTCGCCACCTGGACCGGCACCACCAACCCCGCCGGTGCAGGCGGATACACCGGCAAGGGCGTGAAGATTGCCGTTATCGACTCCGGTATCGACTACACCCACACCGATTTCGGCGGTAGCGGCAAGCTCGAAGACTACGAGAAGGCATCCAAGCTCACCGAGCTGCCCTCCGCAGACTCCGGACTCATCAACCGCACCAAGGTTGCTGGCGGCTACGACCTCGTCGGTGACGCCTACGACGGCAGCAACACCGCAACCCCCGACGGCAACCCGCTCGACTGCACCACCGGCGGCCACGGCACCCACGTGGCGGGCACCGCAGCAGGCTACGGCGTGAACTCCGACGGCACCACCTTCACCGGCGACTACAGCAAGCTCACCGCAGAGCAGCTCAAGACCATGAAGATTGGCCCCGGCGTCGCCCCCGACGCTGAAATCTACGCCTTCCGCGTCTTCGGTTGCAGCGGCAGCACCAACGTCGTTATCGAGGCGCTCGACCGTGCCCTCGACCCCAACGGTGACGGTGACTTCTCCGACCGTGTGAATGTGGTCAACATGTCCCTCGGTGGCGAATTCTCCCCGCAGGACGACCCCGAAGCCTACGCCGTTGACGCGCTCACCCGCGCCGGCGTGCTCTCCGTGATCTCCGCAGGTAACGCCAACGACTACAGCCTGCGCGGCGACACCTACTCCAACTCCGGTCACCCCGCCACCGCAGCCAGCGCAATCACCGTAGCTAACGCCTACGGCTCCACCCGTGCTGTGGATGCGGCAGAGCTGACCGACCCCGCCACCGGCACCACCCGCAAGGTACGCGGCGATTACAGCGTCTCCTACCCCTGGGCACAGGCGGGCACCAAGGAATTCACCGGTGAACTCACCGCAATCTCCGAGAACAACCGCTACGCCTGCAACGCCCTCAGCGCCGACGAAGCGGCAGCTGTAAAGGGCAAGTGGGTGCTCATCGACTGGGCTAAAGACGACGGTGAGCTCGCCTGCGGCTCCAAGGTGCGCTTCGACAACCTGGAGGCGGCAGGCGCCAAGGGCGTGCTGCTTGCAGGCAATGACGAAGAACCCGGCCTGGGTATTGCCGGTAACGATACCCTGCCCGGCTTCCGCCTGGCAGCATCCGCCGCTAAGGACCTGCGTGCACAGATCACCGCAGCAGAAGCGGCAGGTAAGCCCCTGACCGTGCGCCTCGGCAACGAGCTGAAGTCCTCCCTGCGCGTGGACACCGACAAGCTGGATCAGCTGAACCCCATGAGTGCCCGCGGCTTCCACGGCAGCTACGGCTACACCAAGCCCGACATTGCGGCACCCGGCTCGTACATCACCTCCGCGGCGGTAGCGACCGGTAACAACTCCGTGACCTTCAGCGGCACCTCCATGGCGGCACCCTACGTGACCGGCTCCGCCGCCCTGGTCATGCAGAGCCACCCGACCTACACCCCCGCACAGGTCAAGTCCGCCCTCATGAACACCGCAACCCACGATGTGCGCACCGAATCCGGTGCCGCATACGCGGTGGACCGTGTGGGCGCCGGACGAGTCGACACCCTCGCTGCCGTGCAGTCGAAGTCCCTCGTCTACAACGCTGACAAGAGTGGCACCGTGTCCCTGAGCTTCGGTGTACTCGAGTACGCACCGGATGCTGGCGTTCAGACCCTCACCCGCGAGGTGACGGTCGAGAACACCGACTCCGTGGCGCACACCTACGCCCTGTCCTACGCTGAAAGCACTAATATTCCCGGCGTGGAATACTCCTTCCCCTCCGCGGTCACCCTCGCACCCGGTGAAACTAAGAAGTTCGAAGTCACCGTGCGCATCGACCCGTCCAAGCTGGAGAAGACCCGCGACGCAGCAATGGACACCACCCAGAACGCAACTGACTACTACACCGGCAAGGAAACCGTTCCCGCACAGTACCGTCAGTACATTGCGAGCGCATCCGGCCGACTCGTCCTCACCGAAGACGGCACCAAGGCACTGCGTCTGCCCGTTCACGTGGCACCCAAGCCCGTGAGCACCATGCACGCTGCCGAAGACACCGTCACCTTCACCCAGAAGCCCTCCAGCGACGAGGCTCAGAAGGCAGACACCGGCTGGACCAAGTCCCAGATTTCGCTGCGCGGCACCGAGGTCAACCAGGGCGGCTACCGCTCCCTGCTCGGCGCGTTCGAGTACGGTGCGAGCGTGGACCGTGTGGCTCCCACCTCCCTGTCGCTGAACAGCAACGTTAAGGCGAACCTGCAGTACGTCGGTGCTTCCTCGGATGCGCCCGCACTGAAGGCAGCCGGCGGCAACGCCGATGACGGCACCCTGCGCTTCGGTATCTCCACCTGGGCGAACTGGGATGTTGTCTCCTACGAGAACACCTTTACCGTAGAAATCGACACTGACGGCAACAACCGCGCCGACTACAAGCTGGTCACCGACCGCGCTAAGGGCCTGGACTACCCGCTGGTTCGCCTCTACGGCTACAAGAACGGCAACCTCGTCGAGCTCGGCTACTACCCGCTCAACGGCGCCTGGGGTGATGTGGACACCAACATGATGGACACCAACACCCTCATCATGAGTGCACCCCTCAAGGACCTGGGCCTGACCAGCGCAAACAACCCGGACATCCAGTACCGAGTCAGCGCAACCACCCAGTACGAGTGGGGTAACGTCAGCGAAACCGGCTGGATCAAGTACCGCCCCTTCAGCCCCAAGCTGTGGTTCAGCGGCGACTCCTCCGCCGTGGCTGGCCTTCACCCGGATGCCTCCACCACCACCCTGACGGCGCACCGCTCCGCTGACGCAATCCCCGCGCTCGGCGAATCCGGTACCCCCGCCAAGGCGCTGCTGCTGCACCTGCACAACGGCACCGGCGACCTCTCCGGTACCAACGGCGCCAAGGGCAACCGCGCCGAGGTGCTGAACATCAAGGAGCAGCAGACCGAGTACATCACTCCGTCCCGCTTCACCGATGTGAAGAACACCGACCAGTTCTACACCGAGATCTCTTGGTTGGCTCAGCGCGGCATCACCACCGGCTACCCGGACGGCACCTACCGCCCGCTGGAGTCCGTGGAACGTGGCGCAATGGCGGCGTTCTTCTATCGCATGCAGGGTTCCCCGCAGTTCACTGCCCCCTCCACTCCGAGCTTCAAGGACGTGCCCACCACGCACCCCTTCTACAAGGAGATTGAGTGGATGAAGGCTCAGGGCATCACCACCGGCTACTCGGACGGCACGTTCCGCCCCTCCGCACCGGTGAACCGTGACGCCATGGCTGCGTTCTTCTACCGTGCAGCGGGTTCCCCGCACGTGGACCTGCCCGCAACCAGCCACTTCAGCGATGTTTCCACCGATAACCAGTTCTACCGTGAAATCACGTGGCTGGCTTCGAAGGGCATCAGCACCGGCTGGCCGGACGGAACCTACCGCCCGGTGACCCCCATTGCCCGCGACGCAATGGCGGCGTTCATCTACCGCTACACCGAGAAGGTTGCTAACCAGGCCGGCCGCTAGACGGTAGCTAACCGGTAGCGAACGGTTCGGGTCCCCTCCCGCCCCCTGCATGGGATGGGAGGGGTACCTGGAACCGGCAGGCTCCGGGGCCTGAAACCCCGGAACCTCTCAAGTTTTGGTGGCGGTTTCACCGGCGGACGCACTCACTCGTCGTCTGCCGGTGGGGCCGCCTCCGCACATCACCGATACACAACCACAGAGCACACAGCACCATCGAAAAATAGAAAATCCGAAGGAGGATTCCATGACAACGCCTCATGCGCCACGCCGCAGAATGAAGGCTGTCGGTGCGACCGGTTTGAGTGCAGCTCTTGCCCTTACTCTCGGCGTTCCCGCCACTTTCTCTGCAGCTCACGCTCAGAGCCCCCAGCAGGTCGAAGGAAGCACTGCGAGCGCATCCGGTGACGCTGCCTCGCGTATCAGCCCGGGCCTGCAGAAGGCTGAAGGCCAAATCACCGTGTATGTGCAGTTCAAGGGCAAGGGCGCGTATGAGCAGACCCAGTCCGCGGCTGTTCTGGCACGTAAGGAGGCGCCGGCGAACCGTCAGGCGCAGGTGCAGGCTATTGCAGCCCAGGTGCAGTCGCAGGCTCAGTCTGTGGCGGCTGCTTCTGGCGCGAAGCTGATGTACACCACGCATAATGCGATGCGTGGTGCGGCGATTACTGGTGATGCTGCGCAGATTCGTGCGTTGGCGGAGCGCCCGGATGTGGAGCGTATTTCGCCGATTATCGCGAAGGAGCGTATGAACTCCGGTAGCGAGATTGATACGAAGACTCTTGCCACGTGGACTCGTGAGAATACGGGGTACACGGGTAAGGGCGTGAAGATTGCGGTTGTTGACTCCGGTGTTGACTATACGCACGCTGATTTTGGTGGCCCCGGTACGGTGGATTCGTACCTGAAGGCTAAGGCGATGACGGAGCTTCCGTCCGCTGATTCGGGTCTGATTGATCGTAATAAGTTCATTGGCGGCATTGACTTGGTCGGTGATGACTACAATGCGTCGGTGGCTGAGAAGTCGACTCCGCAGCCGGATAATAACCCGCTGGATTGCCGCCCGGATGGTTTCGGTTCTGGCGGTCACGGCACGCACGTGGCGGGTACTGCCGCCGGTTATGGTGTGACGGCGAACGGTACGACTTACCGTGGCGATTACAAGAACCTGACGGAGGAGCAGCTGAAGGGCATGTCCATTGGCCCCGGTACTGCTCCTGATGCTCAGATTTTGGCGATTCGTGTGTTCGGTTGCTACGGCAATTCGAGTGTTGTGATGAAGGCGCTTGATACCGTGATGGACCCGAATGGTGACGGTGATTTCTCTGACCGCGCCGACATTGTGAACCTGTCGCTCGGTGGCGAGTTCGCTCCGGCTGACGACCCTGAGTCGTACATGATTAATACGATGGCGCGCCAGGGTGTGTTCACTGTGGCTGCTGCCGGTAACGCCAATAACTACAACGGTGTGGGTGACACCTACTCCGATTCGGGTAGCCCGGCGAATGCGGCTGCGGCGCTGTCGGTGGCGAACGCCTACGGCTCCACTCAGCCGATTGACCGTGCCCGCGTGACCACGAAGACTGGTTTGGAGTGGTTGCAGGGTGATTATTCGGTGAACTTCGATTATTCGAAGGCGTCCGCTGATCAGCTGCGCGGCGAGGTTGTTGCCGCGCCGAAGCGTAACCGTTACGCTTGCGAGGCTTTCACCGCTGAAGAGGCGAAGGCTTTGAAGGGTAAGTGGGTTTACTTCGAGTGGGATCAGGACGATTTGACGTTCCCGTGCGGTTCGAAGGTGCGTTTCGATAACGTTCAGGCTGCCGGCGGTGTTGGCGTGGTGATGGCCGGTAAGGCTGAGCGCTACACCATCGGCATTGGTGGTAATGCGACCATTCCGGGTCTGCGTCTGACTGCTTCTTCGACGAAGGACCTGGAGAAGGCTCTGGCTGCCGGTCCGGTGACCGTTGAGATGAACCTGGATTACAAGGCTTCGGGCCGCGGTCCTCACTCGCACGCTTTTGATTTGAATTCCTCGAGTGCTCGCGGTCAGCACGGTTCTGATGGCTTCATTAAGCCTGACCTTGCGGCACCGGGTACTGAGATTGTCTCTGCCGCTGTGGGCACGGGTAATAAGGGTGTTTCCTTCACCGGTACCTCCATGGCGACCCCGCATGTTGCCGGTGTTGCCGCTCTGGTGATGCAGGCGCATCAGGATTACAACCCGCAGATGATTAAGGCTGCGCTGATGAACGGCGCGTCCACCCCGATCAAGAATGAGCAGGGTGCGCAGTACGCGGTGGATCGTGTGGGTACGGGCATGGTGAATGCTCGCGCAGCCGTGGACGCGAAGGTTATCGCGTACGATGCGAAGACCCCCGAGCGTGTTTCGACCGCGTTTGGTGTGCTGGAGTACACCCCCGATTCGGGTATTCAGACTGTTCAGCGTGAAATCGTGCTGGACAACACCGATTCGCAGGCTCACACCTACACTCTGAACTACGAGGCAAGCACGACCATCCCGGGTGTGGAGTACTCCTACCCGCAGCAGGTGAGCGTGGGTGCCGGTGAGCGTAAGAACGTGACCGTGACCGTGCGTATTGACCCGTCCAAGCTGGAGAAGACCATGGACCCGGCGATGAGCGCCGACCAGGTTGCTCAGGACTGGACGAACGGTAAGACTCTGGCTGCTGGTAAGCGCCAGTACATTGCGAGCGCTTCTGGTCGCCTGATTTTCTCTGAGAATGGTCGCGAGGCGATCCGCCAGTCGATTCACGTGGCGCCGAAGCCTGTCTCGAAGATGCGTGTTGATGCGTCCCGTATTGACTACAAGGGTATTGCCGATAAGGAGTCCACGGTGACTCTGCGTGGTACGACCCTGAACCAGGGCGGTTACCGTTCGCTGCTGGGTGCGTTTGAGCTGGGTGCGGTCAGTGACCGTATTCCGTCCGGTCAGCTGAAGCTGCCGTCGAACCAGTCTGTTGACCTGCAGTATGTGGGTGCATCCTCGGATGCTCCGGCGTTGAAGGCTGCCGGCAAGAACCCGAACGATGGTTCTCTGTTCTTCGGTATTTCGACCTGGGGCACCTGGGATAGCATGCACTGGGGCCGTCAGGTACAGGTGCAGATTGATACGAATAACGACTCCACCGCCGACTACGTTCTGGAGGTGACCCGCGAGAAGGGTCTGGATTACCCGCTGGTGAAGGTCTGGTCCATCTCCGGTAACGCATCCACCGTGGTGGCTCGCTACCCGCTGAACAACGCCTGGGGCGACACCGACACCAACATCATGGACACCAACACCATGATTCTGGGTGTGCCGCTGAAGGACCTGGGCCTGACCGCTGAGAAGGCTCAGAGCATCAAGTACACGGTACAGACCGACACCTGGCACAACGATGGCAACCCCTACGTGGACACCACCTCGGCTATCGAGTACTCCCCCTTCAACCCCGGTGTTTGGTTCACCGGTGAGGAGTCGGGCGTGCCCGGCCTGTTCGTGGACCGTGACGGCGGTCAGCTGACCGTTCACCGCAAGAACAACAACAAGGAGCGTCAGGCTCTGTTCCTGCACATGCACAACGCGACCGGTGACCTGAGCGGCCGTAAGACCGCTAACGGTGTTGCCGCTGGCGACCGTGCGCAGGTCGTGAAGGTGGCTCGTACCATCCACGATGCACGCTTCACCGACGTTCCGGCGGATAACCAGTTCTACCGTGAAATCACGTGGATTGCTGCCCGTCAGATTGACCGCGGCTACCAGGACGGCACCTTCCGCCCGCTGAACAACATGGACCGCGCAACCATGGCTGCGTACTTCTACCGTATGAGCGGCTCGCCGCAGTACACCGCACCGTCCACCCCGAGCTTCTCGGATGTTCCGCTCAACCACCCCTACTACAAGGAGATTGAGTGGATGAAGGCTCAGGGCATCACGACCGGCTGGCCCGATGGTACGTACCGCCCGGAGGGTTCGGTGAACCGTGACGCGATGGCTGCGTTCTTCTACCGTTACGCGGGTTCGCCCGAGTACACTGCCCCCGCGCAGGCTCGTTTCACGGACGTTCCGACCGACAAGCAGTTCTACCGCGAGATCTCGTGGCTGGCTGAGCAGGGCGTGACCACCGGCTGGCCCGATGGTTCGTTCCGCCCCGTGGAGCCGGTGCACCGCGACGCTATGGCGGCGTTCGTGTACCGCTACAGCACGGGTGTGCTGAAGGAAAGCCCTGAAATCTAAAAACCTGAATTCTAGGGTTCCGGGAGCTAAAATCTCAGAGCCTAAGGGCTCGTAAGGTTCTACCGCTGTAGGTGCTACCTCAGCAGGTTTTACCGAGGGAGCCGTACCGTTGCAGTTTATCTGCGGCGGTGCGGCTCCCTTTTTCTGTGGTTGGGTGCTTTGTTATTTACGCGTAATGTTCCGTAATACGAGTTTGACTAGGTTATATAAAGAATCGTTGAGACAATAAGTGAAGGTTTCTTCACCATCGGCATGAACCTTGACGTTTACGCCGCACAGACGCACTGGAGGCGCACTGGAAACACAGTGCAGACGCACCGTAGCACTCTCGGTGCAGAACCCTTGCCGTACAGCTCTCCGAGTAGAACTCTCGGCGTATAACTCTCCGCGCAGAACCTCGGTGCAGAAACCGCTAAGAAACGCACCATCACTAAAAAGGAGCATTCAGTGGCAACATTCCCTGAAGCTACCCCCGCGCGAGCCGCCCGGCACACACAGCCGGGCCGCCTCAAGCAGCTGGCACGCAGCTGCGGCGCACTCACCCTGGGGCTCACCCTCGGGCTGACCGCCCTGCCGTTCGGTACCGCCGCCTACGCGGCACCGGGCGTAGTACGCGGCGCAGACCGGGACGCACCCCACCAGAACACCGGCACCGGCGAGAACAACAACGAAGTTCTCTCCCCCAGCCTGGACGGCGCCACCGGCGAACGCGCCGTGTTCGTCCGATTCAAGGGTCAGGGCGCGTACGCCCAGACCCAGCCGGACGCGGTCCGCTCCCGCGCGCAGGCACCCGTCAACGCGCAAGCACAGGTGCAGGCAATCCGCGCCAGCGTGCAGCAGCAGGGCGCCTCCGCGGCGAAGGAATCCGGCGCGCAGGTCCTGTACACCACCCACAACACGATGCGCGGCGTGGCGCTCTACGGTAACGTCGAGCAGATTCGTGCGCTCGCGAACCGCGACGATGTGGAACGCATCAGCATCATTGAGGATATGGCACCGCAGAACAGCGGCACCCTCATTGATACGGACACGCTCTCCGTGTGGGCGAAGAGCCCGGCGAACCCCGCCTCCACCGGCTACACCGGCAAGGGCGTGAAGATTGTCGTGCTCGATACCGGTATCGACTACACGCACGCCGATTTGGGTGGCCCCGGCACGCAGGAAGCCTTCGATAAGGCGAAGGCTTCCGACACGATTCCCGAGGGCACCTACGATCCGAAGAAGTTCCTTGGCGGCTACGACCTGGTCGGTGACGATTACAACTCCGGTAAGAAGGAAACCTCCACTCCCCACCCGGATAACAACCCGCTCGACTGCGGCGGCCACGGTAGCCACGTGGCGGGCACCGCGGCAGGTTACGGTGTGAACGCGGACGGCAGCACCTTCCACGGCGACTACTCCAAGCTCACCGAAGAGCAGCTCAAGGACATGAAGATCGGCCCCGGCTCCGCGCCGGACGCCCAGCTGATTGGCCTGCGCATTTTCGGTTGTAAGGGCACCACCGCGTTCGTCCCCAAGGGCCTGGACCGTGTGCTCGACCCCAACGACGACGGCGACTTCTCCGACCGCGCCGACATCGCGAACCTGTCGCTCGGCAACGAGTTCGGCGTGTTCGATGAGACCGTGAACTACGCGGTCGGTTCCCTCTACCGCGAGGGCATCCTCTCCGTGGTTGCGGCGGGTAACGCCAACAACTACAACGCCGTGGGCGACACCTACTCCAACTCGGGTGGCCCCGGCACCAGCGCCTACGGCCTGACCGTGGCGAACTCCATCGGCTCGACCCAGCTGGTGGACCGCGTGAAGATTCTCGCCCCCGCGAACGAGGCGGACACCTACGGTGACTACTCGGTGAACTTCGACTACTCGAAGGCGACCGAGGAGCAGCTGCGCGGCACCGTGGTGCGTGCCGCCTCCCGCAACCGCTACGCCTGCGAGGCATTCACCGAAGAGGAAGCCGCCGCTCTGAAGGGCAAGTGGGCCCTCATCGACTGGGCGGACGCTGACGGCACCGCCCCCTGCGGTTCGAAGGTACGCTTCGACAACCTGCAGGCGGCTGGCGCGACCGGCGTGGTGCTCACCTCGAACACTGAGGTCGGTGACACCGCTATCGGCGGTAACTCCTCCATTCCGGGCGTGCGCCTGGCAAAGAGCCAGGTGGAGCGCCTTTCCGCGCAGATTGATTCGGGTGAGCTGACCCTGCAGCTCGGCGAAAACCTGCGCGACTCGATCCGCGTGCCCAACGGCAAGCTGGATCAGGCGAACACCTCCACCGCGCGTGGCCTGCACGGTTCGCACGGCATCACCAAGCCGGACGTTGCGGCACCGGGCACGAACATTTCCTCCATCGAGGTTGGTAGCGGCACCGGTTCGAGCGTGAAGACCGGTACGTCCATGTCCACGCCCTTTGTTGCCGGTGTTGCGGCGCTGATCATGCAGGCGCACCCGGAGTACGGTCCGCGCATGCTTAAGACCGTCATCATGAACACCGCCGACCACCACATGCAGGACGCCTGGGGCAACCCTTACGCGGTGGACCGTGTGGGTACCGGCCGCATCAACACCCGTGCGGCGGTAGCTGACCGCGTCATGCTGTTCAACGCGGCACGCCCCGAACAGGTTTCGGACACTTTCGGCGTGCTCGAGTACACCCCGAACGCCGGTGTGCAGACCCTGCAGCACCGCGTGAGCGTTGAGAACACCGACTCGGTGGCGCACACCTACACCCTGAACTATGAGGGCAGCACGAGCATCCCGGGTGTGGAGTTCTCCTACCCGCAGTCCGTGTCTGTGGGTGCCGGTCAGAAGGCAACGTTCACCGTGACGGTGCGCATTGACCCGTCGAAGCTGGAGAAGACTCGCGACCCGTCCATGTACCCGAACCAGGATTCGGTGAACTACTCGACCGGTACGGTGACCATTTCGGGTGCCCGCCAGTACATTGCGAGCGCTTCGGGCCGCCTGATCCTGACCGATGCTGACTCGTCGGCTGCGGTGAAGACCCTGCGCATGCCGCTGCATGTGGCACCGAAGCCTGTCTCCGCGATGCGTGTTGCTGGCTCCGATATCGCCTTCGACGCTCAGGGTTCCGGCGCGACCGAGCAGACCCTGACCCTGCAGGGTACCGCGGTGGATCAGGGCGGTTACCGCTCCCTGCTGGGTGCTTTTGAGTTGGGTGCTTCGAGCCCGCGCATCCCGACCGCGAAGCTGGGTGTGGGTTCGGATTCCCGCATGGACCTGCAGTATGTGGGTGCCACCTCGAACGTGGCGGCGTTGAAGGCTGCCGGTGCGGACACCTCGCAGGCGCACCTGTCCTTCGGTATTTCCACCTGGGGTAACTGGCAGGAGGTGACCCCGCGCGGCACCTACTACGTGTTCGTTGACACCGACAAGGACGGCACGAGCGACTACCGCCTGCAGACGGTGCGTGAGAAGGGCCTGGACTACCCGCTGGTGAAGGTTTCTAAGCGCAGCAACGGCAAGTGGCAGGCTATCGAGAACGCCCTGTACCCGCTGAACGGCACCTGGGGTGATACGGACACCAACATCATGGATTCGAACACTCTGGTGATGACTGTTCCGCTGAGCGTTCTGGGCCTGGACCCCGAGGCTGAGTCGACCGAGATTTCGTACTCGGTGACCACTTCGAGCGCGTTCTCCGCTACGACTGTGGTTGATACGACTGATTCGGTGGTGTTCAACTATGCGGCACCGAAGCTGTGGTTCAGTGGCGATTCGGCGGGCGTGCCGAACCTGTTCGTGGATGCGCCGGAGACTCAGCTGGTGGCGCACCGTAACGGCGACGCGAAGAACGTTTCTGCACTGTTCCTGCACATGCACAATGCGACCGGCGACCTGTCCGGTACGAACGGTGCTGCGGGTGAACGTGCGCAGGTTCTGCGTGTCTCGTCGAACTCTGAGGATACCGCCGCGAGCGCGCACTTTACGGATGTTCCGGCGGATTACCCGTTCGTGAATGACATTAACTGGCTGGCTCAGCGTCGTATTACGACCGGCTACCCGGACGGCACGTTCCGCCCGAACGGTTCGGTGGAGCGCGGCGCGATGGCGGCGTTCTTCTACCGTATGGCGGGTTCGCCGCAGTTCACTGCGCCGAGCACCCCGAGCTTTAAGGATGTGCCGCGCGATCACCCGTTCTTCAAGGAGATTGAGTGGATGCGTGCCCGCGGTATTACGACCGGCTGGTCGGATGGTACGTTCCGTCCGAATGCTGCGGTGAATCGTGATGCTATGGCGGCGTTCTTCTACCGTTTTGCGGGTTCGCCGGCGTATTCTGCTCCGGTGGCGTCGCCGTTTAGTGACGTGTCGACCGGTAGCCAGTTCTATCGTGAGATTTCGTGGTTGGCTGAGCAGCGTATTACGACGGGTTGGGCTGATGGTTCGTTCCGTCCGGTTCAGCCGATTGAGCGTGGCGCGATGGCGGCGTTCTTGCACCGCTATAACGTGCGCGTGCTGAATAACCGCTAGTCAGATGCGGATGTGAGGGCCGTGTCGGGGTGGAGTTTTCTACCCCGGCACGGCCTTTTCTGTGGGCTGACTTCATCAGTAGATATAGTGCTAAAATTTGTACAAGAAATAGTACAAAGGAAAGATACTATGCTCACCGTTGGATTTTCTGAACTACGTGCCAATCTCACTTCCGTGACTAATCAGGTCATTCAGGAAGGTGAAGAAATCACTGTATTTAAGCGCAATCAGCCTGCTTTCAAGATTGTTCCTCTGGGAGTAGATTCCACTTCTGATAACAAAGAAGCCGTAGCGAAGACTTCTTCTGAAACTATCGATCAGGAGAAGATTTTAGGGGCAGCGACTAGCTTCATTGACCGTTACGAAAGCGTCTTTGAACGTCTGAGCCAGTGATGTCCTCTGCACATATCTCCGTTGATACTGCTTTAGCTATCCACCAGTTGCTTATCAACCGCTTTGGAGGGTCTGCAGGCGTTCGAGACCTTGATATTCTCGAAGGAATTCTTCAGAGCCCTTACCAAACTTTTGGTGGAGAAGAGCTATATCCGCACATTGTAGATAAGGCTGTTCATCTCTGTGTAGAGGTTATTCGTCAACATCCTTTTGTTGATGGCAATAAGCGTGTAGCGGTTGCGCTCCTTGGTGGCCTTCTAGAGTGTCACGGTCTCTATTTAGTAGATGACTCTACTCATCTCTATAACAAAGTCATCGGATTAGTCACTCATGTCTGCAGTATTGAAGAGTTTACTCAATACGTTCATTCGCATCTCACTTCCAGTCTCGAGTGAGCGCATTGCCGCTTCCAGGAGCATGAAAAAACTACCTTTTTAAAAGAAATACCCCCGGTGGATGCTGTACGCATCTGCCGGGGGTATTTGCTTGCCTCGCCCTGCCCGAGGCGGGCTAGTTAGTGGCGGCGGGCTTCTTTACGGTTGAGCTTCTCAATGGCGGCTTCCACCTTTAACTTGCGGTGATTGAGCTTCCAGAGGCTAAAAGACTGCAGCAAGGTACTCTTACCAATCTCCACAAGGGAGGGCAGCCCCTGCTGGATGAGTGCCTCATTGATTTCTTCCGGGGTGGCGCCCTGCTCCTTCATCTGCTCGATGATGATGTTCGCCTCCGCTATTTTCCCGGAGGTGAGCGGGTGGTTTTCGAGGCTGGTTTCGATGTCTACGAGCTCGTCGTAGAGTTCAGTTTTTGTTTTTGCCATGGTGCTGTCTTCACCGTCCTTGGTTGACGTGTTCTGTGGCGTAGCGGGTGTGGGGGCGTTTTCCCTCATCACCGGCTGTTTTGAACGGTATTTGAACCGTATGTTCATGCTAACAGCCGCACGGGTTGTCGCACAGGGTTTTTACCGGTGAGTATGCTGTGTATTTGCGGAACTGGCGGGAGGCTGAAACGATACTGAACCCGCCGCGTGCGCCGCGCTGAACGCACCGTGTGGAACACTACCTCGCCTCCCTCGGTGGTTCACCGCACGGGCTATAAGGTGGAGCGTACACTTAAGTCATGCGTGAATTACAGGCACAGATCATCCGTGAAATGGGCGTCAAGCCCAACATGACCGAAGAGCAGGCACGCGAAGAAGTGGAGCGCCGCATCCAGTTCATCTGCGACTACCTGGAAGCCACCGGAAGCCGCGGCTTGGTACTGGGTATCAGCGGCGGTATCGACTCCACTCTGGCGGGTCGCCTCTGCCAGCTGGCGGTGGACCGCCTCAACGAGCGCGGCCGCACCGCCGAGTTCGTGGCGGTGCGCCTGCCCTACCGTGTGCAACACGACGAAGAGGACGCGCAGGAGGCGCTGCGTTTCATCCAGCCCACCCGCTCCCTGACCTTCAACATTGCGGAGGCTGTCGACGGCTTCGACACCGCCTACACTGCCGCGACCGGCGAGCAGATCAGCGACTTCAACAAGGGTAATGTGAAGGCGCGCGCCCGCATGATTGCCCAGTACGCGGTGGCTGGCGGCCCCGGCTACCTGGTGGTGGGTACCGACCATGCGGCGGAGTCCATTACGGGTTTCTTCACGAAGTTCGGTGACGGCGGCGCGGACCTGCTACCGCTGTACGGCCTGAACAAGCGCCAGAACCAGCTGCTGCTGCGGGTGCTGGGTGCGTCTGAGCGTCTGTGGGCTAAGCCGCCGACGGCTGACCTGCTGGACGGCGTGCCCGGCCGTACCGATGAGGATGAGCTGGGTCTGACCTACCCGCAGATTGATGACTACCTGGAGGGTAAGGAAATCGATGAGGCGGCAGCTGCGAAGCTGGAGCAGATTTACCTGCGTAGCCGCCATAAGCGCACTACTCCGGTGACGATTTTTGATTCCTGGTGGAAGAACTAGCGCCTCAACCGGCAAATGACCTAACGTAAAAGCCCCAAACTCCTTTGGTGGGAGTTCGGGGCTTTTACTATGCTTTTGCAGACCGAGGACTATGCCTTCTGTTCGGGCTGTGCGCCAGAAACCTGGGCAGCCTGAACGTCCGAATCCTCAGAACCTTCAGCCTCAACCTCAGCTTCAGCGGGCGGTACCTTCGCGCCACCCGTGGCGAGGAACAGCACCAGGCCCAACGCGCAGGCGAGCACCTGGGTGAAGGGGAACGCCCAGGTCAGACCCTTAAAGCCGAACCACATGTTGCCGAAGTACACGGCGGGGAAGAACAGCAGAGCAATACCGAGGGTCATCAGCATTGCCGGGCCGCCCTTACCGGCCGCCTGGAACCAAGACACAAACACGATGCTGACCGCGTTGAACACGGCGGCGAGCATGAGCGCGATCATAACCTCTTCACCGGTGTCGACAAGGCTTGCGTCGCCAACCACGGCGAGCAGTTCACGGCGGAAAATCAGCACCGGAATGGTGATGATTGCGGAGGTCGCCACGGACAGGATCGTTGCGGTGCGCAGCGCCTCCTTCACGCGGGCGCCGTTGCGGGCACCGTACGCGTAGGCGTACAGCGGGATACCGCCCATGCACAGGCCCATGCACAGCATTTCGGGCACCATGTTCAGGCGCATTGCCAAGCCGAACGCTGCCACGGTGTCGTCACCGTAGGAGGCGGCGAGGTTGTTCAGCAGCAGGGCGGCGAAGATCAGGTTGAGGCTCTGAATGAGCTCGGCGGCACCGACCGCGACCACGGGCTTGATGATGGCGGGATCGAGGGAGAAGTCGCGGATGTTCGCGGAGAAGTTCTCGCTCTGACGCATCAGGAACAGCAGGTAGTACAGCATGGATGCGCCGTTCGCCAGCAGCATCGCCCAACCGGCACCGGCGACGCCCATGCCCATGATGGCGATGAACAGCACGTCGAAGATGCAGGTGACGACGGTGCCAACGATGATGCCGTACATGGACTGCTTGGCGTAGCCTTCGGATCGGACGAGCTGTTCGAGGGTGAACATGCCGATAGCGAGGGGCGCGCCGAGGAACATGAGGTGCACGTAGATGCGGGTCGGTTCGTAGGAGCCGCCGGATGCACCCATGATGCTGGTGATCGGGTCGGCGAGGATGAAGCCGATAGCCGCCGCGACGATACCGGCACCGAGCGCCGAGTAGAGGGCGAAGGAGGTGACGCGGTGAATTTCGTGGGCGGGCTGGCCTTCACCGAGCTTGCGGGAGGCGAGGGTTGAGGAGCCCAGGCCGAACAGGCCTGCGATCGCCATGATGACGCCGAAGACGGGCACGCCGTAGCTGGTGGCGGCGAGGTCTTCGGTGCCGCCGTAGTGGCCGACGAAGTAGGAGTTCACCACGTTGTAGATGCTGGTGATGGCGAGGCCGAGTGCCATGGGCACGCCGAGGGAGAGGAGCGCCTTGAGGATGGGTGCTTCTTTAAGCAGGTAGATGTTCTGCGGGTCTTCGCTTACGCCGTGCGGGCCGTGCGGGCGGTGTCCTGCGGCGGGTGCGTTGCTGTTGGGTGCGGTGTTGGGTGCGCTATTTTTGGGTGCGTTGTTTTCAGTCTGGTGGGACGTCATAGGTTCCTGTGGTTCTAGTCTGTGTTGTGTCCGGTGCGCGGTAAGAAGCGTGGTCCGCACAAAAAACGGGCTAGTGTATTGTACCGTTTCCACGTAGTGGTTGGGCTAGGGGTTTAGACAAAAAAGTAACGAGGCGCCCCTCCCCCGCTGTTCGGGGTGGGGCGCCTCGCCTCATACGTATCGCATGTAGGAGTGTGAGCTATTCGAGCTCAACCGGACCAAGCACGCGAACCTCCTCAATATCCAGGATTTCCTGAATCGCGTGGAGCACATTCGTGTCGATTATGCGCTCATTACGCAGGCGCTTGAGCACGCTGCGTTGCTTCTCCAAATGCCGCAGGCGCAGCTCTTTCTCAAGGTCGCCCGCTTCAATAATGCGGCGGGCTTCTTCCGGCGCATTCGCACCGTCTTTACGAACGGCGTGCAGGTTGCGGTGTATACTCGCGTTGTACATCTGTTCGTCGGCAATGCGGTCGATAATCCACTGTGGTGCACCAATTTCCTGGCCGATCTCAGCCACAGAGTCGAAGGACTCGGCAATGATCGTGCGGATTGCTTCATTAATCTCATCTTCTTCGGTGGTATCAACCGGAATTTTCGCCCACCTAATAACGAGCGGCAGGAGCATCCCCTGAACCACCATCGACAGCAGAACCACGCCCGCAACAACAAAGATAATAAAGTCACGCGCGGGAACATCAGTCGGCACGGAGAGAGCCACCGCGAGGGAAACACCGCCGCGCAGTCCCGCAAAGGTACTCACTACACGGCCACGGAAAGTTGTGCGCAGCTGCTTCTGCTTTTCTGAACGGTCAAGGGCACGAATAATACCGATCGAGACGTGCAGGAAAATAAAACGCGCCGCAATGGAAACAAGCCATGCCACCACAATCACGGCGAACGTCAAAGCCCACGCATAGTTGTATTCACGAAGAACATCATCCACAGGCGCTGTGGCGCTGGGCAGCTGAACACCCACGAGCACGAAGAGCGCACCGTTCATGACATAGGAGACAAACGACCAGATGGGCAGACCGTAGAAACGGTTTTGGGGTTTGATGGTATCCGGTCCGCGATAGGTCAGGTAGAAAGCGGCGACCACCACAGCCACCACTCCGGAACCTTTCATGCCCTCAAAAGGCTCGATCTCTTCAGCCAGGAAGAAAGCAATAAACGGCACGGTAAACATGAACACGCTGAAGTTCATGGGGTTGCCGATGTGCGCACGCAGCTTATCTACACCCCATCCGACGGCCAGGCCAACGAGAGTTCCAATCAGGAACGAGAAGAAGAACATTCCGGATGCAGTCCCCAGGGTAAGTTCATGACCACCCGCAAGCTGCAGGGCGAGTGCGAAAAGAACTAGGGTGGTGCCGTCGTTAATGAGTGCTTCCGCTTTAAGGGTGGTGATGGAAGATTTGGGGAGTTTGCCGTTGAGCGTTGCCACGGCCACAGCATCGGTGGGGGCGAGCGCCACACCGATAATCAGCGCCACATGCCACAGGTAGACGCCCATAAATGTGTGAAGCACCCAGGCGATAACGAACGCCGTGAAAATTACGAGCACCGTGCCCGAGAGCAGAATGCCGCGCAGACGAGCGCGCGCCTCACGCCATGAGGTGTGGCGGGCTTCCCAGAAGAGCATGATGGGCAGGAAGATTTCGAGGATGACGTGCGGCGGCAGGCCGATACTCTGGACTTCGTGCAGTTCGTGGGCGGGCATAATGCCGATAGCCAGGCCAATGAAAATCAGCACAATGGCGGGGGTGATCCGTGTTTTGTGTGCGATTGCGCTGCCTACGAGGACAGCGAGGGATAGTGCGATAACGACTTCGAGCATGCTGTTCCTTTTCTTGGGCACAGGGGTACTGGACGCTCGGGTGCTGCTTGGGTGTGCCCGGGCGCAGTTCCTGGTGCGCTACATGGTCTGTGAAATGTGTTGATGGTTGCCCTGCGGGCTTTTGTTCTAGGTGGCGTTTACGACGTGGTGAGCGCCTACCCGCGGTGCCCGTGTGCAGGGTTCTAGTGGGTTAAATAGTATACCGGCGGTTTTATTCCCTGGGCTCGCTGGCGGGGCTGTCCAATTCGTGGGTGCGGGCACCTTTCATGACGTTTTGTGTCGTTCTGACGTGAACTTCGGGTCGTACTGTGTCAGAGAACAGAAAATCCGCCCCTGTGAGTGCGCGCGAACACTCAGAACGTGAGAAGATAAGGTCATGACTGATAACAACACCGTAACCGGCAGCCCGCTTGTTAAGCGCGGCCTGGCCGACATGCTCAAGGGCGGCGTCATCATGGACGTCGTCACCCCCGAACAGGCTAAGATCGCTGAAGATGCTGGCGCTGTTGCCGTCATGGCTCTCGAGCGCGTTCCCGCGGATATTCGTGCGCAGGGCGGCGTGGCTCGTATGTCTGACCCGGACATGATTGAGGGCATCATTGATGCTGTTTCGATTCCGGTCATGGCGAAGGCACGCATCGGCCACTTCGTTGAGGCTCAGATTCTGGAGACCCTGAAGGTCGACTACATTGACGAGTCTGAGGTTCTTTCTCCCGCTGACTACGTGAACCACATTGATAAGCACCAGTTCAAGGTGCCTTTCGTGTGCGGTGCTACCAACCTGGGTGAGGCTCTGCGCCGTATCACCGAGGGTGCCGCTATGATCCGTTCGAAGGGCGAGGCTGGCACCGGTGACGTCTCTGAGGCGACTAAGCACATCCGCACCATTAAGCGTCAGATTGCTGAGCTGCAGGGCCTGTACAACACCATGCCCGACGAGCTGTACGTGAAGGCTAAGGAACTGGCTGCACCGTACGAGCTGGTTCGTGAGGTTGCTCAGACCGGTAAGCTGCCCGTGGTGATGTTCACCGCTGGTGGCGTGGCTACCCCCGCTGACGCTGCAATGATGATGCAGCTGGGTGCTGACGGCGTGTTCGTTGGTTCCGGTATTTTCAAGTCGGGCGACCCGGTTGCTCGTGCGAAGGCTATTGTGAAGGCTACTGCTTTCTACAATGACCCGGAGAAGGTTGCTGAGGCTTCTCGCGGCCTGGGTGAGGCTATGGTCGGCATTAACGTTGCTGACATTCCGGCACCGCACCGCCTGGCGGAGCGCGGCTGGTAATTCGTGCGCGCACCCCGCATTCGGGGTGAGTGTTTGATGAGGGGGTGGGGTTCGCTGAGGCGGGTCCCACCCTCCTTGTGTTTGTTGTGTTTGTTGTTTTGTGAAGGGAGCGGTGATGGTTGAGAAGGTTCAGCCTACCGGTGTTTTGCCGGGTGAGGGTTTGACGGTTGGTGTTTTGGCGTTGCAGGGCGGCGTGAGTGAGCACGCGGAGATGCTGGAGTCCTTGGGCGCGCAGGTGCGTTGGGTGCGTACCGGTGAGCAGCTTGAAGGGCTGGATGCGCTGGTTCTGCCGGGTGGTGAGTCGTCGACGATTGACCGTCTGACCCGTATTTTTGGTGTGCGGGAGCCGCTGATTGAGGCGATTTCTTCGGGCCTGCCGACCCTGGGTACGTGCGCGGGCCTGATTATGCTGTCGAAGCGTATTGATGATCCGGCGCCGGGTCAGCAGTCGCTGGGTGTCCTGGATGTTTCGGTGGGTCGTAACGCGTTTGGTTCGCAGGTTGATTCTGCGGAGGTGCGCCTGCCGTGGCTGACCCCTGCCGGTGATGAGGTGGTTATTGATACGGCATTTATTCGTGCGCCGATTGTGACTGGCACTGGTGAGGGTGTGCAGGTGACGGCTCGTCATGAGGGGAAGATTGTGGGTGTGCGTTCGGGCAACCTAATCGGTATTTCTTTCCACCCGGAGGTTACGGGCGATACGACGGTGCATGAGGAGCTGCTGGCTCTGGCATGCGAGGTGAAGGGCAAGTAGCCCCCAAAAAAAATAAGCCCGGTAATGAGCCTTTAAAGAGTTGTGGCGGTGACCGTTGTTCGGTCACCGCCACAACTCTTTTTGCGCGGGCTTATGCGTGAGTGGGTTTATGGGCGGGAGCTGCTGGGGATTTGGGGCTGGGCCTTCCATTGCTGGTAGGCGCTCGTGGCGAGGAATCGTGCACGGTTCGCGTCGCTGATCGTCTTGATGTCTGCGGGGGCTGCCTCGTACCACTTTTCGTAGAGACGAATAATCATCTCGGGGTAGGCGGCTTCTTCCAGGTCTGCGCGGTGGGGGATGAATTCGTTGCGGTTCTTGATGTCTCGGTACTCGCTACCGGCGAAGGGGTCGGTGACTCCGACGCTGGGGTGAGCGTTGTAGGCATCGATGTTTTGAACGTATTCGGGGAGGGTGCTGCGCCCTGCTTTGAGTGCGGCGTGGCATTTGCTGTCGATTTCGCTGGGCTCAATGATGTGGGCGCCGTCTGCGAGGATGTTCCGGTACTGGATGTACGCGGGGTACTGTTCATCGGTGCGCGGGACGGGCTTGGCGGCTTCTGCTGAGGCGGTAGCTTCGGCGGAGTATGAGGAGCAGCTGACGGTGGGCGTGGTGCTTGCCGTTGCTGAGGTGCTCGCCGTGGAGGGTGAGGAGGTGCTGCTTGCCGCGGTGTTTGCACCACCGCAGGCGGCAAGGAACAGGGGCAGGATTGAGAGAGCGGCACCGTATCGCAGTGCGTTATAGCGGGGGTTGGGGGTCCTGGATTTCAGGGCCATAATGTCACCTCATTGTGGGCTGGAACATATCGATTTGACCCTCACTATACGGGCGGTTTTGATACATGGTCAAGAGAAAAATATGTTTATTTTTTAAAATCCAACACCTCGGAGGAAAATCGACAAACAAGTTTATTCAGCGCCTTGACTTGCGTAAATACGGAAGCCACCGGGCTCTTGAAGTAAACATGTCACTAAAACACCAGCGTCAGGTATTGCTATTTGCCCGATAATCAGCAGAAGCCAACATGCCCGGAGGAGCACGGTTAGGGTGCCGATGGTGCAACCTCCAGCTCCGTCAAAGCCTGCAACCTCAACAGCCCAACGCTACTGCAGGAGGAAATAGATAAGTCCCCTAACGTATTCCCAGAGCAGTACCAAGATGACGCACTGCACAACAAATGCGGCTATAGCTGCGAGGGTTGGTATCCAGTAGCTACGCTTAGAACATGCAATAAAAACTGCTATAAAAATAACGCATGAGATAATATCGGGACCCCAGAGAATGAATGCCTGTAGATCATATGGCCACAATATTCCATGCATATATTCTGTAGGGACTTTACATGAACTTAAGATATTGCCTTTTAAAATTTCATAAGTCCCATACATTTTAAAAACTAAATATAGCGATGCGATCCAAAAAATTCCTATACGAAGCTTTACACCCAGCCACATACTAAAAGTCTGCCATAAGCTAGCTGATACAACTCCCACCACAAAGAAGGGTATATAGTCGAAATATGCACTTTGCCACCTATCACATGGCGATACAAATCTATAGAAATCTGCATACAGGGCAGTTGGGAAAATATAGAAAAATTGCAATACAATGAGAAATAAGATATACAAAATTATTTTCTCATTTACGGCGAACATCTTATAAGTAGAATTCATGATGCCATTTCCTTTCAGTAGCATAAAAAGCTAGTAGCGGAACACCGAACGCATAGCCTCAATGTTGTTTTTCGTATCCATTAAGCCTCAAAGCCAATACTGGGATAGGTAGGCGACCCGCAAAGCCTCCGCACTCTTACCCCATCTACCACATATTTAAGCAGGTCAGAACTTTAAGACTACTGGGTTGCACATCTTGCGTCTAGAGTGTTGGTTTTAAACTAAGGTGACATTTTCCATTGACCATGTATCAAATATTCGGTATGTTTAGACGCAATATATCGTTCCATCCCACTTGTGAGGTGGTCTCATGACCCACACCCCTGTTTTTCTTTCGTTACATTCCAGCGGTCTACGATGCAGTGCCGCACTGGCGATTCTCCCCCTGCTTCTTGCCTCCTGCGGTAGCTCCACCAGCACGGCATCCAGCACTCCGGCACCCTCGAATACGGCCGTGGCTTCCTCCCCGTCAGCTTCAAGCGCCACCGGGTCCGCTTCCTCTTCCGCGGCGAAGAAGGCAACCGCCCCCTGCCTTGAACCTGACGAAACCGCGAAAGCTGAAACCCTCAAGCAGCAGGAAGCCATCAGCGCCGACCGCGGAACGGCACTCCCCTCCTACGTCTCCGCGCGGCATGTTGTGCGCAACCAGGCGAACTTCCCCACCCGCGCCGAAGCTGAATCAGCAGGAGCCGAGTGCCTGGCACTGTACGAGAAGAACAAGGCCGATCACGCCTACGCCGCAGCATGGGTACGCGCTATCGATGACAATAACGTGGCAAGCGGAAAGGTAGCCTCCGGCCCGCGCACTGACATCCAGAACGCAGACCCCTACAAGGCAAGCAACTACGTCGATATTCGAGAGGGTAAGGAGTACTTCCCGACCCGACAGGAGCTGCTCGCGGCAAATTACCCCGAGAACTACATTGTTGCTTTTGAGTTGTGGGCGCAGCAGGCGCCAGCCGATGTGAAGCAGAAGAGCGACGCGAACCGTGCGGCTGCTAAGGATACTCGCTGGTCTGAGGTGGTAACCCTGCCCAGCCCCGACAACCCTGTCTAATCGAACCCCGTCTAATCTGAGTCTGTTTAAAAATAGTTGTGGCGGTGACCGTTATTCGGTCACCGCCACAACTGTTATACGGCTCAGGTTAGGGTAGGAGCGCCAACCCAAACTCAATAACAATCAGCGCGATAGCACACGCGAAGAGTACCCCACGCGACACATTGAACTTCTGCCAGAGATCATACAGCTGGCTGGGAATCAACCAAATAACGAACGCCTGAAAGGCAAGCGATAACGCGGGGTTACCCCACTGAATAATCATCAGGGCAAGAGCAAAACCCACGCCGAGCGTATCCAGGATGCGCCGATGCTTTAGCACCTGCTCCCTCTCCTTTTGATAGCTAGGGTTGTTTAGCAACCTTGGTGGTGCTTTTTTCAGTTGACCCACAAGGATCAAAACCGCCAGCGGGATCAGAGAAATATCGAAGAACATGGGAACCGCCTTTCATGTTGGGGTTCGCTCGCTACGCCGGTGACGAGCTGATGGCGCACCATCATTGGTGAAAACTTCTCAAAAACAAGTAGTCTGCAACACGTGTATAACGTATTGTGGGTTACTTTACAGCACACATAGACCCTATTCAAGAGGTAAACAGCTCCCCCCCCCCGAAAAATTTTGAAAAATTTTTAAAAAATAAGGGCGCCGGGAACCTTACGTTCCCGGCGCCCACTCCCCAGCTGTTCATACCTCAGCGGGATTCAATTTAGAGGCGGAAGAAGCCTTCCACCGCGCGCGTCATGTACGCCATATCGTCCACATGGCACATCTCGCGCATCGAATGCATCGACAGCAAACCAATACCCACATCCACAGTGCGCATACCCAGGCGAGTCGCCGTAATCGGGCCAATCGTCGAACCACACGGCATATTGTTATTCGACACGAACTCCTGATACGGCACACCAGCCTTCGCGCACGCCGCAGCAAACACGCCAGCACCCACCGAATCCGTCGCATAACGCTGGTTCGCGTTAATCTTCAGCAGCGGACCACCACCGGGCAGCGGCTGCACGGTTGGGTCGTGGTGACCCTGATAGTTCGGGTGCACCAGGTGACCGGCATCAGCCGACAGGCAGAACGACGCCGCCACCGAACGGCGGTACTCCTCCGTGCTCTCACCGCGCGCAGCGGACAGGCGCACCAGAATATCCTCCAGGAACGGGCCAGCCGCACCACTACGCGACTCCGAACCAAGCTCCTCATGGTCAAACGCCGCAAGCATCACAGTCTCGGTAGCGTGCTCATCCGCATTATCGGCAACGTAACGCTCCAGGGCGGTCAAACCCGCATGCACCGAAGACAGGTTATCCAGGCGACCCGATGCGAACAGCTCCTGATCCGCACCGAAGCGGCGCGGCGGCTGCGAATCAGCGAACAGCAGGTCGTAACCCACAATGCTTTCTGGGTCGACCGGCTCGCCGTCAATCACGTGCTTCGCCATGTAGCCGAGCACGTCATTCTCCGCCGGGTCCACGCCCCACACGGGGTACATGTTGAACTGCTTGTCCAGCACCAGTTCGTTCCGCTTGTGGTCCAGGTGCGGCGCCAGCTGCGGGATGCGCGCAATCGGGCCGGTGCGCACCAGGCGGTCCTTCAGCTCCCCGCCCTCAAGGACGGTGAGGCGGCCCGCCACGCACAGCTCGCGATCGAGGAAGGAGTTCAGCAGTGCGCCGCCGTAGTTCTCAACAGCAATCTGGTGCCAGCCCTTCGTGGTAATGGAGGAGGAGGGCTTGATCTTCAGGGAGGGCGAGTCAGTGTGTGCACCCAGCACGCGGTAGCCGCTTGCCTTCTGCGCCTTCGCGCCGCCAGCCCAGGCGATAATCGCACCGTCGCGGACGACGAAGTGGCGGCCGGTTGCGATCTGCGGGTCCCATGCTTCGGTCTCTACAAGCTCGGTGAAGCCTGCTGCTTGCAGGCGGCGCGCTACCGTGCGCGCGGCGAGGTAAGAGACCGGCGACTCCACCACGAATGCGGCGAGGTCTTCAATATTTTTTACAGCATCAACAGTCATGGTTTAACCCTACCTTTTCTTGGGTGTTGATGGGGTGACCGGGGCTGGTAGTCCACGCGGCGTGAAGTATGAGCCCTGGTGAGGCTCGAATGGAGCGGGGCGGGCGGGCCGGGGTAGCTGAGCTAGAACAACCCGCCAAATAGCCTATTTATCAACCTTGAGCGGTTGTGTTTCACGTGAAACCTCGCCGCGGCGAGCGCGCGCATTGAAGATCAGGCAGGCGAGCACCACGTACACGCCTTCCAGAACGATACCCTGGAGCGCATCCACGGGGGTCACACCCTCGGAGGCGAACGGATCCAGACCAGCCACCATGGACAGCAACATCAGGATCACGTTATTTGCCACGTGCAGGCTGATGGAGGCTTCCAGACCGCCGGTGTACCAGCAGAGGAAACCCGCGTAAATACCCATCGCGAGAATCGTGCTCTGACCCCAGGGGTCGTAGGCGTGGGAGAGCATGAACAGCACGGCTGGCAGCACAATCGGCAGCCAGGGGGTGCGGAGCCAGCGGCCCAGCATCTGCATCATGAAGCCACGGTAGGCGAGCTCTTCGGCGTAGCACTGCACGGGCACCAGGAGCAGCATCATCGCCACATAAACCCAAAATTCAACCTGTGGAGGTTGAAAATAGCGGTATTCGGGCAGGCTCTCACCGCTCAACGCCAGCATCACGGCGTAGTAGATGCCATAGACAGCGAAGCTCAAACCCAGGTACGGAAGTAGCAGTGAGCGGCGCAGACGGCCCGCCACCGAATGGATCAAACCCCAGGGCTTCGGGCCCACGACCAGGCGCGCCAGAAAGAGCGAAGGCACAATGGCGATCAGGGAGAGGAAGGTCAGGGCGAACAGCGCCGGGTGTTCCATAATGACGGAGCGGTTCGTAGCTACATCCTGGAGGGAAAGTCCCGAACCCATAATCGCCACAGCCAGGGCAACTGAAATGATTAGGTTGAGGCCAATAAATACGGTGACGCCGAGCAGACCTTCCAGCAGGGGTGAGAACCAGCGGGATTTCGGGTCGGCGTGGGAGAGGCGGTGGTAGGCAAGACCTGCAACAGGCGCAGGAGCAGCGGGGGTTCCGGTGGCTACCTGCGGGGGTGCGGGAGGCGGTGTCGTGTTCATTCTTTAATCCTAGCCTCCGCGGGGTCGATGGTGACCGGGCATGCGGCAACCTTCAAGTACTGATTGATACGGAATGTTCCAAAACCATTGAAAAAGCCGTGAATAAGGCTAAAAACCCACCATTCACGGGGTTCATTTTCTGAACCTATGCCATAATTTGTAGCGACAATACGCTCATATACATAGTCGCTGATGACCGCTCTTCCGGGGTGTTTTTTCAGCACCAGAAAGGCTGCTTTCTTATGGCACTCGTCTTCAATCCGCCGCCCAACTGGCCCGCTCCTCCTGCTGGATGGGTCCCCACTCCTACGTGGCGCCCCGACCCCGCGTGGGGTCCCGTTCCTGAAGGTTGGCAGCTGTGGGTCGAAGAACCCGAGCCTGAACCCATTCAGGTTGAAGAGGCTACTATTGAGCCGCTGATTCCCGAGGAGCCCGCTGCCGAGGCGGCTCCGGCTGAGCAGGTTGCTGAGCCCGTAGTTGCTGAGCCTGCTGTTGAAGCTGAGCAGCCCGCCGAGGTCGCGGCACCGCTGACCGTTGAGGACGTTGACCTGGAGCAGCTCGCCGCTGAGCTCGAAGGTGAGCAGGTCGTCGAGGTTCCGGAGGTGGCAGCACCCCAGGCTGAGGCGGCCCACGTTGAGGCACCCCAGGCTGAGGCACAGCAGGTAGAGGCACCCGCGGCTGAGTCCGCTGAGGAGTCCTCCGAGCCCAAGCCGATGCGTCACCTGACTCAGGTTCCGCTGACCGGCACCGCTCTGCCCGAGCAGGTTCTCGCATTCCAGTCTTCCGCAGTTGAAGAAGCTGCGGCTGAAGAGACTGTTGTTGCAGAGCCCGCTGCTGAGGCTCCCGTAGCGCCGGTTGTCGAGCCTGTTGTTGCTGAGCAGGTTGCTTCCGAGCAGCCCGTTGAGGCGCACGTTGTTGAGGCTCCGGTTGCTGAGCCCGCACTGTCCGAGCCCGCCGCTTCTGAGCCGGTCGTTTCCGAACCTGTTGCAGAGCCCGTTGTTGTTGAGCCCGTCGCCGAGGTTGCCCCCGAGGCACCGACGGCAGCTGAACCGGTCGCTGAAGCTCCCGCAGCTAATGCTCCCGCCTCCGTCGAAGAGGCTCCCCACACTATTGAGAGCTCCCCGCTCGTTGAGTTCCACACCCCCGAAACCGAGCGCACCGTCAACCTGTCCGAGCGTACCGTGAACCTCTCGGAACAGCCCGGCCAGAATGTACAGCCCGGTCAGAACGCGCAGGGCGGCCAGAACGCACAGTTCATCCCGGCGGGTCAGGCGCCGAACGGCTTCCAGCCGAACCAGGCTGATGGTTTCCAGGGTGAAGGCTTCCAGGGCCAGAACTTCCAGGGTGGCCAGTACCAGGGCCAGGGCTTCCAGGACGGCCAGAACGTCCAGGGCGGCCAGTACCAGAACAACCCCTACCAGGGTCAGCCGTACAACGCTCAGCCCTACGCGGGTCAGGTGTCCGATCAGGACCAGGCAACCGTGGCTCTGAGCAACCCCTACGTCACCGAGCCCGCAGGTCAGGGCGAGGACGACTCCGAGAAGAAGGGTCTGTTCTCCGGCACCAAGATTTGGGGTGTTATCGGTGGTGCGTTGGCTCTGCTGATTGTTATCATCCTGGCGATTGTCATGCTGATTCCGCGTGGCGGCTCGAACCCCACCTCCGATTCTGCGGCAGCATCGAGCGCGGCGGCTACTTCCGCTGAGGCATCCTCCGCGGCGGCATCCTCTGAGGCTTCTTCCGCAGCGCCCGCATCTGAGAGCGCGGCAGCAGGTACTTCCGCTTCTTCCGCAGCACCCATCGCTGCTGCTGAAGCAAAGATGCCCGAGGGTGAGTTCAAGGAATACAAGAAGACCGTCGCCGACAACAAGGACACCATCGACATTGAGAAGATCAAGGGCGATGTGTCCGCAGGCCTGCTCTACTACGAGTTCAAGCCCGCAGACGGTGTGGTCAACGCCTTCATCACCAGCCGTGACGATAAGGGCAACATCGCCTCGGGTGTGAGCGTTATCGACTCCACCCGCGACGGCAAGGAGCTCAAGGGCACCGCATGGATTGACGCGAGCGGCCACTCCACCCCCACCCGCAAGCTGGAGCTGACCGGTAAGGGCGAATGGACCATCCGCGTCTACGATGCAGACTCCGCACCCCACTACAAGAAGGGTGAGAAGTTCCAGAGCACCATGAACTTCTACGCTTTCACCTACGAAGGCACCGAGGCAACCATGGAGTTCCAGACCAGCGGCCCGACCACCCGCGGCTTCACCGTTCTGAACGCGACCAAGAACGACCCGTTCTTCTCCTCGACCATTCCGACCGTGAAGAGCAGCATGCAGTGGGTTCAGAGCAACAAGAGCTACATGCAGGTTCGTACCGACTCCAACATTACTTGGAGCATCGGCACTAACTAACAGCGTGACTGACTAGGTCAGTAGGCTGGGCATAAAAGTATCCCCCGCACCCGTCATGGGTGCGGGGGATACTTTTATACCCGGTGAAAGCTGTGCACCTGCTGGAGGCGCCCGTTACCTTAGCAGGAGTACTTCACCTCCGCCAGTTCGGCGCCCGCGGCGTGTGCTGCACGCTCCACCAGCTGACGATTCGCCAGGTACACAAAGAACGTCACCAGAATAAACAGGTACATCAGCTGGTACGGCATGGTGCCAGCCATCAGGCCCAGGGAGCCTTCCGGCACCATCAGAATCTGATCCGCGTTGAAGTGCGGGGAGAACGCCAGCACAATCCAGAACGGCGAAATGTACATGCCCACCAGCGCCGCAGTCGCCAAGATAACAGCCAGCGTGAAGACGAAGGAGCTGACCCGCTGGTACATGAGCGGGAAGATTTCCATGACCACGGCGGCGAGCATCAGCGGGTACCAGGTGTTGTGGTGCGACCAGCTAATCGGCGAAATCTGTAGCATCATGAACGCGGTCAGCGCCAGCTGCGCCATGAGCGCGCGGGCACGAACCAGCGGAACCAGCAGAACCGCCGTAACCAGCACAATCAGCAGGGTCAACGCCACCTGCACCACCGACAGGGCGGTAGCCGTCAGGTGATGCTGCAGGCCCGCGTGGGTCAGCGTACCCATAATCGACACGTTATCGAAGTAGCTGAACCAGCCCACACGCGAAGTGTCATGCACCGCGTGGAACCAGAACGTCAGCGACTCCTCACGAATCACCAGGAAGCCGATACCCACGGTCGCGGCGAAGCTCGCACCCAGAGTCGCAATGCCTTTCCAGTCCTTACGCATGAGCAGAAGCAGACCGAACGCGAGCGGGGTCAGCTTAATACCCGCCGCAATACCCAGTAGCACACCTCGCGGAACGCGGGTTGCCGGGCGCATAAAATCGGCAAGAATCAGCGCCAAAATAATGGCGTTAATCTGCCCAAAATGCGTGGTCAAACGCCACGGGCCGCACATCCAAATCAGCGCCGCAATCAGCGACACCATGCCCCAATGACCCAGGTGCTTCTGTAACGGCAGACGCCACGAGCGGCTCCGCGCATAGGAGTACAGCAGGTACGCGCACCAGTAGCTGAGCGCGCAAATAATGGCGGTAATCAGCAGCATGCTCTGCGGTTCGGTGAGGAACGCGAGCGGGTAGAAGAGCAGCGCCGCAAATGGCGGGTAGGTGAATGGCAGGCCGCGCGTGCGGAAGCTGTACAGTTGCAACCCCTCGGGGCCATCCGCCAGGGAGACAGCACCCAGGCGGTACACGTAAATATCGTCAGCCGCCGCGTGCGTCACGTAGTCGAAGGCGTAGAGGGCAACCAGGATGAACAGCAGGTGCGCCCAGAGAGCACCGCTGCGCATGCCGGGGATGCGGTCAAAGAAGCTGCGACGCGCAGGTTTTGTGGGCTCTGCGGCAGGCTCCGCGCTTTCTACAGCGCTTTCAGCAGCCAGTTCCGCAACCGGTGCAGTAGTAGAGCCAGCCGAAGCCCACGGGATTATAGGCGCAGCCGCCTCGGCGTTCTTCTCGTGATTCTTGTCGCGGCTCACGCGGTTGCCTCACGGGAAGCGGCGGCGCGCACAGACTCGGCGCTCTCGGTCACCAGGGCGCGAGCGCCCCACCAGCCCAGGGGCGCGTCGCTACGCACGGAACCGTACTGCACGGGCTCAACCTTCGCGCCACGCACCGGCGCGCTCAGGGCGGCAACCGACCAGAGCGTCATCGTCACCCATAGGCAGAACGCGGGAATAGCCGAAACCGCCAACGCGCCCGGGGCCAGCTGTTCCAAACCATCAGCGCTACCGTGGAACCAGGACGCAATCCTAATCGGCGACAGGTACAGGCCCAGCACGGCAACCACCGCGAACACGGTCGCTGTCACCCGCAGCCACGCCGGCTGAACCGCAAAATAGGTGGGGAACGCATCCATGATGAACACGGCAGCCAGCAGGGGCAGCAGCACGTTGTGGTGCGACCAGCTAATCGGCGACAGCGCCACCATCAAGGAGGCGGTCACCGCCACCTGCGCCAGCGCGGCACCGCAGCGTTCCAGCTGGTACAGCAGCGCGGCAGTCAGCACAATCGTGACCAGCGCCAGGGCGTAGTAGACGGGCTTCGCGGCGCTCTCAGAGAGACCGAAGTGCAGCAGCCAACCCTGAATCGAGACGTTATCCACAAAGTTCAGGCCACCCACACGGGAGGGGTTCGTCAGCGCAGAGAACCAGAACTCCAGCGCGTCCTTAGGCATCAGAATAAAACCCAGCGCAATGGTGCCGAAGAACGTTGCACCCAGGGTCGCGATGCCCTTCCAGTCGCGGCGGACCAGCAGAATCAGACCAAACACGAGCGGGGTCAGCTTCACGCCGCCCGCAATACCAATCAGCACGCCGCGCGGCACGCGGGTTGCTGGGCGCACAAAATCGGCAAGAATCAGCGCCGTAATGAACGGGTTAATCTGAATCAGGTCCAGGGTGCGCTGCCACGGCCCCGCCGAAACCACCAGAATAGTCAGCACCGCAATCGTGCCCGCACGACCAAAGTACTGCTGCAGGGGCAGTTCGCGACCGCGCGCATTCACGTAGTTGTAAATGATCGTGGAAATCCACCACGCCACCACAGCCGAACCGACCACCATAATGACCTTGCCAACTTCCAGCGGAATAAAAGCGAACGGCAAGAACAGCATCGCCGCGAACGGCGGGTACGTGAACGGCGGCTTGATGACGCCGTGATCGTTCAGGGTCGGGGAGTACAGGTCCTGGGTGAAGCCCTCGTTATCAAAAATGGTCATCGCACCCAGACGGTAGATGGAGAAGTCCATACCGCTGAAGGGGTTGGTGAGCATTTTGATGACGTATCCACCGCCAACAATGAGGATGAGTGCCACAATAGCGATTTTTCCCCAGATGGGGGTGGTGGAGTCAGTCCTTGTCACGAGGTGTTTGTCCTTACCTTGGTGCCGGCGGATGCGCGCGTAGGGTGGGCGGGCATCTGATTTTGGAATCCTAATAGTTTATCGCGCGCACCTGTGAAGGATGCATTGGGGAGAAGAATCACAGGGGGAGATTCGCAGGGGAAGAACCGCTCGAGCACACAAGCACAACTATCACGATATGAGCTGCCTTCATATGCACGTCATGTCTTCAAAATTGGTACTATCCGGGCAATATAATGGGCTTATTGGCACCCGCCCCAACGCAGGGGTACCGGGTGCCGACCCGCACACCGACGTCCACGAACAACCAGCAGTGAAAGCAGTGATCACGTGAGTGAACATCTCGGCACCCCACCCGAAGGCGAGAACACGAGCGGCAAGCCCGCAAACGTCTCCGGAGGCGGCTCCTCCGGCCTGAGCATTGGCGCGCGCCCGGCTGATGTGCCCGGCGCAAACCTCACCCCCGAAGAGATTGCACGCCGCGCATCCGGTCGCGGTACGTGGCATCGTCGCGCCTCCAAGCCCGTCTCCCACTGGATGTTTACCCTTGTCGGCGTACTTCTGCTGCACAGGTTTATCCCGAATAGCGGCTGGCTGATGGTGCACATTGTCACCCTCGGCCTGATTACGAACTCGATCCTGATTTGGTCGCAGCACTTCACCGAAGCGCTCATGAAAATCAAGATTCCTGACGAGCACCGCGGAACCCAGGTGCGCCGAATCTTCATTCTGAACGCCGGTATTCTCGTGCTCATGATCGGCATGGTCGGTCAGCTGAGCGTGCCCGGCCTCTACGCCGCCACGGTGGTGGGCGCCCTCATTGTCGGGTCGATGGTCGCCTGGCACGGCATCTACCTGCTGAAGCAGGTGCGTCAGGCTCTGCCGTCGCGGTTCGGTGTGACCATTCGCTTCTACATTGTTGCGGCGTTGCTGCTGCCCCTCGGTGCGGCGTTTGGCGGCATGATTGCCTACCCGAACCTGTCCGGCACCCTGCATTCGCAGTTCCTGCTCGCGCACGAGGCAGTGAACGTGCTCGGCTTCGTCGGTATTACCGCGGTGGGTACGCTGGTGACGTTCTGGCCGACCATGCTGCGTACCAAGATGGTGGATAAGGCGCTCACCCACAGCCTGCGCGCCCTGTACCTGATGTGCGGTGGCTTGGCGTTGACCGTTGTCGGCGCGATTTTAGGGATGCGTCCGCTTGCTGCTGCGGGTCTGGTCGTCTACCTGGTTGCCCTGCTGATTGTCGCCTGGGTGATGGTGCGTACCCTGCGCACCAAGCGCCCGAATGAGTACCCGCCCATGAGCGTGGGTATGGGCTTCCTCTGGCTGATTATTGGCGTAGCGACCACCGCCTACCTGGTGGCGACCGTCCCCTTCGCGCAGCTGGACATGCGCGCCGTGACCCCCATCTTTGTGGTCGGCTTCCTGCTGCAGCTGCTGCTCGGCGCGATGAGCTACCTGCTGCCGCAGCGTATGGGCGGTGGCCCGGCGGTGGTGCGCGCCTCCAACAAGGAGTTCAGCCGTTTCGCGGCGGCACGCGTAACCGCCGTGAACCTGGCGCTGCTCATCTTCATGATGCCCAGCTCCATGGTGGGCCAGTCCATTAAGATTGCCGTCGCTATCGTGGGTGCGTTGGCGCTCATGGCGTTCATTCCGCTCATGGTGCGCGGCGTGAAGGCGTCCGTGAACACCCGCAAGGAAATGATGGCGGCACGCGCCCGCGGCGAGAAGCCCGTCTTCAACCAGGAGGCGCTCACCCCCGAACCCGTCCCGCACGCCAAGCAGAGCTTCCAGGCGGCACTCGCGGTTGCCATGGCGTTCCTGCTGGGCTTCGCCGTGAACCCGTCCGCGTTGAACCTGCCGTCGTTCTCCTCGGCGGGCTCTGTGGCTGCGACCGGTCAGACCACCACCGTGCAGGTGAAGGCGACCAGCAACTACCGCTTCACCCCCGCCGAGGTAGAGGTCCCCGCAGGTAACCGCCTGGTCGTCGAGGTCACCAACGACGACGAGGGCATGACCCACGACCTGACCTTCGACAACGGCGCAACCACCGGCACCATCAACCCCGGCGAAACGAAAACCGTTGACGCCGGCGTCATTACCGCCGACCAGGAAGGCTACTGCTCCGTGGCGGGTCACCGCTCCCTGGGCATGGTGTTCAAGGTGAAGGCGACCGGCGCCTCCGCAAACCAGGTGGCGCAGGGCGGCCACAACCACGGTTCTACGGGCACCCACAACCACGCCGCGTCGGGTAACGCCCCGACCCTCATGACCGTTGCGAACAGCAGGATTGACATGTCCGCAGCGCCCGGCAGCGGCTACAAGTACCGCGACCCGAACATCCCGGCGCCGAACACCGCCACGCAGGTGAACGGCAAGACCGTCCGCAAGGTCACCCTGGAAGTTGAGGAAGTCGACCGCGAGGTGGCGCCCGGCGTGACCGTTCACATGTGGACGTTCAACGGGCAGAACATGGCACCGATTCTGCGCGGCAAGGTCGGCGACATTTTTGAAATTACACTCATCAATAACGGCACGATGGGCCACTCGCTGGACTTCCACGCGGGCATGGTCTCCCCCGATAACACGATGAAGACCATCGCCCCTGGTGAGCGTCTCGTCTACCGTTTTGAGGCGAAGGGCGCCGGTATCTGGCTGTACCACTGCGGCACCGCCCCGCTGAGCCTGCACATGACCCAGGGCATGTACGGCGCGGTCATTATCGACCCGGCGGACCTTGACCCGGTAGATCACGAGTACGTGATGGTTCAGGGCGAGGCGTACCTGCACGACACCGGCAAGACCGCCTCCGACGGTAACAAGCTGGCGGAGAACTCGCCGGAACTGATCGCGGCGGGCACCCCCACGCTGACCATGTTCAACGGCCACGCAACCCAGTACAAGGCGAAGCCGCTGCAGGTGAAGAAGGGCGAGCGTATCCGTGTTTGGGTAATGGCTGCGGGCCCGAACCACGGCACGAGCTTCCACGTGGTCGGTTCGCAATTCGACACCGTCTACAAGGAGGGCGGCTACCTGATGCGCCGCGGCGCGGATGCGTTCGGTAGCCGTGACGGCCACAGCCAGGCACTCGATTTGGCGCCCGCTCAGGGTGGCTTCGTGGAGATGCAGTTCTTGGAGTCTGGCACCTACGTGTTCGTGAATCACTCCTTCTCGGAGATGGAACGCGGTGCCGCCGGCAAGATCGTGGTGACGAACCGTTAGAGGCTCCTGAAGCTCCCCATCATGGATTGGCCCCGCCTGGTGCTCCCTGTCAAAGGTGTACCGGGTGGGGTCATCCTTCACGTGCACGGAGTCTGTACCTGCACTTGATGTTGACTCCGGTAAAGACGCGCCAAGAACTCTCTGACTATGGTTTTCACCTCAACGGAGGGGAGTGTTTTCACCATAAACGGCGATGGTGCGCTAGTCTATAGGAATGGCAGATAGCACTTCGGGCGCCCCTTCCGAGCGTAACGCTACGAGCGCCTCCAACCACATTTCCGTTCCGGCGGATCAACAAATTTCTCCTCGGCAGCGTAAAGCTTTCCCGCTTCGCTTTCTCGCCGGGGTTCTTGCGCATTGGCAGATTATTGCCTCTGCGGTCCTTCTGGGTGGCGGTGTTGCCGGCTTGGCAGCCACCTATGACGACTATTGCGGTATGACGGAGCTTTCGTATGCTCCGGCGGCTCTCCGATCCGATTTTGAGGAGGGCTCTAAGGTGTCGGGTTTCCGCCCCGGCGTGCTGGCGGCGCAGATTGAGACCGAGAGCCACTGGCGTGTGGGCGTTGAGTCCCACCAGGGCGCTAAGGGTATTGCACAGTTCACTGATGACGCGTGGAGCGGCGGCCACTACAGCTTCGGCAATGGCGGTAATGTTCTGAACCCGCACGATGCGATTGCGGCGCAGGCACGCTACTTGGCTGAGTTGCGTACTCGTTTGGCGAAGTACGCCTCCAATGAGGATGAGTTGCAGGATGTGGTTCTCGCCGGTTATAACGCGGGTCCGGGTTCTGTGGAGAAGTACGGCGGTGTTCCCCCGTATGAGGAGACTCAGAATTATGTGAAGTCGATTCGCGAGCTGGCGAATTCGAAGTATAAGCTGACCTGCTCTCCCGAGTACCAGTTCAAGCAGGCGAAGTTGAGCTTCGTGAATGGTGTGACTCCGGCGATGGCTGGTGTTCATGCGGATGGTACGGCTCTGTCCCCGGAGGAGTCGGCGTCGGCTGCGGCGGAGGCTTCTGCGAGTGCTTCGGCTCGTCCGTCTGCGAGCGGTTCTGCGGAATCTTCGGCGAAGCCTTCGGCAACGAGTTCCGGCCGCTAAATTCATTTTTGGATAACCCACTAGGCTATATAGCCGTCTGGGAATATTCCGTTTTATCTATAGTGCGTGGCTAAACGAGCCACCGCTCCCCTACTATTCACTCTTATATTTACTCTTAACAGCGCGAGGCGCCGACCCCCATTCTCGGGGTTCGGCGCCTCGCCCTTTTTAGAGCTGGAGCGTGCCTAGTTGAAGATGGCGCGCACGACCGAGTAGCCGGAGACCGGGTACACGGCGTTCACGGTTGCGGGCTTCTCGCTCTCGTCCGCAATCTCAATGGACTCGGTGCCGCGCAGTAGCTCCTCGAGCAGGATGCGCAGTTCCAGGCGTGCCAGGGGCGCGCCGGGGCAGACGTGGATGCCGTCGCCGTACACGAGGTTGCGAGACTGGTCGCGGTGCGGGTTGTAGGTGAGGGCGTCTTCGAAGGCATCCTCGTCGCGGTTGGCGCTTGCCCAGTTGATGGTCACGCGGGAGCCGGCGGGCAGGGTGCGGCCGCCGAGTTCAGTGTCCTGAGTGGTGATGCGGCGGTTGGTGACGAGGGTGTCTTCGAGTCGCATGATTTCTTCGACGGCGAGGGCGATTTCGCTGCGGTCGTCGAGTGCGTTGCCGTCGGCGAGGGATGCGCGCAGGCGGTCCTGCTCGGCGCGGTTGCGTGCCAGGAAGTTGACGAATACGCCTACGGTTGCGGAGACGGTGGACAGCTCGCCCACAGTCCAGTTGCGGATGAGGCTGACGATTTCTTCGTCGGTCATGGTGCGGGGTTCTTCGCCGGGCAGCTGCACGGTGTCGGTGAGCAGTTCGGCGGTGACGTCCTTGGGGTTGCCGGCGGCAGCGTCCTCGCGGCGTTCGTCGAGCAGCTGACGGATGTAGCCGTCGAATTCGAGGGCGACCTTAGCGATTTCTTCGCGGTCGCGGCGCAGGGTGGCGACGCGGTTCTTTTCGATCCATTCGGTGAGGGGCTGTTCGAGGCATGCGGGCCAGCCCATGAAGGCGTTCTGCACGCGCATTGCGTATGCCTGACCGAAGCCCTGCATGACGTCTACTTCTTCGCCACGGGGCAGTTCTGCGATGAGGCTCTTCACAGCGTCGCGGATGACGGGTGCGAACTTTTCGAGGCGTTCGGGAGTGAAGTACTTGTCGTTGACCGCGCGGAAGGTGGTGTGTTCGGGTGCGTCCATGCCGTTGGGGACGGCGATGTGGCGGGTGGAGACGACGTTGGAGTAGATTTCGGGGTGGTCGAGTACGTGCTGTACGTCGGCGTTTTTGAAGACGGAGTAGCCCATGAATTCGTCGTGGGCGACGGGGCAACGGCGGCGCATTGCGTCGTAGGCAGCTACCTGGTCCTTCTGGACCTCTTCGCTTCGGAGGTCCCAGTCGTTGTGTACGTTCTCAGTCATTGTTCACCCGTGTTCGTTATAGAGTTGTGGCGTGCTGGATGCGGGCGTCCGGGCGATGCGTGTGGGGCAGGGTCGGGCGTGCATTTCAGCACGTGAATCCATTACTTGTTCTTTGACCCTATCATTTATGGATTGGTGGCGCAGGGTAGGGGTTCCTTGCTTCTCATTCAACGAACAGTGCGGTCGCGGCAGCACTACAACCCATCACGCCGCATTCACTCTACAGGCCACGATAGACTTCTCGCCGATGACCAACTCGGAAGACCTCAACAACAACCGCACCGTTATCAATGGTGTACAGGATGCGGTAATTTCCTACTCGCGCCCTCTACCCTTCTTCGCCCTGTAGCTTCTTGACTCCCGCCATATAGGGGTCATCGCCAAGGGACCGGAGGCAGGCGATAATTTTCTCGAAGACTGCCCGGTCTTCTCGTTGGATTTTCTTCAGTTCTTTCGCTGCTTTGCGCGTCAATTCGACCCGGTACGCGGGGTTTGAGAGATGGTTTGCAGTCATCTGCATCCTTCAGGCAGAGCTTTAAATCTTAACCTCAACCTTAGCAGAAAAAGTGTACACTTTTTACATACTTTACATTGTAGTACTATATAAACTATATAAGTAGCCCCCTGGCTGGAACCTACACAGGAACTATCCTCGGAGCTAACGCATAAACCCCAGAAAGGAACCAGTCATGACTGTCACCACTCACCGGACTCGTTCCAATGTCACGACTCTTAAAGAACTCCGCGACAACCTCGGAACCAAAGTCAACGAAGCCGTGTTCTCCGGCGAACGTCCCCTCATCAGCCGCAATGGTAAGACTGTTGCCGCGCTCATCTCCTACGAAGATTTGAAGCTGCTGGAAGAGTACGAAGAGCTCCTCGACATTGAGGCTCTTCGCAAGGCACGCGCCGAAGATGACGGCTACCGCATCGGCCTCGACGAGTTCCTCACAGAAAACCCTGCAGACTAGTCTTTCAACGCATATTGCGAGGCGGGCGGCACCTCCACCTGGGAGGGGCCGCCCGCCTCATTCTTGCCTAAAAACCGCCGAGGTTTAGCGCTTGCCTGCGGAGGGGTAGATACTGCCGTCCATCACGCCGCGCTCCACCTGCTCCAGGCTCACGCCGCGAGTCTCCGGCAGGTTGCGGAACATCAGCAGCGCAATGACCACGTTCACCACGGCAAAGCCGATGAAGGAGCCAGTCAGACCGACCGCACCCAGAATCACGGGGAACGCCAGCGACAGCACACCATTCATCATCCAGCCGCTAAACGCCGAAATGCCCATACCCGCCGCACGCACACGCAGCGGGAACAGCTCACTCATAATCACCCACGTCGACACGTTCAGGCAGGTCTGCATCGCGCCCACAAAGCAGACGATGAGCACCAGCAGAATCCAGGGGCGCGCCGCATTATCGGCGGGCAGCAGCATGGATGCGCCCGCAATCAGCACGTGGAAAAACGCGGTCGAACTATAGCCGGTAATGACCATGACGCGGCGCGGCACACGCTCCATCAGGCGCAGCGACAGGATCGAGCCGAGCACCGCAATCGTACCCGGAGCAATATTCGCGATGAGCGCCGCGGATTCGCTGAAACCAGCTTCCTTGAGCACCTTAATGCCGTAGTACATGATCGAGTTGATGCCGGTCAGCTGCTGGCCCGCGCCGACCAGAATACCGACGAGCAGGATGCGCACGAACCAGCCACGCACGCCCACGCTTTCCTTACCCACCGCGGTGTTCTGGGAGGTGGTCGCCTCCGCCTGCAGGGTGCGCTCGATGTCGGCAATCTCAGCCTCTGCACGTTCGGTGGAGCGAATACGCTTCATAACCGCCAGTGCCTGCTCACGCTTGCCGACGCGCAGCAGCCAGCGCGGCGACTCGGGCACTCGCAGCATACCGACGAACAGGCCGATGGCGGGTAGGGTGCAGATGGCGAACATCCAGCGCCACACGCCGTCGTGCTCGCCCCATACGTTGCCGATGAGGGCGTTCACGATGAACGCGGCAAGCTGACCGCCCACGACCATGAGCTCATTGCGGCCGGAGAGGGAGCCTCGAATTTCGTAGGGTGCGAGCTCTGCGAGGAACACGGGCACCACGGCGGAGGCGCCACCGACCGCCAGGCCGAGCAGGGTGCGCCCGATGATGAGCACGGCGACGTTGGGTGCGAAGACGCACGCCAGGGCACCAATGAAGAAGATGGTAGAGAGCCCAATGATGGTGGTTCGGCGGCCGAACCGGTCAGAGATGCGGCCGCATCCGAGTGCGCCGATAGCGGCGGCGAAGGCGAGCGATCCGGTGACCCAGCCTTGGGCGGTGGAGTCCATGCCGAGTTCGCGGCTCATGGGTTCGAGCGCGCCGTTGATCACTCCGGTGTCGTAGCCGAAGAGCAGACCGCCGAAGGTGGCGATGAGTGCAATGATGCCGAGGTATCGACTGTGCTTCCCGGTGCCCAGAGGGGGCAGGGTGGAGGCGGTGCTCTGTGCGCTCATGGTGTCCTTTATGCCGAGGGGTTAGGTGAGATTACACCGACATTGGTGGTTCTTCAGCACTGTCAGTGGGCTAGGTGAGGTGCGTCAGGTTAGACACACCTCACCTAATCCTAGCGAAAACGTGCGGCGGGTGATATTTATTTCTCACCACGGACATTTTTCAGCGTATATTACGGCCGACACGTGCGACCGCCTGAGTGTCCCTTTGAGAGGGAGCCGGAGTTTAGAACAGCGCGATCTTCTCGGGTGCCGGGAAGATGGCGTCCAGGGCGGCGAGGTCCTCAGCGTCGAAGCGCAGGCACGCCGCCTGTGCGTTGGCGCGCACCTGCTCGGCGCTGGTCGCACCGGCAATGACGGAGGTGACCGGCGACTGCTGTGCGAGCCAGGAGAACGCCGCCTGCACCTCGGTAATGCCGCGCTCGGTGCAGAAGGTGTGGAAGGCTTCGAGCTGGTCCCAGTTGGCGGCGTCGAGCACGTTCTTCTTGGAGTGGGACAGGCGCGAACCGGCGGGAATGTTGTCGCGGCGGTACTTGCCGGTCAGCAGGCCGTTAGCGAGCGGGAAGTACGGCAGCACACCCATGCCGAAGTGCCGTGCGGCGGGCAGGATTTCGAGTTCTGCGCGGCGGTCGAGCAGGTTGTAGTGGTTTTCAGCGACGATGAACCGTTCGGTGCCGAGTTCACGGGCGCAGTGTTCGGCGTGGGCGAGCTGCCAGCCGGAGAAGTTGGAGTGGCCCAGGTAGCGGACCTTACCGTCGCGTACGAGCTGGTCGAGGGCGCTGAGGGTTTCTTCGATGGGGGTGTTGGGGTCGGGGCTGTGGTAGAAGTACAGGTCAATGTAGTCGGTGCCGAGGCGGCGGAGGGACCCTTCGACGGCGCGCATGATGTAGCGGCGGGATCCGCGGGCGTTGCGGTCGTTGCCGTTGAGGTCGCCGACGGGCAGACCGAATTTGGTGACGATGGTCAGTTCGTCGCGATCGAGGCCGAGCTGGGTGAGGGCGGTGCCGAACATGGTTTCTGAGAGGCCGGGTTCGGCGCCGTAGAGGTCGGCGATGTCGAAGAAGCTGATGCCGGCGTCGACTGCGGCGGCGATGACTTCGTTGGTGCCTTCTTGGGTGCGGGTGGGGGTGCCGGGGCGGCCGAGGTTGTTGCAGCCGATGCCGACGCTGGGTACGACGAGGCCGGAGTTGCCGAGCCTGCGGTAGACGGGAGATTCAATACGTTCCATGTTTTTAACTCTACGTTGTGCGGGTATGTTACGAGGTTATTTTCCCTCCAGTTGGGAGGCGAAGAGCTTCCTGAAGCGTGATGTGGGGTCGGTCGTTAGGTCGCGGTAGGTTCCTTGCTCCACCACACACCCACCATCCAACACCACCACAGAATCAACACCACGCAACGTCCACGCACGATGAGACACCAACACCACCAAACGCCCAACAGCAGCCACCTTCAACCGAGCAAAAATCTCCTCCTCAGTCTCAGCATCCACAGCACTAGTCGGCTCATCCAACACCCACACCGGCGCATCCCGAAGAACCACACGCGCCAACGCCAAACGCTGCCACTGACCACCCGAAAGACCAACACCACCAAACGACTCACCCAACTGAGCATCCAAACCACCCTCAAGACCACGCACAAAATCATCAGCACAAGCCACCGACAAAGCCGACCACAAATCAGCATCACCAAGACGCTCAACCGCCTCCTGCGACAAACCCAGAAGAAGATTTTCACGCACAGTCAGTTCATAACGGCCGTAGTCTTGACTCACCAAACCCACATTTGCCAATAAATCATCAGGTGATATGTCCTGTACCGACTTATCTCCGATTAGGATGTCTCCTTTGGAGGGCTTAAGCATACCCATGAGTGCATTTACTAGGGTTGTCTTTCCCGATCCGCTGGGCCCGACAATACCAATCATCTGCCCGGGACCAAAAGTGAGATTGATGTTTTTAAGAGCTAAAGAATCAGCTTTTGGATACTGGATAGCAAGATTCCTAATGGAAACGCTGGAAATCTCGAGGTAGGTATCGGCAACCGAATTTTTCTGCTTGGGCTGTGCGCTAGAAATAAACTTTCGATATATATCAATTGCGTTTGACCCCGCTGCCATCGAGCTAAGGTCGCTTCCCATCGAGCCAAGCGAGACTATAGCCGAGGTAATACCTATAACAGCTCCAGCAAGAGCACCGGGAGCCGGCACCGAGGCCGCTAGAAAAATAAGGGCTAAAGCTAGCAATGCAGCGCTTATAAAACCAACAATTGTATATATTCTGAGGATGTAACGAGCTAGGCCAATTTCCTCCTCACCGGATTTTTTCCGTTCTTGATTAGCGCGACGCGCAAAGAATGAACGAGCATTAAGAATTGCAAGCTCACGAGCAGTAGTTATTTGTGCAATCTGGTTAGTGCTATGCCATGCGTTGTAGCTATATGAATATATTTTTTCCATTGCCTCAGCATTTTTACTCGAATAGAGATGTGACATCAAGGCAACAGGAATCATGCCTGCAAGCATGCAGAGTGAAGCATATACATTGATCTTTCCTACGGAATAACTAAGGGCTCCCGTCGAAAAAATGATGAATATCAGAGCACCCATAGTGGAAACTTGAGATCCTAGACTCCCCCCTGTCACAGCTTCATGAGCTGCCCTTGATGAGCGAGCATAATCACCACTCGCGATTTCCTGAGAGGAACAAGTCGCCAGACGAGAAGATACGTTCTGAATACCCGTACTTGACATTCGAGAATTTAGAATCATACGCAGAGAGTCTGATGCTTGTCCCAGGGCAATGTATCCTGCCAGCACAAAACTAACCCCCAGCGCTAGCGGGAGCACTTCATCCTGGCTCTGGCCCAAATGCTCAACAAGTCTAGTGACAGCCTCCATCTGCAGAGCAGGGAATAGTGATAGGCACACAACAGACGCTAGATAGGAAACGGTCCATACGGGGTGATTTCTGAAAGCATAAACCACGGACCAAACAGTATTAGCCATAATCTTACGCATCTTTATAGTCCCTTTCAGCGGAAGTTTTGCGCCCTGCAGAATCTTCAGAGATCTGATTTTTGAAAATTTCCATAAACTTTCCCTCTGCCTTCAGTAGCTCCCGGTAGGTTCCTTGCTCCACCACACACCCACCATCCAACACCACCACAGAATCAACACCACGCAACGTCCACGCACGATGAGACACCAACACCACCAAACGCCCAACAGCAGCCACCTTCAACCGAGCAAAAATCTCCTCCTCAGTCTCAGCATCCACAGCACTAGTCGGCTCATCCAACACCCACACCGGCGCATCCCGAAGAACCACACGCGCCAACGCCAAACGCTGCCACTGACCACCCGAAAGACCAACACCACCAAACGACTCACCCAACTGAGCATCCAAACCACCCTCAAGACCACGCACAAAATCATCAGCACAAGCCACCGACAAAGCCGACCACAAATCAGCATCACCAAGACGCTCAACCGCCTCCTGCGACAAACCCAGAAGAAGATTTTCACGCACAGTCAGTTCATAACGGCCGTAGTCTTGACTCACCAAACCCACATTTGCCAACATGTTGTATTTACTCTCAGAAGAAGCACCCTTATACGTTATGCTCCCCTGGGCAATTGGTGTAATTCCAAGAATTGCATTTATTAGCGTTGTTTTTCCCGCGCCCGAGGCACCAACTACTGCAATCATTTGATTATTCATCAGCTCAAGATTAATATCTTTAAGCGCAAAAGACGACGAGCCCTCATACTGAACGGATACATCTTTGCATATAATTTTTGAAATATTTTCATGGTTAGGGTTAGAAGTTTTTATCTCAGAAACATGGTCGTAAGTATCAGAGTCGCATACCCTTCGGAATTGCTGAACAGATAATGCTCCATTAATAATCTGACCAAATGAATATCCCACCTCTTGGGTCGCATCAACACAGGCAATGATTCCAATCAGCGATCCGGCCACATACGATATATTGGCGCCTGAATCCACAAGGAAGTACAGGGACGCAAAAAGTAAGACAGAGCAGAGTAGCCCTGCAACTATGGAGATGATTCCTCTAACACTTTCAAGGCTCAATTCCCTACCGGCCGCCCGGCGTCGCCAGGACGCTACGCGTTGCGAGAAAAATCGGGAGGCTCTCATGAGGTGAAGTTCTTGGGCTCGACTCTGAGCCATCAGATTGTCTAGATAGTAGTTCTCTACCCGATAGTCCTCGTACATTAGGGTGTATATAGCGTAATCACGTTTAGCGAGGATTACCATTGCAATAGATAGGGGTAGTGAACACAGTGCCGCAAAAATTGCTGCCACAATGCTGACGTTCGCGATATTAAGACAGAGAAGTAACACCATTGCGAAGGCACTCACCAGTGTCATAACTGACATGGTGTGAACCTGCAATTCCTGTTTCGATATTGCCTCTCTAGCAGCACGTATATCTTCCTGTGATTTTGTGCTACCTATATCAGATAACGGAAATGTAGATAACCTGTTATTTAACATGCAGTGAACCCGATAGTTCACCTTTGATTTGAGGATGAGCATGTTACTTATGACCCAGCGTTTAGCAATGATATTAATTCCGACAACAAGGGCAAGAGCAACGATATAAATCCAGGCCGCGCCACCATTTGAACCGCTCAAGGCTGATACTGTATTACCAATCAGCAGGGACTGACTCAAGGGAATGCAGGCAATGACGGCTAGCGATAGGGCGACGCTCACCAGGGTTGTGGGACAGGTTTTCCAGGCTAGGCGGAAGGACCAGAGTATAGAAGAAAATAGCTTTTTCATTCTCACCACGCTCACAAAGTCATATTGAACTCATCTTTGAGCCCTGAAACTCCTCGATGAGCGGACATTGAAACACTACCCGTGCCTCACTAGCTACCCTACCCCTCAATGAAATTCAAAACACATATATTCGTGCGTGTCCAAGAATATTAAGCAGACGTATCTGCGATAGTTCCGGGCATCCAGGGGTCAGCCGACAGCCCTACCCACAACGCCCCCAGCCGCCCTTCGTCATAGTCGGTCATATTAAGTTCATATTTCGCCCCAATGTCATGTCCAGAAATATTAGGACATCAACCGCCGCACCCCTTGCACGCCCTCGGAGGCGGTGGGTAAAGTGAAGGCGTTATCTATCAAGAGCGACCGAGAGATCTGGCTCGTCGACGTCGCAGCAACCTCGCCAGTATCCCCCACCGTCACGGTGCAGGGTGCGGACAAGGTGCTCCCGCCAGAACCGATAGAGAAGAATACCCTTCGGCACCCCTTGATGATGCGCACCCGCAACCGGTGGCGCGCATCCTGCAGAAGAATTCGCGCACCCTTACGGTGTGTATCTATCGGGTGAACACGAAGGATGGTCATGACGACAGTTCACCCGGCTCTTTCTTTTGAGCTGTTCCCTCCGCGCTCACACGCAAGCTGTGAGTCGCTGATTCGCACCATTGCGGAGCTTGAGGGTACCAACCCCGACTACGTTTCGGTCACCTATTCCGGTGACGCGAAGCGCCGTCAGAAGACGCTGGCGCTGCTCGACTACCTGGTGCACGAAACCTCCCTCACCCCCCTGGCACACCTGATTTGTGCAGGCCACTCGGTGCACGAGCTGGAGCGTGCGGTCCGCCTGATTCTGGGTCTGGGCGTGCGCGGTTTCCTGGCGCTGCGCGGTGACGTGCAGGAAGGTCAGGTTTCTGAGCTTCCCTTCGCCCGCTACCTGGTCGAGCTGATTCGCCGCGTGGAACGCGAAGATTTCGCCCACCTGGCGGCGGGTAAGGTGTCCATCGGTGTGGCGGCGTACCCGCAGAAGCACCCCGAGTCCGCATCCCTGCTGCAGGATATTGAGATTCTGCTGTCGAAGCAGCGTGCCGGCGCGGATTTCGCGATCACTCAGGTGTTCTTTGAGGATGAGCGCTACAGCGCCCTGGTCGATTCGGCGCACCTGGCAGGCGTAGATATTCCGATTATTCCGGGCATCATGCCGGTAACCTCGCTGAAGCGCCTGCAGAATCTTTGCCAGATGGCGGGCATGGAAGTCCCGACGGACCTCGCCTACGCCCTAGAGACGGCGACCAGCAACACAGAGTTGCACCGCATCGGCGTGGATTACGCGCTGAACCAGTGCCGCGCTGTGATGGATGCGGGCGCACCGGGCCTGCACTTCTTCACCTTCAACGAGCATGCGGCGGTGCTGGACGTTCTGGATCAGCTGGACCTACCCCGATACAGCAACCGTTTCTCTCAGCCGCTGAGCGAACTGGAATACGCCTAACCCAACCCGTAACGCTCCTTGTCGGATGCGTTCCCATTGTCTCCCCCACAAATATTCCGGGAGTTGTTGAGTCCTCCGTTTCATCACCCACAGTCGGGTGGTAAAACGCCGGAACCGACTCCCACATCTATCCCCAGTAAAGGAAAAAATATTATGTCGAACACCGCATTCCCCGCCGCAACCATTGTTGGCTACCCCCGCGTGGGCCGCTTCCGCGAGCTGAAGAAGGCTCAGGAGGCTTTCTGGAAGGGTAAGGCAACCCTGCAGGAGCTGCAGGACACCGCCGCTGACGTGCAGCGCACCTACTTCGAGCGCGTGACCGCTGCGGGTCTGAAGGCTGATAACTACTCGATTCCGGCGACCTTCTCCTACTACGACCAGGTGCTTGACGTGGTTCGCCTGTTCACCCTGGTTCCCGAGCGTCTGGCTGAGGCTAAGGATGCACGCGGTCTGCTGGATCTGCCCGGCTACTTCGCACTGGCGCGCGGTACCGAGACTCTGCCTCCGCTGGAGATGACTAAGTGGTTCGACACCAACTACCACTACCTGGTGCCCGAGATTGGTGCCGGCACCGAGATTAAGCTGAACCTTGAGGCTATTGACGAGCAGCTTGAGGTGGCAAAGCAGGCTGGCGTGAAGGTTCGCCCGCAGATTGTTGGCCCGCTGACCCTGCTGCTGGGCGCTAAGGCTGAGCAGGGTTCCGCTGAGGACTTCGCACCCATCGACCGTCTGGATGAGTTCGTTGCCGCTTACGCTCAGGTGCTGGAGCAGCTGGCTGAGCGCGGTGTTGAGTGGGTTCAGCTGGACGAGCCGGGCCTGACCGTGGACCGTGCCGACAACGCGAAGGTTGCGCAGCTGGCTGAGCGCACCTACCGTGCCCTCGCTGCCGGCGAGAAGCGCCCGCAGATTCTGGTGACCAGCCCCTACGGTTCTCTGCGTGAGAACCTGCCGGCACTGCTGGGTACCGGCATTGAGGCTCTGCACCTTGACCTGGTGCACGGCGTGTACTCGAAGGCTGAGCTTGAGTCCGTTTCTGCCGCTGGTGTGCACCTGGTTGCCGGTGTTGTGAACGGCCGTAACGTGTGGCGTGCTGATGTTCGTGCCGCACTGAAGACTCTGGAGGCGCTGCCCGGCGCATCCGAGGGTGCCGTGTCTGTGGCTTCCTCTACTTCCCTGCAGCATGTGCCGCACGACCTGGCTCTGGAAGACCCCGCCGAGGTTCCCGTGGACGGCCTGGCATTCGCCGATCAGAAGGTCGCTGAGATTGCTCTGCTGGCTCGTGGCCTGGCTGAGGGTGAGGCGGCAGTTGAGCCGGAGCTGAAGGCTGCTGACGAGGCGCTGGCTCGCTTCGCCGCTGACCCGCGCAAGCACAACGACGAGATCCGTGCCCGCGCCGCAGCTGTGACTCCCGAGGACTTCGACCGCCCGACCATTGACGTTCGCCGCGCGGCTCAGGCTGACCTGAACCTGCCGAAGCTGCCGACCACCACCATTGGCTCCTTCCCGCAGACCGCTGAGATTCGCCGCCATCGTGCGGAGGCTCGTGCGGGCAAGATTTCCGCTGAGGAGCTGAACGGCTTCCTGCGTGACGAGATCGCCTCGGTTATCGCACTGCAGGAGGAGCTGGGTCTGGACGTGCTGGTTCACGGTGAGGCTGAGCGTAACGACATGGTTCAGTACTTCGCTGAGAACTTCGACGGTTTCGCAACCACCCGCCACGGCTGGGTTCAGTCCTACGGTTCGCGTTGCACCCGCCCCTCGATCCTGTTCGGTGACGTGAAGCGTCACGGTGAGGGTCTGCGCGGTGAGGCGTTCACCGTTCCGTGGAGCTCCCACGCACAGTCGCTGAGCGACAAGCCCGTCAAGGGCATGCTCACCGGCCCGGTGACGATTCTGGCGTGGTCCTTCGTGCGTGACGACCAGCCGCGCCGTGAGACCGCTAACCAGGTGGCTCTGGCTCTTGCCGACGAGATTGCCGACCTGGAGGAGGCGGGCATCCGCATCATTCAGGTGGACGAGCCGGCTCTGCGTGAGCTGCTGCCCCTGCGCCGCGACGAGCAGCCGCAGTACCTGGACTGGTCGGTGAACTCCTTCCGCCTGGCAACCAGCGGCGTGAAGGACTCTACCCAGATTCACACCCACCTGTGCTACTCGGAGTTCAACGAGATTATCGACTCGATTAACGCTCTGAACGCTGACGTGACCAGCATCGAGGCGGCTCGTTCGCACATGGAGCTGCTGGCTGACATTCCGGAGAGCTTCGTTTCCGGTCTGGGCCCGGGCGTGTGGGACATCCACTCCCCGCGTGTTCCTTCGCAGGATGAGATTGAGTCCCTGCTGAAGGCTGCGATTGGTTACGGCACCATTGCTGACCTGTGGGTGAACCCGGACTGCGGTCTGAAGACTCGTGATTACGAGGAGACCAAGCAGTCTCTGCGTCACCTGGTAGATGCCACCAAGGCGATTCGCGCATCCCTCTAGGAGGCGCCTATTGGTTCCGCTACCTGCTGCGGGTTAACCGGATGATGGTTTGCTCGCGGTAACCTGCGGCAGGTGGCGGCTGTTCGGCTTCGTGCCGGTATGCGTACCGACTGTATGCCGAGCTTTTGGGGATAGATAACAGGCCCGCCCGTACGGTTTTTCTTCTGCACCGTGCGGGCGGGCTTTTCTGTGCTGTTTTTGGGCGCCGATTTAGTGGCGTCCAAGTGGTTTTCTTTTTGAACTTAGGGTATAAATTACTCTAAATTTAAGTGTGGTCTGACCAAAACACATACTTACTCAACAAGGAAAGTATTTATATTCACCGCAGCACTTGTGGCACTGTTGCCCAGTAGACAGATATACATCACACAGATTTAGCACTTCCCCGTAATTCCAGGTTAAAAACAGTATTAATAGAATAATCGCTCCGAATATCCGTTCACCATAGTGAACATTCTACTGAAAACATTTCCAGCGGATTAGCATTTTTATAAGCCGCCGTTTTTAGAATTCCAGCATGACTACTACCACTTCATCAAAGAAGAAGAAGAAGGGTTCTACACCCCGCTGGCTCGCTATTCCGGCACCCAAGCCCCAGCTCAGCGAAGCAGAAGTTAATGCGAAGTACCCGCGCATGCGCCTACAGGTCTTCATGGGTATCTTTATCGGTTACGCGACCTTCTACCTGATTCGTAACAACGTCCCGCTGGTCACCCCGATTCTGACCAAGGAACTTGGCTTCAGCAACGCAGCAATTGGTGCGCTGTCCACCGCACTGCTGCTCGCTTACGGCTTCAGCAAGTTCTTCACCGCAATGATTTCTGACCGCTCGAACGCGCGTTTGTTCCTGCCCATCGGTCTGGTGCTCTCGGGTGTTGCAAACATCCTGCTGGCGCTGACCGGTTACATGGGTGAAGGCGCGGGCGCGACGGGCTACGCTGCTGCTATCGCCTCCATCATGGCGACCATCATGGTCTTCAACGGCATCTTCCAGGGTATGGGTTGGCCTCCCTCGGGTCGTGTGCTCGTGAACTGGTTCTCCACCAGCGAGCGCGGCACGAAGGTTTCCTGGTGGAACACCGCTCACAACGTTGGTGGTGCGCTGTCCGGTCTGCTGGTTGCGTGGGGCTTCTCCATGTTCGGCAAGACCTGGGAAGTTGCCTTCTGGTTCCCGGCTGTTATCAGCTTCGTTCTGGCGTTCGTGGCGTGGCTGCTGATCCGTGATAACCCCGAGGCTGAGGGTCTGCCCACCGTTGACGTGTACCGCAACGACCCGCACAAGGTTGAGTCCACCGCTGAGGATCGTGCAGAATCCACTTGGACCACCATCCGTAAGCACGTGCTGACCAACTCGACCATGGTGTACCTGGCTCTGGCGAACGTGTTCGTGTACACCCTTCGTTACGGCGTGCTGGTGTGGGCGCCGAAGTACCTGCACGATGTGCGCCACGCTTCCCTTGAGGGTGGTATTGCGGGCTTCTCGATTCTGGAGCTTGCCGGTATTGGTGGCACCGTCCTGTGCGGTTACGTTTCTGACCGCATGTTCAAGGGTCGCCGCTCCCCCGCGGGTATCCTGTTCCTGATTGCGACCGTTGGCGCGATTCTGCTGTACTGGCTGCCTTCTTCGGATGCGCCGCTGTGGATTGCGTACGTTGCGTTGGCTCTGATTGGTGGCCTGATTTACGGCCCGGTTATGCTGATTGGTCTGCAGGCTATTGACCTGTCTCCCTCGCACGTTGCGGGTACCGCTGCGGGCTTCACCGGCCTGTTCGGTTACGCGCTGGGTGCGACCCTGGCGTCTGCCGGTATCGGCATTATTGTTGACCACTGGGGTTGGAGCACCGCGTTCGTCTTCATGATTGTGTGCTCGGGTCTGGCGGTTCTGTTCCTCTGGCTGGTTAATGGTGCTGAGAAGCGTCTGATGGCTGAGCGCGCAGAGAAGCTGGCGGCTCAGGCTTAAGCGAATAGTGATTCTTCTTTCCTGAACTGCTTAACTGTTCGGGGGTAGATGCGAACCCGCTTGTACGGTTGTGTGACCGTGCGGGCGGGTTTTCTGCATCCTGGAGGGGCTACCACCTTCTCTGCCGTCCGTGTAAGCCCGCTGAGGAGCGGCAAAATGCCCCTGAGAAGCGCCTGCACCGGCGAGTCAGCATCTGGTGCCGTGCCGGTCATCCTGTGGCTTGGGGGCGTAAGAACATAGAATGGAACCATGACTACTAACTCTGGAATCACTAAAGAATGGGTGGATGAAACCGTCAAGCCGGGCGACGATTTCTTCCGCCACGTCAACGGTAAGTGGCTTGCCACTCACGAAATCCCGGCGGACCGCCCCAAGGACGGCGGCCTGTACACCCTCCGCGATAACGCAGAGAAGCACGTGCGTGAGCTGGTGGAGAAGATCGCGAAGGAGCAGCCGGAGTCCCGTATTGGCGCACTCTACAGTTCCTTCATGGATGTTGAGAAGATTGAGGCGGACGGCCTGGAGCCGCTGCTGAAGGAAATCGCCCCGATTCTGAACTCGGCAACCCCCTCCCACCTGGCTGTGACCCTGGCGTTGCTGTCTCGTGCGGGCCTGCCTCAGCTGTTCGCCTGGTACACCAGCAACGACCCGAAGGACCCGAAGAATTACACGTTCTTCCTGTACCAGTCGGGTCTGGGCCTGCCGGATGAATCCTACTACCGTGAAGAGAAGCACGAGGCTGCATGTGCGGCGTATGTTGAGCATATTGCCCGCATGTTCCAGCTGACCGGTCTGGCGGAGGGCTTCGGTCTCACCCCGGAGCAGGCGGCTCAGCTGGTGTTCACTCACGAGTCTGAGCTGGCTCGTCTGCACTGGAACGTCGTGGAGAACCGCGACGCTGAGGCGACCTACAACCCGTACCAGGCGACCGACCTGGACGAGAAGTTCCCCGGCTTCCCATTCTCGCAGTGGCTGCTGGCTCTGGGGGCTGACCCGGAGACCCTGGGTCAGGTTATTGTGGCTCAGCCGTCCTTCTTTGAGGGTGCGGCGAAGCTGTTCACCTCCATCCCGCTGATGAGCTGGAAGCTGTGGGCTGTGTGGACTGTTCTGCGTTCACGTGCGCCGTTCATGTACGACGAGCTGGTTCAGGAGAGCTTCAACTTCTACGGCAAGACCCTTTCCGGCACCCAGCAGATTCGTGAGCGCTGGAAGCGCGGCGTGGGCGCTGTCGAGAAGGCTCTGGGTGAGGAGATTGGCCAGGAGTACGTGGCTGTGCACTTCCCGCCCTCGCACAAGGAGAAGATGCTGGTTCTGGTCGGTAACCTCCTGGAGGCGTACCGCGAGTCTATCGAGTCGCTGGACTGGATGACCGAGGCAACCCGCCAGAAGGCGCTGGAGAAGCTGTCGAAGTTCGTCACCAAGATTGGTTACCCCGATAAGTGGCGTGACTTCTCCGCCCTGGAGCTCGTGCCCGGTGACCTGTTCGAGAATCTGCGCCGTACCGGTGCGTTTGATGCTGACTGGCTGATTGCCCGTAAGGGTCAGCCGGTGGATAAGTCGGAGTGGCTGATGACTCCGCAGACCGTGAACGCGTACTACATGCCGCCGGCGAATGAGATTGTGTTCCCGGCAGCGATTCTGCAGCCGCCGTACTTCAACCCGGATGCTGATGATGCGGCGAACTACGGCAATATCGGCATGATTATTGGCCACGAGATTGGTCACGGTTTTGACGATCAGGGTTCCCGCTATGACGGTGACGGCAAGCTGGAGAGCTGGTGGACTGAGGAGGATTACGCGAAGTTCAAGGAGCGTACCTCCGCGCTGGTGGAGCAGTACAACGCGTACGTTCCGGTGGGTCTGGACCCGAAGTTCCACGTGAACGGTGAGCTGACTCTGGGCGAGAACATTGGCGACCTGGCTGGCATGTCGATTGCGTTGAAGGCGTACCGTCTGGCTTTGAAGAAGCAGGGCATTGAGTCGCTGGATGACGCACCGGTGATTGACGGTATGACCGGTATTCAGCGTTTCTTCTTCTCGAATGCTCGCGGCTGGTGCACGAAGTCCCGCCCGCAGCATGCTGAGGTGATGATTTCGGTGGATCCGCATTCGCCGGATGAGTTCCGTGTGAACGGTGTGGTGCGCAATATTGACGAGTTCTATGAGGCGTTTGGTGTCTCTGAGGGCGATGCACTGTACCTGGCTCCGGAGGAGCGCGTGCGCATCTGGTAGCATCCCGATAAGGGTATATGCTTTATTGCGCATATAAGAAAGGCGTCCGCCTCGTGGCTTAAAAACCACGAGGCGGGCACCTCTTTTCTAGAGAACTGCGGACGCTACACGAAGGTAGGCATCTACTGCTACTGTGCTGAGCGTTGCGTTAGATAATTTCTAGCGCAATGTCCATGTGCAGCGGCTCGGTTGCATCGATGTGGTACTGGCTGTGTACCGGCGAGCCCCACGAGTCGTCTCCACCAACGCCGAGCTGACCTGCCAGGATACGCAGGTAGGTGCGGTTGTTCTCGGGCAGCTCCCACTGGTAGGAAGCTTCCTCAATCTGGTAGGAGGAGTAGGGCAGGAGCGATACGTGCAGGCCGTCACCGGCAGTCTGCAGCTGGCGGACACGGAAGCCGTGGTTGCTGTCGTTCGTCACTTCAGCCCAACGGACACCCATGTGGTTGCCACTTTCCTGAGGTACCAGGTACGGTGCGTAGTCCTGCTCGGGGGTGCTTTCCCACACGCCCAGGCGGACGCCGCTGCAACGGTCGGGGTAGGAGTCGCCGGGGCCGAGACCGTAGTAACGCAGGTGCGAGAACTCGCCGGGCAGTGCCCATTCCAGACCGAATGCGGGCAGGGACGGTGCGTCCTTCTCGCCGGGGTAGTCGATGGTTACTCGCACGTTGCCGGTGCTCTGTGCTTCGTAGCGGACCGTAACAGCGGTGTGAGCGGGGGTTGCCAGCTCGTAGGTGTAGGTCACTGCCACGCTGTCATCGCTGGGCTGCTCGACAGCAACGTTAGCGCAACGGGCGTAGCGGCCTGCAACGGTCCACTGGGCGCGTTCGAAACCGTGTCCGGCGCCGCGGTCGTTGTCGGTCAGGGGCCTGAAGGTGGTGAGCTTCGGGGGGCGAATAACATGCTCGGTGCCGTTGTGTACCCAGGAGACGATGCCGCCCTGAGTGCGGGACAGAATAACTTCAGCCTGGTTGTTGCGCAGACCGACGTTCCAGCGGCCGACGGTCACCGTCGCATCTGCTGCGTCTTCAGTGGTCTTTGCTTCAGCCTGCGATGCGGGGATGACGTACTGACCGAAGGCAATTTCGTGTCCTGCAGGAGCCCATGCGGCGTCTTCAGTGAGCACGAGGCTGACGTCCAGGGTTACTTCTGCGTTGTCGGCAGCGTATTTTTCCAGGGGCCAGGGAATTGCCAGCTCGTGGGTGGATTCCGGGGCTACGTCGAAGAAGTAGTCTTCCTGCCACTGAGGAACGCCGTTGACCAGCAGGCTAACCTTGAAGGTGTAGTCTGCGGTGGAGGTGAAAAGGTTGTCGTTGACGACCGTCACGCCCTTCTGGTCGGGGGTGATGCGCAGGTTGGAGTACACTGCCTTCACCTCAGCAGCCTTGGGGCTTACCTTGCGGTCTGCGAAGAGGATACCGTCACCGGAGAATTCGTAGTCGCAGGGGCGTTCGCCGAATGCGCCACCGTAGGCGAGGTATTCGGGGGCGCCTTCGTTCTCACCGGGGTGCCAGAGTGCCTGGTCGATCATGTCCCAGATGAAACCGCCCTGGTAGTGGGGGTAGCGTTCCAGTGCGACGTATTCGTCGATAGCGCCGACCGAGTTGCCCATTGCGTGCATGTATTCGCACATGATGAAGGGCTTCTGGGGGTCGTTCGACAGGTACTTTTCGACGACATCGGTGTGGGTGTACATACCGGATTCGATGTCAGTGACGTCATCAAATTCGCGGTGCCAGGTGATGCCTTCGTAGTGTACGGGGCGGTTGGGGTCCAGTTCGTGGACTCGGCGGTACATGGAGCGGAATACTTCGCCGCCGTATGCTTCGTTACCGAGCGACCAGATCACTACGGAGGGGTGGTTGTAGTCGCGGCGCATCATGGATTCTACGCGGTCAACGCAGGCGCCTTCCCATTCCATGCGGGAGCCGGGGATCGTGGTCTCGGGGGTGGGGATGTCACCGGGGGTGCACCAGGAGCCGTGAGTTTCCAGGTTTGCTTCGTCGACCAGGTAGATACCGTATTCGTCGGCCAGGGCGTAGAAGCGTGAATCGTTGGGGTAGTGGCTGGTGCGGATAGCGTTGATGTTGTGCTGCTTGCAGAAGAGAATCTCTGAAGTCATGTCTTCAACGGTCAGGACGCGGCCGGTACGCGGGTGGAACTCGTGGCGGTTGACACCCTTGAAGAGGACTCGGTGACCGTTGAGGGTCATGATTCCGTTCTCGATGCGGAAGCGACGGAATCCGACGCGCTGGCTGGTGGATTCTACCGTCTTGCCGTCGTGGAGCAGGTCCACCGTCAGCGTGTAGAGAGAGGGCGATTCAGCCGACCAGGGGGAAATGCCCTCGAGAGCATCGGAGGAGATGCGCACGGATGCGTCTTCGGCGGCGACGGTACCAGACCAGATGACCTGGGTGCCGTCAAGGACGCTGGCCTGCAGGGTGTACGCCTTGATTTCTTCACCATTGAGGGTGACGAGAGCGTCCAGGTGTGCTTCGCCGGTGGGTGCATCGTAGTCTGCTTCAACGGTGAGGGAGGCGATGCTGACTGCGGGGCGGGCTACCAGGTTCACAGCGCGGAAGAGGCCGTGGAAACGCCACGAGTCCTGGCCTTCCAGCCATGAAGCGCTCGAGTATTCGTAGCATGCGACGGTCAGGGTGTGGTTGCCTTCTGCGCCCTTGCTGACGATATCGGTGATGTCGAAGGAGGTGGTGGTGTAACCGTCTTCTGCGTAACCAACGAAGATGCCGTCGACCCACACGTAAATTGCGGTTGCGAAGCCTTCGAAGGCGAGCGTGATGCGGCCTGATTCGCTCAGCATCTTCTTGAGGTCGCCCTCCAGGGTGAAGTGCTTGCGGTAGAGGGCTACGTGGTTCTTCTCGGGGATGTGAGGAGCTTCGGGGTTTTCGTGGCCGTCCCAGGGCATCTGGATGTTGACGTAGGCGGGGCGCCAGAGTCCCTCAGTTTCCAGGGTGGCGGGGACGGGGATGCTCTGGTAGTCGCTTTCGTCGAGGGCGGGGGCGGCGAATTCTGCGGTGGTGACATCAATTTCTGAGGCCCATGCAGTGCGGACAGCCCACGTGCCGTTGAGGCTCTGCTGGGGGTTTGAGGAGTGATGGTCGGAGTGCGCTGCTTCCCTGTTGACAGCGTACACAGTGGGGTCATCAAGCCACGCTGCTGAGGGTGACTGGGAGGAGACTACGGGAGTCGTTTGTTCGGTGGAAGACATGTCTTCCTTCCTCTCGTATACATCTTTGTTTGGTCCCTTTAAGAATGCCGGAAGGCGTGATGATTGCCGCCTACATTCTGTTCATTCTTTTCCCGCAGAACTTGGCTCTGGTCTACGTGGCACTGGTCCTAATAGCCTCACCGCGCAGAACATTCAGACGTTCAACACGGCTGCTTTCTATGTGCCGCTGGCCATTATTGTGTGCTCGTTCCTCGCCTTCTTCTTCAAGGTTTCTATCTCTGAGAAGGAACACGCGAAGATTGTGAAGGAGCTTGAGGCGAAGCTTGCTTCTGCATAGGTAAAAGCAGGGTAGGTCCTTCACCGCATGAGAGAGGCGCCCGCCTCGTGGGTTTATTCCACGGAGCGGGCGCCTTTTAGGTGTAGAAGCTACGCGCTTCTAGGCTGAAGCTTTTAGGAAGCAGAAGCCGAGGACGAAGAGGAAGAAGTACGCATACCGGTCAGCTTCCACGCACCGTTCTCGTAGACACCGTGCAGGGTGCGCTCCACATCGTTCTTACGGTCCGAATCGGAGGAAGCGTTCTCCACACGGTCCTTGCTTGCGATGAACTCACCGCTGTCCATGGTCAGGCGGATATTCCAGTTGTAGGCGTCGCCATCACGCTCGGGCTGTGCGGTGAGCATGGTGATGGTGACGGACGGGTCCTGCATCCAAATCTTGCCCTGCTGCAGGCCAGCACCCAGGGTGCCTTCTTCGGGTTCGAGCATGTTCTTCAGCTCGGAGTTGTCAACCGCGCATTCACGCAGGGGTTCGGTCTTGCCGGTGCGCATGTAGTATTCAATGGCTGCGCCGAAGAATGCGATGGACTGGTACAGACCCTCGACGCTGTTCTCGTTGGCAACGGCGGGCTTCACGGGCACGGGGGCGTTCTTGGACGGCTCGGTGCGGGTTGCGGGCTGGTAGTCGGAAGGCTTGGAGGTGTAGCCGTCGAGGGTTGCAACGCCGGAGTAGTCGGTGCGTGCGGTCTTAGAAGTCGACGCGGAAGCAGATGCGTTGCCGCTGGTTGCCTGGGGCTGAGCGCCGCAGGCTGCGAGGAGGGTTGCGCCGCCGGTTGCTGCGAGCAGGCCGAGGGCGGATCGGCGGGTTACGTTCTTCATGGGTTCTCTCTATCTGTGGTGCATTTTCCGCACCGTGGTGCGGGTGATGCCTGCGGCATCTAACGGGAAGACGGCACTACGTGAGTGTAGTGCCGTCTTCCAGTATATGTTTATTGGGCTTGGGATTCTTTAGCCGCCGTAATAGTAGTAGTGGCTGTAGGAGCTACCGTAGTAGTCGCTGATAACGATGCGGCCGCGGCGGCCGTAACGGTGCGAGTAGTAGCCGTTGTAGGGGGTGCGGCGCACGGTGGGGCGGTAGGTGGTTGCCTGTGCGGGGGTGAGCAGTGCGCCGAGGGCGGTTGCTGCGCCTGCGCCTGCGGCGGCGAGTGCTGCGCGGCGGGTGAGGCGTGCGGGCTTCTTGGTGGCCATGGTGTGCCTTTCGGGGTCGGTGTTTCTGTGAAGTGACGTGGTGTGCGCACGGCGTGCCGCTGTGCGTTAAACCTTTTTTATTGTAAGCCTCAACGTTAATGTTTTTACGTGCAGAGTGCACCTTCTAGTTGAGGGTTAGACCATGCGGGCTAGTCCACGTTTTTCTGGCAGAAAAATTGCGGAAATATTGGTTGAGAAACACGCCGGGCACGCACTCAATACGGGCTGAATTGCGGGTTACATGTCTACTTCGGCGAGGCCAGAAATCTTGCCGTAGCGGAAGTACCGGAGGGTAGAGCGGCGGTTCGCCCAGGCATTAATCTGGGCGGTGTCCTCGGGGTTGCCAATGTCTGGCCAGCGGTCGTTTTCGATCCTGAATCGGGTCATTGCGAGGAGGGGGTAGCCCTCATAGATGGGCCCGAAACGCGCAATGCGCTTACCCGATTTCGTGTCGAAGGAGACGGAGTCTGAAATTTCACTGTCGGAACTCTGCGTATACGTGACCTTATCGATCGCGTTGAGCGGGTAGAAGGTTTTATTGTCGTGCCCATTGTCCTCTTCGAATCCTTCCGGCGAGATTTTAGTGTAAGAACCAGCGGTTTCGTTAAAGACATATAGAAGAAAGCACGTGAAGAGGAAAGCTCCGACATCATATAGAAAATGGAATCCTATATCGCCCAGCAGATGCACCATAAACATCAGAGCAGGGGTCATGGGAAGCGCGACGGCAAGCACAATTATTTCGGAGCGGTCGCTTCGAGTAATGTAAATGTTTTTGGCGTACAGCTTCTTGTCTCGGCGTCGGTTGATTTCGTAGACAATGATGGACCGGACCATCTTGTACATCTGTAGGACATTTACTACGCCCCAGAGGGCAATCATGGTGTAGTTCATCATCATGGTGGTCAACTACCCTTTCTGTTTTATCGGTGACCGGCAGCCTTCCGGCAACGATGCGGAGGGTGCGGGTTCGTTCTCAGAGTAGCCGAGGAAATTGGGTGGTTAAGCCCAGATTCGGGTTATCTGCAGAGTGGTTGCCGAGTCTTCACCGGAGCATTGCGTCGAGTTAACCTTCTGGTCAGATACCGTGCGATAGGCTAAGGATGTGCCCGCCACCTCGCCGTAGCGAGCACGATTCACCAACCACTACCGCACAAGGACGTACACACTATGAACGCTGCTGAAACCGGAACCCTTTGGGGGCTTATCGTCGCCCTGATACCGGGCTACCGCATTAAGCTCGGCAAACCCACCCTGAATAAGAGGCAGAAGAGGCCCATCCTGGCATATATCTTCTTCTGGCTTGTAACTATTCTCGGGTTTGTTGGTATGCCGCTTATTTGGCTGTCTCTTGGCCTCGGGGATGAGCAACCAGGAACAGAACAATTTACTGTTGCAATTTCTGGCCTCATTTTTAGCGTCGTGTCTCTTGGTCTGCTGGGTGCCATCCCTCTAAACCACTGCTACGCCTTCTACCTTGAACTGCGTGAGGATCATGTGCGGTGGCGTAATTGGCGGTGGAAGGAACGCACTTTCACCTACCCCTCCATCACGTTTGCCCATGTGGAGAACAACGGCAAGAACGGGTTCTTGCGTATTGGCAGCACTGAGATGGGTAAGCGCACTTGTAGTTTTGACCCGTATCAGTTTGATGCGACGATTCTCATGGCGCAGGTGCTGTACCGTGACGATCACGGGCGTTGGGCTGAGGAGGACGGCCTGGATGTGATGAACGTGGTGGGGATGTATGGTTCTTCGCGCGATATTTATGCCCAGTTTTATGACTTGTGCGAAACGAAGTACATCGTTGGGCAGACGAAGAGTGAGCGTCAGAAGCACCGCCGCCGGGCTGCTCGTAATGAGGCGCGTAGGTTGGAGCGTCAGCAGGCGCGTGAGGAGACACGCCGCGAAAAAGAATGAGTTAGTGAAGCTGTAAATTTCTACACTGGAAAGAGGTGATTCACGGTGAAAAATAATGTTTCGAAGAAAAGGAATAGTTCAAAGAAAAAGAAGAATAAAGTTACCTTCAAAGAGTATCTTCGCAGAAAAGGAAGAGATATTTGGTATGACCGTGAAGCCATCATATTTTGTGTAGGTGTTATCGCCGTATTTGGTTTTTTATATTTCATGACTCATTACAACCCGAATAATGACTCTGAAATATGCACTATCGAGTCGGTTGAAATTATTGAGCACGAGGACCCTTACGCAATCTCCGGTGTCTTTGAGACGGAAGAGTGCGGAACTATCACGATGTGGCACGCTCCCGATGGGGAACGTATCTACCCCTACCTCAACAGCATTGAGGCGGGTAAGAAATATAGGGCCTATAAGTCCTTCGATACCCGTAACGATGAAACAGGCTTCACTGCCATCCGCTTTGAAGAAATCAAAGAATAACCAGCTCATGAGCCCTAAATAAAGCCTCGGGTGGTGCGAGTTTTCAACTCGCACCGTCCGGGGCTTTCCATATGAAATCGGCAAACCATTTCGCGCCACCCTTCACCTTCAACAATTCAGGAGGGGTAGGCTCCCCCTCGGGGCATCTCAGGAAATCGGGTGGTCACACACAGGGCCCGGCCCTCTGATGAATGGTCGCCCAGTCTTCACCCGAGCATTGCGTCGAGTTAACCTTCTGGTCAGATACCGTGCGATAGGCTAAGGATGTGCCCGCCACCTCGCCGTAGCGAGCATGATTCACCAACCACTACCGCACAAGGACGTACACACCATGAGTGCAGCTCTTTGAGGCAACCCGCTTTGAAGATATCACAGAGCAACAGCCTCTAGCCCAGAAAGAAGGTGAAAAGCAGTGAAAAAGAACTCCCCAAGGAAAAAGAATGTTTCAAAGAAAAGAAACAGTTCAAAGAAAAATGGTTACCCAAAGAAAAAATCTATTATCACGAAGAAGCCCACAAAGAAAGTCGCTTTCAAGAATTTTCTTCGTTCAAAGGCTAGCGATATTTGGCGTGACTGCGAGAGAATCCTACTGATGTTGTGCCTTCTGGCATTTCCCGCATCCTTATATTTCATTTCTTATGTCAATCCGTACAACGACTCCACTATCTGCACTGTTACGTCAGTAGAAATCGTTGAACATGAGGACCCCTACTCAATATCCGGTGAATTCGAAACGGAAGAGTGCGGAATCATCACAACATCGAACGCCCCCGATGGAGAACGTATCTACCCCTACCTCCAGAACTTCAAGACGGGCAAGAAATACAGGGCATATAAGTCTCTGCTAACCCGCAACGATGAATTCGACTTCAGCGTCCTCCGCTTTGAAGAGATCAAAGAGTAACCCCACCCCCGCAGAAAGGATCCCACCGTGAGCTTTATCGGCGAATTTATTATCGACTTTATTGGAGAGGCCATCGCGTCCTCACCCACACTGCAGCGAGTACTCCTGTGGATTCTGTTCTCTGCGTCCCTGCTCCTCCTGCTTGTCCCCGTCATGACGGGCGAGTACGCGTGGAGCATCCTATCCATCTCCGCGATGCTGTTTTCCGTCGTGATGATTGACGGCACGCGTGAGCACGGTGTGCAGGATGCAAAGAACGGCGGCGCGTACCATTACTTTCTGCTGACGGTGGGCACGTTCTGCGTTGCCGCGATCGTTCTGCTCACTGCTCTCTCCCTGGTGGGTGTCCCGCAGGTTGCCTCCACCCCGCAGGTGGACGGCATCAATTTCGCGCCCTGGTATGTGGCGGCGTCCGCACTGGTTCTGCTGCTGTTCTTCTACAATGCCGCGCAGCCGAACGACGAGATCCCTAACCAACACCGTATGGAGCGCATCAACCGGTATGTGCGCGCGGTGGTGCTGGGTGTGAGCGCCCTGATGGTGCTCTTCTGCCTGGTTATTCCGGTGGTTTCGTTCGCTACTGCCGGTTATGAGCCTGTGGGTGTTTCGGTGGTGCTGTGCCTGGTGCCGGTCTTCCTGATTTTTGTGCGCCGCACCCTGTTCAAGCTGTGGGCGTCGACCTTTGAGGAGGGCACTGCCGGGTATGGCGTGTTGCGTGGCTTCTGCGTAGCCCTGGTGGGTTTGGGTGGATGTTTGGCGGCGGTCCGTCTTGCCGTTGATGTTGTGCAGTCCGGTAGCGGGTTGTCGCTGGTGTATGTGGTGCCGGTGATCGCCTCGTACCTGCTGGTGAAGAGGTACGTGACCGTGGGTGTTGCTATCCCCGAGAAGGAAGATGAGGAGGACCCGGAGGCTGAACCTGCAGCCAGCTAAACCGTGGAGCCCCGCGGGTTGAGGAGCCTTGTGCGCCAAAGCGCACGGTCTAGGACGATTCACGCACCGGGGTATCCTTGGGGAAGGTACGCCACCTGCCGGTGGTGCGCTTCCGGATATTCACCAACCACACGAAACGAGAACCCGTCATGCGCATTTTCCTGATTATTATCTGGGGCATCCTGGCCTTCATCTCGGTAACCGGGACGCTCTACATCATTACCAACTATGAGATTCAGCGCTGGAAGGATATGGAGCGCCGCCGCCAAGGCGCGTATATCCGACGGGTTAATCAGGCAGAGGCTCTTCTAACAATATTTACCCCTGGGTTCCCGTGTCTTGGTTTCTTTCTCCATCTTGTTGAGGAGGGGTCTCCAGGTTTTTGGTATGAACTGGGTGGGATACTTATGTCAATTATGTTCATGCTGTACGCCTGGTATGTCCATGTTGCCTATGTGAAGATCTCCCCTGAAGGTATTGAGCAGCGTATGTGGTCGGCGCGTACAACCGTGTACCCGGTCAACGCTATTGACGGAATCGAATACTATAAGGCACTTGCTGTAGATAGTCAGGACCTCGTCTCTTTCTATAGCAAGTCTGGGAAGCTGATTGCTGCTTTCTCTCCGATTATCCACAAGAATTATCGTCTAATGGCGATTGTGCGGTTCAGGATTGAGAACGACCGCTGGCCTGACATGAATAATCCGAGTGATGTTGCTCGGGTGGATGCTCTAGATAGTGGCCCTGATACAGTCCCGTACTTCAGGGAAAAAGAGAAAGTCACCGGCCTCGCCGACGTTGACATGTAGCACTGCATAGAGAAAGCCCCTGGGCTGAGAGCTTATCTCTCAGCCCAGGGGCTTTCTCTATGCCAGCGGCTACTCACCTGAGCGCCGTCACCACCTGCCGGTGAATGGTCGCCCAGTCTTCACCCGAGCCTTGCACCGAGTTAACTTTTTAGCCACCTAACCCATAGACCATCAAAGTACTCGACAATTCAACTTGTCAGAGCTTTCAAGCACATAGAGTATCCTTGGGAAAGGTACGCCACCTGCAGGTGGTGCGCTTCCGGATATTCACCAACCACACACGAAATGAGGACTTTCATGTCTGAAAACACCCCGCAGCCGGCTGCACCGCAGCAGCCGCAGTTCACCCAGCAGGCACCCGCCGCACAGCCCGCATACGGCGCACCCGTCGAGGCACCGAAAAAGAAGTGGGCGGCAGTAACCGCACTAGTCCTGGGCATTATCTCCGCCCTGACCGGCATCTTTGTCATTGGTTCGTTCCTGACCATCCCGACCATTATTTTCGCTGTGATCGCTCTGGTCATGGTTAAGAACGGCACCGGCAAGGGTAAGGGCATGGCGATTACCGCTCTTGTGCTGGTTCTGGTGGCATATATTGCGACCTTTGCTTTCTTCCAGATTCGTGCGGCGAACCTTGAGAAGTCTAACCGAGAGGCCCGTGAGGTTATCCAGAAGTGCGAGAACCACGAGCCCGGCTACTACATCACTGAGAAGGACGGTAAGCGTTACTGCAACGCTGGCGGCTGGGTCTACGAAATGGACAAGTAAACCCATTTATATGGTCCGATAAAAGCCTCATTTCGAGACGGAGGGGCGTTCGCACACACGCGGCAGCCGCCGTGCCTGCGAGCGCCCCTCAACCATATCTTTAGTGAGCACTACGCATCTGAATCGTCCAGATAACTCCTGGAGCACCGAATAGAGAAAGCCCCCGTAGCCGAGAGTCATCCTCTCAGCCGCGGGGGCTTTATCGTATCAGCGTGTCCTCACGCGGCGAGCGCTAAGAAGCGCGGCGGCGAGAACGCAGCACCATCGCAGTGCCGGCACCAAGCACCAGTGCGCCGCCCACAGCCACAGACACCGCACCGAAACCAGTACGTGCCAGGCCGCCCTGCTGGGAGCTCACGCCACCCGACGCAGCAGACACACCAGACTGACCCAGGGAGCCGCCACCAGTACCGCCGCCGGAGATACCGCCCGGGTACACGCCGCCAGCAGAACCATCAGCCGAACCCTCAGAGGAGCCCTGCGCGTTCACATCACCGGCAGCGCCAGAAGCACCAGCCTGACCGGACTGACCACCCTGCGCGGCACCAGACTGCGCGGAGCCGGGCTGGTTAGCACCAGCGGTACCGCCCGGGGTTGCCGAATCCACACGGCGCACACCACTAAAGTCGTCCTTAGCCGCATTCGGGTCCTTCGGCACGGCAGTCTCAAACGAGCACGCATCCGACGCCTTCTTACCCACAGCAACCGCAAGCTGCTGCACCGGGCTGTTCACCTCAGTACCATCAGCCAGAGTCGCGGAATAGTGCACATCAAACATGTACTGGCCGGGCTCAGAGAACACCCAGTTCGCATGCGCGTGCGTCGCGTAATCAATGTCGATTGTGGTCTTGCCAGTCGTCGAATCCAGCAGTACATCCGCACCGTTCAGCGACTCAGTGAACATGCCGAAGCGCGCACCCTCAGGCATGACCTTCGGCACCACGTGCAGGCGCACCGGGCCGCGCAGCTGCGAGTAGTCAATGTCCTGCGTGTTGTAGCCGGGCCAGGGCAGGCCGCTCTGCTGGGTCTGCGGCAGGCCGTAGAAGGCGGTGCCGACCGGGCCCATGAAGTTCAGCTTCTCATCAGCCATACGTTCGGTACGCACACGGCGGGCGTTCTCGCTGACAGTCCACACGACCGAATCGAGCGGGCGCACGGTCGAATCAGCGTCAATGATGCCGCTGTCATCACGCAGACCCACGGACAGCTGGCGGTCCTTCAGGGTCGCCTGGATGTCCAGGTGGCCGTGCGAGATCTTGGTGCGGCCGTCAATCTGGCCAGGCACGCACTGGTTACCGGGGGTTCCGGGGGTGGACGGCTGTGCAGACGGTGCCGGGCTAGTCGGAGCAGGGGCGCTCGGGGTCGGGTTCGCGGGCGCGGGGCTGGAGGGTGCCGGAGTGGAGGGCGCCGGAGCAGGCACGCTCGGTTCTGCGGAGGCGGTCGGCACCGCGGGCACGGTCGGAACCTCGCTGGGGGACACCGACGGAACGGTGCTGGGCTCAGCGGAAGGAGCCTCGCTGGGTGCCTCGGAAGGAGCCTCGCTCGGCTCAGCGCTAGGAGCTTCAGTCGGCGCGACGGTAGGCTCAGCGCTCGGCGACGGATCCACCGGAGCAGGCTTCGGCGCATCGCTAATGGGTGCACTATCCGGAGCCAACGCACCGTGCGCAGTGTACTTGGTGCCCGGCTCGTAGTTCGCCGCAACCTCAGTGGTGGAGGCGGAAGCGTTCATATCCGGGTGGGTCAGCATCTTCACGCGCAGAGCCGTGCCCTTGTAGAACGACTCGTCACGGAAGGTAAAGCGTGCCACGCCATCCTCGACGGAGCCTTCCAGGTCGAGGTACGGGTAGACCGGGTCATCCTGGGCGTAGAAGCCGCCGCGCATGAAGCCACGCACCTTCGGGTCCTTGAAGCGGACCTCAACGGTGCTGAAGCCGTTGCCGTTCGGGGTGACGGTCACGTCGTAGTCCATGCTGGTCGGCGTGTACTGCTGGGTGCTGAGTACGGTGTTCGCCTGATCCGGGATTTCTTCGGGCCAGGAACCGTTACCGTCATCGCTGTACACGCTCTCAGCCTTGCCGGGCTCGTAGGTGAGCTTGTGCGAGATCCAGCGGGACGCCTCCGCGCTGTTCGCATCGGAGGTGTCGGGGGTGAAGACAGCCTGCAGCTGGGAACCCTCGCTACCGAGCATTTCAGACCAGGTGGCGGTACCGTTCACGACCGGCAGGTCGGTCAGGAAGTAGCCGTTGTTGTACAGGGTCAGGGTGCCCTTGAGGTTCTTGTTCGCGGCGGTGAAGGTGATGTCGCTGAGCTTGTCGTCGGCGTCCTTGTTCTTAGCCGGGTCGGCGTCCAGGCGGTGCGGTGCCACGGACAGCACGTACTTTGCGGCGTCCAGGTCACCGACGGGTGCCGCGTTGTAGCGGTCGACGGTGGGCACGGCGGTGGGGGTGCCGTCACCGAGCACGGGCTGCATGCCACCAACCTGCCAGACCAGCTTCGACGGCTTGGAGCTAATGATGCGGCCGTCGGTGGAGCGCGCCACGGTGCGGTAGGTGACCACGTAGCGGCCGGGGCGGGTGAAGGTCGTGGTGTTGTGGGTGTGGCTACCTTTGTCGAGCAGCCAGGAGTGCCAGCCGGTCGAGCTGCTGGAGAGCATGCGGTACACGTCGGCGGGGGCGTCGTCCGGGTTGTAGCGGAAGAGCTCCATACGGCCGGGGCCCTCAACGGAGAGAATGTCGGTAGCGAACACGCCGTCACGGAAACGCTCGGTGGGCACCTTCGTGGAAGCGCCCAGGCCAGCCCAGATGGGGTCCTGGTTGCCGTAGGTCAGGTGCGGTGCCATGTAGAGGGTCTGGCCGGGTTCGCCGAGGAACGCCAGGGAGGGCGAGTCGCCCAGGGTCATGGTGTACTGCGACTTGCCGTCCCTGGTGCTGTAGCCCTTGCCGACCCAGTTGACGGTCTTGTCCAGTTCGTAGGTGTCTGCACCGGTCTTGTAGGGGTTCGCCTCGTTCATGAGGACGAAGGTGCCGTTCTGCTCGTCCCAGTATGCCTTGGGGGCGTCAACGTGGCCCTTGGTGGTGACGATTTTGCCGTCGTCGGGGCCTGCTGCGGCGGGCAGGGAGGGGGCTGCACCGGCGAGCGCGAGCAGTGCTGCGGCGGAGAGGAATGCGGCTGCGCGGCGGAGGGCGGGCTTGCCGCCGGGGATGAAGAGTGCGGGTGTGTGTGTGGTGACCCGTCGTTGGGTCTGCTTCTGAGAGTTCATGACAACCTTTCTCATTTTTCTATTTCCTAGGGTAGCTCTTTTGCAAATAATTGTCATTTAGAACCTAAGTGAGTATAGTGATTCCCAGAAACACGTGTGCGCCGAGGCGCGCCCAAAAACGCACACCACGTACATCCACAAAGAGAAAAACACGGCAGAGCGCACCCCGGACGCAGGGGAGAAACCGGCAACAGGCCGCCGGGCCCAGCACCGGGCAAGCCCCGAAAGCAACGGGCAACGCGCCAGCCAACGAGCAGTCATCCAAGGAGCCACCATGCAAGGACGCACCAAACCCCTGAGCCTACTCAGCGCAACCACCCTCGGATGCACCCTCGCACTCGGGGCACCCCTCGCCCTCCCCCAGGTCGGCACCTTCACCGCCGCACAGGCGCAGGAAAACCAGACCGGCACCCAGGCAGGTACCGAGTCGCGCGCCTACGTCAACTACGAAGGTGACTACGTCATCGCGGGCGTACACACCGAAATGCTCAACGCATTCCTCGACGGCAACCAGTTCACCCTCGCCACCCTCGCAGACACCGGCCCCGGCCAGCAGGGACGATTCAACCCCGCCCGCACCGTCTTCCACCTGCCCGACGTCGAGGATGCACACACCAAGGTCGTAGCAGGCTACGACTACATTGCCCCCGAAGGCACCGACATCTTCTACATTCCCTCCACCCGCACCCGCGGCCTGCTCTACCCCGGCCTCGGCGCGGAAGGAATCCGCCCCGGCGCGCTCAAGGACAACACCATCAACCTTGAACTCGTGCGTAGCAGCGTACCCGAAGGCGGCCGTGCCGAAGTCTTCACCGAATCCGGCCGCGACAACCCGCGCGTCTTCAGCACCAACGACCAGCTCGCACCGCACACCATCACCGCTGGCGGTCACGAGCACCTCAGCTGGGCATTCACCCGCGCAGGCATCTACCAGCTGACGTTCCGCGCCACCGCAACCCTTGCCGACGGCACCCCGGTCAGCTCCGAGGCGACCTACACCATCGCCGTGGGCACTAACGCTGAGGAAGGCTTCAAGCTCCTGAACGCGCAGAACGCCGCAAAGGAAGCAACCAAGGACGCCACGAGCGAGGCGACCACTACCCCCGAGGCGACCTCCACCGCTACCGAGAGCGCCACCAGCAGCCCCAGCGCATCTACCTCCGCAAGTGCTGAGGCGAGTGCATCTGCTGAGGCGAGCGCATCCACCGGTATTCGCCGCGTGGATGGATCCGTGAACGGTCAGAACGCCGCACAGGTGACCGACCCGAACGGTGCGAAGGCGGCGGCGAATGGTGAGCAGGCATCCCAGGGCGGATCCGGTGTAACCGCCATCAGCGGCACCGACAACACCAATAACGGCTCTGACAAGGGTGAAAACAAGGACAGCAACGCCACCAGCGCGAAGGGATCCAGCGTGAAGGGCTCCAACGCCCAGAACATCAGCGCGCCCAGCAATGGCGGCGGCATTACCGGTAACGGTGTGCTGTCCTCCGGTCTGCCCGGCAGCCTGAACCAGCAGTGCATCGCCACCGAGGTTCCCGCCGAAGATGCCAAGGACTCTAAGGACTCCAAGGACGCTCAGAAGGACAACAAGCAGAGCAACCAGGCAGCCCAGGCACCGACCAGCATCCCCACCCTCGCCGTGGTCAACACCGCCGAGCACAGCGGCCGTGAAGAAGTCACCCACGGCCACTTCGACGTAGGCCCGATCCTCAACGGCGGCAACCTCACCAGCAGCGTGAAGGACGACCGCACCAGCCCCGCCCGCCACGTCTCCCCCGGCGCCCTCGAGTTCGTGCTCAATGACGCCGCGAAGATCAACCTGCCCGCAGGCATGGAGAACATCGCCCCGGCGGGCACCCCCGTGCACATGATCGGTGCAACCCAGCAGCAGGGCGTGCCCTGGCTCGGCTGGAGCACCCAGGACCCCGAACTGCTCAAGCAGCTCGACGGCCCCGTCACCATGAGCCTCAACGGTTTTGAGGGCCCCGGCACCATGTCCACCTTCCTCTCCGGCAACTTCGGTTCCGCCGGTCAGCAGGTCTTCGATTCGCGTAGCGGCGGCTCCTTCCAGGTGCCCGCAAACACCCACCAGCACAGCAACTGGGTGTTCACCGCTGAGGGTCGCTACACCGTAACCATCGGCTGGACGGCACGCCTGAAGAACGGCCAGCAGGTCAGCAGCGAATCGGTTCTGCACTTCACCGTCGGCAACCCCGATAACGCCCCGGCAAGCAACAACGCACAGGGTGCGGCAGAAACCAAGCAGGACGGCGGCAACGCTAACGGCGCCAACAACGGCGGCGAGAAGAGCACCGCAAAGAACCCCGTCAACGGCACCGTGGACGAAGCCACCGGTATCGTTACCAAGCCCGACGGATCCAAGGTGCGCATCGTCGGCAAGACCGCCTCCGGCGAGGATTGCGCCTTGACCAGCCAGGAGCTCGCCACCGCCCAGAAGGCGGCCGCGGCGGGTAAGCTGCCGAACACCGGTGTGGTCATCGACCCGTTCATGGTCAGCACCTCGGTTCTCGCTCTGGCGCTCGGTGCCATGATTCTGCGTTCGGCACGCCGAAAGGGCCGCAGCGGTGACACCGCATAGCGGGCATACCGGCAACCGCACACACGCTTATAGTCGGCGTACCGCCCTCACCCTCGCCTCCCGCATTGCGGTGGGTGCGGGGGTGGGGGCTGGTGCCTTCGCACTGAGCGGATGCGCCAGCACCGTGAACGTCTCCTCCGACCGGATGCGCGTGGTCGCCACGACCCCGATCCTGGCGGACTTGGCTCAGCAGATTGCCGGGGAGCGCGCCAGCGTGCACTCCCTGGTGCCCGCCGGTGCTGACCCGCACTCGTATGAGCCGAGCCTGCGCGATATCCGCGATGTCGCCTACGCCCGCTGCGCCCTGACGAACGGTCTGCTGCTGGAGCAGCGTAAGCTCAGCAAAATGGTTGAGGCGAACCTGCCCGCCGGCGTTGTGTCCGTGGCGGTTGCGGAGAAGATTGAGCAGTACGGCGGCAAGCTGGAAGCCATTGTTGAGGATGCCTCCCTGGACTCCATCTGGCTGGGTTTGCGCGTTGAAGAGGGCGGGCAGAACGAATCTGCCCCCGCCGATTCTTCGGATGCGGGCATGCGCTTTGAGGTGCACAGCGTGCGGGCGCGCACCTCTACCGATTCGTCGAATGCGCAGTTGGCGGCGTTCATTACGCAGACCTTCGGTGCGGTGGAGATGCTGTGCGATTCGCATGCACGCGGCGTGAACCTCACCCGTGAGGGGGACACCGCGATCCGTACCGGCGATATGGGTTCGCTGGAGCTTCCGTTGCAGGCGCATACGCACCTGTCGTGGGCGTTTAGTGATGCCGGCGAGTACGCGATTGAGCTGAGCGCCACCGCGGTCAATGCGCCGGAGTCGGTGCGTTCTTCGCGCGGCACCCTGTACTGCGCGGTCGGTCGTGACCCGCAACAGCTGGTGGACCGTCTGGCGAAGGAACAGAACGTTTCCGCTTCGGACATCAAGGTTCTTTCTGCAGGTCACGCCGATATTACGGCACGTACCGGCGACGGCAGGCTCGTGCTTCGCGCGGATTCCTCCCAGGGTGCCGTAGAGTACGAACTGAACCGCACCGTGGTCGCGGTCCCCTCCCGCACCCTGCAGGAGGTGCCCGCCGGCGGTAGCTACCGTTTCCTGCGGTCGGGTGCTTCAGAGCATCGCGGTCAGGTGTACCTGCTGGCGCAGGCCGTTCTGGGCAAGCACGTGCACGGCGAGATTGACCCGCACATTTGGCATTCGGTACCGAACGCGAAGGCGAGCGTGCAGGTCATTCGTGACGCGCTCACCTCCGCCGATCCGGAGGGTGCGAGCGAGTACGCGACCCGCACCGAGCAGGTCATGAAGGAGCTTGACGCCCTGGACGCTCAGCTGCGTCAGGTGTACGGGGGTCTGCCGGAGTCGGCACGCAACCTGGTCACCACGCACGACGGCTACCGCTACCTGGCGAGCACCTACGGGTTGCACATTGCCGGTTTTGTGAGTGCCAGCGCCAGCGGCGAGCCGAGTATTCAGCAGCGTCAGCGTCTGCGTCGCACGGTCGAGGATTTGAAGGTTCCAGCGATTTATCTGGACAAGTCCACGGCGATGCGTTCACCGGTTCTGACGGAGCTGGCTCGGGAAGCTCAGGTGCGTACCGGGGTGCTCTACTCGGACACTCTGGATGCACAGGCTCCTCACTACGCGCAGATGATGTTGGCGAATGCTCACACGATTGCGCTGTGCTCGGGGGCTAGTTCTGGCGGCGATTCTTCGGGTGCTAGCTGCTCGGAGGCAAGCACCTCATAACCCGGTTTTAAGCTCCCCACAAGCTCATATAGCCGTATCAGCATATAGACAATCTTTCACACACCGTTTCGGTCATGATCCAAGGAAGTCCTCATGATGAACTCAACCACCCCCTCCCGCTCCTCACGTAGCCGCGCCCTACCCACCCTGGCTCTGGGCGCCAGCCTCATGCTCGCACCCCTGGGTGTGGCACACGCGGAGACCACCCCGGCAACCGCTGAGGCAACCACCGAGAGTGCCTCAACTCAGCCGAGCGACAGCAACCTCAGCCGCGGCGAGCGCGCCCTCACCCAGACCCTGTCGGCGGAGCAGCCGGTCGCATCCGGCCGCACCGAAATTTCTGCCGGTCACGTGGATATGGGTCCTCGTTTCAACAACGGCAAGTTTGAGCTCATGCTCCACGACGACCACGGCGAAACCCCCGTCTGGCGCAGCCTGGACGAGGTCATCTACCGCGGCAGCGATAAGGCGATCCTTGAGGTGCCGAACGACCCGCGCTACTCCTTCGTGGGCGCACCCGCCGGCTCTAAGGTGTACGTGATTCCGCAGACCGAAACTAAGGGCGTGATCTGGCCGGGTTGGAACACTCAGGATCCGCAGCTGGTGTCCAAGCTGAACCGCGGCGTGAACCTGACCCTGGAGCAGGTGAGTGGTCCCGGCACGTTCAGCCTGTACCTGGAGAACGGTAACTTCTCGGCACCGCAGGTGCTGTGGTCCTCGACCAAGAGTGAGCCGCAGAAGCTGTGGGTTGAGAAGAACACTCACACCCACGCGAACTGGGTGTTCACCGCCCCCGGCGAGTACCTGCTGAAGGTTACCGCGAGCGCTGAGCTGTCTGACGGTTCGACCGTGTCTGATACCCGCTACCTGAAGTTTGCGGTGGGTGATTCTGCGAGCGCTGATGCCCTGTACGCGATGGAGGCGCAGGCGCGCGGTTCCTCGGATTCTGCATCCTCGGGTTCGGCTTCTTCTGCTTCTCAGGCCGCCGGTACCCAGGCATCCGGTTCTTCTTCTGCCGCCGCAGCGAGCGATCAGAGCGGTTACAAGGCAGAGTTCACTATCCCCTGGGGTGCTATTGCCGCAGGTGTGGTAGCTGTGATTGCCGTGGGCGCATTCCTTTCGTTCCGTCGCCGCTCCTCCGCGCAGCGTGAGGCTCTGGATGAAGTGCGCGGTGACCGTTCGTGAGCGCATCGGTAACAGCAGGTACTGAACCCGTCCTAGAGATTTCAAACCTGTACGCCGGCTACACGCGCCGTTCCATCCTCAAGGATCTGTCCCTGACCCTGGAGCGCGGCGAGTTTGCGGGTCTGATTGGTGCTAATGGTGCCGGTAAGACCACGCTGTTGCGCACCATTTTGGGTCTGATTCGCCCGGCGTCCGGTCAGGTTCGGGTTCTGGGTGAGTCGCCGCGTGTGGCGCGTGCGCATATTGGTTACGTGCCGCAGAAGCACCAGTTCCAGTGGGATTTTCCGCTGACCGTTAAGGACACGGTGATGACCGGTCGCGTGCGTGAGATTGGGTTCTTCCGCCGCCCGGCGAAGAAGGATTGGGTGCAGGTTTTTTCGGCGATGGAACGCACCGATGTTCTGCATCTGCAGGATGCTTCCATTGCGGAGCTTTCCGGTGGTCAGCGTCAGAGGGTTCTTTTGGCGCGCGCTTTGGCGGCGAACCCCTCCCTGCTGCTGCTGGATGAGCCGTTTACGGGCGTGGACGCGCCGACTCAGACCACTCTGACTCGCCTGTACCGTGAGTTGGCGGGCGAGGGCATCACGATTCTGATGTCTACGCATGACATGCTGGCGGCGCGTGAGTCCTGTTCGCGTCTGTGCGGTGTGCGCGGCAATATTCACCTGGATGGTCCGGCGGACTCCTTTAGCCTGGAGCAGCTGCATACGTGGTTGCACGGTCACGATATTGAGGAGGCGCAGGGTCACGCCCGCACGGGCTTCACCTGTGCCGGTGGTGCGTTGGATGAGTACGGCCACGAGCTGCCTGATTCCTGCGCTTCTGACTCTTCTCTCTCCCCCGCCCATACTGTTTCTACCGGGGGTGCCCGTTGATTACTCCTATCGATTTTCTTGCCGACCTGTTCAACCCGTCTCTGGCGTT
>NZ_JAPWAI010000003.1:0-181798 GCF_041432785.1 Rothia sp. 27098_8_29
TCGGACACCCTGATGTCGCTTTCCGGAAGGGATAGCTACGCCGGTGGTTCCCTAAATCGCCGTGAGGCGCACCCCGTACTCGCCCGCCAGCTCCGCGTACGCCTGCACAAAGCGCTGTGCCCGTGCACCCGAGGCACAGAAAACGCCCACACGCTGATCACGCACCGACTCAAACAGGCTCAACAACTCCGCGGGTACGTCGGTTGCCGGCAGTAGCGACCCCTCCGCGTCACTCAGCTGCGACAACGGCACATGCAACGAGTCCTCATGCTTCACCGACTCCTCACGCTCGGGCACCTCACGCACATCCAACAGAACCTGCGGGACCTCATGCGCCGACAAATCCACCGGCACCACACGCGCCGGATCCGGCACCGCCCCAAACGACGTACACGTACCCGACAAGGCATCATACGTCAGCAGAGTACCCGCCGCAGTCGGCAAACCACTCACAAACTTGAGCACCTCCGTCGCCATCAGCGAACCAACCACAGCCGTCGTCGCACCCAACACCCCGGCAAGCGCACACGACTCAACCGTCTGCGGAATCGTCGGAAAAATATCACGCAAATGCGCGCCATCCGGCTCAAAAAGACTCACCGACCCGCCAAAACGCAAAACCGTGCCCCACACCAGCGGCAAACCCGCAACCTGCGTAGCATCCGCAATCAGATACTTCGACGCAAACGTATCCGTACAATCCACCACACAATCCGGTGCCGACGCGGCGAAAAGATCCAAAATCCAGGACGCATCCACATGCCGAATCGTTGTCTCAACCGTCAACGACGGGCACAAATCTAGGGCACGGCGCGCCGCAACCTCCGCCTTCGGCTCACCCACATCAGACACACCAAAAAGCGGCTGACGCTGAATATTCGACAGCTCCACCGAATCAGAATCCACAATATGCAGATACCCCACACCAGCCGCCGCCAACGCCTGCACCACCGGACAACCCAAACCACCAGCACCAATCACCAACACGCGGGCAGCCGCCACCGCATCCTGATCAAAGCCCGGCAGGCGACGCTGACGGTCCGTGCGCTCGCGATCCAGGCGCGCATGCTCCGGATTCACCGGGGTAGGGGAAAGGTTTACATCCACGAGACAAAACCCTCCGACGGCGACGACGCCTTCGCGTGCTCACGCACCGGAATACGGCCAGCCTCACGCGCCAACGCGCCCGCCTGCACCGCAAACTTCATCGCCTGAGCCATCGCCACCGGATCCTCAGCACGATTCACCGCCGACGCCAACAACACCGCATCACAACCCAGCTCCATCGCCAGCGCCGCGTCGGAGGCGGTACCCACGCCGGCATCCAGAACCACCGGAACCTGCGCGCGAGAAGCAATCAGCTCAATATTGTGCGGATTCAAAATGCCCAGACCGGTACCAATCGGCGCTCCCAACGGCATCACCGCCGCAACGCCCGCATCCTCCAGGCGAGCGGCAGCCACTGGGTCGTCAGAAGTGTACGCGAGCACCGTGAAATCCTCAGCGACCAGCTGCTCGCAAGCATTCAACAGCTCCACGGTGTCCGGCAACAGGGTGTCTTCGTCGTGGATAATCTCGACCTTCACCCAGGAAGTGCCCAGCGCCTCGCGGGCGAGCATCGCGGTCATCACCGCATCAGCTGCGGTGCGGCACCCTGCGGTATTGGGCAGCGGCGCAATATTGAGCTTCTGCAGAAGCGGAAAAATGGGGGTGCCTGCGGCGTGACGGCGCATAGCGACGGTCGTCATTTCGGTGCCGGAGGCGATGAGCGCCTGTTCGAGCAGGTCCATGCTGGTTGCGCCTCCGGAACCCATGATGAGGCGGGATGTGAAGGTGCGGTCGCCGATGGTGAGCGGTGTGAGGCTCATGGTGTTCTCCTCTGTGGGAACGTCTAGATAACGGGGTTTGCTGGTTGGTGTTGGGTACTACGGTGCGCCCGGTTTAGGGAACAAAAACCGAGAATATCTGTTCTTTTTACCGGGGGTATTTGCTGGTACAGGCTGAAAGATTAGCCACCCTGAACGGCGGTGAGGGCATCCACCCTATCGCCCTCGTTCAGCGGCACATCCAGCCACGTGGAACGCGGCACGATACTGCGGTTGAGCGCCACAGCCACGCCATTTTCGGTACCGAACTGGTCCATGACAAGGTCAAATACGGTGGGGGCGTTGGTGGTTAGCGGCTCGCCGTTGTAGGTGATGATCATGCGAAATCCTTTCGTGAGGGCGCCGGGGTGCACCCGGCGGGGACTGTGTTTAGTGGGTGAATCGTGCCGGGTCGCACGCCTGCATGATGGGCAGAATCTCAGCCCCGCAGGCGACCTCCGCACCAACCTTGCCGGCGAGCGCGGCAAGCAGAATGCCGTGGCGGAAATAGCCCGTGGACACGAGCTGGCGGGTGCCGTCAGCGCGAGTGCGGTACCCGAAGATGGGCAGGTCGTCCGGGGTGCCGGGGCGGGCGCCGACGTTCGCCTCCAGAAGCTCGCACTCTTCAACCGCGGGCACCAGGCGGATTGCGTCACGTAGCAGCTGGTGTACGCCGTCAATGGCGGGTAGCGTGCGGTGGTCTTCACGGCTGGTTGCGCCGATGCACAGCTCCCCGTCAGGGCGGGGAATGAGGTAGACGGGGCGGGAGTTCACGTAGCCGCGCACCACATGCTTGAGGATGGGCCGCGGGGTGCGCAGACGCAGAATGTCCCCGTAGACGGGGCGTAGCGGGTAGTCCCCGTGCAGTGTTGCCCCTAGTCCGGTGCAGATAATGTCGCCCGCGTCCGGGTCGGTGACCCGTTCGGTGCTGAAGGTGACGCCGCGGCGGGTGAGGGCGTCTTTGAGGGCGCGCCTCATGAGCCGCGGGTGCAGCTGATGGTCGCTGGGGATGCTCACGGCGCCGGCAATACGCGGCGCCAGGAGCGGTTCGAGGGTGCGCGCCTTCGTGGGAGTGACGGGGTCTGCGGGGCGGTTCATGTCCCGGTAGTAGGCGCGGGTGCGTTGCAGGTGCTCGGCGTCGGCGCGGTCGGCTGCGACAATGAGCGTGCCGGTGGTGTCGTAGCCGGTAGGCAGGTCGGTGGCGCGGCTGAGCCTCTCCATGAGGGAAGGGTAGGCGTCGGCGCTGGTGGTCATGAGCGGGAAGAGCGCGTCCTGCTGAAATTGCACTTCTGCGATGGGCGCGAGCATACCGCCGGCGTAGTGGCTGGCGGCGGGGTAGAGTGCCGTACCGTCGTCGGCGGTGCCGTAGTCGCTGGTTTCGGCATCGATGAGGTGCACGCTTTCGCCGCGTTCGGTGAGCTCAAACGCGGTGGTGAGGCCAATGATTCCGCCGCCAATGATGGTGATGGTCATGGCTATGCCTGTAGCGCGGGGTTGTCGACGAAGGCGCGGACCATGGCGATTCCGGCAACTCCGGTGGTGCGGATGGCGGGGCAGTCTTCGGGGGTGATGTCGCCGATAGCCACGGTCGGCACGGCGGACAGTTCGGCAAGTTCGCGGAGCCCGTCAATGCCCAGGGGCGGGCGGTTGGACTGCTTGGTGGGGCTGGGGCGGAACGGCCCGGTGCCAATGTAGTCGATTAGGTGCGCGATTTTGTTGGATTCTTCGACGAGCTGCCGGGTGCCGGTGGTCAGACCGATAATCGCGTCGGCGCCGAGGAGGGCGCGGGCGTCGGCTACGGGCAGGTCGTCTTGACCGATGTGCACGCCGTCAACGCGTACGCCGCGGGCACGCAGCGCGAGGGCGACGTCTACACGGTCGTCGATGAGGAGGGTCTGGTGCGGCTGGATGATGCCGGCGATAGCTTCGGTGAGCTGGTAGAGCTCGCGCGCGCTGATGGGTTTGGACCTGACTTGGATGCAGGTGGCGTGTTTGGCTGCCTGGACGGTTTCGAGGGGGTTGTCGCCTGTGACGAGGTAGAGGTTCAGGTCGAGGGGGCGTGCGGGGGTGGTGTAGGGGTGCGTTTCGCGGGTCATGCGGGTCTACGATTCCTCGTCGAGTAGATGTTTTTTAGAAATTCTCTCATTGAATTTCTGTGGTTAGGTTAGCACAACTGTGTGGTGAGTTGAACATCCTTCAAGCGTTTTGAGGTGTGTGCGCTTGGCTCGCTATACACTTCCTTCGCTCCTACAGGGGCACCCGCCCTCGCAGAGCTCGGGCACCCTGATGTCGCTTCAGGAAGGTATAGCTGTGCTGCGCGCTCGTATGGGGCTACAACAAGCCCTGTCTCGATGAGCCCTCGGGAAGGCGCCCTGACCTCCCATACGGAGTCACCGCAATGCCCTCAACTTAATGTTCATTCTTGGCGAGCTGTTTGCGGTACCTAACCCCAGTATTCCCCCTCCCCGTTCCCGCACACTCTTCCCAAGCCGAGTCGCCTGCGGTTAGCCCCCTTACCGCGTAGCCGCACCCACTACTCCACCTGTCCGGAGGAGGGAGAGAGAAGTAGGGGAGAGGCCGGTATGTTCCGTCGCGACATCAGGGTGTCCGACGCGAAGCGAGGACGGGTTCCCTGCAGGAGCAAGGAACATACCGCCTCGACCCGCTTGACCTAACTCAAAATAAAAAGCCTCCTACCGTAGGGTAGAAGGCTTGTAGAGCGGCTGACGGGAATCGAACCCGCGTATCAGGCTTGGGAAGCGTGCGCTCTACCATTGAGCTACAGCCGCATCTTTTTCAGTGTATCGCGCTTGCTTGCCGGGGGTGAAATGTGTCGCGGTTGTTTATGTGCGGGGTGGCGGGGTTGAAATGTGATGTAGGCCTGTGTGCTGGGGCTGGTGGATGCCTGCACGTGGGTGGTGTTTGCCAGGTATCCTTTAAGCGTGCTTATTTCAGATCGCGATATTCGTCAAGAGATTGCTGATGGGCGCATCGTTCTTGATCCGTTCGATGAGTCGATGATTCAGCCTGCAAGTGTGGACGTGAGGATTGATCGTTTCTTCCGTCTGTTCGATAACCATAAGTACCCGCATATTGATCCTGCTCAGCCGCAGGAGGATTTGACGCGCCTGGTTGAGGTGGCTCCTGATGAGCCGTTTATTCTGCATCCGGGTGAGTTTGTGTTGGGTTCTACGTATGAGAAGGTGACTCTGCCTGATGATGTGGCTGCCCGTTTGGAGGGTAAGTCGTCGTTGGGTCGTCTGGGTCTTCTGACTCACTCTACGGCTGGTTTTATTGATCCTGGTTTTTCGGGGCATGTGACGCTTGAGTTGTCGAATATGGCGACTTTGCCGATTATGTTGTGGCCGGGTTCTAAGGTTGGTCAGTTGTGCTTCTTCCGTTTGAGTAGCCCGACTGAGCATCCGTATGGTTCTGGTGCGTATGGTAACCGTTACCAGGGTCAGCGTGGCCCGACTGCTTCGCGTAGTTATTTGAATTTTCATCAGACGATGATTCCTGCGGATGGTTCTGTGGAGTCTTAGTCTTTCCCGCTTTGGGGTGCGGGCGTGCAGGCTGTGTGTTTGTGCGCCCGCGTTGGGCGGTTTTTTCGCCTGTTGTGCTCGTGCGTTCACTCGCGTGCGGGTTTTTATCTCTCACTCTCTAAGGATTTTTGATGAATCTGAAGCCTGTTGTTCTGCGTGTTGCTGGCGCGGAAGTTTCTTTGTATCTGATTGATATGTCGGACTCTTTTGTGGAGCGTTTTAAGAAGGCGTGGGAGCCTCTTGCTCCGGAGTTTTTTGATACTCCTGATGAGGCGTATGCTTCGTTGTCTCGTTTTGATCAGGTGATGCTGGTGCATGCGCCGACTGATGAGTCGGTGATGGATTTGGCGAATCCGCTGATGGGTTCGTTTGATAAGGTTTCGACGCTGCGTGTGGCTGATGACGATTCGGGTATGCAGGATCTGACGAGCCGTATTACGTTGGCGATGATTGAGCAGCTGGTTGGTCGCGGTGTGATGCTGCATGCGGCTGTTATTGGTGACCCTGAGTCGAAGCGCGCTGTTGCGCTGGTGGGTGTTTCTGGTAGCGGTAAGACGACTGCGTCGCGTTTCTTGGGTTCGAAGTTTGCGTACCTGACTGATGAGACTGCGATTATTTCGGATGAGGGTGTTGTGTCGCCGTATCCGAAGCCGTTGTCTGTGATTGTTGACCCGAATGCGCCGAAGGATCAGCAGAACCCGGTGGACCTGGGCCTGAACGTGGTTGATCGTGATGACCTCAGCTATGAGCTGTCGCGTATTGTGTTCATTTCTCGTGATGAGTCGGCTTCGGAGCCGTATTTTGAGCGTGTTCCGCTGCACGAGGCTCTGGTGTTCTTGAGTGAGCAGAGCTCGGGCCTGGCGCGTCACCCTGAGGGTGTTGTGTCGCTGGCTAAGCTGGTGGAGCGTTGCGGCGGCGTGTGGCGCCTGGTGTACTCGGAGGTTGAGGATACTCTGCCGCTGGTTCAGGATCTGCTGAAGGGTGGTGAGCTGCCGAATGCTGATGAGGTTGAGAAGCTGGAGAAGTACACGGTTGAGGATCACCTGCCGGGTGTGTTCTTGAACGGTACGATTGCGGTGTCTCGTATGCCGGGTACTTCGGGTGTGCGTGTGGGTGAGGACGGCCCGTTCTTGCTGCTGTGTGACACTGAGCTGAATGAGCTGTCTGATTTTGCGGCTGAGTGCTGGCTGCAGGCTGAGGGCGACATTTCGTACGATGACCTGTTTGCGCGTTTGGCTGAGATCTTCGAGGGTCTGCCTGCGGAGGCGTATGACGAGAATTTGAGCGCTATGGCGGCTGGTTCGATGCTGTGGGTTCGTGTGATTGATGATCCGCTGATTGATGACGCGACCTGGGCTCAGATGACCGGCGATGAGGTTCTGGATGAGGAGGAGCAGCAGAATGCGCTGGATTCCTCTGAGGATGCTGTCTCTGATGATGAGGATGACGTGGTGGAGGACTAGCCACCGTGGCTTACTGAGTTCCGATTGATAGGCACTGCTTAAGCACGAGGGAGGGGCGGGTAGAAGAATGATCTTCTACCCGCCCCTCCCTGTGTGTTTGCGGGCTTGTATTTGCGGGGGGGGGGGCAGGACGCTTAGCCCCGCGACGCCTTACTGAGCAGCGTTACCGAGCAGCCTTACTGGGCTGCCTTGTCGCGGCGCTTCTGTTCACGCTTCTGCTCGCGGCGAGCCGCACGCATACGCAGCGGACCGGGCGCCTTCACCGGCAGCAGCAGGAGCAGACCCGCCACCACAACGATCAGAATACCGAGCACACCCCAAATCTGCGCGCCCATGATGCTCACGCACAGACCGAACAGCATCGGCGCCAGGAAGCTGGTGGCACGGCCGGTGGTCGAGTACAGGCCGAACAGCTCACCCTCAGTGCCGGGGTCCGCCAGACGCGCCAGGAAGGTGCGGGACGCCGACTGCGCCGGGCCCACGAACAGGCACAGCAGCAGGGCGCATACCCAGAACACGCCCGGTTCGGGGAAGAACATCAGCGGGGTAGCCGCCAAGATAATGCCGACCAGCGAGATAACAATAATCGCCTTCGGGCCCAGGTAGTCATCCAGGTAGCCGCCCAGGATCGCGCCAGCCGCCGCGACAGCGCTACCGGCAATACCGAACAGGATCACCTCGGAAGTGCTGAAACCGAACGTGCCCGCCGCGAGAATACCGCCGAACGTAAAAATACCGGACAGACCATCACGGAACACCGCCGAAGCAATCAGGAACCACAGAGTCTGCGGGGACGTCATCTTCAGCCGCTTAATGGTGCGCCACAGCGCCTTGTAGGAGGCGAGCAGACCGCCCTGACGAGCCGGGGAGAGACGCTCCATACCGAGCTCCAGGAAACGCAGTTCGCGGGTGGGCAGCACCTCCGGCAGGAAGCGCTCGCGGGTGCGCATACGCACCAGCAGCGGCACGCAGAAGATGAGGCACCAGGCGGCGGCGAATAGCGCGACCGCACGGATATTCAGGGCGTTATCGGTGGTCAGGCCGAGCACTTCGGGGGTAAGCACAAAACCCCACAGCACCACAGCCAGCGCCAGGATGCCGCCAATGTAGCCGGCAGCCCATCCGGCGCCCGAAATCTTACCGATATTCTCCGGGTGGGAGATGCGCGGCAGTACGGCGTTATAGTTCACGTACGCGAACTCGCTGAACACGCTTGCCGCAGAAATCAGGGTGACACCCAGCCACAGGTACTGCGGGGTGGGGCCCACGAAGAAGCACGCCGCCATCGAACCGACTAGTAGCATGGTGTTCACACCGAGCCAGAAGATGCCTCTGCCGGACTTATCGTTACGCTGACCGGTGACCGGTGCCAGAATCGCAATGAGGAAACCGGCAACGGTCAGACCCAGCGACAGTGCCGACGAAGTCTCTTCGGGCGTGCCGAAGTAGCTGCTGGTCAGGTACACGGTGAAGATGAAGGTCGTCATAATCGAGTCGAAGCTCGACGAACCAACATCCCACATGACCCAGGACGCGACCGAACGGCGGCTGTTCGCGTGGTCAACGACCCTACGCTGAGCCTTCGTCTTACGGCGGGGAGAAGAAATAGTCATAGTTGTGCTTTCGGATGCCGAGGTGGCGCTTCAGCGTAGCGGCGGCGTGAAACCGGCTGAAGTGGGGAGGGCGTGCTGAAGAGGGAACACCAGGCGGTACGTACCGAGCGAAGATACGTACCGCCTAGTTCATGAACTTTCGCGCGGAAGGCGCAAAGTCTTAGTTGAAGAAACGACGCTGCAGGCGAGCAATACCGAAGCTCACCACAGCACCCACGACGGAGGTCAGAACGGTCCAGAGGATGACCTGACGCAGGGTATCTTCAGACTCGTGGGAAATGGCGGGAGGCTGGTTACCGGTAGCTTTGGTCCAGGCTGCGCCCAGGCCCTTACCAACCAGGGCAGCAGCGCCCATGTTGATACCCGCAAGAGCAAGCTTAGCGACGGGGTTCATATGTATCTCCTTAGCTGTATACGATGCGGCGTCCTGCCCGTGAACCCCTTCGGGGTTGGGTGAGAAAAGAGCGCCACTCCCTAGCGTATAGGGTTTAAGGCGTTCGTGCCGCCTTGGAGCCTCTCCGTCCCAAAATTGTACACCGTGCAATTCTGTAATGTGGGCAGAAGAACGAAACAAAAAGCGGCAAATTGGCACGAACAGCCAGACAAGCCTACAATCGAACCTGGGTTCCCACCCGCACCACAACGGTACGGACAAGGAACCCCACACGACAGGGGAGCGCCACCGAGGCGCTGAGAGTGCTAAGCAGACCCTCGAACCTGATCCGGTTAGTACCGGCGTAGGGAGTCGAATTTCTTCTCAATGCCCTCGTCCAATCAGAGGGCGAGGACATTCCCCTTCCAACGACGGAAGGACCACCAATGTCACAGAACGCAACCCCCGCCTCCCAGGCATCTACCCAGGAAGAAGCGAAGAAGCCGAACCTGCGCTGGCGAGTCAACGAAATCGTTATCGCCGCAGTTATCGCAGTAGCCTGCGCCGTCATCTTCTGGATCTGGGACATCGCAGTCGGCCCCGCCGCCAAAACCGCACTCGTAGCAGCACCCGAATTCCGCCCCATCGTCGCCGGCGCATGGCTGCTCGGCGGTACCCTCGGCGGCCTGCTCATCCGCAAGCCCGGTGCCGCGCTCTTCGGCGAAATCGTCGCAGCGTTCATCTCCGTACTCTTCACCGGCGGCGCGTGGAGCGGCGAAATCCTGATCGCAGGCTTCTTCCAGGGCGTCGGCGCTGAAATCGCCTTCGCAATCTTCCGCTACCGCCGCTGGAACGCAACTATCGCCATCTTCGCCGGTGCGCTCAGCGGCCTGTTCATGGGTGTTAACGAAATCTTCATCTACTACCCCGACATGGAACCGCTCAAGGCAATCATCTACGTAGCGTGCGCCGTCATCTCCGGTGCAGTTATCGCAGGTTTCCTCGCGTGGATTCTCGTGCAGAACCTCGCCAAGACCGGTGTGCTCTCCTCGCTGGCATCCGGCAAGACCCGCCGCTAACCACCAGCAACTAGCCACTCACCACTCGGCACACTACAGCAGCCACACAAAAGGCTAAGGAACCATCATGGAAGCAACACCGCGCGGGGCGCGCATCGAGCTCAACAACTTCAGCTGGCACCACCCCGGACGCCCAGAACCCGTCATCAGCGGACTCAACCTCACCATCAACCCCGGTGAAAAAGTCCTGCTACTGGGCACCTCCGGCGCCGGCAAATCGACGCTCCTGCACGCCATCGCCGGTGTGCTCCACGATGACGACGGCGAATCCGCCGGCGGCACCATCACCATCAACGGGCAAGCCCCCGCCGAAGCGCGCGGCACCGCAGGCATGATGCAGCAGGACCCCGAATCCTCCATCGTCATGGCAACCGTCGGCAACGACGTAGCCTTCGGCCCCGAAAACCTGCGCGTACCCCGCGAAGAAATCTGGGGCCGCGTCACCGAAGCCCTCACCGCAGTAGGACTCAACCACCTGCCCCTCGACCACCCCAGCAGCGCACTGTCCGGCGGACAGAAGCAGCGCCTCGGCCTGGCGGGCATCCTCTCGATGCACCCCGGCGCCATGATCCTTGACGAACCCACCGCCAACCTCGACCCCTCCGGCGTGCAGGAAGTACGCGACAGCATCCTTGCCGCCGCGCAAGCCACCGGAGCGACCCTGCTCGTCGTAGAACACCGCGTGAGCATCTGGGCGCCGCACATGGACCGCATTATCGTGCTCGGCGAAGGCGGCACCATCACCCACGACGGCGCACCCGATACCGTACTCACCGAAGCCCGACAAGAACTCATCGACGCGGGTGTGTGGGTACCCAACTACGTACCGCGCGCGCCGCAGACTGCTGCGGGCGGCGACGTTGCGGGCAATAGCGTGCACGGCGAGGCGCTACTGCGCGCCGAAAACCTCAGCATCACCCGCGCACAACCCACCCCCAAACAACGACGCGCACGCCGACGCACCATCAAACGCCTCGGCGACACCCCCGCACCTGCACCCACCGACCTGCCCGTACTGCGTAGCGGCATCAACCTCACCCTGCACGCCGGTGAACACCTCAGCGTGCTCGGCCCCAACGGCGCCGGCAAATCAACCCTAGCCCTCACCCTCGCAGGGCTCCTCACCGCACCCAACGGTACCCTCACCGCCACCGACGCGCTGCGCAACTACGACGGTGGCAACCACAGCGGCGGCGAGTCCGAAAACCGCGCCCACTGGGACGTGCCCACCTGGACCCCCGCCCAAATGCTCAGCCGCATCGGCTACGTCTTCCAAGAACCCGAATACCAATTCATCCGCGGAACCGTACGCGAAGAACTCGAACTCGGCCCCCGCCGACTCGCCGCACTCACCCGCAACCCCCTCGACGAAGACGACCTCACCGCCCGCACCAACGAACTCGCAACCCACCTACGCCTCACCCACCTACTCGACGCCAACCCCTTCACCCTCTCCGGCGGCGAAAAACGCAGGCTCTCCGTAGCCTCCGCACTCGCCACCGCACCCAAAATCCTCATCCTCGACGAACCCACCTTCGGCCAAGACGCACGAACCTGGGCAGAACTCGTCGACCTCATCCGCGAACTCCTCGCAGGCGGCACCGCCGTCATCTCCATCACCCACGACGAAGACTACACCGCCGCACTCGGCGGCAACCACATCACCCTACCCGCCCTAGAACCCTCCGAAGCCACCGCAACCCCCGGAAAGGAGAACGCATGAACACCGACTTCTTCGGCACCATCGACCGAACCAGCTACTTCAGCAACCTCAACGCCGGCGTAAAACTCATCGTCTCCTTCACCCTCATCATCGCCGCACTCATCGTGCGCGACCCCCTCACCTCCGGAATCCTCTTCGCCCTCGAACTGCTCGGATTCATCCTCGTCGGATTCCGACCCGTCAACGTCCTCGCCCGCTTCTGGCCCATCCTCATCGCCGTCATCACCACCGGCTGGTCCGTCGCCATGCTTAGCGCCAAAAGCGGCACCACCATCCTCGACCTCGGCTTCAACACCATCACCACCGACTCCGCCGCCGTCGGTGCAGCCATGATGATCCGCTCCCTCGCCATGGTCCTACCCACCCTCGCATTCGTACTCACCACCGACCCGACCGACCTCGGCGACTCCCTCGCACAAACCTTCAAACTACCCTCCCGGTTCGTGCTCGCCACCGTCGCCGCCCTGCGCCTCGTCGGCATTCTCTTCGCCGAATGGAACGCCCTCGGCCAGGCACGACGCGCCCGCGGACTCGGCGCAGGCCAATCCCTCATTGGGCGTGCACAAACCTTCGGCGGTCAGAGCTTCGCCCTGCTCGTGCAGGCTATCCGCCGCGGCTCCCGCCTCGCCATCACCATGGAGGCGCGCGGCTTCGGCGCAGGCGAACGCACCTGGGCTCGTGTGCCGTCCTATTCGCCGCGTGACGTGCACGTGAGCATTGCCGCCGCCGTCATTATTGCTGTTGCCTACGGTGCATCTATTGCGGCGGGTACAATCCAGTTCCTCTGGGGCTAGTTTGCTCTTGCTGTAGTTTGTTCCGTTTTTGGTTCCGCTCGGGAGACGGTATTCGCCCTCGTTCCTACAGGGAACCCGCCCTCGCTTCGCTTCGGGCACCCTGATGTCACTACGGGCGATACCTTCTCCCCACGCTGGGACACGGATAGGGAGGCGCTTGTACTCTTCCTTCACTCCTACAGGGAGGCGGGGTGCCGCATATTTCCTCCGCGCCTAGCCCCCCACTTGGGACATGAGTAGGGAGGCGCCCGCACTCTTCCTTCGCTCCTACAGGGGCACCCGCCCTCGCAGAGCTCGGGCACCCTGATGTCGCTTCAGGAAGGTACACGCACCTCCTGCCTACGGTTCTGCTGCGAACGTACAATAAGACTATGTCTAGTACCGTAATTCTTCTGAACGAGCAGAACCCACAGGGCATCTTCGTTGACCCGTCCGTGCCCCTCATCAGCGTTGATGATCAGGGCTTCACCCGCGGCGACGGCGTCTTCGAAACCATGCTGTCCGTCAACCGCCGCGTGCGTAAGCTCGGCATGCACCTGTCCCGCCTCGAATCCTCGGCGCGTATGCTGGATCTGCCCGACCCGGAACCCGAGATTCTGCGTTCGGCGGTGGAGCGCCTCATGCGTGAGGCGACCGCCGGTGCCGAGACTGCGCTGGGTGAAGAGCACATCGTGAAGATCATTATTTCGCGCGGCCCCACCCAGGCGGTGACCTCCATGCAGCCGGGCCCGTACACGCTGATTATGGCGTCGCCGGTGCCCGCCTCCATCGTGAAGCGCCGTACCGAGGGTGTGAAGGCGATGCTGCTGCCGCGCGGCCACGAGCCGATGGACAACAGCGCCTACCCGTGGCTGCTGGCGGGTGCGAAGACCCTCTCCTACGCGGTGAACATGGCGGTCTTGCGGTACGTGCAGGAGCGCGGCGCGGATGACGCTATCTTCATCACCGACGAGCGTCGCGTGCTGGAGGGTGCCACCTCCTCGGTGCTGGTCGCCAAGATTGAGGACGGCAAGAAGGTGCTGTACACGCCCGAGCCGAGCCACGGCATCCTCCCCGGCACTACGCAGGGTGCGGTGTTCGAGGCGGCACGCCAGGCCGGTTGGGAGCTGGGCTTCGGACCGCTCTACCCGCAGGATTTGTTCGAGTCGGACGGCGTGTGGCTGGCGTCTTCGGTGCGTCTGATTGCGCCGGTGACCCACCTGAACGGCACGGCGCTGGCGCATGACCCGGAGCTGACTGCGACGCTGCTGAACTACCTGGCGCAGCAGAGCTAAACGCGTACAAAAAGGGACGGTATTATCCGAGCGAGAATAATACCGTCCCTTTGTGCTGTCTATGGTCAAGGGCAGGAGGTGCCTGTACCTTCCTGAAGCGACATCAGGGTGCCCGAGCTCTGCGAGGGCGGGTGCCCCTGTAGGAGCGAAGGAAGAGTACGGGCGCCTCCCTAACTACTACAACAAATACAGCAAAGCCCCGGACGCGCACCCCTTAGCGGGTCGCCCATCCGGGGCTTTAGCTACACAAAAATCAACAACAGGCTAGTGACCCGCCGCCGGAGCACCCTGACCTTCACCAGCGCCGTGGCTCAGACCGTCCGCCGAGTAGTCCGAATCCTTACGCGGCGTAGTCCACAGCACCAGCGCCGTCAGGACCGCGAAACCAAAAATGGAGAAGCCCATCGGCAGGTACTCATGCTCACCGGCAAACGACACCAGCGGCGCCGCCAACGCACCCAGCATCGCCTGAACCGTACCCATCACCGCCGAAGCACTACCCGCCATGTGGCGCGCCTCGTTCAACGCCAACGCCGAAGCATTACCAAAAATCAGGCCGCACGAGCTGGTCAGCAGGAACAGCAGAACCAACGTCGGCACCAGCGAAATACCGACAAGGAAGCTAACCAACAGCAGCGAAGACACCACCAGCAGGCTCACCACGCCGACATTCACGATGCGACGCTGCGCCACACGACCCACCAGCTTCGTCGCAATCGCGCTGAACAGCACAATACCAATCGAGTTCACACCGAACACGATCGTGAACTCAGTCTCGGACATGCCCAGAATCTTCTGCAACACAAACGTCGAACCGGAAATATACGAGAACAGCGCACCAAACGCGAAGCACATCGTCAGCATGAAACCCAGGTAGCGGCGAATCTTGAAGACCTTCGGCAGCTCCGAGTACACGCTCAGGGCGGTGCCCTGGTAGCGTTCCTCCACCGGCAGGGTCTCCTTAATCACGAAGATCACGCCGAGCATCATGATCGCGGTAATCACGCCAAGCACATGGAAAATATCGCGCCAGTTACCCCACGACAGCACCCAGCCACCAAACAGCGGCGCAAGCACCGGCGCGAAGCCGTTAATCATCATCATGACGCCCATGAGCTTAGCGGTCGCCAGACCCTCAGTCGTATCAGCCACGATAGAACGCGCCAGCACCGCACCAATCGAACCGGTGAAGCCCATCATGAAACGCGCAAAAATCAGCAGCTCAATATTCGGCGCAAAACCACACGCCACCGTCGCAATAAAGCAGATGACCGCACCAATCAGCAGCGGCTTGCGGCGGCCCGTCTTATCCGATAGGGGACCCACAATCAGCTGGCCGAGCGCCATACCCACCATGAACCCGCTCAACGTCAGGGAGGCGTTCGTGCTGGTGGTGTTCAGGTTCTCAGCGACCGCAGGCAGCGCCGCCAGGTACATGTCCGTAGCGAGCGGTGCGATAGCGGTCAGCAGCGCCAGAACTACGATAAAAATGGGCGAGAGCTCGAATGAGGTCTTAGTCGACTTCGAAGACATATGTCTTAGTTTTTCTTTCTGTGTGATGCGCGTGCAACGGCGCCTGCGGCTCTACAAGACGTGGATGCGGCGGTACCGCTCCGGGGGTGAGTTTGCGCAGGCTGGAAGCACAACTTGTTCACGGTAGCAGAATCGGGGGCGGCTTCGTAAGTTAAATGTTTGATATTTTTTTGATCCGGGAGAGACAGGATTGCAGAGGGTCCGCAGAAGGGGCGGTGTTATCTACACTCCTACAGGGGCACCCGTCCTCGCTTCGCTTCGGATACCCTGATGTCGCTTACGGATAACACCGCCCCTTAGCGGCTTGTTTTAGTTTGCCGCTCAGTCCCCAGTGCTGAAGAAATATTTGAGAAATATTCTTGAGAAGCATTGCTCGGCTCAACCGCATAACTTACGTTGGTCATACCACGCGATACGACCGGAGGGAGCACCTCAGATGCGCAACCACTATTACAAATATTTGCTATGCATCCTGCTGCTCATAGCTTGCGTCTTGCTCATAATCTTTGCCGTGCTTTCTAGCAACAACCCGGGTAGCGAAAAAGACGGCATTACCTCCACGCACGCGCCGAGCAATACCTCAACCTACTGGGATAAAGACCGCATGGAATCCGCTAGCCCGGCTCCCATGCCCGAATAAAACAGCGCCTGAATAAAACTGCCTCTAAATAGCCGTAGGGCCCAATGCTTCGAGATACACAAAGCATTGGGCCCTACTGTCTTGTAGGCGGCTGCTACTGCGCCGCGCTGTCGTAGATGAAGTCCACGGTCGCGTAGTCCTCCGGGATTTCGGCGAGCAGCGCCTCCTCCTGCTCCGCCCAGCGCTCCCAGTGCGGGCGGAACGTGTCACCGTCACGAGCCATGGCGCGTTCGTAACGCACCTCGTCCGGGGCGGAGGCGAGAATACGCACCTCGCAGGCGCCCGCAATCGCGCCGACACCCTCACAGATGATGACCTGCGTAGCCGCCGGGTCGACGGTGCGCACCTCACCGGGGGCGCCCGCCTCCCAATCCCACGGGGTGTAGGTTCCGGCAATACCTTCGGTCAGTTGCACGGATAGCGCGTCCCACGCCTCCACGCCGTCGAAGAGGCCGTCCCAGCCGGGGTAGAAGTCGTCCAGGTGCAGCACGTGCACGCTGTGCCCGGCGGCGGTGAGCTTCTGCTCAAGCTGCGCGGCGAGGCTGGTTTTGCCGGTGCCGCTACGGCCATCAATGCCGATAATCAGCGGAATCTGCGCGAAATCCGCGAGGAACTGGGCACGGAATTCGGTGAATTCGGCGGTGTCCATGTCAAAGTCGTTGCCGATGCCGTGCTCCAGGCGCAGCATGTCTTTGCAGAGCTCCAGGATTTCGGTGGTGCCGGTGACGCGGCGGTTCTGGTTCAGGGGAATACGCTGACTCACTGCGCGTCGCCTTCCTGCTTGAGGTGGTTGATGAGGCCGCGTGCGGCAGCGTCAATGAGGCCGGTGGTGTACACGAAGTCGCGTTCGCTACCGTACCAGGGGTCGTAGATGCCGAGCTGGTCCAGGTGGGTGGTGGTGACCTTCGGGTCGAAGCTGCGCATCATGCGGATCTTGGCCTTGTCGTCCTCGTTGCGGGCGAGGGCTTTGAGACGCAGGTAATGGGGTGCGTCCATGGCGAGGATGAGGTCGTTGCGGTCGAAGTCCTCGACGGTGAAGACGCTGGCGCGGTGCGCGGACGGGTCGATACCGCGGGTGGTGAGCTGCGCGGCGGCGCGCGGGTCGATGCGGTTGCCTTCTTCTTCGTTGCTGATGCCGCTGGAGGTGACGGTGACGGGCACGCCGGCTTCTTGGGCGTGCTGGCGGATGAGGTATTCGCCGACGGGGGAGCGGCAGATGTTGCCGGTGCAGACAGTCATGATTCGGTACATGGTTCTAGTGTATCGGTGGGGTAGCGGGTGGTTGGGCGCGGTGGGTGCTCGGGGTGGCTTTGTAGGCGGCGCTGTGACGGGTGGATGCGCTCGCCTCGGGGGAGCTAATGCTACCGGTCCCGGGCGCGAAAAGGCCCCGCCGATGTGGGGCCGGCGGGGCCTTTTAACAATGAGGCCTTATTTAGCGGGCTTTTCTTCCTCAGCATCGGAATTTCCAGGAGGCTTTGCAGGGGCACTGACCCGAGTGTATTTCTGCTTTTCTTCATCCCAGGAATCGGGGTCGAAGAGACAAGAACCTGCTGGAAGAATTCTGGTAATTACCTCATTATTAAGATTGAGAAGACTTGCAAATCCATATTGTAATTTAGGTCCATCTTGTCTCCTTATAAACTTCCAGTTATGCTCGCAATTGCATGAAAATTTCGAGTTTGAAAAATCTATATCACAGAATATTCTTGAACTCTCAAAACTTACGCAACCTGTGGATTTTGAGTTGACGAAATCGGCGCCTGCTTCAAAGGTTGTATACGAAAAATCTGCCCCATTATTAAAATATGTATTGTTGAATGTAATTTCGTCGTTAAAACGTCCTCCTGCAAAAGATATTTTGCGAAGGAACTGTGACGAGTCAAAACCTGTATCTCCAATAAAGATTGCGAATGAAAAGTCAGCTTCGGAGAACGAAAGGTTCCTGAGTGGGTAAAAAATCACTGACCTTGAAAAATTGTATGAAAAATTATTCCAATGTTTTTGGTTGCTTTTATTGAGAATCTCATCATTTATTCTTGAACTTATCTCTTTAAAAATTGATATTCTAGTGTCTTGCTCATCTATAAGTCTTGCTTGGTCTCCTCTATAATCACCTTCGTAATCTTCTGGGGGCATGTCGTAATTGATTCCGTCGTAGGCCATAATATTTCCGTCGATAGCAAGAGAGAAAGGTGAACGGATATAAGAGCAGAGGCTGTTGATAATAACCTGGCCTTCCTTCTGCTGATTTTCTGGGGTGAGAGTTTCATCAGTAATCCACTCATCAACCAAACCCACAAGGGTATAGATACCACCGAGGCGAACGGCCGCATTCTCGTTAGCCAGCTGTTCCACAGCCTTGGTGTAGCGGCTACGGCGTTCAGCGTGTACCTGGCGGGTATGGTCGTTCTCGTTTTTCTCTTTCTCTTGGTTATTCTTTCGGTGGGTTTCACCAAGAGTAATGACACCTAGAAGGCCGCCTGTTGCGTACAACAAAATTTGCCGGAGAACTGGCCCATCATCATCCTTGCGGAACCCTGAGTCTATCGCAATGGGAAGAAGGAACGACCATGTAGCGCCAATGATCGCTACAGCTGCAATCAAGTAGTAGAAGAAACGTGTCTTTCGATTGTTTTTCTTGAGCCTGTTCCAGACCCAACAAGCAGAAGGGGCGACAATAAAGAGAACAAATGTAAGGGAAGTTATCCACAAAATTGTCGACCACGCATCACCATATGCAAAGAAAGAGCTGGCAGAAGACATAAATGCTAGAGATGGTAGCTGCTCCATGAGAGCCTCCTATCTACTTTGAGAGGAACGATCACCTTTCAGCATAGTGCAAAGTGGCCTGTAGTGAGTCACCCTTGAACAGAAGTGAAGGCCCCACCGACGAGGGGCCGGCGGGGCCTTTTAGAGGTGAATATTATTCAGTAGAATCTTCGGGTTTGGGTGCGGGCAAAGGTTCGGGGTCGAAAAGCTCGCAACCCACCGGAACCGTGAATACTCTGCCGTCAGCTACGGTAATCTGCTCAATCTCAAATAGGGAACTATTTACTGATGACTTGAATTCATAGTCCCTTGGGGAGACTTTCGAAGAAAAGCAGGTCCGACCTGAAAAAGATATAGACTGCGTAACGCCATGATGTAAAAGTTTTTCTACGAAGTGTGCCGGGGCAGAAAAAATAATATTCGAAAAAACTACTGGGCTTTTGAAAATGCAATTGATGAAGTGTGTCTCTCCTCCGAATATCATGCGACCGAATCGTGGAGAATCTTTGAACGTAGATTTTTCAAAAAATGCGGAGTCCTCGAAGGTCGCATCAAAGAAAAATGCAGAGTCTTCGAACTTAGTGTGGAGAAATAAGGTCTCGTGTTTGAAGTTCGTCTCAACAAATGATGTTAATTTTTTGAAATTGCTAGAAATGAAGGATACGGCATCCATGAATTTTGCCCCTCTAAAAGAAACGGGGCTTTTGAAAGATGTAAGACTATACGATAAGGAGTCTTTGAAAATAGATTTTTCGAAGGAAACAAATGCCTCGAAGACACTTAGATTAAAGGAAACTGATTTCATGCCGTGCGGGTTAGTGTGTAGTTTATCCTTTTCAAAGGTAGTTTCCTCGAATGAAACGTAGCTTTTAAAAGTAGAGTTGTGAAAAGAAACCGTCTTACTGAACACTGCTCCCGAAAAAAGAAGTGGAGAGTTTATGATGCTATCATCAAAATTAACTTTATAAGGGAAAGATGCCCGAGAGAAATCGTAAGTAAAATCTGACCAGGGTCCTTCCTCTACAGTAGTTTCTTCTTCAATAACATCAAAGCTTCTAACGCCGAGTCGCGCTACAATTTCCCTCATAATTGCGCCACGTACGTCTTGCTCTTCGCGGAACTGTGCCCGCTTAGCTAGAAAACTATCCTTATGTTCTTCTGAAATTTGATTCTCGGCTTCTTTTTCTTCAAATAGCTGTCGATAATCTATATGAGGAAAGGGGGAACGAATATAAGCGCAGAGGTTATTGATAATAACCTGCCCTTCTTTTTGCTGTTCTTCTGACTCGAGGGTGTCGTCAGCAAGCCACTCATCGACTAAACCTACAAGGGTATAGATACCACCCAGACGAACAGCAGCTTTCTCGTTGGCTAGTTGCTCTACAGCAGTGGTATAGCGGCTACGGCGTTCAGCGTGCACCTGGCGGATGTGGTCATTTTTGTTCTTTTGGATATCATCTTCGACCTTGCGGCGGTCAACCTGGTTCTTCCAATTAGTCTGCAGAAGAGTCAGAATCGCAATAATTCCACCCGTGATGTAGAGGAAGTGCAAGCGTAAATCAGAGATAGATTTCTGCTCCGCTTCGCCGGATAGTCCACTCTGGCGTAGCCAATCAGTGCCGGAAGGAATCCAAAGAGCGGCTGCGCCTCCAATAAGCCCGAGTAAGACAAGTATTAGGAAGAAGCGCCGAATATAAAAAGGCGGTTTCTCTGTTGAGGTCTTATTGTCTGCCAAGACAATCTCCTATCGACTTTGAGAGGAACGGTCACTTTTCAGCATAGTGCAAAACTGTCTGACCTGTGCTTCTATCGGTCATGAACAGAGGCCCCACCACACGTTCAATGTGGCGGGGCCTTCGGGTATTACTTCGCAGGTTCACTGAAGCGGGTGTAATCCTGCTTATCTTCGTCCCATGAATCTGGGTCGAAGAGTATCGTTCCAAGAGGGACAGTGAACGACTTGCCGAGAAATGTAGCCATTCCGCACTTGATAGGTTTGCTTTCCGAAGAGACCGAGAAATCATAGTCTCGCGGCTCTGCCCCTGCGGAGAATTGAGCTTTGCGCTCTTCTGAATCAGCCATAGTGAAGATTGGCCCATATTGGGTGAAAGTTGTATGGAGGAAGATTACGCGGCGGGTGAAGGTTGCCTTACTGAAGCTCGCGATGCTGGTGAATCTCGCCCCCTGGAAGTCGGCGTTGCTGATAAAGGTCGTCCTGTGGAAGTCGGCGTTGCTGGTAAAGGTTGCCCAGCAGAAGTCCGCGTCGCTGGTGAATCTCGTCTCATGGAAGTCCGCGATGCTGGTGAAGGTCGCCGCGACGAAGTTCGCGTTGCTGGTGAAGGTTGCCCCGCTGAAGTTTGCATTGCTGATGAAGGTCGCCATGACGAAGTCCGCGTAGCAAGTGAAGGTTGCCGCTCTGAAGTCCGCGTTGCTGGTGAAGGTTGCCTCGACGAAATTCGCACCAGCGTAGAACCTTGCGCCCGAGAAATTACCCTTCTCAATTGTGAGGGTGTTGAGGGGGTAGAAGATGGGTGCTCGGCTGAAATCAAACTCGAAATCACTCCACATTCCTGGGAAAGTGTCGATTACCGTGCGAATCTCATCCCTAGTGAAGGTACTACTGCGCTTGCTTATCTCAACGAAGATAGTGCGGCGTACATCCTGTTCTTCGTGAAATGCGGCCTGATCTTTGGAGAAATCTCCTTCATAGTTATCAGGCTCTGAATCGCCCTCAAACATCTCTGCTTTTAATGCCAGAGGGAAGGGCGAACGAATGTAGGAGCAAAGGTTATTGATAATAACCTGTCCTTCTTTTTGTTGTTCTTCAACCTCGAGAGTGTCATCGGTTAGCCACTCATCGACCAAACCTATAAGGGTATAGATACCGCCCAGACGGGCAGTCGCTTTCTCGTTAGCCAGCTGTTCTACCGCCTTGGTGTAGCGGCTACGACGTTCTGCATGAACCTGGCGTATATGATCGCGTTCGTTCTTCTCTGCGTCCTGCTCATTCTTCTTGATATCGGCATCAATTTTGAGGCGGTCACCCTGATTCTTCCAGTTAGTCTGCAGAAGAGTCAGAACCGCAATAATGCCACCAGTGACGTACAGAAGATGCAGACGCAGCTGATCTGAACTGCCAGAGCTCATGCCGCAGAAAAACCACAACATCCAAGGCAGTAGAATCGCAACTGCACCGCCGCCCAGACCAAAGCCAATGAGGAGCTTAATAAAGTGCCGGATATACCAAGGATTCTCCTGAGCTTTCGGGATTACCGGGCTCTCTGGAGCGGATGATGCGTTATTGCGGGGCACTAGATTCTCCTGTCCTCTCTGATAGGAACGTTCACCTTCCAGCATAGGGTAAAGCTGCTTGCCGTGAGCCGCGCCCGGTCATCAACGAGGGGCCAGCCTGCTTGAGCTACGCGGATGGTGCTTCTGCTGTCCGCGGCAGGCAGTGAGGAATGGAAGTTTTCAAAATGACCGACATTGTTTCTCACGGTGGGTGCAATGGCTACGTAATTAGTGTTGCCGTGTTGTTATGTCTTAAGAAATGCGCTACATTATTAGGTATACGGTCATGCATATAGGGAATGTCCTTATGTGCAATGACAGTAAAATAAAAGTGGAGCCACCAGCGATGCGGCAACATCACCGGTAGCCCCACGAAAGAATGGTCTAGAAAAGACAGATAACCACGAACTGGATAGTCGCTACCAGACCAAGAAGTAGGGTAACCATATTGCTCCATCGTTCAACGAGGAGCCAGAAATGGTCCTTATCCATAGGAGTACACCTCCTCTCTATGCAATTAGAGGCAACGCGGAATTGCGTTGTCACTGCTGATTTTAGCAGATGACACACATTCCGCGGATTTTTGGTACCCAATTTAAGTTTTATTTATTTCAGACATGGCGTAATGCCGCTGGAAAGCGATAAACGAATCCGGGTAGATAAGATTCGAAAAACCCCGCTAGAGCCTACAGACTCAGCGGGGTTTTTCGCACCATTTTTATTTTTTCGATGCAGTTGCTCGGCAGCGTCCACCACGTGCGCGAAGGCCCCGCCACACGTTCAATGTGGCGGGGCCTCAAGATAATTACTGCGCGGGCTCACTCATGCGCGTGTATTCCTTCTGCCGTGCATCCCAGGACGCCGGATCGAAGAGTACCGCCCCGACCGGGATGCGGTAGCCCACGCCGTTCAGAATAGCCGTACCGAGCGGAATAGGCTGGCTATCCTCGTACATCGTGAAGTTATGCGCCTCCTGACCGGCAGACTCCGAACCAGCAGACAGCGCAGCGAACCGAGCCCGGCACATCTCGCCCGAGTCAGCATCCTCAATAGCGAAGACTGGCGGGCTCTTCACGAAAGACACATCGCAGAAATCTGCAACGCCCATAAAGGACGCGCCACTGAAGTTCGTATCCTGAGTGAATTTCACCCCGCTAAAATGCGCGTTCTGCATGAACTTCACCCCGTCGAAATATGCGCTCTGAACGAAGGAAGCTCCCCCGAAGTTAGCGCTCCGTGTGAAGGTTGCGTGGCTGAAGTTCCCCTCGCCAGCGAAGGTCGCGTCACCGAACCCCGCGATCCCTCCGAAGGTTGCGCGGCTGAAATCCACGGTTCCCACAAAAGCTGCCCCGCTGAAATCTGAACCGTTGCAGAACCTCGCCGCAGAGAAATTGGCGTTCTCAAGAGTCAGACCGTCGAGAGGGTAGAAGACGACCGCCCGGCTGAAATCGAACTCAAAGCCGCTCCACGCGCCGGGGACAACAGCCACCTCGCCCTTCTCATTTTCAGCAAGGGTGCTGCTGCGCTTACTCATCTCAACGAAGACGCTGCGGCGAACATCCTGCTCACCACGAAAAGCCGCCAGATCCGTAGCGAAATCACCCGCATAGTTAGCGGGCGGCGTATCGGAGTCAAAAGCTTCAGCCTTGAACGCCCGCGAGAACGGCGAACGCACATAAGCGCAGAGGGCATTGACGATGACCTGCCCCTCCTTCTGCCGCGCCTCAACGCTGAGCTGCTCGTCAGCGAGCCACTCATCCACCAGACCCGCAAGCGTGCTGATGGCACTCGCACGGACTGCCGGGTTCGGATACGCCAGCTGCTCAACTGCCTTGCTGTAACGGGTACGGCGCTCAGCGTGCACCCGCTGGGGGTGTTTCAGCTTTTTCTGGGCGTTCATGCGGTGGAACTCCCCAAGAAAGAGAACACCCAGCAGGGTGCCGGTGATGAAGAAAATGAACGGCTGAACCTCAAAATTGGCGATGTCAGTGCCAAAGGTGAAAGGCATAAAACCCGCCGTGACAATGCCCAAGAGAGCGATAGCCCAAACCCAGGTGCGGAAGCTCGACAGCTTCCCCTTGAGATTGCCGAACTGCGCGGCGAGCGGGAAAAACAGAATGACGACTGCGCAAGCTATCAGCCAAACCCACGCGGTGCTGGGTGCCAGATGCATGTGGTTCTCCTGTCATCGTTGAAAGGGGCGGGTCATACTCAGCATAGTGTAAAGCTGCCGGGCTTGGGCGGTTGTGGGTCAAAAGCAAGAACCCCGCCAGCGCTGGATGTGCGGGCGGGGTCTGTGTGTGGGAGCTTCCCCGGGGGGGGGGCTTCCCCGCTGGTAGGGGAGTGCTAGGTTTTACTGTGCAGGCTCACTAACACGGGTGTACTCCTGCTGCTCTTCGTCCCAGGAATCCGGGTCGTAAAGCACCGCACCAACAGGGAGAATGAACGTTCTATTAAGAAGCGTCGCCTCGCCGCAGCTGAAACCGTGCGGGCTCTCCGGGCGCGCCTCGAACAGGTAATCCTGCGGATCCGCCTGCGCCGAGAACCGTGCCCTCTGCAGCCGCCTATCCAAAGCCTCAAAGGACGGCTTAACATACATGAAGCTAGTCTGCCTGAAATCCGCCTTCTGACTGAACGTCGCATCCGCGAAGTAGGCGCCCTCAAAGCTCGCCTCGTTGAAGCTCGCCGCCCGCGCGAACGTCGCCTTGTAGAAGCCGACATGCGCCGTGAACGTCGCCTTACTAAAGTCGGCATCCTGCGCGAAGGTCGCGTTACCGAAGTTCGCTTGCTGCGGGAAGTCCATCTCATAGCGCGTCCTCGGAAGCGCGATAAAAGACGCCCGGCAGAACGTGGCGTCGCCGTCGAACCGCGCCCCACCAAAATCCTCGTACTGCGTGAAGGACGCCCCGCTAAAGTCCGCCGCGCTCGCAAAGCGTACGTTGCTGAACATTGCGGACTGCTTGGTGACTACACCGGTAAAGCGCGCGACCCCGCCGAACAGCGACTTGGAGAACACCGCCGGACGGTTGAAGACCGACGCGGCGAAGTGCGCTTCATCGTGGAACGTGGAGGCGGTGAATACTGCCTTTCCGTCGAAGGTGACCGCCGCGAAGCTGGCTATGCCCGAGGTGTTCAATCGTGAGAAGTTGGCGTCGGACTCGAAGGAGGCTACCGCGAAGTCAGCCGCAGCCGAGAAGACCGCGTCTGAGAAGTCAGCTTCGCCGGTGAAGGTTACGGTTGCGAAGCTTGCCGCGTCCGCAAAGCGTGCCCCGCTGAACTCTGCTGCGCCTGCGAAGTGCGCGGCGCTGAACCCCACCCAGTCGTTGAAGTTCGCGCTGTGGAAGGATGCGTCAGCGGTGAACTGTGCTGCGGAGAAGCTGGTGTCACCGTGGAAGGTTGCGCCGAAGAAATCCGCCGGGCCATAGAAGGTTGCGGAGGCGAAATCGGCGTTCTGAAAGTACAGCTGTTGTAGCGGGTAGAAGATGGGTGCGCCGCCAAAGTCGAAGCGCAGATCAGCCCATGTTGGCGATATTAGCGGCACCGCGTGCTGGCTTTCCTCGTTGCCAGTCTTGTTGCTTTCGGCGACGGCGGCGAGGCGACGGCTGAACTCCATGAAGACTGTGCGGCGCACCAGCTGCTCTTCGCGTAGCGCCTCCTGATCGCGCGTAAAGTCGCCTTCGTACCCTTCGGTGGCCTCGTCTGCTTCTAGGGCCTGCCGTTTCTGCGCGAGGGGGTAGGGCGTGCGGATGCACCCGGTCAGCGCGTCGATAATGGCCTGGGCTTCTTCGCGGCGTACCTGCTCGGGGAGGGATGCGTCGGTGAGCCATTCGCCTGCGAGGTTCGCGAGCGTGTACACCCCGCCGAGGCGTACGGCGGGCTGCCCGTCGAGGAATTGTTCGAGGGCGTGCGTGTAGCGTTCGCGCCGCTCAGCCTGCTGGTTGCGTGCCGGGGTGTTTTTGCGTTGCCGCAGCGCGGTGAAGAGTTTGTTTAGGTTCATGGTGGTGTGCCCTTCTTGCTCCGGTGCTGGCTTATAACCAGCATAGGGGAGGACCCACCCCTGTGCGCTTACGCTGGGCAAGGAGAAGCCCCGCCTGCACGAGATGAACTGCGCCCCGAAACTTGGACGCATTAAATAGTAGCCGCTATACGGCTTCCCGTAGGGCCTGAACCCGGTACTCTACCGGAGTCAGGCCCCTAAGCTTTACCTGGCGCCTTACCGTATTCCAATGCGTAATATAGGCGTCAAGGTCAGCTTTGAAACTCTCGAAGGTCTGCCAGTCCTGGCCGCGAAAAAACTCGTCCTTAAGGTGTCCAAAGACCTGCTCAGTGGCACCATTGTCGATGCAGTTACCCTTACGTGACATGCTCTGGATAAAACCATTATCGGCCAGCATACTGATATAGGTCTCGTGCTGATACTGCCACCCCATATCCGAGTGCAAAATCGGCTTAGCTCCCTCGGGTTTGGCCTCCATGAGTACCTGAAGCATCTCTTGCTGCTGGGCAAGATTAGGGCACATCGAGATGGAGTGGGCGACAATCTCTTTGCTGGCAAAGTCATAAACCGGCGCGAGGTAGGCCTTACCGAAGGAAAGCTTAAACTCGGTAACATCGGTGCCCAACTTCTGCCAAGGACCAGTCGCCGTGAAGTCGCGACCGATGATGTTCTCAAAACTTTGCCCCGCCTCCCCCTTGTAAGAGTTGTACCTGTGGTAGGCCCTCTCACGGCGTATACCGCAGCGCAACCCCATCTGACGCATCATCTTCAAGACCGTCTTATCGGCGATGCGCACCCCTTCCTCAGCGCGCAGGCACATAGCTACTTGTCTGTGACCGCACCCGTTGGGGGTTCGCGAAAAGATTTGCGCGACCTTGGGACGTAGCTGCACTCTGGTTGGCTGCTGGGGGTGAGCCAGTGCGTAGTAGTAGCTCGACCTGGCAAGGCCAGCCACCTCAAGGAGGTCGTACAGCTTGTGTCCCTGCCCTGAAAGCTCAGCGACCACTAGGGCTTTGTCCCGGTTTGGGAGCGCTTCTGCGCCTTCAGGGCAATCGATTTTTTGAGGTACGCCACCTGTGCCTCAAGCTTGCGCACACGCTCTTCGAGTTCCTCCTCACGCGTTGGTGGCACCGCCCGCACTGACCCCTTCGGCCTGCCCTTGGGCTTAGGCTTAAGCGCCTGCGCACCGCCCTGCCGGTACAGCCTGCACCACTGCTTCAACGGTGTCGCGCTTGCAATACCGAAACGTACCATCGCCTCAGGCTTACTCATCCCACCATCAACCACAGCCCTCGCTGCGGCAACCTTGGTCTCATAGTCGTATTTGGTGTGCTTTACTCCCATGGCAAGAAGCCCGCCCTTCCCGATGACGCGGTACATTTTCTGCCACTCTCTCACAGTCGCGGCAGACACACCAAGCCTGCTGGCGGTCAGACGATAGCCACGTCCCTTCTCAAACATTTGTACTGCCTGTTTCCGAAGCAAATGGTCATGCCTTGATCTCAGATGTTCAGACATGAAAAGCCTCCTGTTTCTTGGACTTTATTTTTGATGTCCAAGAAACGGGAGGCAGTTCAAGATGCGTAGACGGGGCTTCTTCATTTACCCACTTATTATGGGAGCCTTAAAATCTATATTGGCTTGTTCCAGGAACGGGGGTTTTTATAGAAAGGAGTTGAACTTTTATATACGCATTTTCCGCTGCTTGAGTTGTACCAATGTTTTGATTTATTAAATTTTTCAATATGGTACCCTTCTGTCGTTTTGACGTGAGTTTCAACAAGCTTGTTAGGATATAAAATTCCATCTTTCTTTTTTTCTGCGTACTTACCAGTATCTTCATTGCGAATAGGTGAAAATATATGTATTGATGAGTCTTTTGAGGATGCAATAATGCCAAATGCAATAGATTCAGACGAGTCTGGCTTGTCTAAAAATGCACATGAATAATATGTTTCTTCAGAATTATTTATAATTCTAGACGGGGATGAAATGGTTGCACCTAGGGAAGATAAATTTTTTACAATGGAATAAATTGTGGATTGGTGAAATACGAGTGAAAATATCACAGTGAAGAACAGTAAAAAGTTAAGGCATGATGAGTATAATATTTTTTTCACCTTCAATGGGTTATTTGATTTTTTTGATAATGCATTTATGTATGCATTTATGTATGCCGAAGCTGAAAATAATAGGATGTATACAGCTATGGACTGTGAAGCATTTACTGCTAGGATGCTTAGGATTACATGTAAAATAATTATGGTTATACTAATTAAAATAATGTTATTTAGTGTCGTCAAAATGATGCTGGAAAAGGCATGGTGTAATATCGGTTTGATATCACTAGGCAACTGAATGTAGGGGCTTTGTAGAGGTTTGAATAGCTGATTCTTCCAAATTGATCCGAAGCCCTCGTGTACAAGATTGAGGGCCAGCGAGGGGAGAAGGGTGGAATATATTATGAGAATTACTGTAAATAAAAAAGAGATCCATTCGTATTTACTTTGTGTAAATTCAATCGCAGTAAGATGTATTGCGTCACCTAAATTATTGTCTACCAATAATGTATTTTTAATCAATACAAACATGAATGATATTGAAATAATTATTGGTATTATTTGCGATGCTGATTTAATTTTCTCAAAAATGGTCTGGGAATCTTTTTTCGGGGAGGGTGGGATGTTTGTAATCGGTTGACTGTTTGATGTGTGGAAATGATATATTAGGATAGGTAAGAGGGGTACTAAGGATATTAGAAATATAGGGAGGTGGTAATCGCTGGGAATTTCGATATTACCTAGAGTAATGGTAATTGATGTATAGGTGAGTAAGGGGGCTAAAAAAAAGTTGAGTGTTTGTTTGACGGTTTCGTAGTGTAGATTTACGGTTTTATTTTTAAGTAGTTTTTCGTTTTCGGAAATTTTAGGGTGAATCGTCGAGGAGTTTAGGTGCAAGTCGATGATAAATAAGAGGATTATGAAAATTATTGAAATAGCAAATGGAAATATAGATGAGGAAAGGTCGGTATATATGATCCCTGAGGAGACTGCTGCAGCGATTACCGGAAACTTCCAATCTATAGTATTTGTGGTCTCCTCAACGGTTTGGGTTTCCGGGGTTAGGGATAATTGGGTGGAGCTCGTGTTTGTCTCCAGTGAAGTGTCTTGCTCTGACACAGGATTCTCCTATCTGCTTTGAGAGGATATGGTCGTAACCAGAATACGGCAGGTGGGTAGCCTCAAGCCACAGATGAGGGTTGGGGAATTACGGGCCGGACAAGCGGGGATACCCCATAAGGTGAGCGATGGAGCTCGCATGCAAGTCCTCTATATATAAGAGGAGCGAAACTCTGAGATCTCAGGCGTGTGCTCGTAGTTGAGGTGCCTGCACGAAGCGCACCCCTAGCAACGTTGCCAGAGGTCTAGCTTCCCGGCTCAAAAATCGCGCCTAAAAATTGCCCCGTATGCCCTATATAAGGTGCACCCAGGTCACCATCCAGCACCTCTCGCACTCCAATTTTTAGGTTTTCCGCCCCTCTTTTTAAAGATTTTTAAAAATTTTTCCGCCCCGAGTGCCCGGCACTGTCCGCCGTGCGCTGAATAGCCTCGCCGCACCCTCTCGCCACCCAAAAACCCCGGAATTCCGCGGCAAAACCGCCCATCCGCGCCTCGTTGCCGCCTCAAAATCGCCCGCAAAACACCCCTCCAGAGCCCCAAAAAACCCGCCCCTCACGCCCCTCCGCATAAAAAAGTTGAGTAAAGTTCGCTCAACCCTATTGACACACCCTCTGAGAGGGTGCATACTTGAGTACATGAGGCTCAAGGAAGCCGCGCAGACCACCCCACACGGGGCGGCACGCGTAGCACCGACCGCCTCCAAAACTTTCAAACTATCCCGCCTCGCATTAGAAGAAGCGGGGCACTGACACCTAAGGAGTGAATAAACATATGGCACGTGCAGTAGGTATTGACCTCGGTACCACCAACTCGGTCGTAGCAGCACTGGAAGGTGGCGACCCGGTCGTCATCGCTAACGCAGAGGGCACCCGCACCACCCCCTCCGTCGTCGCATTCTCCAAGGACGGCGAGGTTCTGGTCGGTAGCGTCGCAAAGCGTCAGGCAGTGACCAACGTCGACCGCACCATCTCCTCCGTCAAGCGCCACATGGGCACCGACTGGACTACCGAGATTGACGGCAAGAAGTACACCCCGCAGGAAATCTCCGCTCGTATCCTCATGAAGCTGAAGGGCGACGCAGAGGCATTCCTGAACGACAAGGTTACCGACGCTGTCATCACCGTTCCCGCATACTTCAATGACGCTGAGCGTCAGGCAACCAAGGAAGCCGGCGAGATTGCAGGCCTGAACGTCCTGCGTATCGTCAACGAGCCCACCGCCGCAGCACTCGCATACGGCCTGGACAAGGGTAAGGAAGACGAGCTCATCCTGGTCTTCGACCTCGGTGGCGGTACCTTCGACGTCTCCCTGCTGGAAGTTGGCAAGGACGACGACGGCTTCTCCACTATTCAGGTTCGCGCAACCAGCGGTGACAACCGCCTCGGTGGTGACGACTGGGACCACCGCGTTGTCGAGTGGCTGCTCGCACAGGTGAAGGCAAACACCGGTGCTGACCTGTCCAAGGACAAGATTGCTCTGCAGCGTCTGCAGGAAGCAGCTGAGCAGGCTAAGAAGGAGCTGTCCAGCGCTTCTAGCACCAACATCTCCCTGCAGTACCTGTCCGTGACCCCTGAGGGCCCCATCCACCTGGATGAGAAGCTGACCCGCGCAAAGTTCGAGGAACTGACCCGCGACCTGCTCGAGCGCACCAAGAAGCCCGTGCTCGACGTAATCAAGGAAGCTGGCGTGTCCATCTCCGAGATTTCTGAGGTCATCCTGGTCGGTGGCTCCACCCGTATGCCCGCTGTTGCTGAGCTCGTCAAGGAGCTCACCGGCCGCGAGCCCAACAAGGGTGTGAACCCCGACGAGGTCGTGGCAATGGGTGCAGCACTGCAGGCAGGCGTGCTGAAGGGCGACCGTAAGGACGTTCTGCTGATCGACGTCACCCCCCTCTCCCTCGGTATCGAGACCAAGGGCGGCGTGATGACCAAGCTGATCGAGCGCAACACCGCAATCCCGACCAAGCGTTCCGAGACCTTCACCACCGCAGAGGACAACCAGCCCTCCGTGACCATTCAGGTCTTCCAGGGTGAGCGTGAGTTCACTCGCGACAACAAGAACCTGGGTACCTTCGAGCTGACCGGCATCGCCCCCGCACCCCGCGGCGTGCCCCAGATTGAGGTCACCTTCGACATCGACGCAAACGGCATCGTCCACGTCTCCGCAAAGGACAAGGGCACCGGCGTTGAGCAGTCCATGACCATCACCGGCGGTACCTCCCTCTCCAAGGACGACATCGACCGCATGGTCAAGGATGCAGAGGCACATGCTGAGCAGGACAAGGCACGCCGCGAGGCTGCTGACACCCGCAACGAAGCCGAGTCCGTCGCATACACCACTGAGAAGCTCCTGAAGGAGAACGGCGACAAGCTGCCCGAGAACGTCAAGACCGAGGTCCAGGGCGATGTCGACGAGCTGAAGAAGGCACTCGAGGGCGACGACGACGCAGCAGTGAAGTCCGCATTCGAGAAGCTGCAGGCATCCCGATCCAAGCTGGGTGAGGCACTCTACGCAGCAGCACAGGCTGAGGCATCCGAGTCCAAGCCCGCCGCTGATGAGGATGTTGTCGACGCCGAGGTTATCGACGAAGACGAGAAGAAGTAATCATGGCTGAGCAGGAAAACATCACCCCCGACCCGCTGGAGGAGGCATTCAACGCCCCCGCAGCGGAAGGCCACCCCGAAGCTGAATCGGTCGAAACTGCCGAAGACGCTGCGGAAGCCGTCGAGGCTGAGCTCCAGGACGCCGTAGAAGCAGAATCTGCGGATGCGGCACTCGCCGCGGAGCGCCTGGACTCCCTGCTTCGCCTGCAGGCAGAGTTCACCAACTACAAGAACCGCACCGCCCGCGAAAAGGAGCAGCTGCGAAACTTCGTAATCGGTGACCTGGTCGGCGCACTGCTGCCGGTGCTCGACGACATCGACGCCGCACGCAAGCACGGCGACCTGCAGGAAGGCCCCTTCGCCTCCATCGCTGCGAAGCTCGAAGAGCTGCTCAGCAAGCAGGGCGTGGAGCGTTTCGGTGAAGTAGGCGACGCCTTCGACCCGAACATCCACGAAGCTGTACTGCAGCAGCCCACCGACGAGGTGGCCGAGGATCATGTCTCCATGGTTCTGCGTTACGGCTACCGCGTGAACGACCGTGTGGTTCGTACCGCTCAGGTGGCTGTGGCTGTCGCACCGTAAGGTGGTCGGCTCAGCAATGGCTGAATAACTAACGACGGGCGGGTGCTCTCCCTAGTGGGTGGGTGCCCGCCCTGTTGTTTGCCGGGGCTGCTTTACCCGGTGTGTTGGCGCGGGTTTCGGTGAGCTGTGGCGGCGGTTAAAAGGCTTGTAGGGGCGCTATTTTTTGGGCTCAACCCTTTCAAAATTGAGTCAAGTAGACTAAACTTTTATATAGAGCATTAAGACAAGCACGCGGTGCCCCTGCAAGCCGTCCCGTAACCGAGGAGGGCGGCGCATCACCGCAGAAGGAGAAACACAACATGGCAAGTGAAAACTGGCTAACCGACGACTTTTATAAGGCACTGGGTGTCAGCGAAGACGCAAGCGAAAGCGACATCAAGAAGGCGTACCGCAAGCTCTCCCGCAAGTACCACCCGGACCTGAACCCCGGCGACGCCGCAGCAGAGAAGAAGTTCAAGGAAATCTCGGAAGCATACGACGTGCTCTCCGATAAGAAGCAGCGCGAAGAGTACGACCAGATCCGCCGCTACGGCGCATCTGGTATGGGCGGCTTCGGCGGAGGTGGCTTTGGCGGTGGCAGCTACACCGGCTACCCCGGCGCGGACGCATTCGGCGGCTTCAGCAACGGCGGCGCAGGCATCAACATTGACGACCTGCTCGGTGGCCTCTTCGGCGGTAGCGCTGGCGGTTCCCGACGCTCCGCAGGCTTCACCAGCGCCGACTTCGGCGGCATGGGTGGCGGCTTCGGCGGTGCACAGCACGCAGCCCCCGAAGAAAGCACCACTAGCACCCGCGTCAGCCTCGCCCAGGCATACACCGGCGCAACCGTGACCGTGTTCCTGCCGGACGGCTCCCACACCGAGGCACGCATCCCCGCAGGCATTAAGGACGGCCAGAAGGTCCGCCTGCGCGGCAAGGGCCTGCGTGGCGGTGATCTGAAGGTCACCGTGCGCGTCTCCGATGACTCCGTGTACTCGCGCGAGGGTAACAACCTGATTATGCGCGCGCCCGTCACCCTCGCTGAGGCCGTCGACGGCGCAGTGATCGAGGTGCCCCTGCCCGACGCATCCACCGTGAAGCTGCGCCTGGCACCCGGCCAGGTTGGCCGCCGACTGCGCGCCAAGGGCCGCGGCTTCAAGGCTAAGGGCGGCGACGGCGACCTGCTGGTCATCCCGGAGATTGTACTGCCCACCGAGCTGAGCGCAGAGGCGCAGGAAGCATTCGATAAGTTCGTAAAACTGGCACCGCAGGAGAACCCGCGTAAGGATCTGTTGAAGAAGGCGAAGTAAACCATGGCATCTCGAGAATCATCATCTAAGTCCCGTAGCGGCAAGCCGTTGCACAGCGTGGACCTGCCGGTTTTCGTGATTTCTGTGGCGGCTGAGCTGGCGGGCATGCACCCGCAGACCCTGCGCCAGTACGACCGCATCGGCCTGGTCCAGCCTTCGCGTGCGCCCGGCAAAGCGCGCCGCTATTCGCAACGTGACGTTAACCGTCTGCAGCAGATTCAGCAGCTCTCGCAGGAGGGCGTCTCCCTGGAGGGTATTCGCCGCATTATTGAGCTGGAATCCCTCGTGGAGGAGCAGCAGGAGCAGATTGCGGCGTTGCAGCGTCAGGTTGAGGACGCGAAGGTGAAGTTGGGCATGGCGGAGCGCGTGTTCGCTGCCGGTACCAGTGGCGATGTGGTGCATATTGCTCGCGGTACCCGCCCGGCGCCTCGTCAGCGTTCTTCGGCTGTGGTGTTGTATCGTCAGCATCGCCAGCCGGCTACGGCGGATGATGCGAAACCGCAGCGCTAAACCGGCTAAACCCGCTACACTGGGATAAACGGTTCGGCTGTTTTAGCTCATTTGCGCTAGTCGGCCACCCATATAGGCTTGTGCGTCTTTGTGTATACGCCGCGAGAGGGAGGGTAGACCCCCGCCCGCATGCACTCAGACCCACACACAAGGAGGTGAGGCTCCCCGAATGATCGGGGAGCCTCACCTCCTTAACGTATATTCGCGCTAACCAGCTACACTAGGATAACGGCTCGGCTGTTTTAGCTCATCTGCGCTAGTCAGCCATCCATATAGGCTTGTGCGTCTTTGTGTCATACGCCGCGAGGGAGGTTGACTTCCTCCTCCTTGCGAGCAAAGAGGATTCCTGCCAGCCGCACACCCTATAGGTGTGCGGCTCTCGGTGGGTTAACAGCGTCAACAGTAACAGCGCCCGCAAGCAGGCGTCTTACGTCCCTCTTCTGTTCGTTTAGACTCTCCGCAAGCCCTGCGGCGAGCATAATATTCACACACGCATTCGTATCCCGGTCCAAGCACGTACCACACTTGGCACATGCCCATTCACGGATATTCAGCGGCTTTCTACCGCCCGGCTCGCCGCACACAGAACACAGCTGGGACGTGGGGGCAAATCGGTCAGCAAAGACCACCATGCGATGACGTTCAGTAGCCTTCTCTTCTATCAGACGGCGCAATAAACCCCATGAGGCATCCAATACGGACTTACCCAAACGGGTACGTGACAGACCAGCCACATTCAGGTTCTCCAGGGCGATGACTTGGTTCTCGTCCACCACCTTGTTTGCCACCTGATGCGCGTAATGGCTCCTTGTGTTGCGTACCTTGGCGTGAGCTTTGGCTACGCGGATTCGTTGCTTTTCGTAGCGGTTGCTACCGCGCCGTTTACGGGAGAGCTGACGTTGAAGCGTAGCAAGACGTGCCGCTGCCGCCTTCAAAGGGCGGGGGTTCTCGAAGAACATCCGTTCCCCCTCTGAATTGACAGCTGCTGCCAAGTGATTCAGACCTAGATCAACACCGACAGCGTACGCAGAAGGCTCCGGTACCTGAACATTTTCAGTAGGCATATCCACGACAAATGAGACGTAATACTTCCCATCTGGCTCACGGATGAGAGTGACCGAAGACGGCTCAGCAGGTAGAGGACGTGACAGTACGAACCGCACATTTCCAATTTTGGCTAAGCGCACAAAACCGACCCGATGAGTTGTTTCATGCACGCTAAACCCGGAGTTCTTCGTAAACCTTGCTGACTGGCGGTGACTGCGTTTCTTAAAACGTGGCGCATGAGCGCCACGCTTACCTTTGCGCTGACCAGTGACAGTATTGAAAAAAGCCTTGTAGGCTTTATCCAAATCACGTAAGGCTTGTTGTAAGGGCACAGAGGAGACCTCACTCAGCCAGAATCGTTCCTCGGATTTCTTTAACGCAGTCAGACGTGCGGACAGTTCAGCCGCTGAGGGTTTGACGCCAGTGAATCGGTAGGTCTCTGATGCGTAGGCTAAAGCGTCGTTGTAGGCTACGCGCACGCACCCAAAGAGCCGGGCAATAGGTTCGATTTGGCCCGGTTTTGGGTATGCGCGGTATCGGTAACGCTTCAACATAACATCTCCATTATATACTTGGTGTCATGACAGATAATGAAGACATTCGCACTGGAAGACAAGCTATCTGGGATCTTCACGTCCATTTGGTGTTTGTGACTAAATACCGTCGAGATGTCTTCATAAATGACATGCTGACAACCTGTGAAAACATCATGAGGGATGTATGTAAAAACTTCGGCGCAACCTTGGAAGAGTTCAATGGAGGACCCGACCACGTTCACCTGCTGGTGAGATACCCTGCAACAGTAGCTGTTTCCAAGTTGGTCAATTCTCTCAAAGGTGTTTCCTCGCGTGTCTTACGGCGAGATTACGCGGATGAGATTGCCCCATACCTACGGGGCGGGCATCTGTGGTCACGCTCGTATTATGCAAGCTCCGCTGGTGGTGCTCCACTGAGTGCAGTGGCGGAGTATATGAGGTCTCAGGCTTGTATTGAGGGATGATTAAATCTCTCCCCCAGAAAGGTGAAGCACTTCATGGCTGACAAAGTAGACCCCCGCCCCGCATGCACTCAGACCCACACACAAGGAGGTGAGGCTCCCCGAAAGATCGGGGAGCCTCACCTGCTTGGTTATATAGTTGGAGATAGCATAGTTGGACTAACAAGTTCGGGGTATTGAGATAGAGGAGGGGCTGGCAGAGTGAAAAATTTGTTCGTCTGGAACACCTTTATGCAGTGGAAGCCAGTAGCTATCAAAGAGCAGAAAGTTACTGAGAACCAGGCGAGGTCTGATGGCACGACAAATGATAAAAACCAGGCACCGGCTGAGACTCAAACACCAGCTCCGGTTGAGCAGGGTGTGAGTTATGAGGAGAGGTGGAGACTTGTTCAGTACTTCTCTGATTGGATTAAAAATGCTGACGTAAGAATCCAGATGCTGTTGGCTGTCCAGGGCTTTATCGTAGCGGCTTATGGCGCACTTATCCCGGCCACCGAGAAAGTCGGTAACTTTTGGAATTCATGGACATATATCTGGACTGCATTTTTTGTAAGTACTGTAATTATTTCATTTAAGATTGGTTTTTATCAGAGGCCAAATATGAGCGTTTCTGGCAGGGCTGGTAATATATTTTTCTACGGTTCTTATAATGCTGATGCGAAGATCCTGGATAGCATATCGCACACTGACAAGATGGAATACATCAATGATCAGATGTCTACTCTGGCCGGTATTGCTGATAAAAAATTTAAAAATGTTCAAAGGCTTCAGAGTTCTGTGTTTATGAGTTCAATTTTTCTAGTCTTATTCTCGGCTGGGTTTGTTCCGTGGTTTCATGAACATTCACTTCGAAAAGAAGAATGTTTGATTCTGTCTGTGATTGTCGCTGGTGTGCTCCTCCTAGTTTTATTTTACTCTGCGATTATGGATATGTGTCAGGGTTTGCTAGATGCTGATAAACAGTAAATGCTAAGGTGGATTATGGGTATTGGAAAAAATTTACCTGCATTTTTAGTGTGTGGTGTTGATATTAGTGAATCAACTGCTTTAAAAATTAAGTATCCTATTTCTGGTGTTGGCGTAATATCAACCTTTATGGAAAGCTTCGATAAAGGTCTGAGGGAGTCGAATCATCAGGTTGAATCTGCTGTTGATGCAGGGTGGTTCTTATGGAGAGTCAGGGGCGATGAGCTGGTGTATCTCCGAACGATACCTATTGGAGACGACGGCAAACCTGAGCCGGTAGCTATTGGAGAAGCGTTGCAGCAATTTATTGCATCTCTTGAATCAGTTTCTCCCAGTCAGATTCCTGGTTCGTCATACACCCTAAAACTGCGTAGCTATGCTTTTCTTCTTCATTCGCAAGGGAACCCCTGGGATTATCGCTGGAATCTTATGCCTAAGGATTGGAATAACAATCTAAAAGGTAAGGAGGGAGCAAAAAGTCTGGTAGGAAGTTTAGGTATTGAAGGTACCGTCGCACTGGAACTCTCCAGTCATCGTGGAATTAATCTCCGAGACATTCAAAAAGATTATTTCATAGATTTTATTGGGTGTGACGTTGATCTTGGATTTAGGATTGCAGAGCAATCTCAGGCACATCGAATGGTTCTGTCGCCCTATTTGGCTTACCTTGTAATGATGGGTCTTGAAAAAAATAAGATAAGTTCATTTAGTATATATTCTATGGGAGAACGTGAACTAAAAGGGTGCACCATTAAAGAAACTGGTCTTGTTGAGTACCCTCTGTATTATGTCCCTATAGGAAATTTCTCGATTCTTGAAGAACTCACTGGTGAACCCATGCCGATTAATATTTCGAAAGAAATAGAGAAATTGGAAGAGTTTGAAAAATTTAGAAATGACTCCTACCGATTTATCTACGAGAAGGCTTTGAAACATGCGTCGGCTGATGAATCCTAGGGTTTATCTATAGAAGATTTCGTATATGAACAAGCAGGTGAGGCTCCCCGAATGAACGGGGAGCCTCACCTGCTTTAACCTATATGCACTTTGCGCGCTGGCGGGAAACCACCTGGCGGTAACTGGCGCTGCTCCGCTTACTTGCGGCGGTGCTTACTTGCGGCGGTAGGTCAGATCGTGCGCGCGGCGGCCCGCCTCCTGAGCCTTACGCTCAAAGCTGGTGAGGGTACGACCCTCCCAACGCGGAGCCCAACCACCCTGCGGATCCTCCTCGGTCGCACCGGCGCCGGGGTTCACGTTCTCAAAGTCGGGGTGCGCCTCCAGAACCTCACGCATGACCAGGGCGTACTCCTCCCAGTCAGTCGCCAGACGCCATATACCGCCGGGCTTGAGCACGCGCGCAACCTTATCAGCGAACGCCGGGGACACCAGGCGGCGCTTGTGGTGGCGGGACTTGTGCCAGGGGTCCGGGAAGAACACCCACAGCTCGTCCACGGAGTTCTCCTCAAGCATGTTGTCGAGCAGTTCGGGTGCGTTCGCCTGAGCCACACGCACGTTCTCCACGCCGGCGTTACCCATCTTCAGCAGCAGGTCCGCGATGCCGGGGGTGTACACCTCAACGGCGAGGAAGTTCGCCTCGGGCACCTCAGCTGCGCGGTGCACGATTGCCTCGCCCAGACCGGAACCGATCTCGACGACCTGGTACGCCTCACGGCCGTAAATCTTCACCGGGTCGAAGGTCGCCTCGGGCGCGACGGAGGTGTCGGTGCGCAGGCGCGGGATGTCCAGCACGTGGGTGGGGGAGTAGGTGTCCCACGCCTTCTGGCGGCGCGCGGTGAGGCGGTCGCCGCGGCGGACGAAGGAGTAGGGCTGGCGGAAGAATTCCTCGGGAACCGGCTTCTTGGCCTTTTCTTCGGTGGATTCGGGTGCCTGGCTAGGCTGCGTGTTCTCAGTAGACATACCTAAAAGAATAGCGTAGCGCCGCTATACCGTGCGGTTTCGCGGCGTGCGGGGCTGGCGTGACGCTGAACTAGCCGGGCGTGAGACTGAACTAGCTGGGCGTATGCCGGTCTGAGAAACACAGAAATTCAGCGCGCAGACAAAAGTGCGGCGGGAGCGAATACTGTTCCCGCCGCACTTTCGTGAGGTTGTTGAGTGAGTTTAGTTTGTGGGGCTTACTTCTTGGAGCCCAGCAGTGCCAGACCCGCGCCGAGCATCACGATGTTGTTTGCGAGCTGCTGGCCGTCCTGGGTGGGGCGGAAGTACTTGTCGTGCATGTCCGGGTTGCGGAAGTACATGGTCATCAGGTTTGCCGCGAACGCGGTCAGGCCTACGCCCGCCAGGCGTGCGGGGATGAAGGGGGTCAGCAGGGTTGCGCCGAGTGCGGTTTCTGCGCCGGAGATGAGCTTGCCGAAGGTTGCTGCGTCCAGCTTGGAGACTGCGGGAACACCGGTTGCCGCCATCTGCTGCAGGAAGGCGTAGGTGCCTTCGTCTGCCTTGAGCTTCTTGACGCCTGCGTCGAGGATGAGCGCGCCGGCGGTGAGTCGCAGTGCTGCGTTGGAGAACTTGCCCATTGTTGTGTCCTTCTGTTCTGTAGTTGGTTGGTTAGGTTTTTGTTGAACGGTTTCTACTCTAGACCCGGTTTCTCGCTGTGTAAAGTTTTACACGTAAAGTTTCTATATATTTTTTGAAAACCCGGCAGAAGCGTGCAGAGAAGAGGTGCGATCTAAGAGCGGTGCGGGGCGTGTTCCGGGTGGAGGCTGAGAGATGCCGCAGACTCGCCCCGTCTCAAAAATCTGGTGATGTTGTATTCCTTGTACTTGTGTGGGTATGAGGGGGTAAAATTTGAAATTATGCATTCTCTGCATAACCCTTTATCGGCGATGCAAGAAAATCGGAAGCCCCGCGAAATCGGAGCCCACAAGCCCAAGCGCACCGCGCTGGCTCGGGAAGCGCGGGAACCGCCTCTTGGCGCGCCGTTCAGGATTATGCATGAATACCAACCACCCGGACTCGCCCCCGAGTGAAATTTAGGGCGAATCGACGCAGGAAAGAGAAATACGTGACACAGCAGCCAACGCAGCACAACTCCGTCACCGGCCTAGACTCTGAAGCTGAGCACTCCAAGCTTCAGCGTGGACTAAGCTACCGACACATCCAGCTGATCGCTATTGGCGGCGCCATCGGCACCGGCCTTTTCCTCGGCTCGGCAAAGACCATCGCCTTGACCGGCCCCTCCATCGTCTTTGTTTACGCCATTATCGGTAGCGTCATCTACTTTGTTCTGCGCGCCATGGGCGAGATTCTGCTCTCCAACCCCAAGTACAAGTCCTTCACCGACTTCATTACCGACATCCTCGGCCTGCGCGCCGGCTTCTTCGTCGGCTGGTCGTACTGGTTCTTCTGGGTCGTCACAGGTATTGCGGACGTCATCGCGATTACCGGCTACATCAAATACTGGTGGCCGGAAATCCCAGCCTTCATCCCGGCGCTGACCGTTATCGTGGCTCTGTTGCTGCTGAACCTGCCCTCGGTGAAGAACTTCGGTGAAATCGAGTTCTGGTTCGCCGTCATTAAAATCGTCGCTATTGTCGCCCTCATTATTGTTGGTGCGCTCATGGTTGCCTTTAGCTTCACTGCGCCCGACGGTACCGTCGCCTCTGTGGCAAATCTCTGGGATCGCCCCGGTCCCTCCGGTAGCGGTATCTTTACCCAGGGCCTGACGGGCTTCCTGGGTGCCTTCCAGATTGCGCTCTTTGCCTTCGTGGGCGCTGAGCTGGTCGGTACCGCCGTGGCGGAAACCGAACACCCTGAACGCACCCTGCCCAAGGCAATTAACGCGGTACCCTTCCGCATTGGCCTCTTCTACGCGCTGCCGCTGCTGACCATCCTCGCCGTCACCCCCTGGGACAAGCTGGATAAGTCCATGAGCCCCTTCGTGGGCATGTTCTCCCTGGCTGGCATTGGTGTTGCCGCCTCGCTGGTGAACTTTGTGGTGCTGACCTCGGCGGCGTCCTCGGCGAACTCCGGTATTTTCTCGACCTCCCGCATGGTCTACGGTCTGGCGCATGACGGTGCCGCCCCCTCCGCGCTGGGTAAGCTCACCAAGAACGGTGTGCCCGCCAACGCCCTGTACCTGACCACCGTGATGCTGCTGTTTAGTCTGGTCATGCTGTACGCCGGTAGCGGCATCATGGAGGCGTTCACCGTGGTGACCTCCGTGGCGTCGATGATGGGTATCTTCACCTGGAGCATGATCCTGATTGCGTACCTGGTCTACCGTAAGAAGTTCCCGGAGCGCCACGAGGCGTCCGAGTATAAGATGCCCTGGGGTATTGGCATGAGCTGGTTTGGTCTGGTCTTCTTCGCCGTCATGGTCTACGCCCTGAGCCTGTATCCGGACACCGCAATCGGTCTGGCGCTGACCCCCATCTGGTTCATCGCTCTGGCTATTGGCTACGAGATTCTGACCCGCCGTCACGCGGCGAAGCGTGCTCGTGCGCTGGCTGCTGGCAATGTTGTTGACAAGGCTGGTCAGCAGTAGTTTCTGTTCTTTCTGCGGCGTTTATGTAGTGTTTCTGCGGCGCTGTTGGTAAGCCCCGTTTCTGCATTCTTTTAGGATGCGGAGGCGGGGCTTTCGCGTGCCCTCGTGCCTGCCTGTTTACGTTCCGGGCGGCATTTTTTACACCGCTTGATATGACGTAAATAATAGAAACAGGTCACATTTTTGCCGTAAATCCTGTTTTCTTGCACTTAACACCTGTAGAATAACTATCCAAGTAGCTGTGAGGGCTCTCAGAAAAACTCCGCGTCAATCGATAGCGTGACACTTTCGAGCACCGCGCGGTAGCTGGTAGAGCCCCAGCCTCGCCCCGAAATCCGGGGACACCCCGCAAAGCAATGACCGCATATTCATGCACTAGCTATACCTCTGAATCTTAATGATTCTCATTACACTAGGGGTACATGCGGCACGGGGTACAACCGCTGAAAAGAGGACGTCGTGACTGAACAGAACAACGTCAGCCTGAATCCTAAAGCTCCCGAACAGGGAGAGCGACTGCACCGCGGTCTAAGCAACCGCCACATCCAGCTCATCGCAATCGGCGGTGCCATCGGTACCGGCCTGTTCATGGGCTCCGGCCGCGCTATCTCCATGGCGGGTCCCTCAGTTATTTTCGTGTACATGCTCATCGGCGCCGTCATCTTCCTGGTGCTGCGAGCTATGGGCGAGATTCTGCTCTCCAACCTGAGGTACAAGTCCTTCTCTGACTTCACCACCGACCTTGTCGGCCCCATGGCGGGCTTCTTCCTCGGCTGGTCCTACTGGTTCATGTGGGTGGTTACCGCCGTCGCGGACATCATCGCAATCGTCGGCTACCTGCACATGTGGTGGCCCGACCTGCAGCCATGGATCCCGGCGCTCGCCGTCATCGGCGTTCTGCTGACCCTGAACCTGGTCTCCGTGAAGAACTTCGGCGAAATCGAATTCTGGTTCTCCATGATTAAGATTGTCGCCATCGTCGCCCTGATTATCGTTGGTGGCGGCATGATCGCCGTCGGCTTCACCTCGCCCAGTGGTGCGCAGGCATCTGTCGCAAACCTCTGGAACGACGGCGGAATGTTCCCCAACCACCTGATTGGCTTCCTCGGTGCATTCCAGATTGCCGTCTTCGCGTTCATGGGCTCCGAGCTCGTCGGTACCACCGCCGCAGAAACCCAGGACCCCGAAAAGACCCTGCCCAAGGCAATTAACGCCGTGCCGGTACGTATTATGGTCTTCTACGTGGGCGCGCTCGCCGTCATCCTGATGGTCACCCCCTGGCGCCTGGTCAGCCCCGATAAGAGTCCCTTCGTCGCCATGTTCACTCTGGCGGGCTTGGGCATCGCCGCGCACATCATCAACTTCGTGGTGATTACCAGCGCAACCTCCTCGGCGAACTCCGGTATCTTCTCCACCTCGCGTATGGCATTCGGCCTGGCACGCGAGCGCAGTGCACCGCAGTTCCTGGGCAAGATCTCCAAGAACGGCGTGCCGCGTAACGCGCTGTTCCTTTCCGCCGTGATGCTGCTGTCCTCGATTGTGCTGCTCTACGCGGGTGACTCGATCTCTCGTGCGTTCAACCTGGTCACCACCGTGGCTGCGGTGCTCGTGATTTTTGCGTGGGCCATGATTATGGTCAGCTACCTGATGTACCGCAAGAAGTTCCCCTCGCGCCACAAGAAGTCGAAGTTCCGTCTGCCCGGCGGCCGTTTCTCCGCGTGGCTGGCTCTGGCGTTCTTCGCCTTCACCATTGGTGTGCTGACCATGAACGAGGAAACTCTCATGGGTCTGCTCGCGATGCCCGTCTGGTTCGTGATTCTGGGTATCGGCTGGGTCTTCAAGCGCCGCGCTGATGCCCGCCGCCACGAAGCAATCTCGACCCGCACCGCGCAGATTGCGATTGTGGAGGCGTCCGAGATTTTCTCGGCACGCTAAACACCCACGCTAAGCCACGCCGGCTATCGGTGCCGGTTATCTCGGTACCGGCTATCAGCGCATGCGTAAAGCCCGCGTCACCTGCTCCTCTCAGGGAGCGGGACGCGGGCTTTCGCTGTCTCTAGGGATGAACCCGACGAGAGGCTCGCGGGAGTGCGCGCTTAGAGGGGCGCCACCTCAGCCTCTTCGGCAAGCGGGTCGTTATCGTCATCGGTGCGGTAGAAATCCCAGCGTTCACAACCGCAACCCGAACGCATCGCCTCAATGACGGCGGCAGCTGCCTCCAGCGGGTCGAGCGCGTGCAGATTCCACAGCGCATGCACCGGTACCGGGTGCCTCCAGCCGTGCTCCTGCAGGAACTCCGGGTCGAAGGCGGGCAGCGCCTCGACGGTGGGTTCAAGCTCGCAGAGGAAACCGGTGGGGGAGCGGAAAACCGTCACCACGGGGGTCGGGTCGGCATCTTCCAGGCAGGCTCCGTCGAAGAAGTAGTAGGTGCTCAGGCGGCGGTTCCAGGCAAGCTGCGCGAGGCGTTCGCCGAAGACTTCCACCGTCTGTTCCCATTGGGTGCGGTGGTACGCCGCCAGGTCGGTGTGGGCGGTCTGCACCACGCCGATGCCCTGCTCGGTGAGTTCGCGGGCGCTCAGACGTGCGGGTTCTGCCGATTCTGCGGGAGCGCCCGCAGGGGAGCCGTCCGGGGTATCCAACTCTGCTAGTTCTGCTTCGGTGAGCTCCGCGTTAGCCAGCTCAGCGTCAGCATTAGTCAGCTCAGCGTCGAGGAGCTCAAGCTCCTCAGCGGCGCTCGCCTCGGCCTCGTTCGACTCAGCGGTGCTCGCCTCCACGGCAGCTACGCTGGCTTCGTTCTTCGTCCACAGGCGCAGCTCGCGGGCAATCTGCGTGCGTCCGCGATGCAGGGTCGTCTGCCAGGAGCCGAACTTGGCGCGTACCGCACCTAGCGGCGGCACCTGCTCAATGAGCGTGGGAATGGTAGACCAGTAGCCGTAGTTCAGCGCTGTCGGCTCGCGGTCGTAGCGGGCGCAATAGCTCAAGAACAGGCTCAGAGTCTTCGGCGCAAAATCCTCGGGTACCGCCGCGGCGTCAATGTACCATTCGTTTTCGAGTGCCTCCGCCGGGTAGATGCCGGTGCGGAGCATACCCAGGGACCAGTCGCCGTCGCCGAGGTAATCGTTGACCGTCTGTGCGGGGGCAGGCCACGCCGATTCGCCCTCCATACTGGAGGCGAGCAGGGTGTACAGGCTACCGCCCTCGGTGCCGATTTCTTCCAAGCCGCGCAGTCGGATGTCCTCGAGGGTCTGCGCGTAGGCTTCTTCCTCCAGCTGGGAGTAGGGGTGTGCGGCAAGGTACTTGAGCGTTGCGCCAATCTTCGCCAGAACGTGCGCAATGTCTTCATTGTTGAAGTGGCGTGCCTCCAGTGCGGACGGCAGGTCGTGAATAATATCGCAATCAAGAATTAGTGCCGCGTACTCGGGCTCCGGAGGCAGATCGTAGGCTTCCGCGAAAACGTACCAGAGGCCGCAGGCGAGCACCGTGTAGCTCGGGGCGTCTGCCGTGACCGGGCCAAACTGCCAGATGCCGGAGCTCAGCGCATAGTTCAGGTACTTCTTGTTGATGTGCGGGTACAGAAAGTTGAGGCGGCGGAGAACCTGGGTAGGGGTGAACCCAAGCGCGGCGAGTTCGGCGATGAGTTCCGCGTACTCGTCGTGAAAATCTAAGTAGCCCTCCGGCGCGTTTGATAGCGCGGCTTGTTCGCGCATGGGTCCCTCTTTCATCTGCGGGATGTGGCGGCACCATGTCGTACCGTGCCGCCGAAACCCTGAACGTGTGCACGCAGATAAGGGTGTTTGCGTGGTGTGAGGCCACCCCTTATCTGCACGAATAAGAGATATTTTTCAAAAAAATATGCTCTTTTATCTAAATTTATCGCTGAAACTTAGCACTATTCAAATATGTGAACCCCTAACACGGTTTCTTACGGAAAGATGACAATGTTTAGCGCACCCACAGGGCAAAATGTGCGTAAAGACTCGTAATCTGCGCTAGAAGATACGGTGGAAAAATACGCTTACCCGCACCCGCACAGGCGAGCAAAATACGCCCCGCGCTGACTCTTTCCTCAGCATTACCTGCCAACCCATGAGCCGCGGCGAAATATGCGAAACTGGAAGGATGAGCGAACACCCCCTCCCGAGCAGCATCCGCCCGCGCGCGGATCGAGCTGCATACCCCGCGCCCAGCAGCGCCGCCGGCAATGAACCCAGCAGCGCCGCACACCGTGAAAAACACGAAACCGGCGGCAAGACTGAGCAGCCCGCCGAGCACCTCATCAACGCGCTCGCCGTAGAAACCGGTATCGCGCCGCACCGCATCCGCGCAGCCGTGGCGCTGCTTGACGCCGACAACTCCGTACCCTTCATCGCCCGCTACCGCAAAGAAGCAACGGGCGCACTCACCGACACCCAGCTGCGCACCATCCAGTCGCGCCTGGGCCAGCTCCGAGCCCTCGAAGAGCGCCGCAACCGCGTGCTCGAAGCGCTCACCGAACGCGCCGACGAAGGCCTCATCGACCCGCTCACCCTGCTGCAGCTGCGTTCCTCGCTCATGAACGCCGCCACCATCGCAGACGTGAACGCCATCTACGCCCCGTACCGCAGCGAGCGTGTGACCCGCGCCCAGATGGCGCGTGCCGCCGGGCTTGATTCCCTCGTCGAAGACCTGCTGGAGGTGCCCCTCGCCGAGGCGCACGCCATCGCCGCCGCATACATTACCGACGGCACCGAAGACGACGAGGACGAGAGCATTGAGGTTGCAGAGGTGAACGAAGCCCTGCAGATTCACAGTGCCGAAGAGGCCCTTGACGGTGCCCGTGCGATCCTGGTTGACCGCGCCCTCACCGACCCGGTGCTGAGCGAAAAGCTCCTCAAGCGCCTGCGTGAAGGCGGCGTGATTGAGTCTCGCGTGATTGCCGGTCAGGAAAGCATTGGCGCGAAGTTCTCCGACTATTTTGCCTTCTCGGACCGTATTCGTTCCATTCCGCCGCACCGTGTGCTGGCGCTGCACCGCGCCAAGGACGCCGGCGTGGTGCGCCTCAAGGTGGATGTGGCACCCGCCCCCGTGGCGCTCAGCCGCCTGCGTGGTGCCGCCCGCGCCGAAGCTGAGGCCGCCGCAGAAAATTACGAGAACGTCCGTTCTGCATACGAGCGTGAAGTTGCCGCCGCGCTACGCATCCCCGTGCAGGTGCTCAACACCGTCGACGACGAAGACCGCGTGCTCGGCTGGCTTGCCGCGACCGTGCGCACCGCATGGCGCAGCCACCTGCGCCCGCGCCTTGCCGAACGCATCCGCCACCAGCTACTCGACGCCGCCGCACAGCACGCGACCGAGGTGTTCGCCTCCAACCTGCGCGATATTCTGCTCGCCGCACCCGCCGGACACAAGACCACCCTCGGCCTGGACCCGGGCCTGCGCCACGGCGTGAAATACGCCGTAGTCGACGGCACCGGTGAGCCGCTGCGCGTGGGCACCGTCTACCCGCACGCCCCGCGCAACCAGTGGGCAGAAGCACTGCGCGAGCTCGCCGCCGCCTGCCGCGAGCACGGTGTGGAACTCATCGCCATTGGCAACGGCACCGCAAGCCGCGAAACCGACAAACTCGCTAGCGAACTGATTCGCACCCTGCGTGAGGAAGGCGTAGAAGCACCCCAGAAGGTGACCGTCTCGGAGGCGGGCGCCTCCGTCTACTCCGCCTCCGCGCTCGCTGCCGCCGAGCTGCCCGACTACGACGTGACCGTACGCGGCGCCGTCTCGATTGCCCGCCGCCTGCAGGACCCGCTCGCCGAGCTCGTCAAAATCGACCCGCAGTCCATCGGCGTGGGGCAGTACCAGCACGACGTGCCGCCCGCTGCGCTGCGCCGCGCCCTCAACGACACCGTCGAAGACTGCGTGAACGCCGTGGGCGTGAACCTCAATAGCGCCTCCGTGCAGCTGCTCGCGCACGTGGCGGGAGTGGGCACCGCAACCGCCGAACGCATCGTCGCCTACCGCACCGAACACGGCGCCTTCGCGAACCGCCAGCAGCTGCTGAACGTGCCGCGACTGGGCGCGAAAACCTTCCGCCAGGCGGCAGGATTTATTCGCATCCGCGGCGGTGAGGAGCCGCTGGACGCCTCCGCCGTGCACCCGGAAGCCTACCCGCTCGCGCGCCGCATTATTGCCGACGCGCAGGCGCGCAACGGCGCCCACTGGGTTGCCGGCGCCCTGGGTACCTCGGATGGAACCGACCCGCTCGCCGGGCTGAACCCCGCCGACTACGTGCAGGACAGCCACGAGCAGGACGGCCACATGCCGGAGAGTGCGGAAGGCACCGCCGGCGTGTACACGGTCGAGGACATCTTCGCCGAGCTGCGCCGCCCCGGCCTGGACCCGCGCGGTAGCTTCCGCACCGCCCGCTTCTCCGAGTCCGTCTCGCATTTCGAGGACGTACGCCCCGGCATGGTACTCGAGGGCACCGTCTCGAACGTGGCGGCATTCGGTGCGTTCGTGGATATTGGCGTGCACCAGGACGGCCTCGTACACATCTCGCAGATGAGCCGCGGCTACGTGGCGAACCCGCACGATATTGTGCGTAGCGGCGACATCGTGCAGGTGCGCGTCGTGGAGGTCGACCCGGCGCGCCGCCGCATCTCCCTTTCCCTGCTGGTAGAGGACGAGAACTAGCGGGGGAGAGCACGAGCGTTCACTGACCTGTTGGGCAATCCGCGAATGATCATTCTCTAAAACCTTAGCTCCCGCAAGAGCACGCAAAAGCCCCGACAAGCACTATCCGTGCCTGTCGGGGCTTTATGTAGGTTCGATTCGAGCTCTACGTCCGAGCTGCACCTTAGAAGTCGATGTTCGCCGGGTCAGCGCCAATACGACCCTCGGGGGTGGAAAGCGCATCCACAGCCGCGATGTCCTCGGCGGTCAGCTTCACGTTCACCGACGCCAGGTTCTCCTCAATGCGGGAGGGGGTCACAGACTTCGGGATAGCCACGGTGCCCTTAGCCAGGTGCCACGCCAGCACAACCTGCGCGGGGGTTACGCCGTGGCGCTCCGCAATCTCAGCCAGCACGGGGTTCTGCAGCAGGTCACTACCGTTACCCAGCGGGCTCCACGCCTGGGTCGCGATGCCGTACTCGGCGTGAACGGCGCGCAGTGCCTCCTGCGAGAAGTAGGGGTGCAGCTCAATCTGGTGGATGACCGGAATTACGCCGGTCTCCTCGATAATCTCGCGCAGCTGCTCCTCGGGGAAGTTCGAAACACCAATGGAACGGACCTTACCCTGCTTCTGCAGCTCAATCAGCGCCCGCCAGGAATCCAGGTACAGGCCCTGCTGCGGCTTAGCCCAGTGAATCAGGTACAGGTCAACGTAGTCGGTGCCCAGCTTCTCCAGGGACGCCTCAAACGCCTCAAAAGCGCTCTCGTAGCCCTGATCGGAGTTCCACAGCTTGGTGGTGAGGAAGATGTCCTCACGAGCCACGCCGGAGTTAGCGATAGCGCGGCCTACGCCCGCCTCGTTGCCGTAAATAGCGGCGGTGTCGATGTGGCGGTAGCCGATCTCCAGGGCGGTGGCCACGACCTTCTCGGCGACCTCGTCCTCAACCTGCCACACGCCGTAGCCCAGCTGCGGAATGGATCGGCCGTCGTTGAACTTTACGTTGGGTACGTTGTAGCTCATGATGCTCCTTTGGAATCTATGGGGAGGCGGCGCCTCCGTAAGCAGTCCTTCAAGGCTACGCCTCAGAGCCCCCGTTGAGAAGGGCCGGGCCAGAATCGGGCGTGAATCTAGCCGGAGGCGTAACCAAATGACAAAAATGACGGGTGCCAGAAATACCGCTCAGACTCGAGGGCGGCTACCGCTCGACAGCCGGCACGAAGAGCTCGCGCACATCCTCAGCCGTCACCGCCGCGGAGGCGAACTCACCCTCACCGACCACCGCATCGAAGAGCGCCGCCTTCGACTCCTTGAGCTGCATGACCTTCTCCTCAATCGTGCCCTCGGCGACCAGACGGTAGACGTGCACCTCCTTGTCCTGGCCGATGCGGTGAATACGGTCCACCGCCTGCTGCTCGGCGGCGGGGTTCCACCACGGATCCATGATGAAAACGTGATCCGCCTCGGTCAGGTTCAGACCGAAACCGCCAGCCTTGAGCGAAATGAGGAACACCGGCTCCTGACCGCTCGTGAACGCCTCGATGACCTCGGCGCGGTTGCGGGTCGAACCATCCAGGTACAGGTGGCCGATGCCCTCCTCCGCCAGACGCGCCGAAATGCTCTTGAGGTAGCCGGTGAACTGGCTGAACACCAGCACACGGTGGCCCTTCTCGAGCAGATCGGGTAGCTGCTGAACCAGGTAGTCGCGCTTGACCGACGACACCCCGGCGTAGGCTTCCGGATCAATTAGCGCGGCATCAAGCGCCAGACGGCGCAGCAGGGTCAGTGACTGGAAGATCGTGAACCGGTTCTTATCCATATCCTCCAGCAGACCCAGCACCTTCTGGCGTTCACGCTGCAGGTGCGTGTCATAGATGCGGCGGTGACCGGGAGCCAGCGGCAGGTTCACGCGCGTATCGTTCTTCGCCGGAAGCTCCGCCGCCACCAGCTCCTTGGTGCGGCGCAGCATGAGCGGGCGGATGCGCTGGCGCAGACGAGCAGCCGTCGCCGCGGCGTGCGCCGGGTCCTCGCCGGATTCCGCCGGGCGAGCGTACAGGTCACGGAACGCACGGGCGGAGGGGAACAGGCCGTCCGCCACAATCGCCAGTAGCGCCCATAGTTCCATGAGGTTGTTCTCAATGGGCGTGCCGGTCATCGCGATTTTGGTGCGGGCGGGCATTGCACGGGCGATGGACCAGGCGCGGGTGCCGGTATTTTTGACGAATTGCGCCTCGTCCAGCAGGAGCGCACCCCAGCCTTCGGGGGCGGACTGCTCGCCCGTGGAATCGTCAACGGTGCACCCCAGCGTGCGGGCGTAGCCGGTGTAGGCCTCCTCGTCCATGCGTAGCAGCGTGTAGCTGGTCAGCACCAGGTGAGCCCCGGCGATGCGCTCAGCCAGCGGGGTCTTACCGGCGGTGGTTTCGGTGATGGTCACGACCTTAGCCTCGGGCAGGAAGCGTTCCGCCTCCGCCGCCCAGTTGGCGATGACGGAGGTCGGGGCAACCACGAGGAAGGGCGCGAACGGCTCGCCGGGAGCCGCGGTGCTGTGCTCCTCAATCGCGTGGGCGAGCAGGGCGAGAGCCTGCACGGTCTTACCCAGGCCCATATCGTCGGCGAGAATACCGCCCAGACGCTGCTCGTACAGGAAGGACAGCCACTGGAAACCCTCCACCTGGTAGGGGCGTAGGGTCGCCTGCAGACCGGTGGGTACCGGGCGCTGAGCGATAACCCGGCGGGATGCCTTCTGGGGTGCGGGAAAACCCTGAGCGCCCTTGTCAGAGGCCTTTTCAGCGCCCTTTTCGGGGTTCTCTTCGGCGCCCATTTCGGGGCTTTCCTCGGCATCCTCCAGGCCCTCAACCAGCTCCAACAGCGAACGCACCTGAGCATCCCACCGCGCGGTCGTATGCACGCTCGCCGCCAGCGACTCCAGCTCAGAGAACAGCCCCGCCTGGTGACGGTTAATGCGCAGCTCACCGCCCGCATCGTCGAGTTCGCGAGCCTCCGCAATGAGGGTGCGCAGGGTCTTAAACTCGGGTCGACGCAGCGAGAAATAGGTGCCGTTACCGAGCAGAATACGGTCCGCCCCGCGGTCGAGCGCCTCAAAAATCTGTGCGAACGGCACGGTCCAATTATTGACCTTTACCGCAATGCCCAGGCCGAACCAGTCACGAGAATTGCCCTCGCTCACGGTGATTTCAATCAGCGCGTCGGTTGCCTCCACGAACTCCGGTGGGGTGCCGTTAAAACGCACCTGAACAGCGGAAACACGGCGAAGCTTCGGCAGAATCGCGCTGAGCAGCTCGCGGGTTTCCCAGCCTTCGATGCGGCGCTCCTCCAGCCCGGAAAGCGCCGGGTGAGCGGCAAGAATGGCGCGCACCGAACGCAGTACGCGCGCCTCAAAACGCTCATCACGAATCTCGCCGCCCTCTTCACCGGGGTAACCGAAAACCGGCAGGGAGTACACGTCGGAGCCCGCCGCAGGATTCTGTGTGCTCGCCTCCTCTGCACTGTCCTCCGCGAAGGGGTTCAGCGGGTACTCCCAACGCCAGCTCAGCTGTGCGTCGTGGCGTACCTGCTCGTCAAAGCTGATTTCAAGCACCAGATGCGGCGGCTTCACGCGCGGCAGCGCTAGCGCCGGATCGGGGGTCAGCGAGGGAATGGAACGGCTGAGCGCGGGCAGATACTCCTTCTGGAACGTGGCGCGTTCCGCGGCGGGAACGTGCACGGTTCCGGCGCTAATGAGCGATTCGGAGGCGGCATCGAGCGGCTCGACCAGGGGAATGAGCGCCAGCTCCACGCCCTCGGGCAGTTCGGGCACGGCGGGGGAGTAGCGCACCCGTTCACCCTGCGCCGGGTTATTCTGAGCCGGGGCAATCGTCGGTGCGCTATTCTCAGCTTCCTCAGCCGGCGCCTCCTGCGCGTCCTTTTGCACGAAAGATTCGCGGCCCACTTCATCCAGCGCGCCGGGGCGCGCGGTCTTCCAGTGCACCGCCTTTGCCGCCTGTTCGTACTCCTGCTGGGCGAGCCCTCCCAGGGCAAAGAAGCCGGTGCGCGGGGTGCCGATGGGGTGGCAGTGCGCGGCGGGTAGCCAGAGCTGGCGCAGTAGTTCGCCTTCGCGTCCTTCCCAGCTGAGCGCGGCTTGAAGCTGCAGTCCGGCGCCTTCCGCGTGTTTCTCTTCGCTGGCGGCGGCGTGCAGGCGCACCTGTGCGGGGCTCAGCACGGCGTAGTTCACTTCGCGACCGTTGACGAGCAGGGGCAGGCCAATATCCTCCGCGCGGGCTAGTACATCCCAGAGCAGAGTGGAGGCAGAAGCGCTGATTGAGATCCAGTCGCGGTGCGAGGAGTACATGTTCTGCCAGGGGCGGGCAATCGAGTAGAGCTCGGCGAAGAATCGTTCGTGTTCGGGGTAGATTTCGTGCCGCCCGACGGGCCCGCCCACGCTGGAGGCGAAGGTTTCCCAGCTGAGTCCGCCCTTGATCCAGCGCCCGGTTTTGGACGCCATGAGCGGGCGGGCGAGCAGGTTAATGCTGGGGGTTGCGCCGGGCATATTGCGGCCGCGCGCGTAGGAACCGGAGACGCTCAGCGAGAAATCCAGGGCGCCGCTCACGCGCATCGAATCGATGCCCGCAAGGTCCTGACGTGCGGAAAGAATGGAGGAGAGGTCGCGCCGCCATGCCGAGATTTTGGTTGCGGATGCCTCTGCCTGCAGGCTCGGGGAGGCGCCTAGCTCGTTGAGTGCAAAGCTTCCCTGGGGGTTTGCGGGCTCGGCAGTCGCTGCATCGGGCGCGGGCAGTTTCGCCGCGGTGGTGAGCGCACCGGAGGCGCGCAGCGCCGCGAGCGGGTCGGCGGATTTCTTCGCCTCCGCAACGTCCGCGCTCTTTGAATCTGCGGGTCCCTTTGCCTCTGCCGCGTCCTTTGCCGCGGCACCGGGTACGCCGATCGGTCCGGGGTGTTCACTGAGTGCCTTTTTCGCTACGGAGGCGCGGTCGAGCGCGGTGAGCATGAGCGCTACGGCGTGCTTGCAGTCGGTGAGCACGGGGCAGGTGCAGCGGGCGGTGAAGGTTGCGGAGCCGCTGACGGCGGGGAAGAAGCGAATGGTCACTTCGTAGGGGATGATGGTGCTTCCGTTGACGAGCCCGGTGAGGGTTCGCTCGTCTTCGTCGTAGCTGTATCGGATGACTTCGCGGTTGCGCTGGTAGGCGAGGCCGCGCTGGTAGGTGCGGTGCCCGGCCTGGCGAATGATCTGCGGTACGGTGACGGGAATTTCGGGGAAGGGGTTGTTGGCGCTCACCAGCTCATTATCGCGTATTGTGCGGGTATGCGCCTTGTTGCCGGTCATTTGCTGGCGGCTGCCGGGCTGACTGTTGGATTGACTGTCGGGCTGGTTGCCGAGGCGACTATTGAGCGGTGGTTTGGGGTGTATTTCGTATTTGTGGTGGGGGAGTTTTTAACGCATAAAAACACCGGTATTCACATAAGATATTCCGCGCAGTATCAAAAATTCACGCCATTTAAAACGTTTTCACAAGCCAAAATGCTAATAATCTAAATCTCTTTCACAAAAAGCTTTACTTAACTTGAGAAAATGCTGTAAGCTAAACCCAGCTTCAAGAGTTTCGACTGATAAGCTCCGACTATGGTCGAACGCCAACCCCATGTTCACGGGTGGCTCGGATGACGAAGCGGTTTGTATTCACCACCGGAATAACCGGTGGTAATTGGTACAGACAAGAGCAACGCGAAAGGATCGCGCCACTCACGGCGCAGGTTGTCACATGTACAACGGCTCTGCAACCAAAGCAGCAATCTCTCTGAACCCCTCCCGCTCCTACCAGGAAAGCCTGCGTGCCGCAGCTGTCCCCGCGCGAGGCGGATACACCGCAGTCAGCATTGACGACTACTCCCGCATTTCTTCTAAGCGCGACGAGTTCCTGAACTTCCTTCTTCTGCCCAACCCCGAGGGCATCCCCGCTATTGAGTACGCCGGTCTGCGCGTAGCGTAGCATTAGGGGTATGAATTTCTCCGGTATGCTCCTGGACTCCGACGTTCTTGCGGAGATCCGTAAGGCGGATCCAGACCCCGCCGTGGTCGCTTTTCTGCGCCGCCGCTCGTTCCGGCACATGTACATTTCTGTGCTGAGCATTGGCGAGCTGAAGGGCCTGTACCCCTACCCGGAAACTGATCGCTGGATTACCGAACTTCTTGAGCGCTTTGGCGACCACGTTATTAATGTGGATGCGCGCGTGAGCCTCGAGTGGGCGGGCCGTCAGGCGCCGCGCGGCGTGCATGCCGTGGGTCGTGATGATGCCGGTCCGCTGCCTACCGCCGCCCTGGAGGGTCTGATGGCGGCGAGCGCGAGCGCCTATGATTTGGAGCTGATTTCTTCTAAGGCGCAGGTGTACCGCGCCTGGGGTGTTCAGGCTTCCAACCCGTGGACTGAGCAGTAAAACTTCGCCTGATACACGTCCTCGCGTGCGCGTCTGGATGAATACCTGTGTGAATAGTTGTGAGAACCCGCTTTCGAGTGTTAATCGGAGGCGGGTTTCGTCGTTAATTCGTGGCATGATTGAAGGACGATGAAAAGCACCTCACCTATCTCGCGTTATTCCATGCCCATGCCTCTGTGGCTTCAGGGTGTTGTTGAGCTAATTGTTACTGCCCTGTTCTCTGCGCTTGCTGTGTTTGCGGCGATGTCTGCCGTGTGGGCGACCAAGGGTTTTGGCGACATGGAGTTCTCCTCTGTGGCCGCCATGTCGGCGCACCTGTGGCTTCTGATTCACGGTGTTCCTTTGGATCTTGCGGCTGCTTTTGGTGCTTCTGCCGGCACGATGACGCTGGTGCCGCTGGGCTTGAGTATTCTGCCTCTGCTGCTCTGTTACCGTTCGGGTCGTCGCCTGGCGCGCGCCTCGTATGAGGGTGAGTTTTTGATTCCGGTGCTGTCCGGTTCGGTGACTTATGCGCTGATTAGTTCGGCGATGTACGGTTGGGCGAGCCCGCATCCGCAGCCTCTTCAGGCGTTGAATGCTGCCCTGGTGCCTTTGGGTATTGTGGTGGCTGGTCTGATGTGGGGTGGCTACCGTGAGGCGCGTTCGCTCTCGCGCATGGTGGGTGTTGATACTGCGGAGCAGATTTCGCAGATGAGTCAGTATTCGCGTTGGGCGGGTTCGTATGCCTGGGCTGTGGTGCGTGCTGCGGTGGTTGCTTTTGTGGCGCTGGTTGGTCTGGGTGCGGTGCTTTTGGGTATCGGTATTTTGGCGGGCTGGTCGCAGATTGTTGCCACCTACCAGGAGCTGCATGCGGGCGCTGTGGGTGATACTGCGGTGACTCTGTTGCAGCTGGGTTTCTTGCCGAACCTGGTGATTTATGCGATTGCGTGGTCGACCGGTGCCGGTTTCTCCTTTGGTGCGGGTACCTCGGTTGGTTTGACCAGTAGTGATGTTGGTACTTTGCCGATGCTTCCGATTCTGGGTGCTGTGCCCGAGTCAATGGGCACGTTCGGTCTGGTGGGTCTGCTGGTGCCGCTGGGTGCCGGTGCGATTGCTGGCTGGTGGTTCTTGCGTGAGGGTGAGGATCACCTGGATGAGTGGGTTGCCCTGAAGGTTCCGTTCCGCCCGCTGTCTGCGCTGATTTCTGCGGTGGTGCTGGGCATGATGACCGGTATTATGACGTCGTTTGGTGCCCTGTGGCTGGGCTGGATTTCGTACGGCTCTCTGGGTATTGGTCGTTTTACGGAGGTTGGTGCTGAGCCGCTGACTTTTGCGGCGCATACCGCGTTGACGGTGGGCGCCGGCGTGACGTTCGGTATGTTGCTGAGCCGCGCCCTGGTGCCGGATAGCAGCCGTGAGCTGCCTCGTTTTGCGGATGAGCGCCCGAACCTGGGTGAGCGTCTGATGAGTTTTACTGCCTCGACTCGTGAGCGTTTTGCACAGGGCCGTGAGCATTTTGCGGAGCGTCGTGAGCAGCGTGCGCAGGAGCGTGCGGAGCGTATGGAGCGTGAGGCTGAGGAAGCGGCCGCACGTGAAGCCGCTGAGCGTGAAGCTGCAGAGCGTGAGGCTGAGGAAGTCGCCGCTCGTGAGGCTACAGAGCGTGAAGCAGCTGAGCGCGAGGCGGAAGAGACGGCACGCGCGGAGGCTTCCGAGAACGTTGTTGAGGCCGAGCTGTCTGTAGCATCTGAGCAGTCTGTTGTATCTGAGGTAGCGACCGGTCATGTTCCGGTGCATCCGCAGGAGCCTGTGGTTGCCGTCCCCGTGGAAGCGACTGAGCAACTGGCGCAGCGTGCGGCGGCGGACGCTTTCGCAGACATCGTTGAAGAGCGTGGAGAGGCTGCTGAAGAGCCCGCCTCCGAAGAGGCTACTGCTGAGGAGAGCCCCGCTGAGGAGTACGAGCCGATTGAGGCCGTTCAGCAGGTCGATTACCTGCACTCTGCTCACGCTGACTCTGCACATGCTGAGGATTACGAGAGCATTGAAGCATCTGTTGAGCCTGCCTCCAACGAGTACACTGCTGACGAACACGGCACCTATGACCCCGCCGTGTACGCTCACGACCCCTCCGAGGAGGAGACTCGCGAGCTGATCCAGGAGCCTGTCTACGAGGCTGCCGAACCTGTAGCGGCTGAGCGTGAGAACGCTGTTGAAGAGCCCGCAGAGCAAGCGCCGCGTTCGAAGGGCCGCGCGAGCCGCATTATGGCGTACTTCGGTTTTGGTCTTGAGCAGCCCGCTGCAGCGCAAGGTGCGGAGCCGACTGAGGGTTCCCACGCTGAACCCGCCCCGCAGGATTCCGCTCAGGACCGCGCGCTTGAGCGTGCGCAGAAGCGCGAGGCGAAGAAGGCGGCTAAGGAGGCACGCAAGAAGCAGAAGAACGACCTAGAGCGTGATTTTGTGGATCGTGAGCTGGATGTCCTCTCTGCCGATCAGGCGATGAGCCGCATCTTTGAGGTTCGTAGCCAGACCGGCATTCTGCCGCTGGTGACCGATGAGGCGTCTACCGTGGAGCTGCCCCCGCTGGATGTCAGCTCCTCGAAGTCCCATGGCTCTAATGCGCAGGGTTCTAACGCCCGCAAGAAGAACTAGCGCGCAGAACCCCTAACGAGCTGCAGAAGAGCTAGAGCTGGACGTGCCGGTGAGCTTGTCCATCGTGCCCTGGAACTTCTGGTCGCAGCTGTACATGTCGGTCTGGGTCAGCGCGGCGGCGCGGCACTCGCGGTACTCCTGCGCGCCGGGCATGAGGGCAAGACCGACGCCGCCCAGCAGGGTCATTGCGCCGTAGATGATGCTGACGCCCGCGGCAATGTAGAAGAACCAGGGGCCGCGGTAGACCGCGGTGCGCACGATCGCAATAATGCTCAGGGTAATGCCGGCGAGCGCGAAGATGAAGAGCGCCAAGAAAAGCGGCATCGTGGAGAGTACGAAGGAAGACGCCGCAAAAATCACCAGCGCGGCAACAATCAGCATGAGTGAGGTGCGAATATTCGCTTTCTGCTGTTCGATGGGGTCGATGGGCTTGCTCGGCTTCTTGCCATGAGGTCCTCGAGGCTGCGGCATCATGTTCTGAGGTGCCTGCTGCGGCGCTCGCGGCGGAACCTGCTGGTTCTGCGGTGCACCGTTGTTCGGGGTGGGCTGCTGCGGTGCGTTGTTCGGTGCGTTGTTTGGAGTGTTCTGCGGGGGAGTAGACATACCTATAAGGGTACCGTCCCGTGCGCCCGCGACCTATTGAGTATGCGGCCTATTGAGTTCGCGACCTGTTGAGTTTGCGTCCAGTAAACCCCGGTGAACCCCCATAAACCCCCATAAACCCCCATGAACTCCAGTGAACCCCGGTGAGGATTTGTCCCGCCGGGGTTTCTTTGTGCTTACCTTTGGGCTTTGGGCCTGTTGTGAACCTCTTACCCCTTTGGATAAGGGTGTGAGATGGGTTATGCTAGTCGGGTGCGAATTGTGGTTATGGTATCCGGCTCCGGAACGAATCTTCAGTCCATCCTCGACGCTGTAGCAGCGGGCGAGCTTCCCCTCGACATTGCGGCAGTGGGCGCCGACAAGCCCTGTCTGGGTATTGAACGTGCCCAGGCGGCGGGTGTACCCACCTTCCTGGTTCAGCCCGGCGACTACGCCGACCGCCCCTCCTGGGACCGCGCGCTGGAAGAAAAGATCGCTTCCTACGACCCCGATTACATTGTGTTCGCCGGCTTCATGCGCATTGTTGACGCGCAGCTGGTCGAGCGTTTCAGTAGCCGCATCATCAACACCCACCCCGCCCTGCTGCCCTCCTTCCCGGGTGCGCACGGCGTGCGTGACGCCCTGGCGCACGGTGTGAAGATTACCGGCCTGACCGTCCACTTTGTGGATGCGGGCGTTGACACCGGCCCCATCCTCGCCCAGGCGGCAGTGCCCGTTCTGGACGACGATACCGAAGAGACCCTGCACGAACGCATTAAGGTGCAGGAGCGCCGCCTGCTCGTGCAGACCATCGCATCTCTCGCTGAATCCCACGGTGCTGTATCTGACGGCGCTGAATCCCGCGGCACTGCATCTGACAGCTAATTCCGCCCACTAAATTTTTCGCGGCGGAATGAGCCGAGCTCAAACCCCGCCGCCCATACACGTTCCGTTGTGCCCATTTGACGCGCTCACCTTAGCGTCACGCACAGCGGCGGGGAATACCCCCACACATATCCTGTCTATCCGGGCAGGCTACGTCCATCCACCAGCTGTGCCGCCGAGAACCGGCGTGCACGTCTAAAGCATCGGAGTATTTGTGTCTCTCATTGAGCTCGATCGCGTGCCCCTGCGCCGCGCCCTCATTTCCGTCTACGACAAGACCGGTCTGGAGGAGTTCGCCCGCGGCCTGCACGAGGCTGGCGTCGCGCTGGTCTCCACCGGCTCCACCGCATCCACCATCGCGGCAGCAGGCGTACCCGTCACCGAGGTCACCGAAGTGACCGGTTTCCCCGAGTGCCTCGAGGGCCGCGTGAAGACCCTGCACCCGCGCATCCACGCCGGTATTCTGGCGGACCGCCGCAAGCAGGAGCACATCGACACCCTTGAAGAGCTGGACGTTGAGGCGTTCGACCTGGTGGTTGTGAACCTGTACCCCTTCGTTGAGACCGTTGCCTCCGGCGCCGATCAGGACGCCATCATCGAGAAGATCGATATTGGTGGCCCCTCCATGGTTCGCGCTGCCGCGAAGAACCACGATGCCGTCGCTATTGTTGTAGACCCTGCCGACTACGCGCGCACCGTTGAGGCCGCTAAGAACGGTGGCTTCTCCCTGAACGAGCGCCGCCGCCTTGCCGCTGGCGCTTTCGCCCACACCGCCGCATACGACACCGCTGTGGCAACCTGGACCGCATCCCAGTTCCTGCAGGATGAGGATGCTAACTTCTGGCCCCCGTACGCTGGCCTGGGCTTTGAGCGCAGCGAGACCCTGCGTTACGGCGAGAACCCGCACCAGCGTGCCGCCCTGTACGTTGACCCCGCCGCTGCCCCCGGCATTGCTCAGGCGGAGCAGGTGCACGGTAAGGCGATGAGCTACAACAATTACGTTGATGCTGACGCCGCTCTGCGTGCCGCTTACGACTTCGACGAGCCGGCTGTTGCCGTTATCAAGCACAACAACCCCTGCGGTATTGCTGTGGCAACCTCCGGCGCGGCTGACCCGATTGCGGACGCTCACGCGAAGGCGCACGCATGCGACCCGCTGTCCGCATACGGTGGCGTGATTGCCGCTAACCGCCCGGTGACCGCCGCTATGGCTCAGACCGTCAAGGGCATCTTCACCGAGGTTGTCGTGGCTCCCGGCTTCGAGCCCGAGGCGCTGGAGATCCTGCGCGAGAAGAAGAACCTGCGCCTGCTGGTTCTGCCCGAGAACTTCGCCCGTGAGGCTATCGAGTACCGCCCCATTTCCGGTGGCGCACTCTTCCAGGAGGCTGACCGCCTGCAGGCTGAGGGTGACGACCCGAAGAACTGGACCCTGGTCGCCGGTGAGGCAGCTGACGAGGCAACCCTGCGCGACCTCGAGTTCGCCTGGCGTGCACTGCGTTCGCCCAAGTCCAACGCTATTCTGCTTGCCGATAACGGTGCCGCAGTGGGCATCGGCATGGGCCAGGTGAACCGCGTGGACTCCTGCAAGCTCTCGGTGGAGCGCGCGAACACCCTCGGCGGTGAAGGTAACGAGCGTGCCCGCGGTGCGGTTGCCGCATCCGACGCGTTCTTCCCCTTCGCTGACGGCCTGCAGGTTCTGCTGGACGCCGGCGTGCGTGCCGTCGTGCACCCGGGCGGTTCGATCCGCGACGAGGAAGTTATCGAGGCGGCTAAGGCTGCTGGCGTGACCATGTACCTGACCGGTACCCGCCACTTCTTCCACTAAACATGTGTAGCGGGCTCAGTACGCGCTGAGCTACCTGCTGTGAGCGGGGCATCCTGGGGTAAACCCGGGGTGCCCTGCTTTTATACCGGGTGCCCGTGCATCCGTATTGTGGGCACTCATATTTATAGAATTTTTGCTCTATTTTGCGCCGGATTTGCGCATGAGGGCGCGTCAACGGCGACCAGGATGCGCACGGATTGGCTAAAAGTTCGCTAGGATTAGGTTGTGCCTAAAGTCAGCGAAGAATACAAAAAGAACAGGCGTTCTCAGATTGTAGAGACCGCCCGCGAATGCTTCATCAAGCACGGTTATCAGAAGGCTTCGATGAGCGATATTATTGCGGCCACCGGCCTGTCTGCTGGAGCGATTTATAACCACTTCTCCTCTAAGGATGAGATCATCCTGGCGGCAGCCCGCATGGACATGGCGCCCTTCGACCGCATCCGCGCCGAACAGCCCTGGGACTACGTGTTCGGGTGCCTGAAGGTGCTGGACACCCCCAAGATTCGCCGTCACCTGCTCGTCACCTGGGGCGAGGCCGTGGCAATGCCGCAGCTGGCGACCGTGGTGTCTGAGCAGCTGAGCTACCTGCGCGATCAGTCCCTGGAACGCTACCGCGCCTGGGGTGCAGCTGAGCTGGACTTCACCGAAGAGGAGCTTGAAGAGTGGCTGACCGTTATCGGTGCCGCGGTGCTGTCGGTGCTGACCGGTTACGTGGTGCAGACCCAGCTGGTGGCTGGCGGTAAGAAGGAGAGCGCTCGTGAGGCGTACCTGGAGTATGCTTCCGCTATCCTGCGTCAGGCGTAGGGTGTGTAGACCCGCTTAACGGCCGCCGATAAGCCTGCCGGGGTGTGTTGTGCGCCCCTCGCCGGTGTTGCGCCGACGCCGTAAAAACTTCATCGTGATGCTTTGTAAAGCCCGTTTTCCTTCTCGAAGGAAAGCGGGCTTTACGGTATTATGAGGTGTAGCTCATATTTTTTCATTCAGGGTTTTCAACTGGATGCGCCCGCCGCCTCCTGAAGATCGCCCGGCGCATGCCGCGGCAACCCCGATGATGAGCGACCGAAGATAACGCAAAAACACTCCCAGGAGCGTAATGTCCGAGCAGAAGATCCTCGAGATGCCCCTCGCCGACCTCGACCCCGAGGTTGCAGAAGCCATTGAGCTGGAGCGCAAGCGCCAGCAGAACACCCTCGAGATGATTGCATCCGAGAACTTCGTCCCCCGTGCCGTCCTCGAAAGCCAGGGCTCGGTACTGACCAACAAGTACGCTGAGGGTTACCCCGGCCGCCGCTACTACGGCGGCTGCGAATTCGTTGACATCGTTGAGTCCCTCGCTATTTCCCGCGTGAAGGAACTCTTCGGCGCTGAGCACGCCAACGTTCAGCCCCACTCCGGTGCGCAGGCAAACAACGCCGTTATGCACGCGCTGCTGAACCCCGGCGACACCATCATGGGTCTGTCCCTGGCACACGGTGGCCACCTGACCCACGGCATGAAGCTGAACGTCTCCGGCAAGCTGTACAACGTTGTCGCCTACAGCGTGGACGAGAACGGCTACGTTGACATGGAGCAGGTGCGCGAGCTGGCCCTGGCCGAGCGCCCCAAGCTGATTATCGCCGGCTGGTCCGCGTACCCCCGCCAGCTGGACTTCGCAGCGTTCCGCGCGATTGCTGACGAAATCGGCGCGTACCTGTGGGTGGACATGGCTCACTTCGCGGGCCTGGTGGCTGCGGGTCTTCACCCGAACCCCGTCCCGCACGCACACGTGGTCTCCTCCACCGTGCACAAGACCCTGGGCGGCCCCCGCTCCGGCTTCATCCTCTGCACCGAGGAGCTGAAGAAGAAGATTGACTCCGCAGTGTTCCCCGGCCAGCAGGGCGGCCCGCTCATGCACGTGATCGCTGCGAAGGCTACCGCGTTCAAGGTTGCCGCATCTGATGCGTTCAAGGACCGCCAGAAGCGCACCGTTGAGGGCGCACAGATCCTGGCGAACCGCCTGCTACAGCAGGACATGAAGGACGCCGGCGTGTCGATCGCTTCCGGCGGTACCGACGTTCACCTGGTGCTTGTTGACCTGCGCAACCACGCCCTCAACGGCAAGGAAGCAGAAGACCTGCTGCACGATGCCGGTATTACTGTCAACCGTAACGCCGTGCCGAACGACCCGCGCCCGCCGATGGTGACCTCCGGTCTGCGTATCGGTACCCCCGCTCTGGCGACCCGCGGCTTCGATGCTGAGGGCTTCACCGAGGTAGCCGATATTATCGCTTCCGTGTTGCTGCCGAACCCGGACATCGCTGCGCTGCGTGCCCGCGTTGAGGCACTGTGCGCCAAGTACCCCCTCTACCAGGGCAGCGAGAACTGGTAGACCCATGAATGACCCCGTTCGCTCAACATTCCCTGTGGGTGCTGAGCGGGCGGGGTTATTTCGCCCTCTTACTTTTTGCCGCCCTGCCCGCTACATCCGTCGAGGGAGGTAGCGGGGGAGTGGCGCCCCTAGGCACACACCCTAGAACTCAACACACAGACCATCCGTTTCGGCGAACCCGCCGCAATCTATGGAAGGAAAAACAATGCCCCAGATTCTAGACGGTAACGCAACCGCCGCAGCCATCAAGGAAGAGCTGAAGGAGCGCGTCGAGGCGCTCAAGGCTAAGGGTATTACCCCCGGCCTGGGTACCGTGCTGGTCGGTGACGACCCCGCATCCCGCTCGTACGTGGGCGCAAAGCACCGCGACTGCGCAGAGATCGGTATTAACTCCATCCGTGTGGACCTGCCCGGTGACATCACTCAGGAAGAGCTCGACGCAGAGATCGACAAGCTGAACAACGACCCGGCGTGCACCAGCTACATTGTGCAGCTGCCCCTGCCCAAGCACCTGGACACCAACCGCGTGCTGGAGCGCATCGCCCCCGAGAAGGACGCTGACGGCCTGCACCCGACCAACCTCGGCAAGCTCGTGCTGAACGTTTCTGAGCCGCTGGATTCCCCGCTGCCCTGCACCCCCAACGGTGTCATTGAGCTGGTGAAGCGCCACGGCATCGACTGGAACGGTAAGAACGTTGTGGTGCTCGGCCGCGGCATTACCGTGGGCCGCCCGCTGGGTCTGCTGCTGACCCGCCGCGAGGTGAACGCGACCGCAACCCTGGCGCACACCGGTACCGAGAACCTGGACGAGGTGCTGCGCGAGGCTGACGTCATTGTTGCCGCTGTGGGTGTTCCTCACGTGCTGAAGGCTCACCAGGTCAAGGACGGCGCAATCCTGCTGGACGTTGGTGTTTCCCGCGCTGAGGACCCGGAAACCGGCAAGAAGAAGCTCTTCGGCGATGTCTCCCCGGAGGCTGCGCAGAAGGCATCCTGGGTTTCCCCGAACCCCGGCGGTGTGGGCCCGATGACCCGCGCGGAGCTGCTGGTGAACGTGGTTGAGACCGCGGAGCGTCAGGCGGCGTAAGGCCCGCAGCATTTTAGAGCTGAAATATTTCAGAGCTGATAACTCAAAAAGGGCGGTGCCCCGGTAGAACAATCTACCGGGGCACCGCCCTTCACACTGTCATCACAATCGAAAAGGCAGGTGCTAGAGAATCATCTCGTAGAAGTAGGCATCGGCAAGGTACAGGGTCTCTGCGTACTCTACGGGACTACCTTCTTCGGTGTAGCCGGTCGCGCAGACCTTGAACGCCGCCTCGCCCACGGGCACCTGCTGGTTGAACGCCTCGGCGTCGGCGTCGGTGAAGAGCGCCGCGCTGGTGCGTACGCGGGCGTGCTTAATGGCGTTGGGGGTGTCGGCAAGCTGGTCTAGCGAGCTCATCGCACCGGACATCTCCGCCATCATGGCGTCCAGGATGCTACTTGCGGCGGCCTTGACAAAGTAGGAACGCTCAAAGCCGATGACTTCGTGGTCGGCAAGACGCAGGCGGCGCACGAACAGCACCTGCTCGCCCACCGGCACGGATAGGTGGGTGGAGATCTCTTCGGTGGCGTCCACCCAGCGGGTCGCAATCATGCGGGTGGAGCCCTCAAAACCGCGGCGGCGCATATCGTCAACGAAGGTGTCCACGCGCGGAATGTAGGTGGCGTCGCTACGCTCGGCAACGTAGGTGCCGGAGCCCTGCACGTTGTAGAGCAGGCCGCGTTCAATCAGAACCTTCAGGGCGCTACGAACCGTCTGGCGGCTCACCCCAAAGTTCTGCTGAATCATGCGTTCGGTGGGCAGCTTATCGCCGGGCTTGCCGGGAATAATGTAGCGCTGCTCAATGTAGTGGATGACCTGCTCGTACTTCGGGCCGGGAATCGGGGGTAGCTCGTAGCGGCTCTCAGCGTTGTGAGCGGTACTTTCGGATGCGGTGGTGCCCGCAGAATGTGAGGGGGCACCGTGGTCGGTGGTCTGTGAGGAGTGTGAATTCATCACCCAATAGTTTACCGTTCAGCCAGAGAAAAAACGCGCACGAGTGAAAATTTCTCTTCCCTCAAACTGGCATAATTAAGACTATGCATTTTTCTAACACCCCTGCACCGCGCCCGAGCGGTCTGCTTCGCGTGGCAAGCGTGAATGTGAACGGTATCCGAGCCGCCTACAAGAAGGATATGGCGGCGTGGTTGGCGAGCCGTGACATCGACATTCTCTGCCTGCAGGAGGTGCGCGCACCCGACGCTATCGTGCGTGAGCTGCTGGACGAATCCCAGTGGCATATTCTGCACGCGGAGGCTGCCGCGAAGGGCCGCGCCGGTGTGCTGGTGGCGACCCGCCGCACCCCGAACTCGGCCGGTGAACTCCTGGAGAACCAGCCGGTAGCGACCCGTTCGAATATTGGCGAAGAGTACTTTGACGATTCGGGCCGCTGGGTTGAGGCGGACTACGTTCTGCCCAACGGCAAGACTCTGACCGTGGTCAGCGCCTATGTTCACTCCGGTGAGGTCGGCACCCAGAAGCAGGACGATAAGTACCGCTTCCTGGAGCGCATGCTGGTGCGCATGCCTGAACTGGCAAAGCACTCGGACCACGTACTCATCGTGGGCGATTTGAACGTGGGCCACACCGAGCTGGACATTAAGAACTGGAAGGCTAACCAGAAGCATGCCGGCTTCCTGCCGGAGGAACGCGCCTACTTTGACCGCTTCTTCGGCGATATCGGCTACCGCGATGTGGCTCGTGAGCTGGCGGGTCAGGTGCCCGGCCCCTACACCTGGTGGTCTTACCGCGGCAAGGCGTTCGATAATGACGCAGGCTGGCGTATCGACTACCACATGGCGACCCCGGCGCTCGCCGAAAGCGCCGTGGAAGCGGTCGTGGACCGCGCGGCAAGCTACGATGAGCGTTTCAGCGATCACGCGCCGCTCGTGATTGACTACCGCATCGGTGAGTAAGACGCGGACCCACCTACAGATAAGTTTTTTGAAGATGTGCTGCACCGTCCGCAGCACCGCACAGGAAGAACTGCACAGGAAATAACTATGGCAGACGAAAAGAAGCAGGATAAGTCCCTCATCCCTAACGCCTCTCAGCAGAAGGCGCGTATCTACTCGGGTGCACAGCCGTCGGCTGATTCGATGCACCTGGGTAACTACATTGGTGCTGTGAACAACTGGGTGGCGTTGCAGGACGACCCGAATAACGAATGTCTGTTCTTTATCCCGGATATGCACGCCATCACCGTTCCTCAGAACCCCGAGGAGCTGCGTGAGCGTACCCGCCTGACCGCGGCGCAGTACATCGCCTCCGGCATTGACCCGACCCGCACCCCGCTGTTCGTGCAGTCGCACGTGCCCGAGCACGCCCAGCTGGCGTGGGTTCTGAACTGCTTCACCGGCTTTGGCGAGGCGTCCCGTATGACCCAGTTCAAGGACAAGTCCCAGAAGCAGGGCGCCGAGAACGCCTCCGTGGGCCTGTTCACCTACCCGATTCTGATGGCTGCCGACATCCTGCTCTACCAGGTGGACGGCGTGCCCGTGGGCGAGGATCAGCGTCAGCACCTGGAGCTGACCCGTAACCTGGCTCAGCGTTTCAACTCCCGTTTCGGTGAGACCTTCGTGGTGCCCGAGCCGGTGATTCTGAAGGAAACCGCTAAGATTTACGACCTGCAGGACCCGACCTCGAAGATGTCCAAGTCTGCAGCGACCGACAAGGGCCTGATCAAGCTTCTGGACACCCCCAAGACAACCCAGAAGAAGATTAAGTCCGCCGTGACCGATGACGGCTCCGTCATCGCCTACGACCGCGAGGCTAAGCCCGGCGTCTCCAACCTGCTCTCCATCTACTCGGCAATGACCGGCGAGAGCATCGACGAGATTGTGGCACGCTACGAGGGCAAGATGTACGGCCACCTGAAGGTTGACCTTGCCGATATCGTGGTGGAGCGCCTCACCCCGGTGCGTGAGCGTACCCTCGAGCTTATGGACGACCCCGCCGAGCTGGACCGCCTGCTGGCTGTGGGCGCATCCGCTGCCCGCGAGATCGCTACGGTCACCATTGAGAACGTGTACAAGAAGGTTGGCTTCCTGCCTGCCGCAGCAATCTAGCGCGCTGTTCAGCCAAATCGGCTGAGACGCCGCATTACCTGCACGATTGAGATGACAGCACAAGAGAACTCTTTGAGCCCCACGACGGCTCCTGTATCCCCGACCCTGAAACCCGGTCGCCGCTACCTGAGCGTTATTGCGCACGTGAGCGGTGAGAATGCTCAGCGCCTGGAAAAGTGGAAGCGCGCGGTAGCCGGTGGTGCGGTGGCGCCTATCAGCACCCACGTGACCGTGTACCTGACGGAGCTGAACGAGTCTTTATTGGCTGCGGTGCAGTCCCCGCAGTTCCGCGAGGCACTGGACACGCCGCGTTTTGAGGCACGCTGGGGTTCGGTACACTCCTTCCGCCCGGTAACCGAGGTGGAGTACCTGAACCTGGAGGCGGGTAAAACCGAGTTCGAGCAGATTCACCAGAAGCTGGTTGAGCTATTCGGTGCCGGCGCGGCATCCTTCCCCTACGTGCCGCATGTGACCCTGGGCCACGGCTTGAGTGAGGAGCAGGTGGCGAACGCCCGCAAGGTGTTTGACGCTCTGCCCGCCGAGCAGCGTACCTTCACCGTGGATCACCTGCACTGCTACTCCTACGATGGGCAGAACTGGGAAGAAATTGGGGGTCTGCCGCTGCGTTAGTGGCTGGCGCATAAACCCTGCATGCACAAAGAGAGATGCGACCGATAGGTTATCGGTCGCATCTCTCTTTATGTTTTCGCTAGGTTTGCTTCAGCGTGAGAACCCTAGCGGGAGTGGCCCTCGTGAGGCTCGCCAGACTCGTGCGCGTCAGCCGAAGCCGAGGAGGAAGCAGCGCCGTGTGCCTCAGAACCGTGAGCCTCAGCCTCAACCGGTGCAGCGTTCGCAGAAGAAACACCCAGGATCTCGTTCGGGGTCTTCGGAAGCTCCACGCTCATCAGCTCCTTCGGAGCTGCCGGGTTCGACAGGGACACCGCAATGAGCTTCTTGGTCGCCGGATCGGTCACGTAGGCGGTCTTACCGTCCACCCACAGTGCCGGACGCTCGTCCTGCCACGTCTCAGACTCGGTCCACGCCTCCATGAGCTGTACGGAGCCCAGCTCCGCGCCGGTCGCCGGATCGAAGACGCGCAGCTTACCGTCGGTGGTCAGCAGCAGCGCCTCACCTTGAGGGCCACGAGCCAGCGAACGGAAGGTGTAGCTCACGCCAGAAGGCAGGGAGTAGACGGTGCGGGTTGCCGCAACGGTGTCGATAATGGAGAACTTCTCGGGGCGCTCCAGCTTAGCGTCCTTGTCGGTCTTGTAGTCCGCCAGAACGTACTGGGAGTCAGCCTTACCGGCCTGGTTACCCGAGCGGGAGTAGGGGTCCTCGGGGTTGGTGATCTTGGTGAACTTGCCGTCCTTGTAAACCAGCGCGCCGTCGGTGCAACCGATGGTGAACGCGCCGTCCTTAGCGATGGCTTCACCGTGAACGCCGGGGCAGGCGGGGCTCTCGGTGACGGTCTTGCCCTGAGCATCCACAACAGCGGCACCGGTGCGGGTCTTCGAGTCGCCGACCGCTACCAGGTACTGGTCATTGGGCAGCGGGATTGCGAAGCCGTGGTGCGGCTTCGGCAGGGTGACGATGGTGGTCTCCAGAGAGGAAGCGGTGCGCTTATCGTGGGTCAGCTTCGCCGGGTCGTACACGGCGAAGGAGCCGGTGCCGTCAGCGAATGCCGCGACCTTGCCGTTGTCCTTGATGACGTGACCGGTGTGGTCAGCCGCCAGAGACAGCGAGGACAGCGACGGGGAAGTGGTGTAGTAGTGCGAGTGGTCGCCGTGCGCTACAGACCATACGCCGGTGTCCAGGAAGGTGTAGCTGTTGCCGTCTGCAACGACGAGGTGGCGGTTATCGCCAGCGTCGGAGAGGCGCAGGAAGCCTTCCTTGGGGATGTCTGCGAGCAGCTTCATGTCCTTTGCGTCGTAAACGAGCACGCCGCCGTCGTAGGTGATGGCGACGCGGCTTGCCGCGCCCTTGCCTTCGGTGATGGGGGCGGGGGTTGCGCTCGCGGAGGTGGAGGCGCTGGGGTTGGTCTGTGCGTTCTGGGTGGTCTGTGCGTTCTGGGAGCCGCATGCGGCCAGGGCGAGGGCGGCTACAGCGCCGAGTGCACCGGCGCGGGTGAGGAAAAACTTACGGGTCATGTGCATGCACCAAGACTAACATGAGAATGGTTCTCTATAGCGGTTGATCCTTGGCTCGTATCAGACTCTGGAAGTGTAGCCCACGCCGGGTGCGTAAGGCATTCCGACCCCCGCCCAGCCGCAGGGAGCTTCCTTCCGCGCCCCACTAGGCAAAAGCCCTGAAACCGCCCGCAAAATGACCCATTAGGGCAAAAGAAAACCGGCTCCCTTCCGAAAAGAAGAGAGCCGGTCTCTAGAGGTATCTTTTGCTCGAGTAAGGCTCATGTGCCTACTCAGGGCTAAAAATTTAGAGGAGGTTGTTCAAGCCTCGCGCCTTGATCTCACCCACGGCATCCTTGACGGCCTGTGCCTTGGAGCGCGGTGCGACCAGCAGGGCATCGGGGGTGTCCACCACGACGATGTCGTCGAGGCCAATGATAGAGATCTTACGCTCGGTGTTTGCAACAACGATGCCGGAGCAACCGTGGTTAATGACGTTGTCCTTCTCGCCGAGGATAGTCAGCTCTTCGCCGCTCTTCTCGGTGTTCAGGCGTGCCACGGCGTCGAAGTCTCCAACGTCGTCCCAGCTGAAGGAGCCGGGAACCATTGCGACGTCGCCCGCTGCTGCTGCGGGCTCAGCCACAGCGTAGTCGATAGCGGTCTTCGGCAGGGTCTCCCACACGCGGTCCATAACAGCCTCACGCTCGGGGGTGTCCCAAGCATTAGCGATTTCCATAATGCCCGCGTACAGCTCGGGCTCGTTCGCCTCGAGGTGCTTGAGCATCAGGGCTGCCGGTGCCACGAACATGCCTGCGTTCCAGGTGTACTCACCGGAATCCAGGTACTTCTGTGCGGTAGTGGTGTCCGGCTTCTCCACGAAGGTGTCCACTGCGTGTGCATTGGGAGCACCCTCGATGCCCAGGGACTCGCTGGCATGAATGTAGCCAAACGCGCTGGAGGGCTCGGTGGGGGTAATGCCGATGGTGACAATCTTGCCGGTTGCCGCGGTGATGACAGCTTCGGTCACCACGCGGTGGAACTCGTCCACCGGGCTGATGACGTGGTCAGCTGCGAAGGAGCCGATGATGGCGTCCGGTTCGCGGCGGTGGATGATAGCGCAAGCCAGACCGATAGCTGCAGCCGAGTCCTTGGGGGAGGGCTCCAGTACCAGGTCAGCGGCACGCAGCTCAGGAATCTGCTGGGTAACCGCATTGGCGTGCGAAGTGCCGGTAACTACCATGACGGAACCGTTGCTGAGATCGATGAGACGGTCGTAGGTGTCACGCAACAGGGAATTGCCCGACGAGGTAAGGTCGAGCAGGAATTTCGGGGCATGCGCGCGGGACAGGGGCCACAAACGCGAGCCAACACCGCCGGCGGGAATAAGCGGGCGGAATCGAGTGAGTGCAGTATTCATCGCTTCAAGAATAGCGGGTGAATTTGTCATATATCGAATTCTTTTAGGTTTTAACAAAAAAGTGTCAGGCGGCTCTCATTTAGGTGATGTTTGAGGTTAGGTTAAGGTAAGTTCCGTACAAACACAGGGGATTAGGGGATATCGTAAAGAAAATGTGCCCTAATTTGCTTTTAGAACCTGTAAAAAAACCCTAAACAGGGTGTCAGTAAGCTGTGAATTTACCTGATATCTTGGAAGTAACAGACGAACAAAAGCAGTCGGTGAGCACACAGCTGTGCCTGGAAGCTGGGGCCTAAAAATGCGGTACCAGAACCCAGACGCTCGCCGTCGCAGCAGGAGGTTATTCAGTGTTGAATGGTTCTAAAGGAACCCTCTACCGCGGCCGCTGGGGCATGTGGTCCTGGGTTGCTCATCGCATTACCGGTATCGCGATTTTCTTCTTCCTTCTTGTACACATCCTAGATACTGCCGTCGTGCGTATCTCCCCGGAGGCCTACAACGGTGTACTGAGCCTGTACAAGAACCCCATCATGGGCCTGGGCGAGACCGCGCTTGTCGCCGCCATCGTCTACCACGCGTTCAACGGTATTCGTATTATCCTTATTGACTTCTGGGGTAAGGCAACCAACTCGCACGTGGAGCACATCCAGGCGAAGAACAAGGACGGCAACGTCGAAATCAGCCAGAAGGCAACCTACATGCACATCAAGATTCTCTGGGTTGTGCTTTTCCTCTGGGCAATCACCGTTGCTGGCTTTGCCGCACGTCACCTGCCGATCGTTTTCTCGCACATGGGAGGTCACTAAACTATGGCTACTCCGCTTAAGCCCCGCACCTATGTACCCCGTCTGCGTGACAACCGCATCGACGGTGTGAAGTACAACCGCTCCTCCTCCAAGCGCAACAACTTTGAGATGTTCGCTTGGCTGGGTATGCGCCTGTCCGGCGTCGTACTCGTCGTGCTGATTTTCGGTCACCTGTTCTCCAACCTCATGGTCGGTGACGGTATCCACGCCATCGACTTCGGCTTCGTGGGCGGCAAGTGGGCTAACCCCTTCTGGCAGGTCTGGGATCTGCTGTTGCTCTGGCTGGCTATGTTGCACGGTGCTAACGGCATCCGCGTCATCATCGATGACTACGCTGAGAAGGACCGCCTGCGCGTTTGGCTGAAGGTCATCCTCTTCGCAGCATGTGCATTCGTCCTGCTGGTTGGTACCCTCACCATCTTCGCGTTCGACCCCTGCCCCTCCGGCGCAGCGGCTGAACTGCTCCCCAGCTTCTGCTCGGCACGCTAACGGCGACGTATCCGAGACAAACGAAAACATCTAAAACACAGAAAGAACATCATGCAGGTACATAAGTACGATGTAGTGATCGTCGGTGCCGGTGGCGCAGGTATGCGTGCCGCCATTGAGGCCGGTCAGCGAGTTCGCACCGCGGTACTGACCAAGCTATACCCCACCCGCTCCCACACCGGTGCTGCACAGGGTGGCATGTGCGCCGCTCTGGCTAACGTTGAAGAGGATAACTGGGAGTGGCACACCTTTGACACCGTCAAGGGTGGCGACTACCTGGTTGACCAGGACGCAGCAGAAATCATGGCTAAGGAAGCTATTGACGCTGTGCTCGACTTGGAGAAGATGGGTCTTCCCTTCAACCGAACCCCCGAAGGCCGCATTGACCAGCGCCGCTTCGGTGGTCACACCCGTGACCACGGTAAGGCTGCTGTGCGCCGCGCATGCTACGCAGCTGACCGTACCGGCCACATGATTCTGCAGACCCTCTACCAGAACTGCGTTCGCCACAATGTGGAGTTCTACAACGAGTTCTACGTTCTCGACCTGATCCTGGTCAAGGACGAAGAGGGCAAGCCCCGCCCCGCCGGCGTTGTCTCCTACGACCTGGCAACCGGCGAGGTCCACGTCTTCCAGGCTAAGTCCGTGATTTTCGCATCCGGCGGCTGCGGCAAGATCTTCAAGACCACCTCCAACGCACACACCCTCACCGGTGACGGCATGGCTATCGCACTGCGCGCAGGCCTGCCCCTGGAAGACATGGAATTCGTCCAGTTCCACCCGACCGGCCTGGCCGGCCTGGGCATTCTCGTCACCGAGGGTGCTCGTGGTGAAGGCGGTATTCTCCGTAACGCTGACGGTGAGCGCTTCATGGAGCGCTACGCACCCACCATTAAGGACCTCGCACCCCGCGATATCGTGGCACGTGCAATGGCAAACGAGGTGCGCGAAGGCCGCGGTTGCGGTCCCCACAAGGACTACGTGCTGCTGGACCTGACCCACCTGGAGCCCTCCCACATCGACGAGAAGCTGCCCGATATTACCGAGTTCGCTCGTACCTACCTGGCAGTGGAACCGCACCACCAGCCCATCCCGGTGTTCCCCACCGCGCACTACGCAATGGGCGGTATCCCCACCAACAACGAGACCGAGGTCTACCACAACAGCGAAGAGACCATCCCCGGCCTCTACGCAGCTGGTGAGGTTGCTTGTGTGTCCGTCCACGGTGCAAACCGTCTGGGCACCAACTCCCTGCTGGACATCAACGTGTTCGGTAAGCGTGCAGGCCGCAAGGCTGCAGAGTACGCAGCATCCGCTGAGTTCGTGCCGGTTCCGGACGACGCTGCAGATCGCGTTCTCAACATGCTCAACGGCATCCTCGAAGGCAAGGGCACCGAGAAGGTCGGCGCTATCCGCGCAGACCTGCAGAAGGCTATGGAAGCTGACATGCAGGTGTTCCGTACCGACGAGACCATCCGCGCAGCACTGGCAACTATCGCTGAACTGGAAGAGCGCTACAAGAACATCGCCATCCAGGACAAGGGCAAGCGCTTCAACCTCGACCTGCTCGAGGCTGTTGAGCTCGGCTTCCTGATTGAGCTGGCAAAGGTCATGTCCGTTGGCGCGCTGCACCGTAAGGAATCCCGTGGTGGTCACTACCGCGAGGACTTCCCCAAGCGTGACGACGTTAACTTCATGAAGCACTCGATGGTCTACCTCGACCCCGAATCCGAGTTTGAGGGTGTCAAGGGTCTGCGATTCGAAACCAAGCCCGTTGTCTACACCCGCTACGAGCCGAAGGAGCGTAAGTACTAAAATGGCTGAAAACGAACTCCCCGAACCGGAATCCGTCAAGCTGTTTGAGGGTATGACCGGCGGCGACTCCGACTCCATCCCCACCTACGATGTGGTCATCAAGATTCGTCGCTACAACCCGGAAGTTTCCTCCGAGGCGTACTGGGACGAATTCCCGCTGACCATGTACCGCACCGACCGCGTGCTCGACGCTCTGCACAAGATTAAGTGGGAAGTAGACGGCTCCGTCTCCTTCCGCCGCTCCTGTGCACACGGCATCTGCGGCTCGGACGCGATGCGCATCAACGGCCGTAACCGCCTGGCTTGCAAGACCCTGCTGAAGGACCTTGACCTGACCAAGCCGATTACCGTTGAGCCCATCAAGGGTCTGCCCTGCGAAAAGGACCTCATCGTTGACATGGAGCCCTTCTTCCAGGCATACCGCGAGATCATGCCGTTCTTCATCAACGACTCGAACGAGCCTGAGCGTGAGCGCCTGCAGACCATTGAGGACCGTGCACGTTTCGATGACACCACCAAGTGCATCCTCTGTGCAGCATGTACCTCCTCCTGCCCGGTCTTCTGGACCGACGGTCAGTACTTCGGCCCCTCCGCTATCGTGAACGCACACCGCTTCATTTTCGACTCGCGCGACGATGCAGGCGACCTGCGTCTGGAAATCCTCAACGACAAGGAAGGCGTGTGGCGTTGCCGCACCACCTTCAACTGCACCGAGGCTTGCCCCCGTGGCATCCAGATCACCAAGGCTATTGCCGAGGTGAAGCAGGCAATCCTGAGCCGTTCGCTCTAATTTGAGTACGCGGTATCAGCTGATACAGCATTGACGATTCAAGCCGTCACCCACACCGGGTGGCGGCTTGAATTGTTTGACAGAACAAGTCTGATGGAAATGATGGAGTAGAGCATTTTCAGGGGATTGGGAGCGCACAAAAACTCTTCACAATCTGTCATAAAGTCATAGATATTCTCGAGTGCTGTCAGATAGGGGCAGTGGGTAGGTAAACCTCGGCGGGCGGCGTTATTCTACTGTGTATGGTTTTCGCTAATTCTCGCTACGATTTGTCCACCCCTGTCTTCGACGACTGGGTGGAGCGCATGATGGGTACCCTCGTGCAGTTCCGCCGCGAAGTGCACGCCAACCCGGAGCTTTCCTTCCGTGAAGTGGCGACCACTGAGCGCCTCATGAATCGACTGCGAGAAGCCGGCATGAACCCCGTCGCTTGCGAAGGTACCGGCTGCTACGTCGATATTGGAAGCGGCCCCTTCGCTGTGGCTCTGCGCGCCGATATTGACGCTCTGCCCATTGTTGAGCAGACCGACCTGCCCTACGCTTCTACCGTGCCCGGCGTGATGCACGCCTGCGGCCACGATATTCACCAGACCGTCATGCTCGGTGTGGCGCTGGCACTGCACGAGCTGAACGAGAAGACCCCGCTGGGCCGTAGCGTCCGCATTCTTTTCCAGCCCGCTGAGGAACAGCTGCCCGGCGGTGCGGTGCAGATGATTTCGCAGGGTCTGCTGAAGGACATTCCGCGCGCCTTTGCCCTGCACTGCGACCCGAAGGTGGACCTGGGCCAGATTGGTACCCGTATCGGTGCGATTACTAGCGCATCCGACACCATCAAGATTCACCTGAGCGGTCACGGCGGCCACACTTCTCGCCCGCACCTGACCGAAGACCTCATCTACGCCATGAGCCAGATTGCTGTGCAGGTTCCCGCCGTGCTGACCCGCCGCACCGACGTTCGTTCGGGTGTGCTGGTGGCATGGGGCCAGGTCAGTGCTGGCGTTGCCCCGAACGCTATTCCCGCCGAGGGCTACCTGGCGGGTACCATGCGTTGCCTGGACGTTGAGGTTTGGCGCCAGGCAGGCAACCTGCTGGACGAAGTGATCGAGCAGGTCGCTGTACCCTTCGGCGTGAAGGCGCGGGTGGAGCACATCCGCGGCGTACCCCCGGTCGTGAACACCGATCTGGAAACCACTATGCTCGAGAACGCAGCCCGCGCTGAGCTGGGCGAGGACTCCATCGTGCTGGTCGAGCAGTCCATGGGTGGCGAAGACTTCGCGTGGATGCTTCAGGAAGTTCCCGGTTCCATGTTCCGCCTGGGTACCCGTGCCCCCGGCGACCCCACCTATGATCTGCACCAGGGCGATTACGCCCCGAGCGAGCAGGCAATCGGCATTGGTGTGCGCGTCATGGCGGCAACCGCCCTGCGCGCCGTCCGCTTTGAACTGGCGAAGGCTGCGAAGGCTGCGAACCCCATCCGCGATGAGGCGCGCTAAAGAGCCACTCGAAAGCTTATGAGTCAGGTGTAAAGACGCGACTATTTCGCCACATCAAGCCTTGAAAGCTGTACAAGTTTCACCCCGTCACCTCTCACCGAGTGACGGGGTGAAACTCTATGCACGCGATAGAATTAAAGGGATTATGAGGACATTTGCGTTATGTTCCCGACCCCGTGCCCACACACCCTCGGGGGATGAAGGAAATGGCGCATCATCACACGGCGCACGCCGGAGGAGGACACCCAATGAGCTTCTTTGGAATCGGCAAGAAGAAGTTGGATGAACAGTCGCGCGAAGAACAGAGCGCCGAAACTGCCAAGGCTCAGAAAGAACAGGCAAGCGAAGACGCTCCCAAGAGCGCACGACTGAGCGAAAAGATTATGGAACAGCAGCAGTGGGAGGACTCCCTGCGCCGCTTCGTGAAGTCTGAGAGCGCACGCCACCAGAACCAGGACGATGAGCAGAGTGAAGAGCACCGTGCTGTTGAGGATCTCAAGCGTGCCCTCCTGCACGATGACGAACAGGTTGAAGAGAATCCCTCTGCTGAGGAACTGACTGAAGAGCAGGTTGAGGAGCAGGAGCGCCGTAGCCTGTTGGCGGCGCTTGGTGCTTTCCCCCAGGAATCTGAGGAACCTGTTGAGGTTGAGCAGGTCGCTGAGGTCCAGGACATTGAAGAAGATGCTGCTCCGGTTGCTGAAGCACCCGAGCCGGCTACCCCTGCGTTCCTGCGTGATGATGAAGAGGTTACCTCTGAGGCTGAGGAGCCGAAGGACGCTGCGGAGGATGCGCGATCCCAGTTTGAGAAGCACCTGCGTGCTGTGCGTGCTGAGAACACCGAAGATGAAGCCGATGAAGAACCTGAGGTGACTGCACCCGCAGCAGTAGAGGCAACTGAGGAAAAGTCGGAGAACACTCATTCTGTATCTGAGGCTTCTTCCGCCGATGCTGAGGAAACCCTGACTGTTGAAGACATGAAGGCAGCTCGTACCCGCGCCGCCGTCACCGAGGCACAGAACGCTGGTCTGGATGATTTGGCGGCAGCCTACGCGGCACGCCTGGGCATCACCCTCGATAGCGAAGAAGAGACCTTTAGCGAGGTTGCTTCCGACGAGGTGACCGCTGAGGAAACTACTACTGAGGTAGTTGCTGAGGATGCAGACTCTGCTGAATCCGCTGAGATTACTGAACCCGTCGAAGAGGCTGAAGAAGAACAGATTGAGGCTGTCGTTGAGGCACCCGAACTGTTGGCGGTTGAAATCACTGACGAGGAGAATGCGGTTTCTGACGAGACTGAGCTGATGTCTGCTGTATCCGTTGAGGAGGAACGTGAAGTATCCGCCTCTGAATCGTTCGAGGCTGAGAGCCTTGACGCTGAAGAAGAGAACACCGCTGAGCTAATTTTTGATGCTTCCGCTGTTGAAGAAAGCACAGCGGAAGAACCCGCTGTGGAAGAGACCGAAAAGGTAACCTCCGAGCCGGTAGCATTCGGAACCAAGGTTGAGGACTCTGCATCTGAGGAATCTGAAGACACCGACTCTGCGGACGACGAGCCCGCCAAGAGTACCTCTGCAGCTCCTGGTGTCGCGCTTGCCGCCGCTGTTGCGGCACCCGCCGCTGCGGTTGCTGCTTCGACTGCCTTCAAGAGCGAAAACGCGGATGAGAAGGCAGAGAAGGGCAACTCCCAGGGCGTCGCATTGACTGCAGAGGGCATCGACAAGAAGGAAGCCGAGAAGCACGAGGCTACCTCGGCTACCGGTGAAGAATCCGCTGAGGAATCCGCCGCTGAGCTGAAGGAAGCCGAGCAGAAGCTCAGCGAAGACGAAGCTGAACTGGTTGCCGAGTCCATCATCCTGAGCGAGCCCGCAGAGGGCGCAGCGACCCTGCCCGCTCTCCCCAAGCAGCGTGCCCTCTATGGCCTGGCGGAGCTCATGCGCACCCGCGGTTCGGGCACCATGAGCCTGGAACTGCGCCAGGTGGATGAGGATATGCACTACCGTCTGCTGCACCGCGGTCGCGAGGTCGAAACCGGCATTGTGGTGCCCGGCATTGACTGGTTCGCACCCGTGGCGGCACTGTACACCGAGGCTCAGCAGGCCGGCGCAACCTGGAACCGCGCGGCGGTCTCTCTGAACCCGCGTCTAGGTGACGGCCTGGAGGTTCACGCATCCTACCTGGGTATGGCGGACGGCCAGACCACCCGTGAGAGCTTCCTGCTGGAGGGCACCGCTGTCGAGGCTAAGCCCGTTGCAACCGCTGAGGCTGCTGAGGCTACTTCGCAGGAGGAGACTCAGGAAGCTGCTGTTCAGCGTGCTGACTCGGTTGAGGCTGAGCGTGAGGCTATCGAGCGTGAGCTGGAGGCTGAGCTTGCTCAGAAGCAGGCGGCTAACGAGGCTGAGGCCGCTGTTGAATCCACTGAAGAGCCTGTCGTTGAGGCTGCTGAAGAGGGTACCTCTTCGGGTCTGCTGCCTGCCGCCGGTCTTGCTGCGGCCGGTACCGTAGCGGCTGGTGCCGCTGTCGCCTCCGCACAGGAGAAGGAAGACGTAGAGGAATCTGTCGAAGCTTCTGACGAACCTGCTCAGACTGAGTTTGCGCCGGTTGAAGCTGAATTCGAGCACGATTACGAGAACGACCCGGTCTTCGGTGCGGCTACCGTAGAGCCCGAGACTGAGCAGGCTGAAGAGTCTGCCGCTGAGGCATCTGAGGCTTCTGAGACCTCCGCTGAGGAGCTTGATGAGTCTGGCGAAGACATGGAAGCCGCCCTGGCTGCCATCGTTGCCAACGCTCAGAAGAAGCTGGATGCAGAGGAAGAAGCTCCTGCCGCTGAGGAAACTGCCGCAGTTGCTGAGGAAGCACCCGCTGAGGAAGCTTCGGCTGTCGAGGAGCAGAAGGCTGCCGCTCCCGTGGTCGCAGAGTCCTTCACCCTGGACCGCACCCAGCCCGTTGAAGAAGCTGCAGAAGAGCCGGTCGCAGAGAAGGCTGAAGAGCCCGCCTTGCCCGCGTTCCTGGACGACTCTGAACTGCTGGCTGAGCAGGAGACCTCCGCTGCTTCCGCTGAAGCGCACGCTGAGGCACCTGCCCTGGAAGACGCTGAGCCCGTCGCTGAGAGCGCATCTGTGGCACCCGGCCTGGCTGGTGCTCTTGCCGCAGCTGCCGCAGTGGGCACCGCCGGTGCCGCTGCGAAGGCTACCGGCGTTCAGGAAGAGCCCGCTGAGAAGGTCGCTGAGCTCAAGATCGTTGAGGTGACCCCCGCAGCTAAGATTGCTGAGGCTCCCGTAGCGCTTGCGCCCGCCTCCGAGGCTACCGCTCAGACTGCACCGGCAGCACCTGTAGCAGAGGCGGCACCCGCTGCGGCGACCACCCCGGTTGCCCTGCCGGAGAGCACCCCGGCAGGTATCTCCTCCAGCATCTCGGCATCCGCGCTGAGCGAGCTCAACCAGCTGCCCACCATCGTGGCTGAGCCGGACACCCCCTCCGCCGCGGTGCAGAGCCCGCTGGTTCCCTCGGAGACTCAGCTGGCAGCCGGTAACCTGGTTCTGACCGAGGCTCAGGTCGCTCAGCGTCTGGCGCCGGTCGTCGAGCACCTCTTCAGCGAGAACGGCACCGCAAAGGACGCCACCACCGTGCTGATTCGTGTACGCGCTCTCGGCTCCTACTACGACGCCCTGACCCACGTGCGCCGCAACGGCTTCTGGGAGCAGGTCCGCACCTTCGAGCTGATTCCCGAAACCCTGCTGGACATTCCGGCACTGAAGACCGACTCGTACAGCGAGGGTGAGGGCTCGCCGCTGGCTATGAGCCTGACCTTCACCCCGGGCGTGCCGGTTCAGGCGGCATTCGATTATGCGAATGAGCAGGCGTTTGTCACCTACCCGCGTCCGCTGGATGCTGAGCGTTACGTTGAGGAGCTGCGCATGTTCCCGCGTCTGGGTTCGAAGATCCCGGCTCATATGACGAGCGCGCTTTCGCACTGGAACCTCTAAAACCTTGTAAGGTGCGCCGCGCCGGCTCCCCGTGTGGGGGTCGGCGCGGCGCGCTATGTTTGTCATTTTTTCGACGAGGAAGATTGTTATGACTGATACCCCTAATACTCCTGAGGCTTCTGCGGCGCAGAACGTTCAGGACACTGCTGCCCGCGCGGCTGAAGCTTTTGGCGCCCTGGTGGAAACCATGGCGCTGCTGCGTGCACCGGGCGGTTGCCCGTGGGATGCTGAGCAGACTCATGCCTCCCTAATCCGCTACCTGGTGGAGGAAGCCTACGAGGTTGTCGAGGCGGTAGAAACCGGTGGCGCGCCGAATATGCCGCTGTTGCGTGAGGAGTTGGGCGACGTGCTGCTGCAGGTGGTGTTCCATTCCGATATTGCTGCGGCAAACCCGCAGGGCTTCGACATTGTGCAGGTGGTTGAGGGCCTTGTGCAGAAGCTTCGTTCGCGCCACCCCGATGTGTTCGCAGCTGAGTCTGAGAGCTCTTCGGAGGCGCCCCGCACCGCAGCTGAGCAGCAGGCGGCGTGGGATGCGTTGAAGAAGAAGGAGAAGAGTGACCGTGGCGCGCTGGACGGTATTCCGCCGCATCTGCCGGCGCTCGCTATGGCTGAGAAGACTGCTGTGAAGGCACGTAAGGCGGGTATTATTCTGCCGCCGGAGCCTACGAGCATGGAGGACGACCTGCGCTATATGCACACTGAAGAGGAGTTCGGCGAGCTGCTCTTTGCGTTGGTGAGCCGCGCACAGCGTAATGGTTTGGATCCGGAGCGTGCCCTACGTTCGTACACTCGTCGCTATATTGCTCAGCATACGCATGATGAGCCGAGCTATTAGAAACGGTGGTTGAGTTCTTCTGTGAGGCGCTTTGAAATCTGTTCTCTGAGGGAATAAGAGGTTTCAAAGCGCCTTCTGTTTGTTTGGGGTTGTGTTGGGTGGCCGTGAGGATGCTCGTGGCACATGCCCCGGCATTTGGGCTCATGTTGTGCTTTGGTCGAGTACCCACACCCTCCCAATGTGGGGGAGTGTGGGTCTTGTTCCGCTTTGTAGCGCCTGACTAAGGGTTATTTAGACCTTCAATAAGGCAATAAAAAAGCGGTGGCAACTAGTGTGTTTGTGTGGGAGTTTTGCTAGAATTTAGGGGACGCGACTTGTCCACTACCGGGTGAGCCGTTCACATCCTTGACATCTCATAAGGAGAACAATTCATGGCTGTTATTACCGCAGTTCACGCACGCCAGATCCTGGATTCCCGTGGCAACCCGACCGTTGAGGTTGAGGTTCTGCTCGAAGACGGTGCTTTCGCACGCGCAGCTGTGCCCTCGGGCGCATCCACCGGTGAGTGGGAAGCTGTTGAGCGCCGCGATGGCGACAAGTCCGTATACCTGGGCAAGGGTGTTCTGGGCGCAGTGAAGTCTGTTATCGAAGAAATCGCTGAAGAGGTCATCGGCATTGAGGCTTCCGACCAGCGCGCTGTTGACGCAGCCATGATTGCTCTGGATGCAACCAACAACAAGGGCAAGCTGGGCGCAAACGCAATCCTGGGTGTCTCCCTGGCTGTTGCTAAGGCAGCTGCTGAGTCCGCTGATCTGCCCCTGTACAAGTACCTCGGCGGCCCGAACGCTCACGTTCTGCCCGTCCCCATGATGAACATCCTCAACGGTGGTTCTCACGCAGACTCCAACGTTGACATCCAGGAGTTCATGATTGCTCCCATCGGCTTCGACAACTACTCTGACGCTCTGCGCGCAGGTGTTGAGGTTTACCACTCCCTGAAGTCCGTGCTGCACGACCGCGGCCTGGCAACCGGCCTGGGCGACGAGGGTGGTTTCGCACCCAACCTGGAGTCCAACGCAGCCGCACTGGACCTGATCGTTGAGGCAATCGAGAAGGCTGGCTACAAGCCGGGCGAGCAGGTTGCACTGGCACTGGACGTTGCATCCTCCGAGTTCTACAACGACGGCGCATACGAGTTCGAGGGCCAGAAGAAGTCCGCAGCTGAGATGAGCGCATACTACGCTGACCTCGTTGCAAAGTACCCCCTGGTTTCCATTGAGGATCCCCTGGATGAGAACGACTGGGAGGGCTACAAGACCCTGACCGAGCAGATTGGTGACAAGGTCCAGATTGTCGGTGACGACCTGTTCGTGACCAACCCCGAGCGTCTGGCTCGCGGTATCGAAGAGGGTGCAGCTAACGCTCTGCTCGTGAAGGTGAACCAGATTGGTTCGCTGACCGAGACCCTCGACGCAATGGAGCTGGCACAGCGCCACGAGTACCGTTGCATGGTTTCTCACCGTTCCGGTGAGACCGAGGACGTCACCATCGCTGACCTGGCTGTTGCAACCAACGCTGGCCAGATCAAGACCGGTGCTCCCGCACGTTCCGAGCGCGTTGCTAAGTACAACCAGCTGCTGCGCATTGAGGAAGAGCTGGGCGAGGCAGCTGTTTACGCTGGCAAGTCCGCATTCCCCCGCTTCAAGGCATAAGTTACTGAAGCATCCGACCGCGTAAGCGGTTAGACGTCAAGGAGGCGGTGCTACCCCGTAGGGGAGTGGCACCGCCTCCTTCTCTGTGCGCGATCTATCAGCTCAGGTATGCCGTGGCAGGGTAGAATGTATCGCTTGCAACATAGAGCTGGGGAAGCCCTCCGAACCCGGTAGAATATGAAGGAAGCGTTTAGCGGCACAGAACGGAACGAGGGATAGAGCAATGAGCCAGCGAGCAAACCAGCAGACCCGGTCGCACTCTACGAGTTCCACTGCACCCGCTCAGGGCGCTACCGCCTCCGATGCGCCGCGTGGCGCCGCTAAGGAAGCCCGCACCTCCCTGATGAAAAAGGCTAGTGCCCTTTTCTTCGGCGTGGGCTTGAACCAGCGCCACCCTGAACGTGAACGTCAGGCGCAGGCTCGCCGTGAGGAGCGTGCCCGCCGCCGCGCCGCAGCCCAGCAGGGCAGTGAAGAGGGCGGATACGACGCCCCCGTGGCGGCTCATATGTTCTCCGGTCGTAGCTTCCTGACCGCTGTTGTGGTGGGCGTGATTGCGCTCGGTACCGCTTACCCGGTGGTCACCTACATTGACCAGGATCGGGAAATCAAGCAGATCAACACGCACATTTCCCAGCTGCAGCAGGAGAACGCCCAGCTGAAGGCGGAGCAGACCTGGTGGAACGACGACAACTACGTTCGTCAGCAGGCACGTAGCCGCCTCTACTATGTGAACCCCGGTGACACCCCCTACGTTGTCACCGGCATTACCGAGGACTCCACGAAGGCTGACGGTACTTCTGCGAATGCGAAGAACGCCCCCGAGGACGCCTGGACCACGAAAATCTGGGATTCTCTCGAAAAGAACTAGCTCCAGCCACCGGCAGGAACCCTGCCTTGGCAAGCACCCGGCACAAGCGGACGAGGTGACCCCTCGTTCCAGGAACTTAGGATTATGAGCACCGAAAACACCATTGAAGAGCTGAAGGCACGCACCCCCGGCGGCTTCGGCGTAACTGTTGAAACCCTGACCCCCACCGAGCAGGACATCCGCGTTCTCTCCGCGCAGCTGGGCCGTAAGGTCCGCGACGTGGTTGAGATTCCGGCACGCTGCGTGTGCGGTAACCCGCTTGTGGCTGCGACCGCGCCGCGCCTGAGCAACGGCACCCCCTTCCCGACCGTTTTCTACCTGGCGCATCCGGTGATTACCGCTGCGGCTTCCCGTCTGGAGGCGGGCGGCCTGATGTACGAGATGACCGACTCGCTGGCTGAGGACGCCGACTTGGCGGCACAGTACGCTGCCGCACACGAGAACTACCTGGCTGAGCGTGAGCGCATCCGCCTGATCAGCGGCACCGAAGAGGTCCCGGAGATTGACGGTATCTCTGCCGGCGGTATGCCGACCCGCGTGAAGTGCCTGCACGCTGTTATCGGCCACACTCTGTCGGTGGGTCGCGGCGTGAACCCGATGGGTGACCGCGGCCTGGACGCTATCGCCGAGTGGTGGACCCCCGAGGTCTGCTCCTGCGACCCCGCGTGGCGTGAAGAAGCCTAAATATTGATTCTGGTGCGCCCGCATCGTCTTGAAGGACGGTGCGGGCGCATAATAGATAGAAGAAAGAGCGCCGAAAAGCGAAAATTTTTCGCCTACGGCGCTCGCGTTGCCTTTTGGCACTGATTGGTATTGAAGACCTGAAAGGAACCCACCGTGCGCGTTGGAGCGATTGACTGCGGTACGAACTCTATTCGCCTGCTGATTGCTGATTCCACTACTGAGGTGGTGGACGGGGTCGAGAAGACCGTCCTGAAGGACGTTGTGCGTGAGATGCGCATTGTGCGTCTGGGTCAGGGTGTGGACGCGACCGGCTGGCTGGCGCAGGAGGCGCTGGACCGTACTTTCGCTGCGGCTCGTGAGTACGCGCAGTTGCTGAAGGAGCACGGCGCTGATTCGGTACGTTTTGTGGCGACCAGTGCGACTCGCGATGCGGGTAACCGTCAGGTGTTTGTGGACGGTATCCGCGAGATTTTGGGTATTGAGCCCGAGGTTATCAGCGGTGATGAGGAAGCTGCTCTGTCCTTTGCTGGTGCGGTGCGCGCTGTTGGTTACGGCGACGGTGACACCCTGGTGTTCGACCTGGGCGGCGGTTCGACTGAGTTCGTGCTCGGTGACGAGTCGGGTGTGAAGGCTTCCCGCAGCGTCAATATTGGTTGTGTGCGTCTGACTGAGCGTCACATGATGAGCGCCCCGTCGACTGACTCGCAGATTGCCCGTGTTGAGGCTGATACTGACGAGGCTCTCGAGGTGGCTCGTAAGACTGTGCCCCTGCAGGATGCACGCCGTGTGGTGGCTGTGGCTGGCACCGCGACCACTGTGGCTGCCGCTGCGCTGGGTCTGGACCGCTACGATTCTGAGGCTATTAACGCTCAAAGCTTCTCCGTAGAGACCGTTCAGAAGACCGCCCGCTGGTTGGCTTCGCTGAGCCGAGCCGAGCGTGAGGAGCTCGGCTACATGCACCCCGGCCGGGTGGATGTGATTGGTGCCGGCGCGACGATTTACGCTCGCATCCTGACCCGTCTGAATGAGATGACTGATGGTGCCGTGGATTCGGTGACCGTCAGCGAGCACGACATTCTGGACGGTATCGCTCTGTCCCAGCTGTAGGCTTGAGCGCTCGCGCCGTGAACCGATGGTGGTTCGCGGCGCGGCTCAGCTTGAGGAGTTTTAATGTTCCATTCTGAGCGTCGGCGAGGTATGCCCCTGCCCGGCTGGTCTGTTGCGCCGTCTTTCGCCTGTGCGTCTCGTGTATTTGGTGTGCGCGCTTCGGTTGGTTCTGACCGAGGCGCTACTCGCCGCATCCCTAAGGTTGCAGCTTTGGGCGCTAGTGCCGCGTTGACTCTTCTGCCGTTGTGGACTCCGCTGGCGCCTGCCGCTTGGGCGACTGACCCGACGCCTTCTGCTTCTGCGTCGCCGAGCCCTAAGAGGGAGGTGACGGCGACTCCTTCGCCGTCGGGTACTGCGGTGCCAAAGACTTCTGCGACTCCGAGTCAGGGCGCGTCAACCACGAATGGTGATGATGTCCGTCAGCGTGAGTACTGGCTGAAGGAGTACGGCATTACGTCCTTGTGGTCGCAGGCTACGGGTAAGGGCGTGACGGTTGCTGTGATTGATACGGGCGTGGACGGTACCCACCCGGATCTTGAGGGTAATGTTCTGCGCGGTTATGACGCCTCGGGCGTGGGCAGTGAGGACGGCTGGAAGGGCCTGGGCGCTGAGCCGATGCACGGCACGGAGGTCGCTTCTCTGATCGCCGGTCACGGTCACGATACGCGGGGCTATTCTGCAATTGCAGGTCAGCCGGGTAAGCCGACCGGTGTGATTGGTGTAGCTCCCGATGCGAAGATTCTGCCGATTTCGCTGAATATGGGTACGACCGGCGGTAAGAGCATTGATGAGCAGATCCCGGCGGCGGTGCGTTACGCGGTCGATAATGGGGCTCAGATTATTAACATGTCCATTGGCTCGAATAAGACGAGCTGGCCGCAGAGCTGGGATGAGGCGTTTGCCTACGCTGAGCAGAAGGGCGTGCTGATTGTTGCGGCTGCGGGTAACCGCGGTAGCGGCTTGACGCAGGTTGGTGCTCCGGCGACGATTCCTGGCGTGTTGACGGTGGGCGGTATTAACCGGAATAAGCAGGTTTCTGAGGGCTCGTCGACTCAGGGCATTTCGATTGCTGTGGTTGCTCCGAGTACGGATATGATTGCGGCTGCTCCGGGTAACGGGTACATGATTTGGTCGGGTTCTTCGGCTGCTGCTCCGTTGGTGACAGGTGTTGCTGCGTTGTTGAAGCAGAAGTATCCGAAGGAGTCTGCGGCTCAGTTGGCTCAGCGTTTGATTGCTTCGGCTGATGATGAGGGCGCTACGGGTCGTGATCCGCTGTACGGCTACGGTGTGTTTAACCCGCAGGATGCGATGGCTTTGGCGGCGCCTACGGTGACGGCGAATCCGTTGGGTTCTATTTCTGAGTGGATTGTGGTGCACCGTAAGCAGCAGGTGAGCGATCCGACTCCTAGCGATGCTGCGCCGGTCCATGAGGAGGGTGAGAGCATTGTGAAGGCGGCTGCGCCGGATGCGCGTCGCCCTCCGGAGGATCGTGGCTGGTTGCCGCCGGTGATTTTGGCGGCGCTGGTGTTGTGGCTGACGATTATTACGGCTGGTTCGGTGCATCGTTTGCACAGGATGCATGTGAGCGCGGGGCAGGCTACGCGGATGGCTCGTGCGGCGGCGCATCATCCGGGGTCTCATCGGGGTACTCGCCGCGTGTCGAAGAAGTCTCAAGAAGCTGCACGGAAGAGTGCTCGCCGGACCTCTCGTTAGTACTGTTTGATGACGTTTTTCTGTTGTACAGTGGCTTTTCTGTTCGCCCGGGGCTGACTTTTGAGTTGGCCCCGGGCTTTATTGTTTGGGTTGGGGGTTCTGGCAGGATAAGCAGTAATAAACGAAAATATCGAACACGCCGCGTAAAAATCAGAAAGGGTGTTTTTGACCGTAACCACCATTAAGGGGTGAACCCCGTTCAGATGCGCAAAACTTTTAACTTAGGGTGCGCCCTGAGACGGCATAAGTGCGAAATTACCTAAACAAAGGCGTAAAATAGAAGATAACAGGTATGTGATAGACAGGCTCGTGCTGCTAGCCACTTCGCGTTGCGCAAGGACTTCCAGAGCGGGCCGCTTTGTTCGTCAGGGGAGCTTTCGGAACGACCCGAAAGTTGCACATACCACCCTACCGGGGCTACCGAACCTCGGTACCTAAAGACTAGGAAGTAACAAAATGGCATTCACTAAGGTGGCACAGGACCGTCCTCGCGTCCTGATCGTCGGTGGCGGCTACGTCGGCTTCACCGTTGCTAAGAAGATCCAGAAGGCTATCAAGGAGACCGGTGGCGTTGTCACCATCGTTGAGCCGAACCCCTACATGACTTACCAGCCCTTCCTCCCCGAGGTTGCAGCAGGTTCCATGGAAGGCCGTAACGCAACTGTGCCGCTGCGCCAGCACCTGCGCGACACCGAGCTGATTCCCGGTCGCGTTGTCTCCATTGACCACGCAAACCGCACCGCTGTCGTGGAGCCCACCGATAACGGTGAGCCCTTCGAGCTGAAGTACGACGAGATCGTCCTCGGCGCAGGCGCTGTGACCCGTGCATTCCCGATTCCGGGTCTGGCAGAGGTTGCTATCGGTCTGAAGACCATTGAAGAGGCAGTCTCCGTTCGTAACTGGGTTCTGGACCGCATCGAGGTCGCGTCCATGCTGTCCGACGCTGAAGCACGTCGTCGTGCCCTGACCTTCGTCATTGTTGGTGGTGGCTTCGCTGGTGTTGAGACCATCTCCGAGCTCGAGGACATGGCACGCGTTGCTGTGGAGCGCAACGAGCGTCTCTCCGTTTCCGACCTGCACTTCGTCATGGTTGAGGCTGCACCGCGCATCATGCCCGAGGTCCCCGCAGACCGTGCAGAGAAGGTTGTTGCAGAGCTGCGTGCACGCGGCATCGAGATCCTGCTGAACACCTCCCTCTCCGACGCAACCGACGGCAACCTGCAGCTGATCAACATGGCTGACAAGTCCCCCGCAGGCGAGATCAAGACCGACACCCTGATCTGGACCGCAGGTGTGGCAGCATCCCCGATGCTGAAGAACACCGACTTCCCGATCGACGAGCGCGGCCGCGTTCGCGTGAGCGCAGACCTGCGCGTCACCGGCGACGACGGCGTGGTCGAGGGTGCTTGGGCTGCAGGCGACAACGCAGCTGTTCCGGATCTCTCCGGTGGCGGTGTGGGCGGCTTCTGCGTTCCCAACGCTCAGCACGCTTCCCGCCAGGCTGTTGTTCTGGCTAAGAACCTGCTGGCTGCTCGCCGCGGCGAGCCCCTGACCGACTACTACCACGAGACCATCGGTGTTGTGGCAGGTCTGGGCCTGTGGAAGGGCGTTGCAAACTTCAAGGGCAAGACCATTGGCGGCCCGCTGGCATGGATTATGCACCGCGGCTACCACGGCTCTGCAATCCCCACCACCGAGCGTACCGTTCGCGTTATGACCACCTGGGCTCTGAACCAGATCTTCGGTCGCGACACCTCCTCGATTCGCCACCAGCGTTCCCCGCGCCTGGCATTCCAGGAAGCAACCGGTACTGCACCGGCACGCCAGAAGGCAAAGCTCTAAAATAGCCTGACTTAGGGGTACGCCCCTGGGATAGCGCATTTGAGATAAAAGCAATGGGCGGTGCGGAAGACTTTGGTCTTCCGCACCGCCTATTTTGCGCCTGGATGCTTGCGAGCTGTCTAGCTTAGCTCCCCACCAGCGCTTTTGCGTGATGCTTGCTGCGGTGGGGTGCGGGGAACTGTTTGAAATGTGTCTCTGCTTAGATTCGGGTGCGTTTTCGTGGAATAATAAATATTTGTGTCCCGGACTGTTCGGGATACGCCCTCATAGTCCAATTGGCAGAGACAGAGGACTTAAAATCCTTGTGTTCTGGGTTCGAGTCCCAGTGGGGGCACTGCATAGACACGCGTAGATGCGCGGTATAGATAGGCGGCGGCTCTTCCCGTAGGGGAGGAGTCGCCGCTCGCGTGTTTGAAGGTTTACATGTCTGGGTTTTTTTGGGGGGGGGGTAAAAGACGATGCCCCCGACCAGTTCGGTTGCCATGGGGATGCCCACCTGCTCGAAGGAAGCGATGGTACCCGTGGGCTCCACTCTCAAAAACGCCCGCATACCGTCTTCTGGAGCCCAAAAACATGAGACCCTATATAGAGACACAGCCACAGACGCACCTCCGCCTGAATGGGGTAGTAGAGTCAGAAAGGCACAACATGCAGACTAAGCCCTCCATCATTGCCGTCGATATGGATGGCACCTTCCTCACCGACTCCAAAACGTTCGACACCGAACGTTTCTCGCGCATCCTATCCCGCCTGCAGGCGCAGGGCATCCACTTTGTTGTGGCGAGCGGAAACACCTACGCCAAGCTGCAGGACTATATGCGCGGCTTCGAGAACCAGGGTCTCATCTATATCGCTGAAAACGGTGCGTATCTTGCCGATGAGAGTGGCAAGCTTGCCGTGCATCCCTTTCTGGACGAAGATGTGCCGCGCATTATTGAGGTAGTGCAGGGATTGGACCGGATCGGTCTGCTGGTTTGCACCACCGAAGGTATCTACCTGCCCAAGGACCGTTGCGACCAGATTGTGCACATGATTCGCGGCTATTTTGAAGACACCGGTCAGGAGCTTCCCGAAACCCTCACGTTGGAGGACTTTGCGGCGTTCTTCTTCCCCGGCTCGGTCATGGTTGACTCTGTTGAGGATTTTGAGGGCGCACCCATTAAGTTCCCGCTGTTGACTCCGCCTAAGCAGACGCAGCAGTTGAGCGTTTACCTGCGTGAGGTTCTTCCGCAGACCGTCACTCCGATGGTTAGCGGCTTCGGTGCCATTGATCTGGTGCGTACCGGTGTCAATAAGGCGACCGGTCTGGAGGACCTGTGCGAGCGTCTGGATGCTGATCCGGCGGGCATTCTTGCCTTCGGTGACGGTGAGAACGACATGGAAATGCTCCGCTACGCGGGCTGGGGTGTTGCCATGTCTAATGCCCCGGAGGTTGTGCGAAATGCTGCTGATGAGGTGATTGGCTCGAACGAGGAACAGGCAGTTCTGGAGTATCTGGAACAGCTCCTGGACCGTTTGGAAGCTTCGCACTAGACGCTTCACAAAGAGACGCGCAGAAGCCTTTGCATGCGGGGCGGCGCGGGCCTGGGTGAACCTCAGGTAAACACCGCCCTGAAATATTCTGGCAAGGTCGCTAGAAGCCCATGCTGGTAACGAACAGCGCCCGTGAGCACAGAATCTATCCGATATAATTAACAGAATTAGTTTTGTACCCGTTTAAGGAGAGAAAGATGGCGGGAAACCCGCTTCTGAATTCAATGACGAAGAATGTCACTCAGGGTGACTCTCGTTTCGGTCGTTTTGGTGCGCAGCCGCAGCAGACCAGCCAGCAGGCGCAGTACGGTCAGCAGGCACAGTACGGTCAGCAGCAGACCTATGGCCAGTACGGTCAGCAGTATGATCAGCAGGGCTACGGCCAGAACACCTACGGCCAGCAGCCCTATGGCCAGCAGTATGGTCAGCCCCAGTACGGTCAGCAGGCACAGTACGGCCAGCCGTACGGTGAGGCTGACTACGGCGTAGCAGCCCCCACCTACTCGGAGCCCATCCCCGCCGGTGAGCGCCTGACCATGAACGATGTCTTGGTTAAGACCGGTATCAACCTGGGCCTGGTCGCTGTCGGTGCCGCTGTTGCATGGAATGCACCGGTGCTGCTGCTCCTGGGCATGGTTGGCGGTCTGGTCCTGGGTCTGGTGAACTCCTTCAAGAAGAAGGTTTCCCCGATTCTGGTCATGACCTACGCGCTCATGGAAGGTCTGCTACTCGGTGGTCTGTCCGCTGTTGTGGATATGCGCTACCCCGGCGTGGCAGTTCAGGCGGTTCTGGCAACCCTCGTGGTTGCGGGTGTGACCCTGGCTCTCTTCGCCAACGGCAAGATTCGCACCACCCCCAAGCTGAATAAGATTTTCATGATTGGTGCGCTCAGCTACCTGGGTTACGGCCTGGTGTCCATGCTGACCGCGGGTATCTTCGGTTCCTCGCTGAACAGCTTCTCCATCGGCGGTATTCCGCTGGGTCTGGTCGTTGGTCTGTTCGCTGTCGCGCTGGCAACCTACTCGCTGCTGCTGGACTTCACCACCACCTCCGAGGCTGTGGAGGCGGGCCTGCCCGAGCGTGAGTCCTGGCGCCTTGCTTTCGGCCTGACCGCTTCTCTGGTCTGGCTGTACGTTGAGATTCTGCGCGTTCTCATGTACCTGGCAAGCATCTTTAGAAACGACTAAAGCTCACTTTGAGGCGGCGGTACCGTGATGGTGCCGCCGCCTTTGCCGCTTTACTTCCCCGGTGCATCGAGGCGCGGGGAGAGCACACAATAACAACACCACACACCGCCTCCGATGGGGTAGCTGAAGCTACCCCGCACGAGTGCGACACCGATAACGATTTGGAGACACCGTGAAAATTACACCTGTTGCAGAAGAACATGTAGCCGAGGAGGAGCGCGGCTACCGGGTTCCTTTTGCCATGGAAGTTGCCGGTGCTTGGGCGTGGCGCATCATTATGATTGCCGGTGCCGGCTGGATCCTATGGAAGGGTCTGGGGCACGTCTCCCTGCTGGTTATTTCTCTTCTGGTGGCTTTGCTTCTGGCGGCTCTGTTGAGCCCCGCCGTGATGCTTCTGCGTAAGAAGGGTGTTCGTGCCGGTGGCGCGGCGGCTATTGCCGAAATCGGTATGATTCTGGTGCTCGCCGGTATTATTTCGCTGACCGGTCAGCAGATTCTGCGTGGTTTTGTGTCCATGGCGGATAAAGCGGTGCAGGGCTACCAGCAGCTGATTGGTTGGTTGAAGAACCTCGGCTACGAGTTCGGTGCCGACCAGATGAACCAGCTGTTGGATCAGATGGAGAGCGCTGTAACCAATAACCCCAGCTCCGTGCTGCACGGTGTATCTCAGGTGGGTTCGACTGCGGCTGAGGTTGCGACCGGTACCCTGCTGACCCTGTTTACCCTGGTCTTCTTCCTGATGGAGGGCGAGCGTATCTGGCTGTTCGTCACCCGCCTCTTCCCGAAGGATGCGCGTGCCGCAGTCAACGGTGCGGGTCGCGCGGGCTGGAAGTCCCTGGGCGCGTACGTGCGCGTTCAGATTCTGGTGGCGGCTATTGACGCTATCGGCATCGGTATTGGTGCCGCAATTCTGGGTGTTCCGCTGGCTATCCCGCTGGGTGTGCTGGTCTTCCTCGGCTCCTTCGTTCCGGTGATTGGTGCCCTCATCTCCGGTGCTGTGGCTGTGCTGTTGGCGCTGGTTGCTCTGGGGCCGGTGCAGGCGCTGATTATGCTCGGTATTGTTCTGCTGGTTCAGCAGCTCGAATCCCACATTCTGCAGCCGCTCATTATGGGTAAGGCTGTCTCCCTGCACCCGCTGGCGGTTATTTTCTCGGTGGCTGGTGGATCCATGATTTTTGGTGCCGTGGGCGCGCTGTTCGCGGTGCCGACGCTGGCCGTGGTGAACTCGGTGGTGCGCTACCTGGCGAATCGCGGTTGGGAACACGATCCCAGCCTGCGCGATGAGGAGTTCCTCTTCCCGCACGAGGTGGCTCGCCGCGAGCAGGCTGAGGAGAAGGCCCAGGAACGGCAGGAGAGCGTCAAGAATCTGGCCTCCCGGGTGCCGAGCCGTCAGAAGGCTGAGGAGCCTGAGAACCAGGCTTCCGAGGCTTCGGACTCCTCCGAAGACTAGGGGCCTGCATCGAGCGGGAGGTTTTGGCGTAGGGCACCCCGCCACCCTCGATAACGCACCGCTAACTCGTCCCGGCGATACCGCCGGCCGCGATGCCGTCTACGGCGGTGTCTCGCCAGGGGGCTACTTGCGACCGGGTAGCCCCCTTCGCTGTACCCATCCTCTAAAATGGGATGAGCAATACATCACCATCCCGCGCCCGCGGGACAACGCACCGTCAGAATGGAAAACCCGTGAGCGTAGATCTCGACTCCCTGCCCGTGACCATTACCGATATTGAACGTGCCGCAGAGCTGCTCGAAGGCGTTATTGAACGCACCCCCGTCGCTCATTCGCGTGCGCTGAGCCAGCGCCTCGGTTCAGAGGTTTTCTTCAAGTGCGAGAACCTGCAGCGTGCCGGTTCCTTCAAGGTGCGCGGCGCGTACGTGCGTATGGCGAAGCTTTCCGAGGAGGAGAAGAAACGCGGCGTCGTGGCGGCGAGTGCGGGTAACCACGCTCAGGGTGTGGCTCTGGCTGCTGACCGTCTGGGCATTAAGGCCCGTATTTACATGCCGCTGGGTGCGGCGCTGCCGAAGATTACCGCGACCCGCGATCACGGCGCGGAGGTTGAGCTGCACGGCGTGACCGTGGATGAGGCTCTGGCGGAGGCGAAGCGCTACGCCGAAGAGACCGGCGCGGTGTTCGTGCACCCCTTCGACAATGAAGACATTATTGCCGGCCAGGGCACTATCGGCCTGGAGATTCTGGAGCAGGTTCCGGACGTTGACACCGTCATTGTGGGCGTCGGCGGCGGTGGTCTGCTGGCTGGTCTGTCCGCTGCTATCCGCGCGAAGGAGCAGAAGCTCGGTAAGAAGATCAAGATTATTGGTGTTCAGGCGGAGCACGCGGCGGCGTACCCGCTGTCGCTGGCTGCGGATGCTCTGGTGCCGCTAAAGAAGGTTTCCACCATCGCTGACGGTATTGCGGTGGGCCGCCCCGGCCAGATGCCTTTCTCCATCATTAAGGAGCTGGTAGACGATGTGGCGACCGTGAGTGAAGACGATATCGCTCGCGCCCTGATCTTCCTGATGGAACGTAACAAGCTTGTGGTGGAGCCTGCCGGTTCGGTGCCCGTGGCGGCGCTGATGAACGGCAAGTTGAAGGAAGAGTACGGCGACCTGGGTACCGTCGTGTGCGTGCTCTCCGGCGGCAATATTGATCCGATGCTGATGCTGAAGGTAATTCAGCGTGGTCTGTCTGCGGCTGGCCGCTACATGACCGTGAAGATGATGCTGTCTGACCGTCCGGGTGAGCTGGCTACCATTTCCCGCATTATTTCTGAGAACGACGCGAACGTGACCGGTGTGGATCACACCCGTGTGGGTGGTTCGCTGTCCATGGGCGATGTGTCGATTACCATCGACATGGAAACCAAGGGTGTGGAGCATTGCCGCCAGGTGATTTCTGCCCTGGAGGATGAGGGTTTCAAGCCCATCATCGTCTACTAAGCCGATGAACTGCAATAGTTGCACCTGAGCCTTATAGGTAGAACGCAATTCAATAGATAAAAAACAGTGCGGGGTGCTGACCGTTATAGTCAGCACCCCGCACTGTTTGTTTTAAATCTAGCGCTGTCTCGCAGCCTAGCTTCTTAGCTAGTCTCTTAGCCCTGGTAGGGGGTTGCGGAGATAATCTTGGCGCTCAGTTCCTTACCGTTCGGAGCGGTGTAGGTGACTTCGTCACCCTGCTTAGCACCCATAATTGCTGCGCCGAGGGGGGACTTCTCAGAGAAGACCTTCAGGTCGCTACCTGCAGGCAGAGTGTCCTCAATTTCGCGGGAGCCGAGCAGGAACTTCAGGGTGCGGCCTGCAACCTCAGCTTCGATGACCATGCCGTGGCTTACCACGCCGTCATCAACGGGCGCCTCACCAATCTGTGCGGTTTCGAGCAGGTGCTTGAGCTGCTTGATACGCGCCTCGTTCTTAGCCTGCTCATCGCGTGCTGCGTGGTAGCCGCCGTTCTCGCGGAGGTCACCCTCATCGCGTGCCTGCGCGATGCGGTCAACGATTTCCTGGCGGTACGGGCCGGAGAGGTGCTCCAGCTCCTGGGTGAGGCGGTCGAAGGCGTCCTGAGTGAGCCATGCACCGGTGTTTTCAGCCATGCGTGTCCTTTGCTTATGCGCCGGCTCTGCCGGTGCGAAACGAATAAACCCGCTACCGCGTGCCGCGTTCAATGCGCGGCGGTGCCGGTAACGGAATGAATCAACAGACCTATTCTAGAGCACCGGAGGATTTTCGGCTGTTATGCCGGTCGTATCTTCCCCTCTGAACGCATCTTCGTCGGTACGCACGCCGGTAGCTGAACACTCCGCCAGCATCAGCCTGTTTCATGCCCGTGAATCTGCTGATATGACGGAACGTTTCACGACGTCACACGGCGTCATCTGCGCTAGTACACCGGCGCTATCCTTGGGTATCATACGAGAAGCTACAACCGTAAAATTTCTGCCGTGTAGCGCTCGCATTCGCGAGTCACAGACACATCATCGACCCCTGGCGCATCACCTAAAGGAGACCACCGTGAGCGAAGCCATTGAACAGCTGAAGGCAAACCTGCCGACTCACCCTCCCGTGGACTCCCTCAAACCGCTGGAGGAGGACTACACCGGTCTGCGCATCCTCGCGGTGCACGCCCACCCGGACGACGAGTCCTCCAAGGGCGCCGGTACCGCCTCGGCGTATATTGCCCGTGGCGCCCGCTTCATGGTGGCGACGATGACCGGCGGCGAGCGCGGTGACATCCTGAATGAGGAGATCGATAAGAGCCCGCGTGCGCACCGTGACCTGCCGGGTCTGCGCCGTGCTGAGATGGCGGCTGCCCGCGAGATTATGGGTATTGAGCACCGCTGGATTGGCTTCTTCGACTCTGGTCTGCCCGAGGGCGACCCCATGCCGCCGCTTCCCTTCGGTAGCTTTGGCACCATGCCCCTGGACCGTGCCGCCGCGCCGCTCGTGCGTCTGGTGCGTGAGTACCGCCCGCACATCATCATCACCTATGACGAGATTGGCGGCTACCCGCACCCCGACCACATCATGACCCACAAGGTTGCCGTGGAAGCATTCGAGAAGGCAGGCGACCCGGAAGCCTACGTGGGTGAGGGCGAGCCCTGGACCCCGCTGAAGCTCTACTACGACCGCGCATTCAACCCCGAACGCACCCTCGCCCTGCACGAGCATCTGCTCGATACGCACGGTGAGAGCCTGCTGAGCGGCTGGATTGAAAACATCGCGCACCGTGCCTCCTCGGGGGAGGCGCCTCGCCATGAGACTACGACCCGCATCCTGGTTCACGAGCACTTTGAGCAGCGCGATCAGGCTTTGCGCGCGCACGCCTCGCAGGTGGACCCGAACGGCGTGTTCTTCGCCGTTCCCAGCGAACAGCTGAAGGACATTTGGCCCTGGGAGGACTACACGCTGGCCGCCTCGCACGCTGAGGTTCAGCTGCCCGAATCTAGCCTGGACGAGGGCCTGAGCGACTACTACGTTATCTAGGCTGGGGCGCAGCGCCCCGCGCGTTACAATGATGCCCTTCACCCACGATATGAGTCGTAGGTGAAGGGCATCAACCATTCTTAGGCGCGCGATGCGTGCAGCCCCTGTACGCAACCCTGAATGCCGCCACCAGCCGCCACAAATTTTGAGCCGATTCTCAGCCCAACCGCGATGCCGATTGCCGCGAAGGTACGGCGCGGCGGCGTAGAATAAGAGCTTGGACTCTTTCGTTAGAGCCCGCTGAATTATCTGCCACGACAGCCGAATGAGGTATGAGCTATGAGCGCCAACGCCCTGCCCGTGATTACTGTGCACGGCCACGCCAGCAACCCCGGCACTGTCACTGAGCCTACCGTCTATGAGCAGGCTCTGGCGCGCTCGCTGAGCCCCGCATCCCTGCCGGCACATATTGGAGTGCTGGTGGACGGTAACCGCCGCTGGGCGGCTCAGCGCGGCTTGAGCACCCGTGAGGGCCACGCCGCCGGTGCGGAGCGAATTATTGATTTTCTGGCCTGGTGTACTGAGCTGTCGATTCCGCAGGTGAGCCTGTACATGCTCTCCACTGAGAACCTGAAACGCCCCGAGAAGGAGCTGACCGGTCTGGTCGCTGTGATTGATGCGTTCTTGGTGCGTCTGGTGGAGTCCGCCTGCGGTCCGGTGCGTGCCATCGGCAATATTCACCTAATTCCTCCTCAGCTGCACGAGCGCCTGGACTGGGCGATTGAGCAGACCGCGCACCTACCCGGTGTTCGCGTGAACATTGCGGTCGGCTACGGCGGCCGCCAGGAGATTGTGGACGCGGTCCGCTCGGTTCTGCGCGAGGCTGCCGCTGAGGGGGCATCCTTGGACTCGCTTGCCGAACAGCTGAGTGTGGAGGATATTTCTTCGCACCTGTACACCGCCGATATGCCCGACCCGGACCTGCTGATTCGCACTTCGGGCGAGCAGCGCCTGTCCGGTTTTATGACCTGGCAGAGCGCGTATTCTGAGTTTTATTTCTGCCGCGCCCTGTGGCCGGATTTCACGCGCGTTGATTTTCTGCGTGCTCTGCGGGATTACGCGAACCGTTCCCGCCGCTTCGGTTCCTAGAACTTGGATGCCCTAGCGCCATCGGTGCATGTTTCTCGGCCGGCCGGCTGGCTGGTTCCTGTCTAGCAGTCTCCGGTAGTACAGCCTCCAGCAATACAGAATGGACGTTCTATGCTCGCTGAGCTTTCCCGCCTCTACAACGCTGGAGGCGCCTCCGTTATTGCCGCTCTGGTGCTCGGCAGCTACCTACTGTATTTTCTGTGGTGCACCCTGCGGCTGTGGCGTATTGACGTGCGGGAGCACCGCCTGCCGCACCGCATCCTGATTCCTTTGGCTATTGCGACCTACACGGCACTGCCGGTGTCTTTGCTTTTTGCCGGTCGCCCCGCCGATATTTGGCGTGTGATTGGTGCCGGTCTGGTGCTGTGGTTCTGCTACCTGCTTCTGCGTATCCTGTCTTTTGGCGCGCTGGGCCGCGGGGATGTGAAGCTTGCCGGTATTCTGGGCGGCGTGCTCGGGTACCTGTCCTGGGCGAATCTGGGCTGGGCGTCGCTGGTGACGTTCCTTGCCGGTGGTCTGGTGTCTTTGGCTCTGGTGCTGTTTACGAAGGCGCGCGGTAGCACCCGCATTGCCTTCGGTCCGTTTATGCTTCTGGGTGCGCTGGTGGCGTTGGCGGCTCCGGCGTATTCTCTGTGGTAGATTCCGAAGTAGGGTAACCGTCCGGCTAAGTGGCGGGCTCGTTCTTCGTGCGGCTCGCGACTGTTCGCTCTGCTCTCTAGCACCTATTTCTCGGCGGAACTGCCGGGGCTTTTGAAAGGTTAATGTTATGCCTACTCCTCCCTATATCCGTAAGCTGCGTGAGCAGATTGGATCGGATTACCTGTGGCTGTCCGGTGCGACGGCTGTGGTGTACCGTGAGCAGGATTCTAAGGTGCTACTGGTGCGCCGTAGCGATAACGGGGCGTGGACCCCGATCACGGGCATTGTGGACCCGGGGGAGAGCCCTGCACTGACCTGCCTGCGTGAGGCGCAGGAGGAAGCGAACGTGCAGATTGAGGTGCTGGAGCTGGCGCAGGTGAAGGCTGACCCGCCGATGCAGTTCGGTAATGGTGACCGCTGCCAGTTCTTGGATCATACGTTCTTGTGCCGCTGGGTTTCTGGTGAGGCGAAGGTGAATGATGAGGAGTCTTCGCAGGTGCGTTGGGTGGATGTGTCTGACCCGGCGGAGCGTGCGTTGCTTTCGGAGCGGATGCTGGACCGTATTGATGCGGCGCTGAACTATGACGGCCACTGCCGTTTTGGTTTGGAGTCGGTGCCGCCGGAAGAGCTCTAGACCGGTTACTGGGGATGAGTAAAAGCCGCCGAATGAGGCACATAGATACAGAAGGAGGGGCGACCCGCCGTCATGGCGAGTCGCCCCTCCCAGTATTTTTATGACAGTTTGTTACATGTTATTGGGTGGTTCTTCCTGTTTTTCTGTGGGAGTGGGGGACTGGAAGCCTAAAGGTTGCCGCGGTTTTATTTTGTTTTTGTCTTTTTTACCTTAAGTTGTGCCTGCGTATCGAGCTATGAGTGGTGTACATGAGATGCTTTATATATGACACGGGTTACATTGGGAGTGACGGCCCCGTATTAGTCAGTAACCCGAGAAAGATTCGTTCACGTGATGTTCTGGTGAGCGTAGTCGCTTTCCTTTTACTCTGCCTATAAATCTTTAAGGCATGCCATTTTTCTGTGAACTAGGCTCATTGTGTTCATCGCAATTCTTGGGCGCTATTTTGATGCGTCCTGGAAGGAGCAAAGCATGACAACACATAAAATACCCTGGAGAATCTACGTAGCCCTTATTGGCTCTCTGGTAGGTACAGGAATATATTCCTTCGCCCTACCCATTGCGATTCTCGCTAGTACAGGCGAAATTGGGCTGGCTGGCGTAATGGCGGTAGCCATGCAAATCCCCAATATCGCCTTGGCATATCCACTAGCAACCCTATCGGATAGTCTGCCTCGAAAACCTATGATTGTGATTGCCGGGGCAGTAAACATCCTCAGCATCCTTACCTTGGCGTTGATGATTGAGCAGCATATGCTGTCATGGTTCGCCATCGCCGCACTAGGATTTGTGAGCGGTGTCTTCTCCGAACTGGCTGCTGCCTCAGAAGCAGGATATATTCCGCAGCTTCTCGGACGAGAAAACCTTCTTTCGTACAATGCACGTCGTGAAATTTGCGAGGGAATATCCGCAATCATTGCACCCCCTACAGCAGGATTTATTGTTCTTGTCGCGGGTGCAACGGTCGGTCTTATCGTCCCGGTGCTCCTTTTCGGAGCGGCAACTATTTCATACGCAACGTTGCCATCCGTAGAGATGGAAACTAAAACTGAGCAACGCGAAACCGCACAACATGGGTTTATTCACCGCATGTTTGACGGTATCCAATACATGTTCTCCGGCGCCCCACAGAGACTTATCTTGTCTACACGTTCTTCTTAGCGGCAGCTACGGCATCGTATTCACTTATCATTATTTACCGTCTGTATGAGGAACTCACTTTTGAAGCCTCAGTGGTAGGCATGATTATGGCCTGCAGCGGTATCGGTGGTATCGTCGCGGCGCTCATCATCGATCGTTTCCTCTCTTTCGAGAACACACGAGGAATGCTACTGGTTGCCAACGTCGTATCCCTGCTTGGAATACCGCTCGTCACCGTCAGCAATAACCCCGTAGTGCTCGGCGCCCTGCTCTTCATCCTGGACGTAGGATGGGCATCAGCTTTCATCTTCTCCAACAATCTGCGTGACTGCATTACACCGAATGAGCTACTGGGGCGTGCCAGCTCCCTTGACGGTGCCGTGTTTGGATTAGGAACGCTGTACTCCATGGGCGCGGTAGCACTGATGCTTGACCATCTCGGCTCCTTCAACGCTGCGCTTGTCGTTAGTATCCCGGCTGTACTCTGCCTCATCTACACGCTGGTCCACTATAAACAGTTCAAAGTGTTTAATATCGTTGAACAATAGCGAGAACCCGCTACCAACTCATTGACGGAGCAGAGAACACATACAGAGGGAGGGGCGACCCGCCGTCATGGCGAGTCGCCCCTCCCTCTATGGTTAAGCCGCGAACCTCAGAGGAGGTTCAGGCGGGGTGAGATTAGAAGTTGCCCAGCATCTTGGTGACGTCCAGAGCCGCATCCAGCTGCTCCTCAGTCACTTCGCCGCGCTCCACATAGCCCAGAGCCACAACTGCCTCACGGACAGTCACCTTGTGAGCCACCGAGTACTTAGCGATCTTCGCAGCAGCCTCGTAACCAATCAGCTTGTTCAGCGGGGTCACGGTCGACGGCGAAGCCTCAGCCAGGAAGCGGCAACGGTCAACGTTAGCGGTCAGACCGTCAATCATCTTCTCCGCCGAAACACGGGAAACGTTAGCGAGCAGGCGGATCGACTGCAGCAGGTTAGCAGCCATCACCGGGATACCCACGTTCAGCTCAAACGCGCCGTTAGTGGAAGACAGAGCAATGGTTGCGTCGTTACCGATAACCTGAGCGGCAACCATGATGGTAGCCTCACAAATCACGGGGTTGACCTTACCGGGCATAATCGAGGAGCCGGGCTGCAGATCGGGGATGTGTAGCTCGCCCAGGCCGGTGTTCGGACCCGAACCCATCCAGCGGATGTCGTTGCTGATCTTCATCAGACCGTACGCCAGGGTGCGCAGCTGACCGGAAACCTCAATCAGGCCGTCACGGTTAGCCTGAGCCTCGAAGTGGTTACGAGCCTCGGTCAGGGGCAGGCCGGTCTCCTCAGCGAGCAGCTCAATCACGCGAGCGGAGAAGCCGTCCGGGGTGTTAATGCCGGTACCCACAGCGGTACCGCCCAGGGGAACCTCAGCCACGCGGGGCAGGGAAGCGTTCACACGCTCAATGCCGTAACGCACAGTTGCGGCGTAGCCGGAGAACTCCTGGCCCAGGGTGATGGGGGTTGCGTCCATCAGGTGGGTACGACCGGACTTCACAACGTCCTTGAACTCTGCAGACTTGCGCTCCAGGGACTCAGCGAGCACCTCGAGAGCGGGAATCAGGTCCTTCACCAGAGCCTCGGTCACAGCAACGTGCACGGAGGTGGGGAAGACGTCGTTGGAGGACTGGGAAGCGTTCACGTGGTCATTGGGGTGAACCTCAATGCCCTTGGACTCCAGGGAACGGGATGCCAGGGTTGCCAGAACCTCGTTCGCGTTCATGTTCGAGGAGGTACCGGAACCGGTCTGGAAGACGTCAATGGGGAAGTGGGCGTCGTACTTACCGGTTGCTACCAGATCCGCTGCGTCGCGGATAGCCTGGGCGCGCTCAGCGTCGAGCACCTTGAGTTCCTCATTGGCGGTCGCGGCTGCCTTCTTCACGAGGGCAAGCGCACGAATATGGGCGGATTCGAGGGTCTGACCCGAAATCGGGAAGTTCTCGACTGCGCGCTGGGTCTGTGCACGGTAGAGTGCATCAGCCGGAACGCGAACTTCGCCCATGGTGTCATGTTCAATGCGGTATTCAATGTTTTCAGCCATACCTCTAGGATAGGCGTTCAAAGTGGCTTACGTCGCCTCGAAAAGGTGTCAAAAGAGGAAAAACGCTCATAAATTTTGAGGCGTGAGAAGGCGCGTAAAAACCCCGCCCCGGTAGATGTGCGAACATGCTACCGTGGCGGGGGTATCCCATAGAAAAATCTGTTGTTAAGTGCGAGCATGTGGGTTCTCGCGCTAAGGCTCGTAATGAGCGGAGAAGAGGAAACCTAGTCCAGGTTCTCCGCAACCACAACGCGCGGGGGAGTCTTCACGACCACCGGAAGCGCCTGAGTCGGCGGGTTCTGCGAGTCGTTCTTCTCCTCCGGCAGGGTCAGGTCCTGCGAGCTGAACACCAGCTCCGCCTTACCTTCCTTCAGATGGTAGAAGACACCAATCACGGCGACCTTACCCTCAACCACCGCATCCGAAATGATGTGGGACTGCTCAATAATGCGGATGGCGGTCTGGCGGGTGTGCTCACGCACCATGTCGTTAACGACCGGGTTCTCCGGCAGCTTCGGAGACATCACCGAAGGCAGGATGTGCTGCACCAGGTTACGGATGAAGCCGTGCGGCATCTCACCGGATTCCAGGGACTTGCTGGCCGCAGTCACAGCACCGCAGGAGTCGTGACCGAGAACCATCACGATAGGGGTCTTAAACTCCTCAACCGCGTACTCCAGCGAGCCGAGCGCGGCATTCTCCAGGACGTGGCCAGCGGTACGCACCACGAACGCGTCGCCCAGGCCCAGATCAAAAATAATCTCTGCCGCGAGGCGAGAGTCACCGCAACCGAAAATCGAGGCGAACGGGAACTGACCCGATGCCAGGTCGGTACGGCGAATCGTGTCCTGATTGGGGTGCTCATTGCTACCCTCAACAAAACGGCGGTTACCGTCCTTCAGACGCTTCCATGCTTCTGCGGGAGTCGGTTGGATGCCAGCCATGTGATGCTCCTTAGCGGACAAATACAGATAACGCGTGCCGTCGGAGGCAACGAATCTGCGAACGGGTATGTGGGGCTTCAGGCGCTCGCACTGAAGCTCAGCTCCTTGCCGGGAGCCTCCCGGAGAAAGAACCTACCTCAAATATGCCTTAAATATGCGAAAAATAGCTAGTTTGGCACGCCTTCACAACACCCAAAATCAGCGCCTCAGAGCGTATGAAGTGCCGAAGAGAGACGCAGCCCTCACCAATTTGCCGCATCTGCTCACCTTAAAGTCAACACGCACGCAAACTCGTTCAGAACAAGAAAAACGAAGCCTGCGCGCGCTATCCTGAAAGGAGCACTACTGCGTCGGCGACTTCGTGCTGGAAAGAACCAGCCAGCCGACGGTGTATTCAGAAATCTCGAAGGTGAGTCTATGACTACGAACAACAACCACGGCGATCGCAACCTCGCAATGGAACTGGTCCGCGCGACTGAAGCTGCAGCAATTGCTGCAGGCCCCTGGGTCGGCGCAGGCGAAAAGAACCTCGCAGATGGTGCAGCCGTAGACGCAATGCGTTACCGCCTCTCCACCGTCAACTTCAACGGCACCGTCGTCATCGGTGAAGGCGAGAAGGACAAGGCTCCCATGCTGTACAACGGCGAGAACGTCGGCGACGGCTCCGGTCCCTCCCTCGACGTGGCGGTTGACCCCATCGACGGTACCCGCCTGACCGCACTCGGCATGGACAACGCCCTCTCCGTGATTGCTGTGGCAGACGGTGGCACCATGTTCGACCCCTCCGCAGTGTTCTACATGGAGAAGCTGGTCACCGGCCCCGACGCCGCAGAGTTCGTCGACCTGCGCTTGCCCGTCAAGCAGAACCTGCACCTGGTCGCTAAGGCTAAGGGCAAGAAGGTTAGCGAGCTGACCGTATGCGTGCTGGACCGCCCCCGCCACGCCAAGCTGATCCAGGAGATTCGCGAGGCAGGTGCCCGTACCCGCATCATCCTCGACGGTGACGTTGCCGGCGCTATCGCAGCCTGCCGCGAAAACACCGGCGTGGACCTCATGCTCGGCACCGGCGGCACCCCCGAAGGCGTTGTCGCAGCATGCGCTATCAAGGCAACCGGTGGCGTTATCCAGGGCCGCCTGGCACCGACCGACGAGGCAGAGCGCGAAAAGGCACTGGAAGCCGGCCACGATCTCGACCGCGTGCTGACCACCAACGACCTGGTCACCAGCGACAACTGCTTCTTCGCCGCAACCGGTATCACCGACGGCAAGCTGCTGCGCGGCGTGCGTTACAGCAAGAACGTTGTGACCACCCAGTCGCTGGTTATGCGTTCCTCCTCGGGCACCGTGCGTACCGTTGAGGCAGAGCACCGCCTCTCCCGCCTGCGCGAGATCCTCTCGCACACCAAGAGCCCCGGCGAAGCCTAAGCCTTTGAGGTAGCCACCAAACATAAGGAGCCGCCCCCGACCGAATCACTCGGTCGGGGGCGGCTCCTTATGCTTATCGCCGTTACCGGCAGGCGTTAGCGCGAACGCAAGGAACGCAGCTTCTCCTTCGCCTTCGACACTGCATCGCGAACCGCCGGACGAGCCTTGTACGCCAGGGTGTAGGCGCGGTAACCCAGCGAGGTCACCGGAACATCCCAGGTACCCGGGTACTCCACAGACTCGCCACCGAAGGACTTCTTGAACTTCGTGAAACCAGCCCACTCGTGATCCGGCTGATCCTCCGGCGCAATACCGAAGAGGTCAACGTACTTCAGACCCTTACGCTTAGCGTCCAGGATAAAGTTCGTCACCACCGGAATGCCCGCGGACAGGCGGCGATGCTCGAAGGAAGCAGCCGCGTGCGCGTAGGTGCGGGTGTCGTCCGAATCGTACACGAACGCCGCCGCAATCGGGGTGCTCTCGCCGTTCTCGTCGGTCAGCTTTGCAATGTAGAGCGACGCCGCGTCGGCGGGCATCAGCACGCGAGCCACCTGCATCAGGTACTCATCCTGCTGACGGTTAAAACCGTTACGGTCCGCAGTCTCATCCAAGAACGCGAACAGGATTGACAAATCCTCAGGATTCGTCGACACCTCAATGGTCACGCCCTTCTTATGGATATTGCGGTGCAGGTTGCGGTTATTGGACTTCATGCCCTTGAGGATCTCGTCCTCAGAGCCCGAAAGATCAATAATCTGAGTGTGCGAAGGCTGCACCTGGCGAGGAGCCAGAACCGCACCGCGACGAGCCAAGAAAGCAGCCGCATCCTGATCGCCCCAAATAGCGGATTCAGTCGGCTCAATGCGCACAAACAGGCAACGATGCTTCGCGGCCTCTTCCTTCAACGACGTGAGAGCCTCATCAAAAGCCACAGCGCTGGAGGCGACCGGTCCGTACGGGCTGTACAGGTAGCGGCCAGTAGCGCCGCCCTCAACGGTCGCAAGGTACGACCAGCCGTTACCGCTCTTACGAATCACGGTGTGACCATTAGATTCCTGAAAACGTGCCCAAATATCGGACTGAAGAATATTGCTCATCCTTCTAGTGTATCCGAGCTTAGGGAACGTAAGCCTGGGGCTCCGACGAAGCTTCGGGTGCAGGAATGGGGCGGGGTGCGGAGGAACTTTCCTCCGCCTCGCGCTCGGCCGCTGCCTTTGCCTTCGCCTCGGCAACTCGGGTGCGCAGAGCGGCTCCCTTGTCCATTGCGGTCTGGCGCAGATTCTGAGAGAACTGACGCAAATCAGCGTGAACCTGCTGAGCAAACGCATCGGTGCCCGAACCCAGAATACGCAGAGCCAGCAGACCCGCATTGCGAGCACCGTTAATGGAGACGGTAGCTACCGGAACACCGGCGGGCATCTGAACAATCGACAGCAGCGAGTCCATGCCCTCGAGGTTCTTCAGACGCACCGGAACACCAATCACAGGCAGAGCGGTGACGGAAGCGAGCATACCGGGCAGATGAGCGGCGCCGCCGGCACCGGCAATAATCACGCGAATACCGCGGCTGTGAGCCTTCTTGCCATACTCAATCATGTCCTCGGGCATGCGGTGTGCAGAAACAACATCAGCCTCGTAAGGGATGCCGAACTCGTCCAGAACCTCGGCTGCGGCCTCCATGACCGACCAATCCGAATCCGAACCCATCACAATGCCAACAATGGGCTGGGAAGAATTATAGGGAGACTGAGACATAATCCTCATATCCTTTCAGGATGCGGTGGCGAACCACCATCAATAGGGTGCGTCGGATACGCAGGATGCTCTCACCCCACGCACCGGCTAAAAATAGGGCTACAGGGGGCGGCCGTCACGCAAAATGGAGGCGGCATTCGCGGCGCTATGACGCAACGCCTCAAGCTCAGCCACCGTGCCAGAAATATTCACGTGACCAATCTTGCGGCCCGGACGGGTTTCCTTGCCGTAGAAGTGGATCTTTGCGCGCGGCTCAGCCGAAAGCGCCAGCGGGTAGACACCGAAAATATCTTCGTTCTCACCGCCCAGGTAGTTCTTCATCACGGCAACACCCTCCAGCACGGAGGTATCACCCAGCGGCAGATCCAGTACCGCACGCAGGTGCTGCTCAAACTGGCTGGTCACCGAGCCGTCCTGAGTCCAGTGGCCGGTGTTGTGCGGGCGCATCGCCAGCTCGTTGATGTAGAAGCCGGCGGGGGAGCCGGGAACCTCGAAAAGCTCAGCCGCCATTACACCGGTCACGCCCAGCTCGGAGGCAATGGTCACCGCAGCGGCTGCGGCAGCCTCAGCAATCTCGGGGTCCAGGTCCTGCGCGGGTGCAATAACCTCATCACAGATGGAGTTCACCTGGATGGTCTCAACAACCGGCCAGGGGCGCACTTCGCCGCTTTCACGGCGAGCCACTAGAGCGGAGAGCTCACGGGTGAAGGGCACTTTCTCCTCGGCAAGTAGAGCGGAGAAATCAGTGCGGGAAGGCAGCTGCTCGAACCACTCGGCGCTGCGCTCGCGAGCCTCCTCGGGGGAATCCAGAACGAGTACGCCCTTGCCGTCGTAGCCGCCGCGCGGGGTCTTCAGCACAACGGGCCAGCCGATTTCATCGCCGAAGGCGAGCAGCTCGTCCAGGGTAGAAACCTTAGCCCAGCGGGGGTTCGGCAGGCCCAGACGCTCAATAGCGGCGCGCATCAGGAGCTTGTCCTGAGCGTACTGGAGAGCTTCGGGACGGGGCTGAACATTCACGCCCTCCGCCATGAGGGTGCGCAGAAATTCGGTGGGCACATGCTCATGGTCGAAAGTGATGACATCCTTGCCGCGAGCAAATTCGCGGAGGGTGTCCAGATCTTTGTAGTCCCCGACGGGGGCGGTACGTACCGCTGCCACGGCGCCGACGGTGGGCGCCTCCGCGAGAATCTGCAGGTTCAGGCCAAGGTTAGTTGCTGCGGGTGCCATCATGCGGGCCAGCTGGCCTCCGCCGATGACGCCAATTACGGGTCCAGTCACAGGGTAAGTCACAGCACCTAAGTGTACCGGGTTTGGAGAGCCTGTGGGAGCAAGACCACATTAAGGTCACAGAATGGGTTTAACTGGGCGGCAGAGCCCAATATTTGGGCGTAAAAGCCGGAAGAAATCGTAAAAACCTGCCTTCTGCCCAGTCAACGTGAGATGAAAGGGAATGTCTCGTTAGCTGGGAGGTCTGTGGAAAAACTCTCAAAGGTACAAACAACCAACCGGGACTGTAATAACATATAAGAGCTTGTAAAAGAGGGGGAAACAACCGTCGGACATTGCGTTTCCAACGCCAACCGGCGCTAATCTTCCCTTTTTCCCAATAAATCTCTGCTAGATAGGTCCCGCATGAGCGCACAGATGAAACCGACCCTCACCGAACGCTTGAAATCCCTCTGGGACAGCTACGGTATTGAGGTTCTCAAATTCGGTACCGTGGGCGGCGCCGCCTTCATCGTGAACTCTGTGACGGTGTGGGTGCTGATGATGACCGTCATGTCGGAATCCCACACCAAGGCGAAGGTTGTAGCGAGTGTTGTCGCAACTATTTTCTCCTGGCTCATGAACCGTCTGTGGACCTTCCGCGACTCCCGCTCCGAAAACTGGAAGCGCGAAGCCATCGAATTTGGCCTGGTGAACCTGCTTGGCATCCTCGTTGAGGCAGGCTGTGTGGCATTCAGTACCTACGTGCTGAACCTGCGCACCCCCGAGGCGTCCTTCATCTCCGGTACGATTATCGGTACCATCCTGGGTACCATTCTTCGCTACTTCCTCTACCGCTTCTGGGTCTACGGTTCGCACCGCCAGAAGGTTGACGAAGGTGAAGGCACCGACCACGAGGAGCTCGGCCGAATGTTTGACGAAGCTGCCGCCATTCTCGACGGCGAAGAGCCTGCAGCACGTAAGGCTACCTCTGAAGCAGCCGCACCCGAGTCGCAGGCGAAGCCCGGTTCGCAGAAATCCTAGACCCCGCCTAACACCGACTATCAGCTAAGACGTGTTCTAAAAACTTATCCCCCGATACGGCGCGTATCGGGGGATAAGTTTTTTAAAATCCAGGAAACTTGGAAGAATCACTCGCCGCGGGGAATCTCCGCCGCACGCTCGGACGCCATCAGGGATGCAAGCTGCTCACCTTGCCAGTCCACACTCGGGTCAGCCACAAACACCGCATGACCGGAGAGCAAAATCGCCAGAACCTCCAGCAGGGCGCTCAAGGTCGCCTCCGAGGCATCAAAACCGTAGTCGGGGCTCAACTCCAAAGCGAGCGCACGCTGCCCCGAAGGTAGCGTATAGCCCGCCGTACGATAGGCCTGTGCCTGCGTGAGAGCCTGCTCGTAGGCTTCCGCGTAGCTGAAACCCTCAATGATTTCTACCGAATCATCGGGAAGTAGACCCGAGTACTGGTCGCCAAAGCTACGCACCAGAGCGCAGTAATCGAGCACCTCCTCGGCGTGCGGAGCCAGCGACTGCAGATCGCCGGCGTAAGAAAGAGCCAGCGGTGCACGGTCAACCGCCAGAAGGTACGCGGGGTCATTCGTATAGCCCGCCTCCTGCTCAGAGCAGACCGCAGCAACCAGCGGCTCATCCCGCTGTAGCAGAGCGCCCACGCGCAACGCCGCTAAGCCCAGAACAATAGTGCGCCAGTGCAGGGGTGCCTGCAGATCAAAACCCTCACCGGGCTCCAGCTCGCATTCTTCAACCAGCAGGTTTGCGCTCTTATCAACCCAATTCATGAGGACCCTGCCGGAGAGCTCGATGCGCTCGCCGTTTGCTGAGTACCAGATGAGGGCGGGGGTCTGCTGGCTGCTGAGCTTCTCAAAGAAGCGATTCAGAGTTGTGGGCATGGATGCGCCGGCGGGGGAGAGAGTAACCATGTGTTTCACTCTACCGCACCGGGGGTGGAGCGGTCAGGGAGAATGTGCGCGGTGCTAAAAGATGCAAAGGTAAAGTAAAAACGCCTAGGGTGCCCTAAAAACCTAATGGTTCAAAATATTTGACAGTCCTAAAGCCTCATTTTGGTAATGTGGCATAAAAATAAGTTGGAAATGTAAATGCTTCGCAATGCCTCGGAAAAATATTCAGAAACTGCATAGTGAAAAGATAAGTTTTTCTTATCTAATTATTAGATTCTTTCCCTGAGCTCGAGATGGGATGGGTGGGATGGTTGCCGTAAGCCCTTATATTTGCAGTCAGGATGCGAATTTTGCAGGCGGTGGAAAATAGCCCTGGAGAAGGGGAAACTTAAGGTGCTCCTTAGGTGTGAGTGAGGGCAAGTGGTGCGTGCGAAAATATATAAAGGTCAAATTTACATTAAATATGACGCCCCTAACACATACATCTAAATATTGTTTAAGTCTAGTTTGACGAAACGGCGTGTCGCACGTCTAATAGATATATAAGCGTGTTTGCTCTGGAAGGGACCGTAGAGGCCAAAGCAAACCATGCCACACCATACACACTAAGATTCCGTCCACGACGGATCCGCAGACTCATTAAACTCACAATGAGAACACGGAAGGAAAACCCATGGGCTCCTACATTGCATCGGACCGCTCCATCGCGGCCGCGCGCGCATCAGGCGCTCAGCACCGTAGCATGAATCCCACTCAATCTCTCGAAAAAGCCGCCGACGCCTTTCTCTCAGACGCTGAACGAAACATGCCTGCCTGCACCGACGTATGGACCGCAGCGGCAGGACTCTACGGAACCGAAGGCGAAGACGGAGAACTCGCCTGGCAAGCTGAAGCACTCTGCGCCCAGACCGATCCCGAAGCCTTCTTCCCCGAGAAGGGTGGCTCCACCCGGGACGCCAAAAGGGTATGCGGTGTATGCCCCGTGCGCGAAGAATGTCTACAATATGCAATGGACAATGACGAGCGCTTCGGAATCTGGGGCGGCCTGTCAGAACGTGAACGCCGCCGACTGCGTAAGCAGGCGAACTAAGCCAGGAAGGTACCACCCACATGCAGACCGCACGACTGTGCTCCCGCCAGACCTGCCAGCGAGAGGCGACTGTTACTCTCCAGTACTCCTACGCAGACTCCACGGCCATCATTGGCGCTCTCTCTGAATTTCGTGAGCCCCACGCCTACGACCTCTGCGATGATCACGCTGCACGGCTGACGGCACCGCAGGGTTGGCGAGTGGTCTACAAGGTACCCGTCCAGGGTTCGGACACCACCGAATCCTAGAATTCGAACCCAAGAATTTAAACACCCGAATGCAAAGAACCTTCCGTGAATTCATGCGGAAGGTTCTTTGCGTATGAGAAACTGGCAGATAGTACAGACACCCGCAACTCACTCAAACACCATTCACTCGAAAAGAACGCGAGATCCATGAGCAAAGAAACACACCGAGGAATGTGGGGCGCACTGCGCCCGGCCATCCGTCGAAATAGCGCCGAAGAACTCCTCAAAGCTCGCCGAGCAGAGACCGTGACCAGCGAACCGGCACCGCACACCGGAGCCTTCGGACGCATCGTAGCAGACGTACCCACCGTCGCCGAAGAACCCGACCTGCCTACCGGTTCCGTACCCGTTGTCCCCGCACGTAGCAAACTCCGCGAACAGGGCGTCGGCACCCGCGTACGCACCCGCACCAACGTCTCCACCGGCTTCGTGCCCCTCGTGCGCGATTCGCAGAGCACCCCCAAAAACCCGACGCTCAGCGACCTCAACCGCGAAACCATGCAGAGGGCAGCCGAAGCAGAAGCAGCTGCAGCAGCAGAAGCCGAAAATGCGGCTGAAGCAGAAACCGTCGCTACCGCGGAGGCGGCAAGCGCCTCCACCGCCGGACGCAAGTACCGCACCGAAACCACCCGCACCGGTCACACCCACGCGGTCGCGGACCCCAACGCACCGCTATCTTCCCTGGCTGCCTCGCCCGAAGCTGCAGAACGCGCCGCAGCCCGCGAAGACGCCGTGGAAGACACCCCGCGCTTCCTCAAGCTCCGCGCAACCCTCATCGCGCTCACCGTACCGCTGACCGTACTCATGATCGCAATCCGCGCTGTAGCCTCCGCGCCCTTCCTCTGGCTCGAATACCACCGCCCCGGATTCCCCGAAGACAGCTACGGCTACTACCTCGTCGAGAGGATGCGCCTGGGCTCCTACGGCGTGGACTACATCAACAACTTCGCGCCGCGCGAATACCTCGCCCGAGTCACCACCGGTGCCGACAACACCCTCGCCTTCACAGAAGCAGAAGTGAACCACATGCACGACGTGAAATGGGTACTGCTCATCGCCACCGTAGCCGTTGCCGCACTCTTCCTGCTGACGCTCTTTAGCAGCATCTCCCTGCGCGAGCGCGCCCCCGGCACCATCCGCCGTAGCCTCTTTGCCGGCGCATGGATTACCCTGGGACTCATTGCGGTGCTCGGTGTCGTGGGCGTCTTCGGTTGGGAATGGCTGTTCACTACCTTCCACCAGGTGTTCTTCCCGCAGGGCAACTGGGAATTCTCCGTACGAAGCTCCCTGATTCGCCTCTACCCGCCGCAATTCTGGATTGACGCGGCAATCGCCGTAGCGGTCCTCGTAGCAGCGCAGATTACGCTCCTGCTCGTGACCACCTGGCCCACCAAATACCGCAAGCTCAAGGCAGAACGCCGCCGCCAGGAACGCCAGGAACTGCGCGTCAAGCTCGCCTCCGCACGAGTCGGCGACAATTAAAATCATCAGCCACTTCACCGTGCAAACCAGCGCGGAAAGGGTGCAACAAAGGGGGCTGGGCTCTACCACACGGTAGAACCCAGCCCCCTTCGCTATACCCAAGCTCGTATCGCTCGAGCCCTAAATCCAGGACTTAAACCACATGTGCGAATACCACTGCTCATACGGAATCACCTGAGCAGTCCACAGCGGCATAAAGTACGCACTCAACATGAGCACACCCACCAGGTAAATCGCCACCAGCGTCACGCCCAAACGGGCACGCAACACCGAACCGCGAGCACCCGACAGCGCCAGACCCAAAACACCCGCCAACAGCAGGATCAGGAACGGCTCAAAGGACAGCGCGTAGAAGTAGAACATCGTGCGGGTCGGGTACATAAACCACGGGAAATAGCCCGCACCGAACACAACCAGCAGCGCACCAAAACGCCAATCACGCTTCAACAGCAGGACCAGAAGCGCCACAATAATCGCCGGAATAAACGCCCACCAAATCGCCGGGTTACCGATATTCAAAATAGCCTCGGAACAGGACTTCACGGTACAACCCGAAGAACCCAGCTTCGGCGACTCATAGTAGTACGAGGTCGGGCGACCCAAAACCAGCCACTGCCACGCCTGCGAAGCATACGTATGCGGGCTACTCAAACCAGAATGGAACTTAAACGCCGACACATGGTACTCCCACAGGGAACGCAGATCCTCAGGAAGCCACATGACACCCTTGCCCGGGTTCTCAACAGCCCAACGGCGGAAATACGCATTCGACGACTGGAACCAGCCTGCCCAGGTGCTCAAATACACCAGCAGACCCACACCAATCATCTGGAAGAACGCGGGGATGCCGTCACGCACCAGCGCCGTCAAACCCCACTTGTCCAGGCCCACAATACGGCGAGCATTAATATCCCAGAACACCGTCAGCAGACCCATCGCCGCAACGAAGAACAGCGAATTCCACTTCACACCCACCGCGGCACCGGCACACACACCGGCAGCGAAACGCCACAGGCGCAGACCCATGCTCGGGCCCCACGGCATCGGCGGAAGCACACCGCTATTCTGGCGTGCCGCCTCCGCAATATTGCGCGCCAACACGCGCCGCGCCTGAATACGGTCAAGCACCAGACACACAAAAGTCGCCAAAATCCAGAACATCTGGAAAATATCCAGCAGAGCCAAACGAGACTCCACCAGCATCAGACCATCCACAGCAGCCAGCAGCGCCGCAATAGTCGCCACCGTCATCGAACGGAACAGCAACCAGCCAACATATGCAATCAACGCCACCGACAGGGTGCCAATCACCGCAGCAGAAACACGCCAACCAAAGGGATTATTATCACCAAAAATTGCCATGCCCGCGGCAATCATCCACTTACCCAACGGCGGATGCACCACATACTCCGGCGAATCCGTCAACAGACCCGACGGGTGACCCGCCGCAAAGGAAGCATTAGCGTCCTTCGACCAGCTCAACTCATAGCCATAATGCACATACGAGTAGGCGTCCTTGGCGTAGTACGTCTCATCAAAAACAATGGCATTCGGATGCGCCAAATTATAAAAACGCAGAATACCGGCAACCAGCACAATCAATGCAGGCGCCAACCAACCCCAACGCGGGGCACGAATATAGGCAACAGCGAGCGCATCCAGCAGAGAATCGAGGCCGTAACGGCCACGTTCAGACGAAGAACGGGTCAAATCGGCCGGACCAACCGGAGCAGCAGATGCGGGAGAAAGTAGCTTAGGTATCTTCACCCCATCAATCCTAAAGGGTCAGAACGCACGATGCACCATTTCAGCCCGTGAACGGCTTATATGAAGCACCCTGAACCTGCGCCTGACGCAGCGCCCCGCCCGGCAAGATCACCCGGCGCCGGACAGAGCGCGGGCGTTACACTTAGTGGGTACACGAAGACCAGACACAGACACGAGGCCTGCCATGACCGCACCCGCAGAATACACCGAAGAAACCACCGACCCCGCAGAAACGGTCGAGGCGCCCGATACCGCTGTCACCTCCGAAGAAGGCGGTGTGCTCATCCTCGGCGGCACCCCCATCGGCAACCTGGCCGACGCCTCCGACCGACTGCGCTCGGCTCTTGCCACCGCAGACCTCATCGCCGTTGAAGACACCCGCAAGCTACGAACCCTCGCTTCCGGGCTTGGCGTGCGCACTCGCGGTCGCGTCATCGTCAACCACGACCACAACGAAGAAGAACGTAGCGAAACCATCGTGCAGGCGGTACAGGACGGCCAGCGCGTGCTGTTGCTCTCGGATGCGGGCATGCCCACCATCTCCGACCCCGGCTACGTGGCCGCGGCAGCCGTCGCGGAAGCCGACCTGCCCGTCACCGTGGTGCCCGGCCCCTCCGCCGCGTTGACCGCGCTCGCGCTCTCGGGCCTGCCCACCGGACGATTCACCTTCGAAGGCTTCCTCGCCCGCAAGGGCTCAGAGCGCACCCGCCGTCTTGCATCGTTGGCGGGGGAGGAACGCACCATGATTTTCTACGAATCCCCGCACCGCACTGCCTCAACCCTGGCAGACTTCGTGCAGACCTTCGGCGCTGACCGCCGCGGAACGGTCAGCCGTGAGCTAACTAAGCTTCACGAAGAGGTTCGACGCGGTACCCTGGCTGAGCTTGCCGAATGGGCTGAGTCCGAACGCGTCCGCGGCGAAATCGTCATTATCGTTGAGGGCGCACAAGCCCCCGAAACCCCCGAAGCGCAGGACGTAGTGCAGCTGGTCCTCGACCGTGTGGCGGGTGGCGAGCGCCTCAAGAGCGCCTGCGCCGCGGTTGCCGCTGAAACCGGCACCTCCAAGCGTGACCTGTACGAGGCAGCCCTGGCTGCCCGCTCCGAATAACCCAAACACCCGCAGTTTTACCCCGCAGTTTTATCCCGAGGATTTATCAATGTGTCAGAGCCATCCCGGTCCTGAAATCACCCAGGAGTACCTGAACTCCCTCGCCGCCCTGGCGAACTACACCCTGCCCACCCCCGCGGTACTCCAGGCAACCACCCTGCCTAACGGCTGGGAGCCGGTGCCCGGTGAAGTACCCGCACCCTATAAGGCGGAACTCTACACCGGCATCAGCGACGCCGAAGGCGGAGAGGGAACCCGCCGCCGCTCCGCCACCGGCGAGAACGGTCGCAGCCGCAACCTGGTCTTCCCGCCCGCCCCCGAGCCGCTACCGTACCCGATTGTGGATAACCACACCCACATGGACCTGCTCGACGGCGAGGTAGAAATCAGTGCCCGCGATGCGCTCGATGCCGGTGAGAAGCTCGGCATCGGCGCCATCGTGCAGGTCGGATGCGATATCCCCTCCTCCCTCTACGCCGTGGCCGCCGCCCAGGCTGACGAGCGTGTGCTGGCCGCCGTCGCCATTCACCCGAACACCGCCCCCGAGCTGGCTGCAGCCGGACAGTTGGAGGCGGCGATCGCCACCCTCGACGAGCTTGCCACCGCCAACCGCGTGCGCGCCATCGGTGAGACCGGCCTGGACTACTTCCGCACCGGAGATGAGGGTAAGGAAGCACAGCACTACAGCTTCCGCGAGCATATCCGTCTGGCAAAGAAGCATAACCTGGCGCTGCAGATTCACGACCGTGACGCGCACGAGGACGTTGTGCGGATCCTGGATGAAGAGGGTGCGCCGGAACGTACCGTGTTCCACTGCTACTCGGGTGGCCCGGAGCTTGCGGCGATTTGCAATGAGCGTGGCTGGTACATGAGCTTCTCGGGTACGGTTACCTTCAAGAACTCGAAGGGTATTCAGGAATCGCTGGCGATGGCTCGTCCCGAGTTGATTCTGGCTGAGACGGATGCGCCGTTCTTGACCCCGCATCCGTTCCGTGGTCGCCCGAATGCGTCTTATATGACAAATTACACAGTGCGTTTTATGGCGGCTCACCGCGGTGAGGAGCTGGAGGCGTTGTGCCGCCGCATTCGCGAAAATTCGGAGCGGGTTTACGGTCAGTGGTAGGCGCGTACAGCCTGTAGCGGATAGTTACTCTGGGCAGCTTCGCGGTGCGTGGCTGCGTGCTAGACTGTAGCGACTACAAATAACTCACTCAAACAGCTATGCCATGATTTGGTTTGCAGTATTTAGGTGCGTATATTGCCTCAATAATTGGTGCTGCGAACATCCCGACAAGAGTTTATGTATAGCACCCCATGGCTGGTGTTTTAGGAGGATACTATGGCAAAGATTCTGAAGTATGTTCTGGGCCTGGATGGCGCGAATCGTTTTGAATCGTTCTATTCGGTTGGCGTACCCGCGAAGGATTTCGTGCCTTATTCTGCGGTGGATAACCGTGATGATCACGTCACTGATGAAGAATTTGATGTTGAGGTGTTCCGTAAGCGCTGGCATCGCGATCCTAGTCCCGCGGAGAAGGGCTGCATGCTGAGCCACTACAACATGTGGAAGGACTTCCTCGCTTCAGATGCCGACTGGGCTTTGCTGGCAGAGGACGATGTCCTCATTTCCCCTGACCTGCAGCCTGTAGTGGAGAGGATTATCGAAAAGTATCCTCACGTGCAGATGGTTAACCTGTGCGATATCTACGCTTCTGAAGCTGGCAAGCTCAACCCGCAGGTTGATTATCCCCGTCTTTCGTTGCTTTCTCCTTTTGTGTACGGCAAGTACCGTATGGGTAGTGCCTATGGTTCAAAGCCTCTGTATGGTGCTGCCTTGTATCTTCTTTCGCGTTCTGGGGCTGAACGACTCGTAGAATGTTTTGGGGAGACGGTTCCCGGAGTTGTTGCTGATGATTATTCTCTCTACCGAGAATGGGGAGTGGACGTATATTTGGTGCAACCCGGCCTGTGCGGTTGGGAAGGCACCAGCCTCATTCAAACTTCTGGCGTTCGTCACTTGGAAAGTCTCAAGAGTACGCAGCATGGCACCGGTTTCATCGACCGATTGCGCATCGCCCTGGCGCCGAAGAAGCGTATTGCGAACGCGAAGAACATCCTGGATGCCACTCTCGATGATGTGAAGCAGCGTTTAGGACGATAATCCAGAGATGGATTGGGGTACTGTCATCATATAAAAATGTATATGTGGGTCTTCTGCCCTGTCGTTTATCCCCTCTCTATTGTGTGTATATGGTAGGGAGAGGATTGTTTTTGCTGTGCACCGGTACGACGCGTGTCGTACCGCGTTTTAACCTGCGGACACCTGAGATTGGTGCATGGTGAATGATAGAATTCTTTCTACATTGCACAGTAGTGTGCGTATTTATCACACGCTCAATATTCAGACTTCACGCCATTAACGCACTGATTTTTAAGATGGATGACCCCTTCTGTCGTGCAGGTGGTCTGTTGTTCTGAAAACTCATCATTAACCTTTGCGATCTTCTATCGCTTAGGTTTTCTGGATGAGCTATTGAAAGGAAAAACATGGCAAAGATTCTGAAGTATGTTCTGGGTCTGGATGGCGCGAACCGTTTCGATTCGTTCTATTCGGTAGGTGCGCCCGCGAAGGATTTTGTGCCTTATTCTGCGGTGGATAACCGCGATAATCACGTCGCTGATGAAGAATTTGACGTTGAGTTTTTCCGTAGCCGCTGGCATTGTGACCCTAGCCCCGCGGAGAAGGGTTGCATGCTCAGCCATGTGAAGATGTGGCGTGACTTTGTTGCAAGTGACGCCGATTGGGCGCTGATTGCCGAAGACGACATCCTTCTTTCTCCGGATGCTGAGGCGGTGGTGAACGCAATCATCACGAAGTACCCGCAGGTGCAGCTGGTGAACCTTAGCGATTCTTTTGCGAATGAAGCCGGCAAGCTGAACCCGCAGGTGGAATACATCCGCCTGTCTCTGCTGTCTCCTTTTGTGCACGGTAAGTACCGTATGGGTAAGCCGTACGGTACCTGGCCCCTGATTTGCACCGGCTTGTATTTGATTTCCCGTTCGGGCGCTGAGCTGCTGCTCAAGCAGTTTGAGGACAAGGTGCCGGGTACTGTGGCTGATGATTACAAGCTGTACCAGCAGTGGGGTGTGGATGTGCGTTTTGTGCAGCCGGGACTGTGCGGCTGGGAGGGCAGTAGCGTCATCTTGGAATCCGGCAAGCGTCATCTGGATAAGGTGAATAGCCTCCAGCACGGTACTGGTCCTCTGGATCGAGTGCGTATTGCGTTGGCTCCGAAGAAGCGTATTACGAACGCTAAGAACGCTCTGGAAGCCACTCTTGATGAGGTAAAGCAGCGTTTCTCGCGGTAATCTAAACTGTAACCTCCCCACCATCCATCTATGTGAAGGAACGCTGTGAACGATCTGCCCCTGCTCGGCCCTGCTGAGATTCGCGAGCTTGCCGAGATGCTCGGTATTCGTCCGACGAAGACTCTTGGGCAGAACTTTGTGATTGACCCCAATACGATTCGTCGTATTGTCAACGCGGCAGAGATTTCACCGGAGGAGACGGTGCTGGAGGTCGGCCCGGGCCTGGGCTCGTTGACCCTCGGGATCCTGGATGCTGCGAAGGACATGGTGGCGGTTGAGATTGACCCGCCGCTGGCGCAGCAGCTTCCGCACACGATTGAGAAGTTCCGCCCCGAGAAGGCAGGCGATATTGACGTGGTGCTCATGGACGCCCTGAAGGTCACCGAGCTGCCTCGCACTCCGGATGCTCTGGTGGCGAACCTGCCCTATAACGTGGCGGTTCCGGTGCTTCTGCACCTGTTTGCGCAGTTCCCGAGTATCCGTCACGCTCTGGTGATGGTTCAGGACGAGGTTGCCGACCGTCTTTCGGCGACCCCGGGTTCGAAGATTTACGGTGTGCCCTCGGTGAAGGCTAATTGGTATGCCGAGGTGTATAAGGCGGGCGTGATTGGCAAGAACGTGTTCTGGCCAGCACCGAAGATTAACTCGGGCCTGGTGGGTTTCCGTATGCGCGAGGAGCCTCTCTCGACCGTTGACCGCGACCTGGTGTTCACGATTGTGGACGCCGCTTTCGCTCAGCGCCGTAAGACTCTGCGCGCTGCGTTGAGCTCCTGGGCGGGTTCGGGTGCGCGTGCGGAGCAGATTCTGGTGGCTGCCGGTATCGCTCCGACGGAGCGCGGCGAGAAGCTGGATATTCACGGTTTTATCCGCATTGCGGAGGCTTCGCTGACTGTCCCGGCTGAGCCTGTAGTGGAGTAGCTTCTTCCCGCTCTAAATTTTTCACTGACGTTCTCACGCGAGTTCCCGCGCGAAAGGTGTATGCGCTGATGAGTACCGCCTCCCAGGTCGCTATTTCGGTTGATGCTCCCGGTAAGGTCAATCTGTACCTTGTCGTGGGGGATGTCCGCCCGGACGGATACCACCCGTTGACTACGCTTTTTGCGGCGGTCTCTTTGATGGAGACCATCACGGTCTCTAAGGGGCAGACACCGGGGCTGAGCTTGAGTATGGATATTGTGCCCGGCTCCCTGGTGGATCAGCAGATGCAGGCGGGGCAGTTCGACCCTGCCGCTGTGCCTATGGATGAGCGGAATCTCGTGTACCGTGCCGCCGAGCTGATTCTCGCGGAACACGGTATTGAATCTGCCCCGGCGCTGCACCTGCATATCGCGAAGGCTGTGCCCGTGGCAGGCGGTATGGCGGGCGGCTCAGCGGATGCGGCTGCCGCTCTCATTGCTACGGACCGTTATCTGCACGCAACCGGCCGCACCGGTGCGCTCCTGACCCAGACGGATTATGAACGTCTTGCCGCGCAGCTGGGCGCCGATATTCCCTTTAGCGTGCGTGCCGCGCTCGGTCAGACCCTCGCCCTGGGGCAGGGGACCGGTACCGAGCTGCAGAATGTTGCGGCGCCTCGGGAACCTCTGCACCTGGTGATTGTTGCCGCGCAGTTTGGCCTCTCCACCCCCAGCGTATTCAAGCAGTTGGACGCGGGCCGTGCCGCCGGTGAGTATCCCGCCTCCGGCGAGCTGATGGAACCCGTAGAGCTTCTGGAAGCCCTGAACTCTTATGACGGTTCGGAGGCGGCGCTCGCCTCCTTGGCGCCGTTACTGCGTAATGATCTGCAGGCACCCGCACTTTCGTGTGCCCCGCAGCTGGAGCAGACTCTAAACCTGCGCGAGAACGAGGGCGTGTACGCCTCCCTGGTATCTGGTTCCGGTCCGACGGTGCTTCTGCTGGTTTCTTCGCAGGCTCGGGCGGAGGCTCTTGCGTCCACTCTTCGCGCTGCGGGCAACCACGCTGTGAGCACGGTTAGTGCGATTCTGTATTATTAGTATTTGACACATATACAAACTAATGTTCATTCGCTTCCGCTAGCTACTATCTATAAAAAAAGGGGGGAATGGATGAAGGTTAAAAACATTATTATTGCGCAGGATCGTTATAGCATTCTGGGCGGTATTAGTACCGTCAATAAGCTTCTGGGGCGTGCCTTTGACGAGGCCGGGTACAACGTCAGTTATATGGTGCTCTTCGACAATACCGCCGGTCATCCGGACGCTATTGAGCCGGATTTCGAAGGTCTTCCAATGTCTTTCTTAGAGGCTATGCAGGTGGGTACTCCTCTGATCTCCTATCCTTCTTCCAGCGCACTTCAAGAGATGGTGCCTGAAGTGGGGTATCTTGCAGCAGAGCCCAGCGTTGAAGCTCTGCAAGAGCAAATGCGTCTGGCGATGAGCGATGCTCAGTTGCGGGTTCAAAAGTCGGCGTTGTGTCGTGAAAAGTCTCACACTTTCTCGCCCGAATATGTTGTTCAGCATTGGGAGAAGCTTTTCGAATCTATTCACCGTTAGTAGACGCTGTAACGGAGAACTAAATATATGCGCAAATGCCGGTTCTAGATTCAATCTAGAACCGGCATTCCTTATCTCAGTAGACCTTAGCCCAGCAGTTCGGAGAGCTCGAGCCAGCGCATTTCTAGCTCGTCAATCTCATCCTGAAGTGCCTGCTGCTGCTCGCCGAGCGCCGCCAAACCGGCGTAGTCCGAGGCATCGTGCGCGCTCATCTGCTCGGAGAGCTTCTCCTGCTCTGTAGCGAGCTTGGCGAGGCGACGCTCAATCGCACCGGACTCCTTCTGCGCCGCACGCAGCTCGGCACCGGAGACCTTCGGGGTATCCGGCTCAGCAGAAGCCTGCGCCGAGGAGGCGGCACGCGCCTGCGCGCTACCGGCTGCAGAACCGCCAGCACCGGCTGCCGAGAGCGCCAAATACTCGTCCACACCACCGGGCAGGTGACGGAACGAGCCATCAATAACCGCGTACTGCTGATCTGTTACGCGCTCCATAAGGTAACGGTCGTGGCTGACCACCAGCAGGGTGCCGGGCCAGGTGTCCAGTAGATCCTCCATGGCTGCGAGCATGTCGGTGTCCAGGTCGTTGGACGGCTCGTCGAGAATCAGCACGTTCGGTTCACCCAGCAGAATCAGCATGAGCTGCAGGCGACGCTTCTGACCACCCGACAGGTCCTTGACCGGGGTAGACAGCTGCGCACTCGTAAAGCCCAGACGCTCCAGCATCTGCGAGGGGGACAGCTCCTTACCATCAGCAATGTAGCTACGCTTCTTGCGGCCAATCACATCCGAGACGCGGTCGTTAGCAACCTCGTTGAGCTCATCGAGTTGCTGGGTCAGGGTCGCAATCTTCACAGTCTTACCGTGCTTGACGCGGCCCTCGGTCGGCTTCAGATCGCCGGTCACCAGGGAGAGCAGAGTGGACTTACCCGCGCCGTTCACGCCCAGGATCCCGGTGCGCTCGCCGGGGGCAATACGCCAGGTGACTTTCTTCAGCACGGGACGCTTGCCGCCGGGCATCGAGGGGTCGTCGTAGACGACGGAAACGTTTTCGAGGTCGACCACGTCCTTGCCGAGGCGGGAGACCGCCATCTTCTTCAGCTCCACGGTGTCACGTACGGGCGGAACGTCCGCAATGAGGGCGTTGGCGGCATCAATGCGGAACTTCGGCTTGGAGGTACGCGCGGGCGCACCGCGGCGCAGCCAAGCGAGCTCCTTGCGCATCAGATTCTGACGCTTCGCCTCCGCTGCGGCTGCCTGGCGGTCACGCTCCACACGCTGCAGGATGTACGCCGCGTAGCCGCCCTCGAAGGGCTCGACGATGCGGTCGTGCACTTCCCATGTGTCGGTACAGATTTCGTCGAGGAACCAGCGGTCGTGGGTGACGACCATGAGGCCGCCGGCATTCTTGGACCAGCGGGACTTCAGGTGGTTGGCGAGCCAGGTGATGGCTTCAACGTCCAGGTGGTTGGTGGGCTCGTCGAGCATCAGCACGTCCCACTCCTGCGCGAGCAGGGAGGCGAGCGCTACGCGTCGACGCTGACCGCCAGAGAGCGAAGAGACGGGTGCATCCCAGGGCAGATCGGAAACCAGGCCCGAGATGACGTCGCGGATACGGGGTTGCGAGGCCCACTCGTATTCGGGGGTGTCACCCACAATCGCGTAGCCAACCGTGTGGTCGTCGTCAAGAACATCGGACTGGTCAAGGTAGCCGATGCGGGTGCCGCCGCGCACGGTAACGCGGCCGGAGTCCGGTTCGAGCCGGCCGGCAAGGATCTTCATGAGGGTGGACTTGCCGTCGCCGTTGCGACCGACAATGCCGATGCGGTCGCCTTCGTTCAAACCGACCGTGATGCCCTCAAAGATGGTTCGGGTAGGGAATTCGAGGTGCAGCGATTCGCCGCCAAGTAGATGTGCCACGCCTTCTAGGGTACAGGGTGAGTCTTCAGTTCAAGTAGCGTTCCAATCTTTGATGAGGGGGGGGGTACTTGGCGGTGCTGAGAAAAGCTGTGGGGATTGCGGGGTGCGCGGATAAGTTGAGCACAGATATTTGATAAACTGAGGAAAGCATTTCCTGCATTGCGCTGTTCTATGCCCAAAATGGCGGTCAATGACAATGGGGGCCCCGTAGCTGGGAACTCATATGAATGTATGGATAATCCGCCATGGTGTAATGGCAGCACAGCGGCCTTTGGAGCCGTTTGTCTAGGTTCGAGTCCTAGTGGCGGAGCGTAAGCACTCAACGGCACCGTTGATAGAGAGTTAGCGGTCCGCGCTCACTCCTCACTCTTACAACCTCGTCTAAGGAGTCTTCCCAGTGAACACTGAACTGGCACCCTCTGCAGTAATCGTTCTCGCCGCAGGCGCTGGTACGCGCATGAAGTCCGCGACCCCCAAGGTCATGCACGGCATTGGTGGTCGATCCATGGTTGAGCACGCTGTCGCTGCTGCACGCGATCTGAACCCTGAGCGCCTCGCTGTTGTGGTACGCCACCAGCGCGATAAGGTCTCTGAGCATGTGCTTGCGTTTGGCCCTGAGGTAACCATCGTTGATCAGGATGAGATTCCGGGTACCGGCCGCGCTGTTGAGGTCGGTCTGAACGCTCTGGATGCGCAGGCACCCGTCTCCGGCACCGTCCTGGTGACCTACGGCGATGTTCCTCTGCTGCGCCCCGAGACTCTGCGCGAACTGATTGCCTTCCACGAGGAAGACAAGAACTCCGTAACCGTCCTGACCACCCACATTGATGAGCCCGGCGCCTACGGTCGTATTGTCCGTAACCAGGCTGGCGAAGTGACCGCTATTGTTGAGGCGAAGGACGCTTCCCCCGAAGAGCTCGAAATTACCGAGATCAACTCCGGTATTTACGCTTTTGACGCCGCTGTTCTGCGTGAGGCACTGCTCGAGGTGACCACCAACAACGCACAGGGCGAGAAGTACATTACCGACGTTCTGTCCATTGCTCGTTCGAAGGGCCACCGCACCTCCGCTCTGGCTATTGAGGACCGCTGGGAGGTTGAAGGCGCTAACGACCGCGTGCAGCTGGCTCAGCTGGGTCGTATGCTCAACAACCGCATCCTTGAGGCGCACATGCGTAACGGCGTGACTATCGTTGATCCGCAGAACACCTGGATTGACGTTACTGTCACCATTGAGAACGATGTGACCCTGCTGCCCGGTGTGCAGCTGCACGGCTCCACCACCGTTGCTACCGGCGCTACTATTGGCCCGGACACCACCCTGACTGACATGACCGTCGAGGCTGACGCTACCGTCATCCGCACTCACGGTTTTGGTGCTGTCATCGGCGAAGGTGCAACTGTTGGTCCCTTCGCATACCTGCGCCCTGGTACCACCCTGGGCAAGGACGCTAAGCTTGGCACTTTCTGCGAGGCTAAGAACTCGCAGATTGGTGATGGCGCAAAGATTCCGCACCTGTCCTACGTTGGTGACGCCACCATCGGTGAGGGCGCGAACATTGGTGCAGGCTCTATTTTCGCGAACTATAACGGTCTGGTGAAGAACCGCTCCGTTATTGGTGCTCATGCTCGCATGGGCTCCGCGGGTATTTACGTCGCACCTGTTACCGTTGGTGACGGTGCCTACTCCGGCGCGGGCGCGCTCATCCGTAAGGATGTTCCTGCGGGCGCCCTCGCCTACTCTGAGACTTCCCAGCGCACCATCGAGGGCTGGGTCCTGAAGAACCGTGCTGGTACCGAACCCGCCGAAGCCGCCAAGGCTGCTGGCGCTCAGGAACCGGCAGAATCCTAATTCGAGGAAAGAACAACACCATGAGTAGCGAGATTACCAACCCCGGTGAGCGCAAGCTTGTAGTGGTCTCCGGTCGAGCACACCCCAAGCTTGCCGAGGAGATCGCACAGGCTCTTGACCACGACCTGCTGCCCACCTCCGCATACACCTTCGCCAATGGCGAGACCTACGTCCGTTTTGAGGAGTCGGTGCGCGGTGCGGACGCTTTCGTGATTCAGTCGCACCCGGCACCTATCAACGAATGGCTCATGGAGCAGCTCATTATGATTGATGCACTCAAGCGTGCATCTGCTCGCTCTATTACCGTGGTGTCTCCTTTCTACCCCTATGCTCGTCAGGACAAGAAGCACAAGGGTCGTGAGCCTATCTCGGCACGTCTGATTTCGGATCTGTACAAGACCGCTGGTGCTGACCGCCTGATGTGCGTGGATCTGCACACTTCGCAGATTCAGGGCTTCTTCGACGGCCCGCTGGATCACCTCTTCGCGATTCCGGTTCTGGCTAAGCACATCCGCGAGCGCGTGGAAGACTTGTCCAACGTGACCGTTGTGTCCCCGGATACCGGTCGTGTCCGCGTGGCTGAGCACTGGGCTGATCTGCTGGACGGCGCACCCCTGGCGTTCGTGCACAAGACCCGCGACATTAACGTCCCCAACCATGCTGTTTCTAAGACTGTTGTGGGTGACATCGAGGGTCGTACCTGTGTGCTGATTGACGACATGATTGACACCGGCGGCACCATTGCTGGTGCTGTGAAGGTCCTCATGGACAAGGGTGCAAAGGAAGTTATTATCGCAGCTACCCACCCGGTTCTGTCCGATCCGGCTGCTGAGCGTCTGTCTCAGTGCGGTGCTGTGGAGGTCATCGTGACTAACACCCTGCCCGTGCCGGAAGAGAAGCAGTTCGATAACCTGACTATTCTCTCCATTGCTCCGTTGATTGCTCGCGCTATCCGTGAGGTCTTCGACGAGGGCTCTGTGACCGAGATTTTCGATCACTAAGTTTTCTCAGAGCATGTAGAAAGTCCCCCGCTGACCGTGGTCGGTGGGGGACTTTCTTGTGCTGAGACTAAAGCTAACCCGGCTGGAGCAGAGGCCTGTTCCTGCCGGGTTAGTGCTGTATTTAGCGTCGTATGCTTAGCGGTGTGCCTGTGCGAGCCAGGGCAGAATCACGCGCAGGGACTGTTCCACTTCGTCCACTGCGACCTTTGCTGCTGCGGGGCCGCGACGGTAGGGGTCTTCCAACCTGTCGATATCGAGCGGGCGGGCACCGTAGGAGTAGAGGTAGGAAAGCGGCTCGGCGCGGCGCGCTTCCTCACGGATACGTGCGGTCTGCTTGAGCAGCTTGATCTTGGAGTGGTGCTGGGGCCACTCGCGCACGATCCAGTCGGCGTGTACCTTCTCAGCGACCAGGATGATGGTGGCGTTCTCAATAATTTGCTCGTTGAGCTGGCGAGATGCGAAGCCCTCCGGGTTGTAGCCTCGCTTGATAAGCTCGTTAGCTACGTGTTCGTAGACGCCGTGACCGACGAGGGCGCCGGTGCCTGCGCTGGAGAAAATCCATTTGTCTTCCAGGCCGTATTCTGCGGCAAGGTGCTTGGAAATTACCTCGCCGGATGCGCTACGGGCAATGTTTCCGGTGCAGACGAAGACTGCTTCGAAGGGGCCGTCACCGCTAGTGCTACCGGTACGGTTGAGGTTTTTGGGGGAGAGCTTGAACTGCGGGGTGCGTTCGCTGCGGGTGTTAGTAGCGGGGGAGGGCTGCGCGTTTCCTGCGCTCTGGCTGTTGGCTTCTTTCGGGTCGGCGAGCTCTTCGGCATCAACGGTGGGCGCGTTGTGCTGACCCACGCGGATAATGCTGGGTCCTGCGGGCTTGCCGTCTACGTCGAGGATGTCGCCGGGGGTGGCCTCGATGTCGGTGTGGGTGAGGGGCTGTGCGGAGACGGTTGCAGTGCCGTCGGCACTGAGCTCTTCCTCGGGAGTGACTTCCTGGCTGGCTACCTCGGCGGGGGAACGGACTTCGTAGTCTTCGATGGCTTCGCGGAGCGAACCGTCGGGGGTGATGGTACGGCTGGCTACCCCGCGGCGGTTCTTGCCCGCCAGTTCGGGGTTGCTCTTAATGAGGGAACGGACTCCGTCGGCAATATTTGCGGAGGAAGAAGCAACGGTCGCCGGGTGCTCCTCGGTGGTTTCTGCGGAGTTGGTTTTGTCCTCGGAGGAGCCCCACGCGTACTTGTCCTTGAGGGACTTAATGTTGAAGATGCCCATCAAAAAGCCTTTTCTAATTGACGTACCCAACAGTGAACAGGGAAGCCGGAAGTGTCGGGTTGGTTGAATGAATAGTATCTATCATACCGAGTTACTTGCACCTTCAGCGGTTCCTTTTCCTGTGTGTGGCAAATACGCCTCAACGTCTTATGCTTTAGGCGTGGAATGGATGTTCTTCTCCAACCTAAAGATGACCTAAAGTACAAGCTTGATGCCGAAAATGTTTAGATGCCACGTGCTAAAATTGGCGTGCAATGCTGGTCTTTTTCTCACTCAGGGGCCAGCGAGTACACTCACCAACGAGGACCAATGAAGAGTATTTACACTAAGCTTCGCTTGCTTTTCCCGGGACGAAGCTTTACGCTGCTTATCTTTAACCTAATCGGTCTGTTCCTCCTATCTTTGATGGAAATGATCGGTGTTGCAGCCATCCTTCCCATTGTGAATATTGCGATGGGTGCGGAACTTACCGGTTATCTGGCTGTACTTTCCGATATCTTCGGCAACCCTCAGCGTTCTGAATTGGTGGTCTACCTGGGTATCGTTCTGGTGCTCGCCTTTGTTATTAAGGGTGTTGCTGCGCTCCTCTTTAAGCGCTGGAGCCTGAAATTTACCGGTTACCAGCAGCTGGCGACGTCGACGACAATCCTCAATCATTACATGAAGGATAGCTACTTCAACCGCAAGAAGTCTCAGCCTGAAGAAACCGCGTACCTGATTAGCACCTACGTGGTGTTTGCATACCGCGGTTTTGTGGGATCGATTATTAACTTTGTGGGCGATTTCCTGTCTATCCTCGTGTTGCTCATCATGATTCTTTGCGTCATGCCGGTTCCGGCACTGCTTGCTTTTGCATACTTTGGCATCACCATCGCTGGCATGCAGTTCTTCTTGCGCCGCGGTAATGCGAAGTATGGTGAGGCATCGGCACGTGCGGGTCGAGACGCTTTGCGCTTCCTTTTGGATGACATCAAGGGCTTCCGTGAAATTCGTATTACGAATGCGCACAAGGCTGCTATCGAGCAGTACCGCGAGCCCGCAGTACGAAGCGTTAAAAGCGACGTTAACCTCTCGTTCCTGAATGACTTCCCCAAGTACTCCCTTGAAGTTATTTTCATCGTGGGTATCGCTGGTCTGCTGGCTCTGGTGACCTCGACTCAGGGTGCTGAGGGTCTTCCTTCCCTCATGCTTTTCGCAACCGCATGTATCCGCATCCTTCCGAATGCAACCCGTATGATTGCCAACCTGGGCAGTATTCGTGCGAACGAGTTCGCTAGTGAAGAAGTTGCAAAGGTTATCCGCTCGATGAGCCCCGAAGAGCAGCGCCTGCAGATGGTTGAATTCAAGGATGAAATTGATCCGGCAACCATCATCAACTCGGATATTGAGCCTGTGGATGTTCAGATTGATAACCTGGTCTACCGTTACCCGGATGGTGATAAGGATGTTCTCAAGGACATTCAGCTGGATGTGCCGGCTGGTACCTCGGTTGCTTTCGTGGGTGGTTCCGGTTCGGGCAAGACTACCCTGGTTGACCTAATCCTTGGCCTGCTCACCCCGACGAGCGGTACGATTTCCAGCCAGGGTAAGGACATCCATACTGATTTGCCTTCCTGGTACCAGAAGATCGGTTATGTTCCCCAGGACCCCTACCTGGGTAACGGCACCCTGCGTGAGGCAGTCGCCTTCGGCATTCCCAAGCAGTACATTGATGACGATCGTGTACTCTACTGCCTCAAGCTGGCGGAGCTGATGCCCGTTGTCGAGACCCTGGAAGATGGTATTAACACTTCGATTGGTGAGAATGGTAACCGTCTCTCCGGTGGTCAGCGTCAGCGTGTGGGTATTGCGCGTGCGATGTACCGCAACCCGAGCTTGCTGGTTATGGATGAGGCGACCAGCGCGCTGGACAATGAGACTGAGTACAAGATCACTCAGACCATTAACCGCATCTCCAAGGAGATTACCGTGATTATCGTGGCTCACCGTCTTTCTACGGTGCGCAACGTTGATCAGCTGGTGTACCTCTCCCAGGGCCGTATCGCCAACAAGGGAACTTTTAAGGAAGTTCAGATGGCCAACGAAGAATTCGCGAACCTCGTTCGCCTGGGCCAGCTGCCCGACTAATTGAAATGATGGGGGTGATCGTATGCAGCAGTTGAGTACGGTCGCCCCCATCTTTAGCCTTCTATAGCTTGTGATTTTCAAGCGCCTCACTCAAAGGACATATTGTGACTCATACTCCCCGCGTATCTGCGGTTATTCCTTTTTACGGTGAGCCGGAACCGGTTCTTGCCATTATTGACACTCTGCGCGCTCAGCAGGGTATCGATCCCGCCGATATCGAGATTATTGTCTCTGACGATGTTTCTCCCACCCCCTTCCCCGAGGTTGAGGGCGTGACCGTGGTTCGCCGCCCCGTTAATGGTGGTTTCGGTAAGGCTGTGAACTCCGGTGTTGCTGCCGCGACCGGTGAATGGGTTTTCATCCTCAACAGCGACCTGGAGCTGGATAACACTTTCGTCTCTCGCATGCTCGCAGCCGTGGAACGTCACGGCGAGATCCTGGCTAGCCCGCAGATCATCGGCCACGATGGCAAGCAACAGTGGGTGGCTCGTAAGTTCCCCACCGCAGCGCATGTGGCGTGGGAATGGTTCACCCCCCTGGCTCGTTTCAAGCCGACCAACTGGTGGCACCGCGGTGTTGGCCACGATGTTGAAGCGTGCACCGGCACCTCGGACGCGAAGGTCGACTGGGTTATGGGTGCATGCATGGTTGTTCCTCGCGCGACCTTCAACCGCATCGGTGGCATGGACGAGCGTTTCTACATGAACAGCGAAGAGGTGGACTTCCAGTACCGCCTCTCGAATGCTGGCGTGGACCGCTACCTGATTCCTTCGGTGACCGTAACCCACGAGGGCGGCGGTTCTTCGCCCTCTGAGCGCCGAGTACAGTGGCTAACCACTGCTCGTTTTATTTATGCCGATAAGTGGGGCTGGGAGAAGAAGCTTGCTACGGCTCTGCGCGCTACCAGCTACGCAAACTTCCTGGTGAACTCCGTGCGTGCTCTGCGCAATAAAGACGTGGACGCTCGCGGCTTCCTCGCCACTGAGCTGGAGCGTATCGCCAAGGCAGAGCGCCGTGAAAACTAAGTTGCGAAACCACCGGAATTTACCGTGATGGTTCCGTAAGATTTGTTGCCTTCTTCATAAGAAGGCTCACATAGAACGTAGGAGGCGACACAGTGCACTCGAGTGTGTCGTCTCCTGCTTTCGTTGTAAAATTTCAGTAGGTATGTTTTGCCTCAAGTTGCAGGTGAAACTTTCCGTTCCTCTTCACTCCAACACATAGCACCGCACGGTTCTACCCTGCGGGTTCTCATAGCAAACGCCGACAGGATTCAATCCTCATATGACTCAGCCCAAACTTCTACTGCTCTCACCCGCATTCCACGGGTACTGGAAGGCAATTCAGGCATCCCTGGAAGTGCACGGATACGAAGTGCGCACCCACATCTACGATGCGCCGGGTACTCTGCCCGAGCGTATCCTCAACAAGCTTGCCCACGAGCTGCCCGAGAAGTACCGCCCCGAAAGCTTCGCTGCTCAGGCTACCCGTAAGGCTATTGACGCTTTCAACGAATTCCGCCCCGATATTGTGCTGGTCATTAAGGGCGATATGCTCTCCCGCGAATGGTGGGACCTGCTGGAGACCTCCGGTGTTCGCTACGGCACCTGGCTTTACGACGAAATGCGTCGTATGAGCTACACCGAAGAGGACCTGTACCACCTGGGTGCGCTGGCAAGCTACAGCCCGCTGGATGCGCAGCACCTGCGTGAGCAGGGCTTCGAGGTGCTCGACATGCCTAACGCCTACGATACCCACTGCCCGGTTGTCCCCAAGCGTGAGGATTCCATCAACTTTGTGGGCGCTAAGTATCCCAACCGTGAGGAGACCCTGCAGGCGCTGGTCGCAGCCGGTTTGCCGGTGCGTGCTTACGGTCGTGCTTGGTCGCGTCACCCCTACGACATTCTGCGCACTAAGCAGTTCAAGGATTCCGGAGTGCCCGCAGGCCGCGATATTGACCGCTCTGAGGCGTACGGCATTATGGCGTCCTCCCCGGCAACGCTGAACATCCACAATAATCAGGATGGTTTCACAATGCGCACCTTTGAGGCTCCCGGCGTGGGCGCTCTGCAGGTGATTGACCGTGCCGATGTGGATCGCTACTACATTCCTGGGGAAGAGGTTCTGGTCTACGAGAGCATTGATGAGCTCATCGAGATTTGTACTCGTATTTTCCGTGAGCCGAAGTGGGCTCGTCAGATTCGTGAAGCTGGACAGAAGCGTACTCTGGCCGAGCACACCTTCGATCAGCGTGTAAAGATTTTGGAGCAGCTATGGGCCTGACGTATCCCATTGATATTGATGCCTGGGCGGCTTGGCAGAAGCGTCAGAACACCCTGCGCTGGGCTAAGACCGAGGCGCGCAGTCTTATTGGCCGTCTGCGCGGAGGCGCGGCTGAACAGGAAGGTCCCGTCGGCGGCGTGCTGTACACCCGCGGCGCCGTACCCCGCGTGCTCATCGTGCTCGATTCGTTCTCGCCGACGAGCCGTAACTCCCTATTGGAGCCGCTCAAGTACCTCGAAAACGTGGGTGTGGCCCTGTGGGTCCCTGAGGACGCTTCGGAATACCTCAACGGTCAGTACGCCACCGAGCGTTACGACCGTGATGCCTGGAGCGAGCAGGAAGCGACAGGAGACCAGTTGCAGGAGCTCCTGTCCGGTGTGCGTGTAGTTCTTTCCCTTGGTCACTACCTGGCACGTGGTGCAGCAGCTTATGAGTTCTCTCGTGCGATTGGTGCGGAGTACTGGGTGGTTCAGCACGGTCTGCTGGTGCCTCAGGCGCCGCCGCTACCGGTAGGATGCACCCTGCTGGCTTTCAGCGAAGCTGACGCCCAGTTCTGGGCATCGGGTCGCCGTGACGTCACCACTCACGCGGTGGGCTCGCAGCTGCTTTACCTTGCGGCTCAGAAAGCTGCCGGTGCTGAATCGCAGAAGCAGAACGACCTGGAACCGATCTTCCTAGGACAGATGCACGGTGCGGAACTGCCGCGCGCATCCTTCGCGTACGCTTCGCACTCCTTCTTGAAGAAGTTCGGCGGCGTTTACCGCCCGCACCCGAGCGAGAAGGATAAGCTGTCAGTACTGACCCATAAATTGTGGGAGAAGGAAGGCATCCGTATTGACCGCTCCGGCACCCCGCTCAACGAGGTGCCGAACCCGGTGGTATCCATCTTCTCTACCGGTGTTCTGGAGGCAGCAATCCGCGGTATCCCGGCGTGGGTTTACCACCCGGCACCGCCGGCATGGCTTGTGGAATTCTGGGACCGCTACGGCATGAACCAATGGGGTCAGGAACCGACCCCGGCACCGGTTCAGCCGAAGAAGGAACCGGCACAGCGTATCGCTGAACTCATGATTGAAACTTTGGAGGCATAATGCGTATTCTCTGCGTCATCCCCGTGCGCGGTGGCTCAAAGGGCATTCCGCGTAAGAACCTGCGCCCCATCGCGGGTAAGCCGCTGGTCGCATGGACCATCGAGCAGGCACTGGCTGCTAAGGAAGAAGTAGCCGGCGAGCACGAGCTGCGTGTTGTCGTCTCCACCGACGATGCTGAGCTGGCTGATATCGCCCGCGAGTACGGTGCTGAGGTGCCGTTCATTCGTCCGGCACACCTGGCTGAAGACACCACCGCAACCGAGCCGGTCATCGAGCACGCCATCGAGTTCTACACCGAAAACGGTTGGGAACCCGAGGCTGTCATGCTGCTGCAGGCAACCAGCCCGGTGCGTCTGCCCGGTACTCTGGCTCGTGCGGTCCGCCAGTTCGCGGAGAACGGTAAGGACTCCATGGTCGGTGTGATTCCGATTGGTCCGTTCATCTGGACTTGGCACGCTGACGGTGAGCCCACCGCGGCGTTCGAGATTATGGCTCGCCCGCGCCGCCAGGAGCTGACCAAGGAAACCTTCCGCTACCGTGAGAACGGTTCGATGTACATTACCAAGACCCACGTGTACATGGACCACCACAACCGCCTGGCGGGCTACCCCGGCGGTACCATTGACTTGTTCATGCTGGACGAGGTCGAGGGCGTCGACATCGACGCGCCGATTGACTTCTCCGTGGCAGAGCACCAGCTCACTCAGATCCTGGCCGAAGGCAAGTAACCTTCACCAGCGGCAGCACCTCGTCTGCCGCTCCCGGCTTGACCGGCACTCAGGCATTCAACTAAACACTCAAACGAAAAGGTCAAAATCGTGATTATTGAACGCAATATTGCCCCCTACGTGGTCTTCGCTGAAGACCCGATTCTCAACGCCCTGCAGAAGATTTCTGCTAACGGCCAGCGCATCATCTTCTTGGTGAACGAGTCCGGTATTCTGCGCGGTTCGCTCTCTGACGGTGACTTCCGTCGTTGGCTGATTGCTAACCCCACTGCATCCCTGGAGACCAGCGCCCTGGACGCTGCAAACACCAACCCGCAGACCGCACCGGCTGATGCTGATCCTGAGACCCTGCACGGCTACTTCGCGAAGGGTATCAACCACGTTCCGCTGACCGACGAGCGCGGTCACCTCGTGGCACTGGCAATGGACGAGCAGGACGTTCTGCGCATCGGTAAGCACACCATCAGCGAGGATTCCCCCTCCTTCATCATTGCTGAGATCGGTAACAACCACCAGGGTAGCGTTGATTTCGCTAAGGAACTGGTGGACCTGGCCGTTGAGTCCGGTGCCGACGCCGTGAAGTTCCAGCTGCGTGACATGGACGCCCTCTACCGTCAGCGCGGTGCCGCCACCGCGGGCGAGGACCTGGGCGTGCAGTACACCCTGGACCTGCTCTCCCGCTTCTCCCTGAGCGTGGACCAGATGTACGAGGTCTTCGACCACGTCAAGCAGCACAACATGGATATCATGTGCACCCCCTGGGATGCCCCCTCGGTGCAGGCACTGGTCGACTACGGTATTCAGGGCATGAAGATTGCTTCTGCCGACCTGACCAACCACGAGCTGCTGCGCGACGTCGCATCCCGCGGTCTGCCCATGCTGGTTTCCACCGGTATGAGCCGCGAGGAAGAGATTCGCGAGTCCGTGGCCCTGCTGCGTAACGCTGGCGCATCCTACGCTCTGCTGCAGTGCCAGTCCGCGTACCCGGCACCCTTTAAGGACGTCAACCTGGCGTACATGGACCGCTTGGCTGAGATCGGTCAGTGCCTGGTCGGTTACTCGGGCCACGAGCGTGGCTACCACGTGCCGATTGCCGCCGTTGCTCGCGGTGCAAAGATCATCGAGAAGCACTTCACCACCGACAAGACCCTCGAGGGTAACGACCACACCGTCTCTCTGCTGCCCGAGGAATTCAAGGCCATGGTCCAGCAGATTCGCGAGGTTGAGGCAGCTATCGGTTCTGCCGCTCCCCGCGAGGTGTCCACCGGTGAGCTGATGAACCGCGTGAACCTGGCCAAGTCCCTGGTCGCTACCCGCCACATCGCTAAGGGCGAGGTCGTGACCGAGGCCGACGTGGCTGTGAAGTCCCCCGGCCGCGGCCTGCAGCCGAACCACCTGCCGCAGCTGGTCGGCCGTACCATGCAGCGCGACGTTGAAGAAGGCTCGTTCTTCTTCGAGGGCGACCTGAAGGATGACCTGGTCACCCGCCGCGACTTCAAGTTCGATCGCCCCTGGGGTCTGCCCGTCCGCTACCACGACTACAAGCCGCTGATTGAAGAGGCTAAGCCGGACTTCCTGGAGTTCCACTTCTCCTACAAGGACCTGGACATCAACATCGACGATGTCTTCGACTCCAAGCTGGACATGGGCTTCACCACCCACCTACCCGACCTCTTCGCCGGCGACTTCCTCGTGGACCTCGCCTCGAAGGACCCCGAGGTGTGGGAACGCTCCATCGCCGAGGTGCAGCGCACCATCGACATCACCCGTGACCTGACCCGCTACTTCACCGTGGACGAGGACCCGATCATGGTTGTGACCATGGGTGGCTTCACCAAGGACAAGCACATCCCCGTCTCCGAGCGTGCCGAAAAGTACGAGCGCATCGGCGAGGCTCTGAAGCACCTGGACGCATCCGGCGTGCGCCTGGCCGCTCAGACTCTGCCCCCGTACCCCTGGCTGATGGGTGGCCAGCAGTACCACAACCTGTTCCTGGATCCGAAGGACACTGCAGAGTTCTCGCGTGCGTTCGACACCGCGCTCTGCCTGGACATCTCCCACACCATGCTTGCTTGCAACTTCCTGAACATTCCGCTGTCGGAGGCTGTTGAGCAGCTGGCACCGCTGTCCATCCACCTGCACCTGGTGGACGGTACCGGCGTTGACGGTGAGGGCGTTCAGGTCGGCGAAGGCGATGTCGACTGGGCATCCCTGGGCAAGCAGCTGCGTGAGCTGGCACCGAAGGCATCCTTCATTCCCGAAATCTGGCAGGGCCACATCAACAACGGTGAAGGCTTCTTCACTGCACTGGACCGCCTCGAGAAGTGGCTGTAGAAAGTAGACACTCACTTATGAATTCAAACGGAGTTCCCACGGCCCTGTGGGTCGTTCCGGTTCCCGAGTTTGGTGGAGTAGCTCGGCACGTTGTCGATATGGCACGTGCCGGGCTCCCCGGCTTTAACCTGGTGGTTCTCGCACCCGAGGGTAAGCTCACGAGCCGTCTTGAGGAACTGGGCGTCACCGTCATCAAGGCTGAGTTCGGTCCCGACTACGGTTTTAAGACTTCTTTTGCTTCTTTGCAGAAGGCTATTGAGCAGCTCCGCCCGGATATTGTCCACAGCCACCTGGCGTATGCAGACGTTGTCGCGACTGCTGTAGTCAACGCGCTACGCATCCGTAGCGTTATCAAGCGCGGCACCTGCGTGCCGAAGCTCCTGACCACTGAGCACGGCATTGCCGGTAATGACTCGGTGTACCACGGTAGCTCCTGGCGTTCTAAGCTCATGGAGACCGTGCACCGTGTGCGCCTGTGGGGTACCGATCAGGCGATTGCTGTTTCTCGTTCTACCGCTGATCAGATGCGTGCCAAGTGGGGCGCTCGTGGCGTGGAGCTGGTGTACAACGGCGTGGATATCCCTGAGGTACACGCGGCTGTTGAGCAACAACGTGTTCCCGCAGAGGGAGGTCCGCGTATTCTCTCGCTGTCCCGTCTGTCCCCTGAGAAGGGCATTGACGTGCTGCTGGACGCTTTTGCGCAGCTTCGTGCTGATTACCCGCAGGCTCATCTTGAGATTGCGGGCTCTGGCGATTTGGCGTCCGAGTTGCAGGCTCAGGCTCAGCGTCTGAACCTGGGGGAATCGGTGACCTTCAGCGGCTTCGTTAACCCGATTGAGGCGATGGGCCGTAGCGACATGATTGTTCAACTGTCGGTGTGGGAGAACTGCTCCTACACTCTGCTGGATGCTAAGGCAGCCGGTCTGAAGACGGTCGCTACCGCTGTGGGCGGCAACCCGGAGATCCTGGGCGCCGACGAGCTGGTGGACCGCCAGAGCGCAACCCTGACTCAGGATGTTCTGCAGGCTATGCGCGCGCAGCTACTGAAGGGCGAGTCTGAGCCTTTCACCTGGATTTCGAATGAGCAGATGGCTGCTCAGACAGTTGATATTTATGCACGTGTACTTCGAGGAGGCCGATGATGAGCCAGACTTCGCAGGTTTACGCGCACTTGAATGAGCCCGCTGAGAAACCGGAAGTTTCGCGTTTCTCTGAAGTTGTGTCTCGCGGTAACGATTACGTCCGCCACCAGAGTAGCCAGATTCGAATGCCGGAGTTCATCATGGCATTCCTCTTGCTTTTTGGTGATGCGTTACCGGGTCTTGGTCTGCCCTTCAACCAGGTGGTCGTTATAGTGCTGGCTGTGTATGGTCTGACTCGTAAATCGACTTTTGACGTAAGCCATTTTTCGGGTTTGCGCGCCATCATGTTTATCGCGATGGGTTATCTCGCAATCGTTTCAATTAACGGTGTGCACTCTGAGGACGCCTCCGACTGGACTCGTCGTCTGATTCGTCTAGTTGCTGCGACAGTGTTGATTTGGACTATTGCTGCTGGGCGTCTGCATATTCGTTCTATTGTTCTTGGATACTCGACGGCGATTCTTTTCAACGCGGTAGCTTACTTTGCTGGTTTTGCTCCAGTGACGGGATACTACGGTTACCTGACTGGTTGGCTGGGTGATAAGAACTTCGCGGGTCTGGTATATTGCCTCTTTGGTTTGCTGATTCTGAGCTTCGCCCGTAACAAGATCGAAGTCATTCTTGCCGTTGTGGTTTTCTCTGCTTTGCTGTGGGCTACAGGTTCTCGTACCTCTATTGCGGCGTATGTTGCAGGCCTGATTTGGATTGTCATCGCGAACCGTCTGAAGACTTTCGGTCGCATTGCCTTGGGTGTGGCCCTGTACTGGCTGATTGATATTTTGACCAGTGACTACGCACACTCCGGTGCCTTCGCAGATCGTACCGGTACGGATGCGCTTCGTTCGCTGATTGACCAGGCATCTGAAATTAAGGTTCAGGCAGCTGGCTTCTTCGGCCAGGGGTTGGGCGAGGCATACGTATACCTGGTTCATACTGGATCGAAGACCTGGTTCCTCCATAACTCGTACTGGTCTGCTCTGATTGAGGGTGGCTGGCCATGGATGATTCTCGTTGTCACCATTACCCTGCTCTTTATCGTGAACGTGTTTAGCGGCCAGAAGACACTACCTGCAAGGTTCTATGTTGTACAGGGCGCTGGTGTTGCCATCATGATTTGTGCTTCTCGTCTGGGCGAAGTGTTTTATACCTGGCCGTGGGCTGTTGCCTGTGGCTTGGCTCTGCGCGTGTTGTTGCTTGAACGCGAACAGCGTTTGGGCACTGGCCACGATGAGGCGAGTATCGAAGGCTTCGACGAACGAATTGAAATTCGTGAGGCGGAAGAGAAGTTGCAGCATGCTGCGCCGGTGTGGAAGGAAGAAAATGTCTAAGACTAATCGAGCTCCTGAAGTTAGCGTCATTATTTGTGCACTGAATGCAGCGTCAACTCTTCCCCGCCAGCTTAAGGCTCTGGAGAACCAGGAAACTGAGCTTCCGTACGAAGTGATTCTGGTAGACAACGGTTCAGATGACGACACCCGCGCCGTTATGGAAGCGTGGGCTCAGGAGCCCCGAGAGAATAAGTTCACGGTCAAGGTCGTGGACGCCTCCGCAACTCCGGGTATTCCCGCGGCCCGTAACACTGGTGCACGTGCCGCATCCGGTAGGGTCTTAGCATTCTGTGATGCTGATGATGAAGTATCTCCCCAGTGGGTTCAGGCGTTTTCAGAGGTGCAGGATAAGGAACTGGCAGGTGGCTGGATCCGCGCTTTTGACGCTAATGGCACCCCCCGCCCTGACGCCTTTGGCAAGGGTTTGATTGCTACTCCTTATCTGCCGCACGTAGGCAACTGTAACTGTGCTATTACCCGTGCACGCTTTTTCGAAATAGGCGGCTATGATGAGTCCCTTCCTCGCTACGGCTATGAGGATGTGGATATTTCGTGGCGCCACCAGGAAGCTGACGGCGTGATGCGCTTTATCCCTGAAGCAGAGATTCGTTTTACTCTCTCGGAGGGGAAGAGCTCTATCCGTAAGAAGTATGAGCTGGGTGTGGGACGTGTGCTGATGGCCCGTCGTTTCCCCAAGTATGATTCTGCAACGTATTCGTTGAAGTCTACTGTGACTGGTAGTGTTCAGCAGTTGCTGAATATTCTGCGTCAGGCTGTGACCCAACGTAAAGTTGTTCGTCGTGATGTTGCCAACTGGGTTGCTTCGTTGGGACGTATCCGCGGAAGTATCAAATATTCCGGTAAGAATTATGTACCTGCCCGTAAGCTGGTGAAGGAGTAGAAGGATGGAGAAAGAACTCTACATCGCCACCAATAACGGTGACATGGGTGGCGGCGAGGTCATGCTCCTGAACATTGCTCGTGCAGCCCGTAGCCTTGGCTACAAGGTCACTATCGTGGGTCCTTCCGAGCCGAAGCAGCTTGTGGAAGCTGCTGCGGATGAAGGCTTTGCACGTGTGGTACTGCCGGCTAAGAACCGCGCACAGTATATGGTGGCTCTGCGTAGCTGGCATGCTCGCCACAAGGACGTTCTACTGTGGTGTAACGGTCTGGTCCCGGCAGCGGCAACGGGCGGTCGTAAGAACCGTATCGTGCACTTGCACCAGCTTCCTACCGGTGTGAACGCAAAGCTCGTGCCCTTTGCCCGCCATAAGGCGTCTGTCACCCTGGTCCCGAGCCGCTATGTGGCTCGTGCCTGCCCCGGCAGCGAACTGTTTGCGAACTGGGTCAGCGGCGTATCCACCGAGCTGGATCACCGTGTGGGGGAGCGCCGACTCCGCGTCGGTTACCTGGGGCGTTTGACTCCGTCTAAGGGCATCGCGACCCTGTGCCAGGCGATGAGTTCCCTGAACGCTAACGGCATTGAATACGACCTGGTGATTGGCGGCGAGCCTGTCTTCGCATCTGATGAAGAACGTGCGGAGGTTGAGGATGCGCTAGCTCGTGTTGCTACCTTCAGCACGCGTCTGGGCTGGACTACCCCGGACCGTCTTTTCGGTGATATCGACATGCTCGTTGTACCTTCGATTGCCCCCGAGTCCTTTGGCTTGGTGGTCGCTGAAGCGATGAGTGCACGCGTCCCTGTAATCGTCAGTGACGCAGGTGCGCTATCGGAGGTGCTCGGCGGCGCCTCGTACCCGTACGTTGTGCCTGCTGACCAGCCGGTAGCTCTTGCCCAGGCTATTAAGAGCCTGGGTACTGAGCTTCGAGAAGATACGGATGTGCTGGCGGAGCGAACCTCCGAGCTGTTCTGGCGTTGGCAGGAAAACTACTCGCCTGAAGCAGGTAAGGTCCGTGTTGGTGAGATTCTGGAACGTTTTATCCGCTAAGGTGCTTCTAAACGTATAGGCCATTCTCAACGGATATCCTCTCACTCAAACCCCCGAAGGAAAATTATGACGACTACTCACCGCTACAAGGCTGCGGTTATCATTCCCTCTCGCGGTGGTGCAGATATTCTGCACTACCCGCTGGATGCGCTTGCCGCTCAGACTGAGAAGGACTTCCAGGTTATCGTGGTCCTCGACGGCGATATTGACAACAGCGAAGCTGTGCTTGACCGCTATATTGCGGAAGGCAAGCTGAACCTGACCAAGATTGTTTTCGAGGAGAACCGCGGTCGTGTGGCAGCGCTGAACGCTGGTCACCGTGCGGCTGATGCGGATATCCTCATCCGTTGCGATGACGATTTGGAACCCGATCCCAACTACGTTGCGAACCACCTCAAGTACCATGAGGCTCCCGGTGAGCACGGCGTAATCGGTATCTACTTGAACCAGTTCCCGGACACTCCCTACTCTCGTGTGTACGGTAACTACCGCGACCAGAAGTTCCGTGAAGCTGCGTACCAGGTTGCGCCTGAGAAACGCTGGATTTACTGGGCGGGTAACGTCTCTATGTCGAAGAAGCTCTTCGATGAGATTGGTGGCTACGATCCCGCGTACCGTCTCTACGGTTGGGAAGACGTAGACATGGGTTACGAGGTTGCTCAGCACGGTGGCGAAATCCATATTGCCCCTGAGCTGGCGACTAAGCACTACGTGGCTGCTACCACCACTGCAGTGCGTGCCCTGCGTGCCCTGCACTCGGGTTCTGCCCGCACCATCTTCGTGCGTAAGCACGGCGAGGAAGCGCACCCAGCCCCGAACCCGACGGGTGCATGGGGCTTGCTGGTCAAGGCCCTTGCTCGTTTCACCACGGAGAAGACCATTAAGGCTCTGGGCGATGCGAGCGATAAGATTCTGCTCAAGCTGCCCGCTAAGGCAGCTGAGAAGCTTGTGGCTTTGCAGGTTGAGGCTGCATCTTACGCCGGTATTCGCTATCCTGAGCGTGCTCAGAAAGTTTTCTAGGAGGAAAAGGAAATGTCACTCACTCAGCTCTTGACCTCCGCTCCGTTTACCGGGCCGAAGAACCCCGACGCGGTGCTCGCGGATATCCCGAAGAGCCTCAAGAAGCTTGGCCGCCTGGCGCGCCGTTACGTGCCGCTGGTCAAGCCTGAGGCTACTGAAGAGATCGCGATTGCCCATGACTACCTGACTCAGCGCGGCGGCGCGGAGCGTGTTGTTCTGGCGATGCACCGTGCGTTCCCGGACGCACCGATTTACACGACTCTGTACGACCCGGAGGGCACCTTTCCCGAGTTCAAGGACGCGAAGATTATCACGAGTCCTTTGAACAAGATTGGTTATCTGCGTCGTAACCACCGCATGGCTTTGCCAATTCTGCCGTTTGCTTCTTCTTTCATGAAGGTGCCGGCTGAGCGTACTGTGGTATCAACGACCGGTTGGGCGCACGGCTTCAACTTCGCCGGCCGCAAGTTCATCTACTGCCATTCGCCGGCGCGTTGGCTGTACCTGAGCGATCAGTACTTGGGGGAGAAGAGTACCGGCCCCGTACCTCTGTTGCTGAAAACCCTGCGTCCTGCACTGATGTTGTGGGATCACTGGGCGGCTCACCGCTCGGCGGTGTACGTGGCGAACGCGAGCGTGATTAAGAAGCGCATCGAGAACGTGTACGGCAAGAAGGATGTTCCGATTTTCTTCCCCCCGCACTCGGTAGACACCACCGCACCGGTTGAGCCTATTCCGGGTCTGGAAGAGTTTACCGAATCGGACGATTATTTCCTGATTGTTTCTCGCCTGTTGCCCTACAAGAATGTTGATAAGGCTGTTGAAGCCTGCAATGAGTTGGGCAAGAAGCTCCTAGTGATTGGCCGCGGTCCGGAAAAGGAGCGCCTGGAAGCGCTTGCCGGTCCGACCGTTCGTATCGTTTCGGGCGTTTCGGACGCGCAGCTACGTTACGCATACCGTCACTGCCTGGCACTGCTGGCTATCTCTTATGAGGACTTCGGCATTACTCCGCTGGAAGCGGGTGCTAGCGGCAAGGCCGTGATTGCGTACCGTGCGGGCGGCTTCCTGGATACCATTCAGGAAGGCAAGACCGGTATGTTCATCAACCAGCCGACCGTGGAGCAGCTGGTGGAAGCTCTCAAGGCTTTCAACCCGGACGACTGGGATGCCGACTACATCCGTGAGCACGTTGACGGTTTCTCGGAGGCTCGTTTTATCAGCCGCTTGAAGACCTACATGCAGGCTTTGCCCGAAGACTAAAAGAGCTCGGCCCATAGAAGAAGGCGGGGCGGTAGAACTATATAGTTCTACCGCCCCGCCTTCTTTATTCGTTCTGATGGCCTTAGCGGGCTTCTAAGAGCCCCTTGGAGAGCAGCTCAGGAATAAAACCCTCAATCTGCGGTCCCATGATCTCTATGGGCTGTTCATACATTTCGCAGAGCTCGTCGATAGCATCCTGCAGAGACATCGGGTCTTCAAAAATACTCCAAATAATGGAGGCAGAATCCTGAAGAACAGACAGCTCACCGTTGGCAAGATTCGCGAGATAAGTTGCCGTGGGGGAGTACTTAGCGAACTCTTCAGAATGAACATATGCGATGTTCTCTGGGATGCCGTATACGGTCTGAGGGGAATCTACCGGATTGCTCATTTCTTCACCTTGATTCCGAAACGTTCAAAGAACTTGGCGTACACCTCCGCGCGGGTGGGGGTGTGCCCCAGCTGCATGGCGAGGTGGTCCTTGTTCACAAGGAAAATATTTTTGAGGGTGCGCAGCTTATCGCGCAGGGTGGTCGCTGACTGCAGGCGTCCAATCCACTGAATATAGTGGGGGACGTCCTGCGAGACCGATAGCCACAGCAGGTAGTCGCGGTCGCCACGATACTGCTCCAAGCCGCCCATGGCCGCGCTATATGCGAGGGAGGAATCAAGTTCTTCCGCGCGGGCTCGCAGACGCTCCCAATCACTGTAGGAGAGCAGAGAGACCAGGTAGTTAATATCAGCGCTGTAGCGTGACGCTGCGCGGGCACGGTGAAGTACCACGAGAAGACGCGCATCCAGATCGCTGGGTACAGTGCAGGGACGGTGAGCGATCATACGGGTCTTACGCGCCGCCCAGATACGGTCAAACGCCTTCTCATAGTCGCCGTGGCGTCCTAGACCGGGGAAGAAACGATGAATATCAGTCAGACCCCACGAAGCGTGGTAGAGCGTCATTGCATGCTCGAAGACAGAGCCTGTTTCGAAGTGGGCTTGGATACGCCATCCATCTGCCAGAAGGATCTCTACAAAGCGGTCCACGTGAGAGGGACGGACGAGCAGGTCGGCATCGGAGCTGTACCTGCCCTTGCGGTAAATTTCCTGGGAGAAAGCGTAGCCTTTGACATGCAGAATATCGATGGAATGCATGTCGGCAATCCGCTGGAAGTAGGCGTGCGCAAGCCGAATCCGTGCCGCAAGAGGAGTGGTCTGCGGCTCCGGGGTATTGGGTGAGTGAGTGGTCACAATAGCCTTTCGGTGCACATATATACCAGATAAGTATAAGGCGGGATGGGCAGAAAATACTGCCCATCCCGCCCTAAGTCGCTCCCTATGATTTAGGGCGCTAATTACGTTATTACTTCTTAGCAGAGGACTTCTTCGACGACTTCTTGTCGCCGTCCTTGCCGTAACCGTAGTAGGTGGAGTAACCGACGTACGAGCTTGCGTAACCGAAGCCGTAGTAGGAGTTACCCAGGCCCTTACGGGGTGCACGGTTCAGAACCATACCGAAGAGGTTAGCGTTGACCTTCTTCAGGGTGCTTGCAGCCTCAGTCATCTGCTCACGGTGGCTTCGACCGATAGAAGCAACGAGGATTACGCCATCCACCGAGTGGGAGAGCAGCGAAGCATCGGTCACGGGCAGCAGCGGCGGAACGTCGACGACCACGATGAACTCTTCGGAGAGCTCGTTGATCAGCTGGCGCATCTTATCCGAGCCCAGAAGCTCGGAGGGGTTCGGGGGGATGCGGCCTGCGGGCAGGACGAAGAGGTTCGAATCGCCTAGCTGGTGTACAGCGTTAGCAATCTCAACCTGGCCAGCCAGAACCTGGGTCAGACCAACCTTAGCGTCGAGCTTCAGCTTCTTAGCCACGGTCGGGCGGCGGAGGTCGGCGTCAATGAGGATGACGGGCGAACCTGCGTCAGCCATTGCACGAGCCAGCGACAGCGACACGGTCGACTTACCTTCACCGGGCACCGCGGAGGTGACGATGAACGAACGAGGGGGAGTGTCAACGTTCACGAAGCGCAGGTTGGTACGCAGCTGACGGATGGACTCCTGAGCGATGTGGTCGTCGGTGTCACCGTTAACGATGTTCTCTTCGTTCAGGTCATCACTGACGGGTAGAACACCCAGGATGCTTGCGCCGGTTGCCTTGGTAGCGTCGTCACGGGTGCGGATGCGCTGATCCAGTGCGCGGCGCAGGAAGATAGCCAGGTACACCAGCGCCAGGCCAGCAGCGGCACCAACGAGTACATTCTGCTGGTAGTTCGGAGCCACCAGCGGCGGGTTCACGCTTGCGTTGTTCAGCGGAATCACACGGACGGTGTTGCTGGTGGTGGGGGATGCGCCAGTGTTTTCGCCGTTCACCAGTGCCTGAGCGTTACCGGGGTTCTGCTCAATTTCCTTAATGTAGTCGGCAGTAGCCTGCAGTGCACCGTTAGCGAGCAGCTGTGCGTTCTTCGGGGAAGAAGCCTGCGCGCTCACGGTAATCAGTGCAGCGTTGTCACCTGCGGTTGCGGTGAGGCTCGCACGAATCTGACCGGTGGTCAGGGAGAGCTCGGGGTTGTTCTGCTTAATCTTCTGTGCCACGGCCTCGGAAGAGACGATAGCTGCGTAGGAGCGAGCGCGTTCCTTAGCGGCGGAAGAACCCGAGAGGACATCCACAGTGCCGGACTCGCCCACGGTCACGTAGCCCGAGGACGATGCAGCGTAGACCTTCGGCTGGAGAGAGGCATAGCCGAAGCCCGCTGCGGCACCGACAACGATGCCAATGATCAGCAGCCAGAGGTTAGCCCTCGTGGTGCGGAAAAATTCCAAAATGGTCATGGTAGTGAGAATACTCCAGAAAGTTTGAGTTAGTGTACCTGCAAAGTGGAGTGTTGTTGCAGGCGGTGAAGGGATACGGAAATCCCCTGGTGTTTATTAGCGGAGCAATCCGAGCAGGTAGCTACCGTAACCGCTCTTGACGAGGGGGGTAGCAATGTCGCGCAACTGCTCATCGGAGAGCCAACCGTGGCGCCACGCAATTTCCTCCGGGCAACCAACCGACAGACCCTGACGGCTCTGGACAGTGCGGATGAAGTTAGTGGCATCAGCGAGTGAATCAAAGGTTCCGGTATCGAGCCACGCAGTGCCGCGAGGTAGAACCTCAACCTTCAGTTTACCCTGTTCCAGGTAGACGCGGTTGAGGTCAGTGATTTCCAACTCACCGCGCGGGGAAGGCTTGATCTGGCGTGCATACTCTACAACCTTCGAGTCGTAGAAGTACAGACCCGGAATAGCGTAGTCGCTCTTGGGGTTCTCAGGCTTCTCTTCGATGGACAGCGCGTTGAAGTCCTCGTCGAACTCCACCACACCGTAGGCGCGAGGGTCAGCAACCCGGTAAGCGAAGACGGTTGCGCCGTCCTTCTGCTCGTAGGTGGCAAGCTGAGTACCCAGGCCAGGACCGTAGAAGATATTGTCGCCGAGCACGAGCGCCACGGGGTCGTTGCCAATAAAGTCTGCGCCCAGAATGAATGCCTGTGCCAGGCCATCCGGAGAAGGCTGCACCTTGTATTCGAGATTAATACCGAAACGGGAACCGTCACCGAGCAGCCGCTGGAACTGCTCCTGATCGGTAGGAGTGGTAATAATCAAAATATCGCGGATACCCGCCAGCATGAGAGTGGACAGCGGGTAGTAAATCATCGGCTTGTCATAGACCGGAGTGAGCTGCTTGCTAATACCCTGAGTGATAGGGTGCAAACGGCTTCCGGTACCGCCGGCAAGAATAATTCCCTTCATAACATCTTATTGTGTCATGTTTATCTCGTTGTCGAGGCATAAAAATCACCATTTAGGTGGGTAAAATATACCGTATGGCTCACATTCTTGTTACCGGCGGTGCCGGTTTTATTGGTTCGAACTTTGTTCACCACCTCATCGATAACACTGATCACACTATTACTGTGCTGGATAAGATGACCTACGCTGCAAATGCTGCGTCTTTGGAAGGTCTTCCTGAATCCCGCTTTAAGCTCGTCGTAGGCGACATTGCCGACCGCGAGCTGGCTGACGAACTGGTCGGCAAGGCAGACGCTGTTGTTCACTATGCTGCGGAATCGCACAACGACAACTCCCTGTCCAACCCCGAACCGTTCATTCACACTAACCTCATCGGTACTTTCAGCCTCCTGGAAGCAGTCCGTAAGCACGGCACCCGCTACCACCACATCTCCACCGACGAGGTCTTCGGCGACCTCGAGCTGGACGATCCGGCAAAGTTTACCGAAACCACCCCCTACAACCCCTCTTCCCCCTACTCCTCCACTAAGGCAGGTTCCGACCTGCTCGTGCGCGCATGGGTCCGCTCCTTCGGTATTGAAGCAACCATCTCTAACTGCTCCAACAACTACGGCCCCTACCAGCACATCGAGAAGTTCATCCCCCGCCAGATTACTAACATCCTCTCGGGTCTGACCCCGAAGCTGTACGGCGAGGGCCTGAACGTCCGTGACTGGATTCACGCATCCGACCACTCTTCTGCTGTGCTGCGCATCCTGGAGCAGGGCAAGATTGGCGAAACATACCTCATCGGTGCAGACGGCGAAGAGAACAACATCACGGTTCTGCGCACCATCCTGCGCCTGATGGGTAAGGACGAGAACGACTTCGAGCACGTGGTTGACCGCCCCGGTCACGACCTGCGCTACGCAATCGACGGTAGCCGCCTGCGCGCAGAGCTCGGCTGGGAGCCGAAGTTCACCGACTTCGAGTCCGGTCTTGCCGACACTATTAAGTGGTACACCGATAACCGCGGCTGGTGGGAGCCCCTGAAGGCTGAGGTTGAGGCGAAGTACGCAAAGGCGGGCCAGTAATGACCAAGGAATTGAAGGTTACTGAAACCGAGATTCCCGGCCTGCTCATCATTGACCTGCCGGTTCACGGCGATAACCGCGGCTGGTTCAAGGAAAATTGGCAGCGCGAGAAGATGGTTGCAGCCGGTCTGCCCGACTTCAACCCGGTGCAGAACAACATCTCGTTCAACGCTTCGGTGGGTACTACCCGCGGTATCCATGCCGAGCCGTGGGATAAGTACGTATCTGTTGCGACCGGCCGTATCTTCGGCGCGTGGGTTGACCTGCGTGCCGGCGAGTCCTTCGGTAAGGTCGTCACCGTGGAGCTGGGCCCGGACACCGCTATCTTCGTGCCCCGCGGCGTGGGTAACTCCTTCCAGACCCTGGAAGAGAACACCGCTTACACCTATCTGGTGAACGACCACTGGTCGGCGGATGCAGTATCCGGCTACAGCTTCCTGAACCTTGCCGATGAGACCGTCGCAATCGACTGGCCTATCGACCTGGCGAAGGCAGAGCTCTCCGAGAAGGACCGCAACCACCCGCGTCTGAACGAGATTAAGCCCCTGGAAGCCGACCCGATTCTGATTATTGGTGCTGGCGGTCAGCTCGGCACCGAGCTGGTTCGCCAGCTCACCGAGCAGAACGTACCCTTCCTGGCTGTGGATCGCGACCGCCTCGACCTGGGCAAGCCCGAGCAGTGGCGTGACGCATTCCGCTGGCGCTCCTTCCGCGCGGTCATTAACGCTGCAGCGTACACCGCAGTGGATCAGGCAGAAACCCCCGAGGGGCGCCGCGACGCCTGGGCAGCTAACGCTTTGGGCGTGAGCGCTCTTGCCTCCATCTGTGAAGAAGCTAACCTGCCGCTGGTACACGTATCCACCGACTACGTCTTTGACGGTTCCCTGCCCCTGGGCGAGGAATACCCGGAGGATTACCCCCTGGCACCGCTGAGCGTCTACGGCGCGTCCAAGGCTGCCGGTGAGGTTGCCGCTGCTGCATGGCGTAAGCACTACACCCTGCGCACCAGCTGGGTTGTTGGCGCCGGCAAGAACTTTGTGGGTACCATGGCATCCCTGGCTGAGCGCGGTATCGACCCGTCCGTGGTCGCCGACCAGTGGGGCCGCCCGACCTTCACCCAGGATCTGGCCGCTGCTGCCCTGCACCTGCTCTTCTCCGGTGCAGAGTACGGCACCTACAACGTGTCGAACACCGGTGAAGTCATCAACTGGGCACAGTTCGCTCGTGCAGTGTACGAGGGTACCGGCCACGACCCGGCACGAGTCAGCGACACCACCACCGAGGAATACTTCGCCAACGCTGAGCTCTTCGCTCACCGTCCGACGAACTCGGCAATGGACCTGTCCAAGCTGATTGCTGCAGGCTTCACCCCGCGCGATCACCGCGTCGCATTGGAGAGCTATCTGAAGCAGTAAATACAGAATGCTCACTGATTATCCCCTCAAATTCAAGAGTATTAGTTATGTCTTGTGGACTCGGTAAGCGATACGCTCTGAATTTAAGAGGGTTTAAGTAATAGAGTGTATTGAATATTGATTTATGTAGATAAAAGTTCGCAAAATACATAAATTGTTGATTTAAAGTAATCTAATACCTGTACAAGTGTATTCAATCATGGTGGAGGAGACTATGGCTGTTGATAGTCTGGGCGAGATTGTTTTTGTTGACCCCGGAAATGCTTTTGAAGATTCTGCTGGTTTTTATATCTATGAACGTAGCTTCTTGGGATATAAAGCGTATAAGGATTTTCTTGAAAAAAACTATCCTGAGGTAAAGTGTAGCGTGGTTACTGAAGGAGGTGTTATTGATTTTAAAAAATGCCCAAATCCTTCGACCTGTAGGAGAATCTCAAAGGATGAGATCAATCTTAGAAAGGAATCTGCAGATGAGTATCTGCAGAACGTCAAGGGTAATGTTGTCGCCCTAGTTCTTGGTAAAAAGGGTGCAGAGCGTTTCCTGTCCATGCCTTGTAAGGTTGTCTATATCGCCGAAGTCACGCGACGGATTCGTTACGCTATCTTCCGTGCGGAATCATCGCGAAATGGAAAGATTGGAGTGGTGGATGCTCTTCGGGCATACCTTGGTTTCTGGAAGGGAGAACTTGCGACCCGAAAAATGATGCGTAAATCTGCGGGGATTCAGTGCAATGGTCCTGCGGCATTTGAATCATATGGCAACCTTTCCAGGAACTCATTCTTGTATTTTGATCATCGAGTTGAAACCGTTGCTAAAAAGAAAGATTTTAATAAACTTCCGAAGTCAATTGCATTTTCGGGGAATATATCTCCTTTGAAGGGGTCGAAGTATATGGCCGATATATCATGGGCTGTATATAACCTTAATCCTGAAATTGTTTTCTATCTCATTGGAGATGGGGTGGATAGACAGGATATTCTTGAAAAGGGAGCTCCTAATATTGTGTATAAAGGTTTTATGTCCTATAAGGATGAATGGGAGCCTTTTGTTCGAGAGAATATTGATTTGATGGTTATGCCTCATCTGCAGGGTGACCCCTCGATGACATATTATGAAACCCTTGGACAGGGAGTTCCCATTATTGGATTCTCGAATGAAACGCTAGACTTTCTGGTCTCTCAAAAAATGGCTTGGTCTGTTCCTCAGGGCGATGTTCAGCAACTAGCCCGGAAGATTGATGGGATTCTTCGCGCTCCTGGTGAATTGGCGGCTGCCTCAGCGCGGGCTCGTAGATTTATGACTGAGAATTTGTATTCCCAGGTACTTGCTCGAAGGATTGATCACCTTGTATCGATTCTGAAAGCGAACGCCTCCTAGAGTCAGCGGTCCAAGGTTCGTACTCTATGGTTAGTATCGCCGCGAGGGGGAGTGGACGTCCGCTGCTCTCTTGGGTGCTCATGTTGATGCGATTCAGCATAAAAGGCGTGAAAAACGCCATATCACAGGTTCCCGGCTCTTGAAGAAGAGCTGGGAACCTGTACAATAATGTCTTGGCCAAGGCGAGGGCCACCGCAAACGCGGTGAGCCGTTATCGACGAGGTGGCGTACGGATTCTTCATCCGCGCCGTTTCTCTTGGCGCGTTATGTACAAACTACAGAAATGGAGAACCCCATGGCTGAAATCAAGATTGTTGCAGAGCCCCGCGTTGACTTCGGTAAGGGCTACGCACGCCGTGCACGCGTTGCAGGCAAAATCCCCGCTGTCATCTACGGCAACGGCGCAGAGCCCAAGCACGTAACCCTGCCCGGTCACGAGACCACCCTGGCAGTTCGTCAGGCAGACGCAGTGCTGGCTATCGAGGTTGAGGGTGAGACCATCAAGGCTCGCGTTCAGGACATCCAGCGCCACCCCATCCGCCCCGAACTGCAGCACATTGACCTGGTGTTCGTTGCGTAAGTAGCGGATTTCAACGCTTATAAACCGGCATAAGCCGGGCTGGGAACGGCCCGCATCCTCACACGAGGTGCGGGCCGTTTGCATACCCTGCAGGCGCAGGGGCAGTCCCTTTGAACTCAGAAAGGTACACGAAGAGATGTCTGATACGTGGCTCATCGTGGGTCTAGGAAACCCCGGCCCCAACTACGCTAAAACCCGCCACAATATTGGCCAGATGGTTCTGGACGAACTCGCCAAGGAAGTGGGCGGCAGCTTCAAGAAGCATTCCAAGGCCTCCGCGGTTGTGGTGGAGGGGCGCCTCGGCTTCGGCGGCCCCAAGGTCGTTCTCATGAAGTCCCTCGGCTACATGAACACCTCAGGCGGCCCGGTCAGCGCCATCGCAAAGTTCTACGGTATTGACCCCGACCACGTCATCGTTGTGCACGATGAACTCGATATCCCCTTCGACACCATTAAGCTCAAGATTGGTGGGGGAGAGGGTGGCCATAACGGTCTGCGCGATATCACCAAGGCACTGGGCACCAAAGACTACTACCGTGTGCGCACCGGCATCGGTCGACCTCCCGGACGCATGGACACCGCAGACTTCGTGCTCAAGCCCTTCAGCAGCACCGAAGCGAAGGACCTGCCCTTCCTCATCTCGAACGCTGCAGACGCAACCATGATGCTCGTGAAGGAAGGCCTGCTGGCAACCCAGCAACGCTACCACGGCGCAGGCTCCTAGCCGTATGACCCGTGCCGGGTAAACGCTGAACTGGGGTAGCGCATGATGCGGGCCGATGCGTGAACTAGGCTCTACCTAACTATGCAAGAGCCCGGTGAGGGAATAAGCTAGAAAAGAATGACGTTATACGCTCCACGACGGGAAAATACCCGACCCGTGGAGCGTATGAGCGAGAGAAGAAGGTACCCGTGGCTGAATACTCCACCCCCGCCAACACCCCGCTGAGCGACGACCTCGTACGCCAGCTTCGCCAGGATTTCCCGATCCTCAACACTGAGGTCAACGGGCACCCTTTGGTCTACCTGGATTCGGGGGCGACCAGTCAGAAACCGCTTCAGGTGCTCGACGCTGAACGTAACTTCTACCTGCATGCTAACTCCGCCGTGCACCGCGGCGCCCACACCCTCGCGGTCGAAGCAACCGACCTGTTTGAGGATGCGCGCATCACCGTTGCGAACTTCGTCGGTGCCACTGACGAAGAAATCGTGTGGACCTCCAACGCAACCGAGGCACTGAACCTGGTCGCCTACTCCATTGGCAACGCCTCCCAGGGCATCGGCGGTCCCGCCGCCGAGCGTTTCGCACTCAAGCCCGGTGATGAAATCGTCACCACGGAGATTGAGCATCACGCGAACCTCATTCCCTGGCAGATTCTTGCTCAGCGTACCGGCGCAACCCTGCGCCACATCCCCTCCACCGAGGACGGACAGCTCGACTACGCGGCAGCCGAGGGCATCATCAACGAGAAGACCCGCATCGTGGCGTTCACCCACGTCTCGAACGTGACCGGCGCGATTACCGATGTGCCCCGCATGGTCGCCATGGCGCGCAAGCACGGCGCGCTCGTCGTGCTGGACGCCTGCCAGTCCGTACCGCACATGCCCGTAGACTTCCACGCCCTGGACGTCGACTTCGCGGCGTTCTCCGGCCACAAGATGCTGGCGCCCACCGGTATCGGTGCCCTCTACGGTCGTGCCGAACTGCTCGAAGCTCTGCCGCCCTTCCTGACCGGTGGCTCCATGATTACCCGCGTGGGTCTGCAGGATGCCGAGTACATGCCCGCCCCCATCAAGTTTGAGGCCGGTACCCAGCGAGTCTCGCAGGCAGTCGCTTTCGCTGCTGCTGTGCGCTACCTGCAGCACTTGGGCATGGAGAACGTTGAGGCGTGGGAACACGAACTGGGCGCCCGCCTCGTTGAGGGCGTTCAGAAGATTGAAGGCGTGCGACTGCTTGGCCCCACCGATCCCACCAAGCGTGCCGGTCTGGTCGCCCTCGCCATCGAGGGTGTACACCCGCACGATGTGGGTCAGCTACTCGACACTCAGGGCATCGCCGTGCGCGTGGGTCACCACTGCGCCCAGCCGTTGCACCGTTGCGCCGGTGTGACCGCCTCGACCCGCGCCTCCACCTATATCTACAACACCACAGAAGATGTGGACGCTTTCCTGAAGGCACTCGCCGAGGTACGCCCCTACTTCGGCCTCTAAAGCAGGCGCGTTAGACGCTAACGCCCCGAATTTTCAGACAACCAACTGACGGAAGAAGAACACCGTGTCTCTTGAATCCCTGTACCAGGAAATTATTCTGGAGCATTCTAAGCAGCGTAGCGGCGAGCACCTCGTAGAGGTACCCGCCGGTCACGCAAGTGCCGATAACCACCAGTACAACCCCACCTGCGGTGACGAAATCAACCTGCGTGTGGTGCTCTCTGATGAGCTGAAGGATGGCGAGAAGACCATCGAATCGATCTCTTGGGAAGGCGACGGTTGCTCTATCTCCATGGCTGCCGCTTCTGTGCTCTCTGAGATGGCTCCTGGCATGACCACCTCCGAGCTTCAGCGCCACGTGGATGCGTTCCGCGAGATGCTGCGCTCGCGCGGCAAGGTGACCCTGGACGAAGAAGAGTACGGCGATATGGCTGCATTCTCCGGTGTTTCGAAGTTCATGGCGCGCGTGAAGTGCGCGATGCTCTCCTGGGTTGCCGTTGAGGAAGCCACTAAGGAAGCAGCTGCGAAGAACTAAACCTTTGCTGAGAAGGTAGGCTGAACCGGTGGGGGAGTAGCTAGTATTTGAACGCCAATCGAAAATACCGAATGGCTACTGAACCTAAAATATTGCACAAGAACGTAAGCATATGCGGTCAAAGCGTGCAGAAAATACTGGCTAAAACTCTTCGCTAAAATCTAGCGGTTAATTGTTTATCTATATAAGCTTTCTTTGATTTCAAGCGACGTATAGAAAATATGAGGCGGATACTACACTGTATCCGCCTCATTTTTATATCTTTCTCTTTTTCCTCCAAAAAGGTGACTGGTAAAATAAAAGGACGAAGGGCGCCCAACCAGCACCCTCGAGAAACTCTTTTCGGACCCGCACACTCTGAGATGACAGCGAGAAGAAATAGGGCAATAATAAGAAAATATTTTCTCAATATTGCACATTCTTCACTTATTCTTAGGCTCTCACCCCAGACCGCGGATATGTTTCTCACCCCTCTGGTACCTCAACCACACCGGAATACCCATCGCCGCTACCAACCACAAGGAAGCCCCATGATTATTGGCTACGCCGCAGGCGCCTACGACCTTTTCCACTACGGCCACCTCGAGATTCTCCGCAAGGCCAAGGAAAACTGCGACTACCTCATTGCAGGCGTCGTGCACGATGACGTTCTGGAAGTGACCAAGGGCCGCCGCCCCGTCATCCCCATCGAAGAGCGTGCCGCCATCGTCAGCCACATCGACTACGTGGACGAAGTGCACGTCGAAACCACCCCCGACAAGCTCGAAACCTGGAAGCAGAAGCCCTTCAACGTCTTCTTCAAAGGCGACGACTGGAAGGGCACCGACAAGGGTAACGCCCTGGAAGCACGCTTCGCAGAGGTTGGCGTGGAAGTACACTACTTCCCCTACACCGAGCACACCTCCAGCACCAAGCTGCGCAAGGTCGTTGACCTGCTCGAAGCAGAGCACGACCTGCGCGTAGAGATGCGCCGCTTCGCCGAACTGCTCGGTGAGCGTGAGTACTCCGAGGCGATTGTCGCTTCCTAACGCTGTCCCCTCCTAATGCTCATACGTCCTTATCAGGGCTCTAGAGCTCGTAGAGACCCATAAAGAACAGAGGATCCCCGCCGTAATTACTTACGACGGGGATCCTCTGTATCTTGGCGTATCTAGCCGTATATCAGCTACACCTCAAAGGTGAGCGTCTAAATAGGCTTTAGCGCTGTGCCAGCCACTTCTCAGCGGAGGTGCCCAGAACCTTCAGCACGCGGCCAACCTGCGGCTCAGCAGCGGCTGCAATCTTCTTGCCCACCAGCGGGATGGAGCAGGAAACCTCGCCGTTGACGTCCAGACGGGTCTTGTCACCCTCGGGAATCAGGTGCTGGGTAGCCTGAGCGGACACGGGCACGCCGTTAACCTTCACCTCGGTAGAGACGGTGCGGGAGCCGTCAGCAGCCGGTGCGCTTACGGTGTCCACCTGGGTCATAGCAACGCCGTTGCCGACGAACTTACGAGCGATGTCCGGCACGCGCTCAGCGGGCACGGTACGTTCGGTGGTTGCGGTGAACTCAGCGGAGGTGTCACCGGAAACGGAGAAGCTACCGAACTCAACGCCAACCTCGGAGCAGACGAAGCGTGCGAAGTCCTCGCTGGAGAATGCCTCGATAACCTGCTCAACGTTTGCGTTGATAACGGTCGATTCCTGAACTGCCATAATTGTTCCTTTCGTAGTGCGCGAAAACCCCGCGCATTATCCCTTCTAAGGATACGGTGCGCGGGGTTTCGCAACCAATGTAAAGACGCGAATCCACCTGAGAATATGCCGTGAACAAGGGAAAACATCCACAGCTTCTCACAGGGTGGTTGGAGGATTCGCATGCCGGTCTAAAAATGAGGGAAACACCTTCGGGCGGCTCCCCACATCGCATCACTAAGGATGCGAGGTTTAGAAAGCTAAAGCTTTTTAGGCGCTGGGAGCCATCGCGTCGATGCGAGCCATCTCAGCCTTACCCGCACGGTGTGCGCGAGCAGCCTGCTTCAGGCGACCCCAGAAGGAATCCTTACGGTGGGTCTTGCCAGCAAGCAGATCCTGCAGTTCCTCGCTCAGCTGTGCGGCAGAAATCTCCGGGGTGGAGACGTACGGCTCAGCGGTGCGGAACAGGGAGGGATTGGCCAGAGCAAGATCCAGCTTAGCGAAAAGGTCTTCGCGGCTCTCAACAACAACAGCGTGGCCGCGCTTCTCCATCAGAGTGGTGAAGGGGACCTGGTGGTTGTCAACGACCTCGTCGAACTCTGCGCGGCGCGGAACAGCCAGGGGCAGAGCGCCGGTGCGACGTGCATCCTGGATGGAACCGGGGCCGCCCTGAACCAGCACTACGCGCGCGGTTGCGTAGTAGTCCAGCAGTTCGGAGGCGGGAAGAAGCTTGAGGTTGTCTGCGTGCTTAATGGGCGCAGTGTGACCATGCTGCACGAGGCAGGTGACCTCGGGATGAGCTTCAAGATAAGCCTCAACCCAACGCAGAAGACGATCAAAAGTGTGAACGTCGGTGCCGAGGGACACCACCAAATCGTAAGTCTTAGTAGGAATACGAACGGGCGCGACGGCAGGGGTAAATACGGGCAGGTCGAACTTGGAAGTATCAACGCTGACGCGGGGGAAGTTCTGAATAGACATCGCCTATTCCTCTCTATGTATTTATCGGTAGTAACCCCGTATACCTGACGCAAAAAATCCGGAGGGCATCATTGGTATACGCGGCGGCGTCGTGCCGGAGAAAATGGTGAGTAATCTCCGCATACGCTTCTCTGGCGAGTGGTTAGTTCGCTTGGATGGTGAGTCCACAGTGGAGCGCACGACTTATGCGTATCTGTATGTATTAATAAATACTATACCCTGAAAATAACGCCCTCAGCACACGCGAGGACGCTATTTTCAGGATAAATTCATCACTCTTAGAAAATGGGATGAATCACACGAGAATCAGGGAAATTCTTCTGCTGTTCCTCGCTCTGAACAATAATTCGATCAGCAAAGGTGTACAACATCTTGCCGGTCATCGTCGGCAGAGTCGGGCGGTCAAAACACTCAATATAAAGAGTCTTTACGCCAAAAAGTTTAGCTGCAACAAAGAAAGGAACAGCAACACCTGCACCCGCAGAAACAACCGCATCCGGACATTCCTTCGGGAAAATACGAAATGCCAAGAACAGATTACGAATAGCGTTCTTAATATTTCGGGTGGTCGGGTAATACGCCCAATAGGTCTTCTCATCAGCGAGAGAAGATTCAACATCGGGCTGCTTAAAGCTGACCCACACGCGGTCATAATCCTGCCACGCAGCAGAAGTAGCTGTCAGATGCTTCAAGTGTCCGCCACTGCTAGAAACCAGCAGAAGCTTCTTCTTCGGTGCCTGAGAGGAAGTTGCCTCAGTCATAGTGTTCTCCTAAAGCCCCAATACAAGAGAAAAATAAGAAGAGAAGATAAGGGTGAGCTGGTGGGCCCGGCGGAACCGGCATCAACAGACCTATCACAATAGATCCGCCTCAGCAGGTACCACCGCACCCTAAGCTCAAGGACGAAGGACGAACCCGCACAGAGGCGAGGCATCCATTGATAGACCCCGATTATTCGCGGTCCAATTACTCGCGATCCAGGAACACAGCCAGAGCGTTCACGCCCTCAAGCTGATCCAGCTGAGCGAAGAGCTCACGAACCTGCTGCAGCGAAGTAGCCGCAGTCACCGGAACCAGAGCCACGCCGCCAGCCTGAACGAAACGTAGCTGGGTCGACAGGGGAGTAGCGGTGCTCAGGCTAATCACCAGAGGAGTCTCGCTCTTCTCAACCAGCGACTCGGGGGTGTGGCGGGTCAGAGCGTCACGAACCGAAGCGTAATCGGTGAAACGTGCGTACTCGGTAGGCAGAACACGCTGCAGCATCTGGTACAGGTGCTCAACACCGCGGTCAGTACCGGGCAGAATGACAACGCCGGAAGCACCAGCGCTCTTCACATCGCCGTCGGGAGCACCAATGGTGCGCAGCAGCATGAACGCGTCATTCGCCTCAGAGGTGGAACCCAGCTCGTGAACGGGGATGCCAGCATCTTCCAGACGATCAGCGTAACCAACGTGACGCATGGTGCGGTCACGACCGTAAGCCAGTACGGCACCAATCAGCAGACCTGCAACAGCACCAACAATACCCATCTTCACCGGGCCAAGAGCCGAGGAAGAAGAAGGAACCTGAGCCTCGCTCATCACGCGGCCACCGGTAGTAGAAGTCAGCTGAATCTGAGCACGACGATCCTGCAACTGAGAGAGCAGAGCCGCACGGTTGTTATCACCTTCGAGGCCAGAAATCTGCTCATCAATCTGGTGAAGAGCAGAATCAACGCTGCTCTTCAGAGACTCGGAACGAACCTGCAGGTATGCGTTCGCCATAGCGTTAGCATAACGTGCAGCCTCCGTGCCGTTGGGGCGGGTTACCTCAATATCCAGAACCGCAGTCTGAGAGGTGCCAGTCACCTTGACGGAGCTCATGAGGCGGCTGGTCAGCTGAGCCTCAGAGAGGGTATCGCCATTAGCAATCAGAGCCTTAGCCGCGTTCTGCGCAACCTCGCGAGAGGAAGCAACGCGAGACTCGGTCGCAATATCCACCTTCGCGGAGTTAGCGCTACCGGTACCGGCGGGATCAACCACCAGCGGGTAAACAACCAGCGAAGCCTTAGACGTGTACTTGCTGTTGGTCATGTAGCCGTAGGCGGCACCCGCCACAGCGAAAATCACGACCGACAGCAGAATCAGCAGACGGTGTCGGAAAATGCGACGTACCTGGCTGCCCAGGGTAACCGAGGAGGTATGAGAGGTGTTATCCATGTGGACATCCTTGAGGAAGAGAAACGGACACTAAATATCGGAGAAAAACGTAGAAGAAGCGGAAGGCTAAGACTTCGCTCGGCGGGCGGAAAGGAAACGCTCAATGCCGAGTGCCTTGCGGAAGCGGAACAGCACCGCACCGTACACCGGCACCAGCAGCACCACGTACACGATGACACCCAGCACGCTCTGACCCAAAACGGCCAAAGACGCTAGAGCACACGCCGTCGGAACAGCTGCGCCCAAGAAGAGCGAAGGAGCCATCTCACGGACCGAAGCGCGAATACCCACCAAACGGAATACCTGGTAGCTCGCCAGGAAGGTATCAATCAGCAGAGCCGATGCCCACGCCGTCACTGCACCGTACAGGCCCCAAACCGGAACCAGCGTGAAGTTCAAAGTCACAGCCACCACTAGCGAGGAGAGCTTGTTCAACAGCTGCCAGCGGCTCTTACCGCTCATCAGCAGTACAGACTGCACGCCACCGGCACTCATCGACAGCATCGCCGCCGGGCAAATCACCCAGAGGATACCGGCGCCAGCCTCAAAGCCCTTACCGAAGAAATGCAACAGCACGGGACCAAAGAACGCCAGGGAGAGGTAGAACGGCCACGACAGAGCAGTCAATACACGAGTGGTCGACAAGAAAATCTCTCGAGCACGGTCCAGCTGACGGGTCGCCAACGCCGCACTAATCGACGGGCCAGTCACCACACGACCAGTGTGCTCAATCATGGTGCCCACACGAACACAACGGTTCACAGCACCATAGATACCACCGGCAGCGGCGCCCAAGAACGCCGTCACGACCAGCACGTCAATCCACTCCAGGATCGTCTCCACAACGGTAGCGACACCGCGTGCAGAGCTGAAACCCCAGAACGAACGGAACGTCTCAGTCGGAGAATCCTCAGAAGGAAGAACCTCCACATGCTCCTCGTTGGGGAACGCCCGCTCCAAAAGCCACAGAGCAACCACCGCAGTAATTGCCACCGGAATAGTCCAGGCGTACACCAGCTCCATGAGCTGGCCCGAGAACAGAACCACCAAACCCACAGCCGCAAAACGCAGAGTAGGAAGCAGAACATTCTGCAGAACCGTAAAAGTCACCACACGGTGCAGGCCACGCAGAGCACCGAAGAACACCGTCATCAGCGCCGCAACCAGAACGAAAGCCGAACTGACGCGCATAGCCGACTGATATTCAGGAGCCATCGGCACAACCTCGGTGTAGATGTACACACCCGCCACCAGAAGCACCGAAGTCACCAGCGAAGGAATCAGACCGTACTGAATCAGCTGCGGCAACACGCCGTAACGACCCAGCGCACGCTGAGCGCTCATCGTACGAACTAGACCCGTATCCGCGCCGAAGGTCACCAGCGAAATCGCAATCGCGAACAACGCCATCAGACGGAAAAACTCGCCCGAACCCTCAGCACCAATACCATTCGACACCACCATCGTGGTCACGAACGCGATACCGGCACCGTACATCACGCACAGAGAAGCGAGAGAACCGCTCTTCGCGAGGCTGGGCTGCTTACCCTTCGTAGGAGCCTTCTTCGCTGGAGCATCCTTCGCTGAGGCACTATCGGTCTGTGCCTTCGAATCGGCAGACTCAACAGTAGCTGATGCCGTCCTGCGAGAACCGGGCAGATGAGCGCCCACCACAGTGGCAGAGCTTGCCTCCGAAGAACCAGCAGTCGAAGTACCCGAAGAACTCGCTTCCAAAGAATCGGAGAGCGACTTCTCAGGAGCAAAGCCCTGAGCGGGAGGCACAATCGACAGCGCCGTGGTCGCAGGAAAACGACCGGAACGGATGTCATCCACCGTGGGAGCAAACTCATCAGCAGAAGACTCTGCCTGAGAATCAGACTGTTCCACTACCGGATCCACATACTCGCCGCTCTCACGCAGACGCGCACGACGGCTAGGATGACCACCCATCGAATACGCATCATCAAAAGACGAAACCGAAGCGGTATCTAAACCACGAGGGGACTGATCCTTCGTCATAGCCCCTCACCATCCCGAATGGAACGCATGCACGCCATCGAAGCGAGCATCAGAATCGTCAGCTGAGCAATATCGAAGCTGTAGAAAATAAAGACAACGCAGCACGCCACCGGCACACTATGCAACCAGTACCCGGAGGCGGTCTTCACTCGTGCGCCGCTTGCCACAGTGCACACCATGAAGAGTGCGAATAGTGCCAGACCTACGAAACCGAAGCAGAACATCAAAGTCCACAGGTAACCCTGGGTACCCATCGACACACCAATGCTCGGTTCCATGCGCGGAGTGCCATAACCGATAATCGGGGACTCCAAGGTCGCATTCCAGGTAGCACGGTAGAGCGCCGCACGACCGCCGGTCGAGTCAGAGTAATCCTGACGGCCCAGAATATTGTCCACAGTACCCGAAGCGAAAAGTGCCACGATGACAGCCGCAATCGCTGCAACACCCATGCCTACAGCACGCCAATTAGCTGCCAGGAACTGACGCAGCAAAACATATGCTGCGCTAATACCCAGACCAATAAACATGCCGCGGTTACTGGTCGCAATTGCCGGAACAGTAGAAAGAGCCATACCGATGAGCAACGCAACGCGCAGCCAGATGGAACGCAGACGCAACAGGCACGCCAGCATCACCGGGGTGAGCAGGGTGTACGCCAGACCCCAACTATTCGCGTAGGGGAACGGTGCGGAGGGGCGAATATACGCCTCAGGTGCACCCCACGGGCGCTGAACCTCCGCCAGAGGAGGAAGCATATAGTCACGCACCAGCGGGTTCTGCATGAAACCAGAAGGCATGATGAAGCTCATCGGGGTACGCAGACGGAACTCGGGGAAGAGAACGCCGCCATAACCCAGTACAATGAGGGTCACCCACAGAGTCGCCAGACCACCCAACAACCTGTTGAGGCTAATAGAGGAGCGCGCATTGTAGTAGTACAGGGCGTAAATGCCGGCGCTGAGAATGTTCACAAAGCGCAGACCCCAACCAATCATGTCGGTGGAACGGGTCAGAGCAAGTGCCGCAACAACAACCCATACGCAGAATGCGCCCCACACCCACAGGGAACCGGGCACACGCACATTACCTCGAATGATGAGGTAAAAAAGCATGATCGCTGCCAGTACCAGCGGCGCAATCTGAAGCAGCCCCAGAGCCCACAGCGCCGGGAAGCCGTACAGCAACGCCAGCAGAGGCCATGCGGGGAGCTTCTTCTGCGCTGTCGACATCGGACGGATGCGCGCGCGGGCACGCAGAATACCGCTGGGCGGCGTACTAGCCGACCCTGCGGAATCCTTCAGCGCAACAGGCGAAGCACCCGGATGAGAAAGAACGGAAGAGGAAACCATGTCTGTGCGATACCTGGTTAGAGACCTCGACCGGTCTTCTGGACGAGATCAAGAAGCGTAGCGGGCTTAATAATGCCGGTGGATACAACGTATGCTGCCCAAGCACGAAGCTGCTTGGGGTCACGGCGCAGAGCGGAGCGAGCGTACGCGCGCGCCTCCTTGTTGTTGCCCAAAGACGCCTGAGCGTACGCAATCTGACCGGCAATACGTGCCAGGCCCTTGGGGTCCTGCTCAAATTCGGGGAACTTACGCAGAATGTAGCTCAGACCGTCAACCATGGACTGCCACTTGCCAGAGAAGAAGGAAGGACGGTCCCAGAGCACCAGAATCAGCGGCTCGGGCACGCTCAGCACATCGCCGTGGCGGGTTGCGCGTAGCAGCAGGTCGTAGTCTTCACCGTAGGCGGCGGGCAACTCCTCATCGACCAGACCGATGCGGGCGGGCTGACCGTCAACGCCGAGCAGATCCTCGCGGGAGTACAGCATTGCGGAGGGGTGAATTTCGGTAATGCGCGAACGCAGGAAGTCAGCGAAGGTCGCGCGCTCGGGCGCCAGGCGCACGATGTCCTGACCGCCGGAACGCACGGTAATACCCGAAGAGATAGCGGCTGCTTCGGGGTTTTCGCGCCAGAGAGCAACCTGCTGGGTGAGCTTGGAAGGCATCCAGTAGTCGTCATCATCGCAGAAGCCAATCATCTCACCACTGGAGGCGATGATGCCGCTATTGCGGCCGCCAGCCAGACCGCCGGAACGGGTATTGGAGACAATCTTCAGGGCACGGTTTTCGCCGACCTCAATATCCTCGAGGCGGTCGGGCTCAACACGGTCAAAGACGACAACAACTTCAACGAAACCGCGGTAGCTCTGCTCAAGGATAGAGCGGACAGCCACGCGCAGCAGCTCGGGGCGCTTGCCGTTGGTCGCGATAACGGCGGAAACAGCAGGGTTGCGAGAGGTGAAGTGCATCATTGGGATTCTCCTTACTCAGCGGGGGTCGCGAGGCTAACGTACTTGCGACGCATGGACAGCAGGACGGTTGCGGCATTAGCCAGCAGAAGCAGCGCGTAGACGATGACGAATACGGGGCCGAAGCCAACAAAAATGTAAATCCAGCAGAGGGTGCCAGCGTCCATGTGCAGGTTGATGAAGGAGCGCAGGGGGCCACCGGTGGGCGGTGCTGCGGTCTTGCGGTTGTTGCGCAGCTGTTCAGCCAGAATCTGGCTCATGAAGTGACCGGCGGTCAGAGCGGTGAAAATCATGGGCATCGCAATGATCCAGCCGTTGAAAGCGCTAGAGCCGGTGAAGGAATAGTGTGCCGGGTACAGCAGGAAAGAGAGCAGAGTTGCCATGTGCACCGAGGGCACACGGATGGAATCGACCACATGGTCGAGCCACTCACCGGCGGGGGAGGACGCACCGGTCACGCGAGCAACCTGACCGTCAGCAGAGTCCAGGCCGTAACCGAGGGCGAAGAGTAGTGCAACGCAGATACCTACACCAACGCTGGGCGGGCACGTAATCAGAACGACGAGGCCTGCTGCGGAACATGCGGCGGAAATAGCGGTGACGCCGTTGGGGGTGATGCCCAGTGCGACAGCTGCCGCAGCGAAGTAGCGTGCTACTCGGCGGTTGACCCAGCGGGTGTAGGCGGGAACGCCAATGCCAGGCTTCTGCGCTGCTTCAAGAGAGCGCAGGGTGTGAGAAAACTTCGCAGAAAATCCCGATGCGGGCGCGGAGTTTGGGGTGTGAGGTGCCTCAGAGGTGGACATGCACATTCCTTTTAATCGGTGAGAGGAGTGAAGGAGAGTGAATTACTCCCTTTCGGGGCGGTTGCGAGAAAGTCCGGAAGTCCCGCACGCGAAAAAAGAGGTGGTTGGTCCCTTTTTCACATACACCACTATATAGATATTTTACAACGAGATAAAGTGCGACAGGGGGCGTGTGGTCAGGGTCAACAATTGTGTCGCAAAAAGCCGCTGACAATGCTCTATAGTGCAGATTGGCGGGTTTCTGCGAGCAGGGTAGGAGCCTAACAAACCGGGGGTATCGACGCCTTCATCCTGTGAATTATGGTTTTAGAATTCATATCTGAACATTGTGCTGAGATACACATAACAGAAACACAAATAACAGGAATAAATGATGCAAAAAACACAGAAAAACGGGTAGCACACGCAAATGGGGTTTGATTTCCTGAATCATTCAGAAAATCAAACCCCATTTAGCTGAGATTGTCTAGAAGGTATTAGTTCCTTCGAGCCTGCATCGGAACGCGGGTTCCGACTCCGTTATTGACGATGCGTCGCTCGCCCCGGTCGGCTGCCGCGTTGTTCGCGTTATCGACCATGGGCTGCTCAGCAACCGGCGCCTTAGCAGTTGCCTGCAGGTCGAAGCTTACATTCGGGCGAACGTTACGTCGACTAATGCCCGGGTGAACCTCAACTGCGATGAGGTTCTCGCCAACCTTCAGCTTGGACGCCGGAACGGTGAAGGTCACCGGAGTCTTCTGAGCCTTAGCGGTATCAATCGAGCTCGATGCAACCGCGCTATTCCACAGTTTGCCCCTGATGTTGAAGTTGGAACGGCCAACCTCTTCCCCGTTGACACCCACCGCAATAGCGTCATCCGCGTAGGTGGTCAGCACCAGGTCGCGGCTCGCCTGCTCACGAGTGAGCTGGATGGTGGTGTAGGCGTAGATATTTTGGCGGTTACGCACAAGCGGAACATGAACGGAGGTGTTGAGGTTACCGGTGCCGACACCAATCGGGGTCTTGCCGGTCTGCCATGCTTCCTGCGCGATATCTTCCAAGGTGAAGTGGAAGTTGTACTTCCAACCGTACTTACGGTTAGGAGCCTGACTGGAGACCATGTACTTCCACTCGGACGCGTAGGGCAGAACAATCTGGTCCTTAGCGGCCTCGTCCTTAGGATTCTCTTCCTTCGGGTCCTCGGGCTTGGGATCGGCAGGCTTCGGGTCCTCGGGCTTGGGCTCCTCAGTCTTCGGGTCCGGATCCTGGGCCTTCGGCGCCTCAGTAGTTGCTTCTGCACTCGGGGTAGCGCTTGCCGAAGCACTGGGGTCAGCAGTAGCGGTCGGATCAGCACTTGCCGTCGGATCAGCGGTAGGAGTCTCGGTCGCGGTCTCCGTGGGGGTAGGAGTCGGGCGAACCGGAGCTACCTGAACCGGAGTGGAGGCAGAGTAGTTATCCGAGCTGTCCGCAGCGCGTACAAAGTAACGTGCGTTATCGGTGTGGTCAATCTCGAACTTCGTACCCGAAGTACTAGCGATGACTCGGTCATCACGCAGAATCTGGTAGCGGACACTATCGGTATCCTGCACAGCGTCCCAGGTCAGAACGTCCTTATCGTCCTTCAGCTCTACCTTCAGGTTCTGCGGGGTAGCCGGAGGGGTCACATCGCGAGCCTCAAAGCGCGCAAAACCGACGGTATCCTGGGTGCCGTGAACACCTAGCGAACGGTGAATATCGCCGCCAACCCACAGAGTGCCCTTAGAATCAACGAAAGACTCCCAGATACCGAAGCCGTGGTCACCCTTAATAGCGGGGGAGAACTCCGGCAGCATCTTACCGCTGTCCTTATCGAACGCAGCAACCAGCTTGATCGAATGAATCACGCTTGAACCGCTCACCGGGAACGGCTTATTACGCGAATCCTGGTAGAGGAAGTCACCGCAGTGGCAGGCACCATAAATGGTGTTGCCGTTCAGATGCAAATCCTGGAAATCTCCACCATCACGGGTAATTGCAGTGTAGGTGGGGCTCAGGGATGCCTTGTCGTAACGAGAAATAAGGTGCTCAGTACCACCCACCCAGACGCCGGTACCGGCATCCTGAACGTCGAACTGGAAACCCCAAATCTTGGTTTCGCTACGCAGATCAGAGACATTAGCGCCGGTAGGAATCTCAGAGTGCTGGTACACCCACGGACTACCCTTCTGCATGTTCTGAGTAATATCAGCCACGCGGTAGGCAAGACCGCCGTTGAGCCAGGTGAAGTAACCGGCGACGTAAACGTGAGAGTTATCAGCGGAGGCGCTAATACCGTTGACAGTACCGTTGAACACCTGGCGCCAGTTACGGTCTATACTCACAATACCGGGCACGCCGTTAGAAGGTTCGCCCAACTTAAAACGGGCAATATTGCGTGAATACGCAGCACCCGCCTTTTCACTTTCATAAACGTGGGTAAAGGTGCCACCAATGTATACGTAGTCACCCTGACGATGGATGGTCTTCACCATCATGGGCTCGGTGAGAATACGATCTTCGACTCTAACCTGGGCCCATTCAGGGGCAATTTCACCGGTCGTGGCATCAACAACGACGAAGCTCTCATGCTTCTTACCGTTAACCAGGGTAAAGGCGCCACCAACCGCTAGACGGTTATTCGGCAGAGCCTCAACAGCCTTCACCTGACCATTAACAGTCAGCTTGAAGTCGCGGCGCAACTCGCCGGTTTCCGGGTCAAAAGCAGCAATATTAGATTGCGCAACATGCTCACCGGTAGAGGACTCAAGGTACTCGAAGTCGCCGCCAATAAACACGCTGGAGGTGCCGTTGCCGTGATTGACCTCGGTGATGGCCTCAACATAGGTGTTCATCTCGGTGGTTTTACGGGAGGCGGTCTTAGCACTGGTGCGCCAGCGCCAATCCGCCGAACGGCTACTGGGCAGGGCACGACGAGCGCTCGCCTGAGTACCGGAATCCGGGATAGCGCCCAGATGCAAATCGTTCTGGGTCAGCTTCGGGCGCAGGAACATCTGGGTGTAACCGAATGAGGTTTCACCCCTACCGTCCTTACCGTAAATGTAAGAGTTCTGAGCGTCGGTCATCGCCGGCTCAGAGCCATCCTGCCCAATGGGGGCGTTCGCACCGTAACGGAAACCCATACGGTAATCCTGCGAAGCCAACTCATCAAATATCAAAGCCTTGAAGCCGTTATTCTGGCCACGCAGAATGTGGTCTTCCCAGGTGTTGTTAGTCCAGTACTTGCGGCCCTCGTCGTTATAGGAAGAGAACTCCTCAGGGTTGGTGACGGTCGCATTCGACCAGACAGCGCTCGAACGCAGAGCCCAGGTCCATTCGGAGGTCTGGCGGCGATCCACCGTCGCCTCCTGCCACTTGGTGCCCGAAGTGTTCAGGGCGCGGCGGAAACGGTAACCATCGGGCAGCTGATCGGGACGAACACCATTAAGTAGCTGAGAAATAGTGGTACCCGAAAGCTGAATCGGGGTCTTCGCTGCGGGCAGGGAGCTCAGCGCCTTACCCTGCTCAAGCGTCAAACCGGACGATGCGGGTGCGGCATCGCTGTAGAGCTGAGACGTATCGCCCTGACCCTCGTAGTTTTCAGTCCAGCCGTCGCGACCCTCACCAATCTTGACCCAGCCGCCGCCATCAGTTTCCTGATCACAGTAGAACTGCGTCGGCTGGCTCATCGCGGGAGTGTACAGCCAGTATGCGCCGCTCTTTGCCTCGGGGTTAGCCTGCTTGGCTTCCCAACAGCTGGCGGCAGCACGCTCGGAGGTCGTGCCATTGTAGAAAGCAGAGTCCCTTTTTTCCGCAGTCTGTTCGACAGCGGTACTCGGCGTAATAGCGGGGATAGCTACGGGCAAAGCCAAAGCCGTAGCAATGCTCAAGCAAAGAGTTGAGCGGGTTATAGCAGAACGAGAAAAGCCTGAGCCCGTCATGCCAAAGTGGGCTTTCATAATATCTCCAAATGAATGCCAAGAAATGTTATCGAGTGCGCATCAACATTAATGCGCGATGGACGACAATGCGCGGTTTCCAGAGAATCATAGCTGGAAACCGGCATCTTTAATTAGACCCTAGCAATCAGGATTGTTCGGGAAGTCGTGGGTTGCGATCTTCCACTGACCATCGACCTGAACGAGGGTGTAGATATTGAGTGAACGCTTGGGAGAATTGTCATCCTTTACAGGCTGATTATTCTCGTCGTAGATCTTCACGGAGGAAGAATCCATGCATACTTCCAGCATGCGTGCGGGCTGGCCCTTGTACTGAGTTTCAGCCATACGGGGGTTACCCACTACAGTGGAAGAACCTTCATAGTGCCAGCCTGCCAGTGCGTATTCGGAAGCCTGCACAGCAAACTCAGCGGCAGCGGAGTCTACCGCTACGGCCTCGATGGAACGAATCGTCTCATCATCGAGAACAGCGCGGGCCTGCTCAACGTTCTGCTGCTCAGCCTCTTCGTCGCTACTCGGATCAGCGGTGCGTTCCGGGGAAGGCGCAGCAGAAGGAGCCGCCTTAATCTTGGTCAGAATGTTTTCGTAGGAATTGACCAGCTCGGTGGTTTTCTTAACTTCTTCAGTGTCCACGGGCACGGAAGAAGCCTTCTTCATTTCCTCCGAACCAGTGTAAATCTCTTCAAGCTTCTGGCCATCAGAAGAAGTAGCCTCAGCATCCGCCTTGGGGGATGCGTCGCCCGAAGCTTCAGAGGAGGCTTCAGCGGTGCCATGCTCGGAAACCTGGGGAGAGGTGCTCGAGGACTGAGCGGAAGAAGCGTGCCCAGAAGCGGAAACGCTGGCGGATGCAGAAGCCGAAGAAGAGCTGTCGGAGCTCGGGTTTTCAGTAGCGCAAGCGCTCAGAACCAGAGCAGATACTGCAAGGGTGCCCAAGGTGCCCAGAAGGCGGGACCGGGAGGGCTGCTTGAAGAATGCTGACATAGGAAGCCTCTTTAGTGGTTGGAGTGAGATTGACTATTTCCGGAAGATAATACCTTGCACGATGACAAAGCACCTAAAGGCTAACACGCAAAGCTGGGAGAATACTTGGACTCGCAAAAATAACGTTTTTATAAATGATGAGAATAGGCCCTAAATAATGCTCTATTTCGGGTCGAATAGAGGGTAAATATATATCTCTGAATGAAAAAACCTTCATGTAAATGAATGAAATAGATTCACAATGTGCAAAAAAGTCCCGGGCTGGTTATGGACCAGCCCGGGACAATAGGGCGAACATCACTAAAATTCTTTGTCACAAAAGCGCATATCGCCCTGATGAGGGGTTATGATGCCTGGACAGCCTCGGTACTTGCCGAATAGTTATCCGCAGTATCTACCGCGCGCACATAATAACGGGCGCCATCGCGGTGATCTACCGAATAGCTCGTACCCGTAACCGTCGCAATAGGACGATCATCGCGCAGAATCTGGTACTTCACATTACGTTCGGAAATACCCGACCAAGTCAGCTGATCCTTGGAGCCGTTCTTCGTCACCTTCAGATTGCTCGGAGTAGCCGGAGGCGCCACATCGCGAGGCGCATAACGAGCGAAGCCAATAGTCGGCTGCACACCATTAGCACCCAGCGACTTACGGATATCGCCACCAACCCACAGCGTGCCGGTCGAATCCACGAAGGACTCCCACACACCATAGCCGTAGGCGCCGTTCATAATCGGAGCCCACTCCGGTAGCACCTGGCCGGTATCCTTATCGAACGCTGCGACCAAACGAATCGTCTGGGCGTCCGTAGCGTTCACCCACTCCGAATCAACCTTGGTTGCACCCTGGTAGATGAAGTCACCGCAGTGGCACGCGCCGTAAATGGTATTGCCATTCAGGTGCAGATCCTGGAAATCGCCACCCTCGCGAGTAATCGCGCTGTAGGTGCGGCGCATGCTCGACTTTTCGTAACGGCTAATCATATGTTCGGTGCCACCCAGCCAGACGGAGGAACCAGCGTCCTGAACATCGAACTGGAAACCCCACATCTTACGCTCGTTCTTCAAATCCCAGGTCTGGGCACTAGAAGGAACGTACGAGGGCTCATGAGTCCAGTCGCCGCCGCTCTGGCGGGGATTGGTAATGTTGGCGATACGGAATGCCTCACCACCGTTAAGCTGCGTGAAGTAGCCGGCCACGTACACGTGGCTGTTACCCTCGGAAGCGCTCACACCGTTAACAGTGCCGTTAAAGACCGGACGCCAGTTCCAATCCACCTCACCATTGCTCAACTTAATGCGAGCCAGGTTCCTCGAGTACGCGTAGGTCGGGGAGGTCTGACCCTTCAAATGAGTGAATGAACCACCAATGTACAGGTAGCCGTCACGCACGTGCAGGGTCTTAATCTGAACCGGAACAGAAGCAATACGGCTGACCACACGGATATCCCAGTCCTTAGCCACCTGACCGGTCTTCGGATCCAGAAGCACGAAACCGTTATAGTACTCGCCGTTCACCTGGTCGAAAGAACCACCCACGGCAAGCAGGCCATTCGGTAGAGCCTCAACCGACTTCACCTGACCGTTAATCTTCGGGCGGAAAGACCGGCGTAGCTCGCCGGTACCTACCTCGTAACCCGCGAGGAAGGCCTGCTCGACCTTCTCGCCGCTTGCGGACTCAACGTACGCGAAATCGCCACCGGTAAAGACAGCGCCACCAACCTCGGTAATCGCCTCAACCTGGGTGTTCATTTCACCCTTCTTGCCGGTACCGGTGTCAGTACTCGTACGCCACTTCCACTTCTCAGAGTAGCTATTGGGCAGTGCACGGCGGCTACTTGCCGGAGCACCCTGCTGGCCGTAAGCGTGCAGACCCTTAGCCGCCAAATCGTTCTGAGTCACCTTCGGGCGCAAGAACATCTGAGTGAACACCAGGGGGGTGGTCGAATCATTTGCCGGGCGGTAGATATAGGAAGAAGTCCTATTCAACAGGTAATCCTGGAACCAACCCGTAATCTTAGCGCGCGAGCCATAGGTAAAGCCCAGCTTATAACCCTGCGAAGGCTTCTCCACGAAGTGCAGGGAACGGAAATCGTCCGAATAGTCGTAACGGAAGATATTGCCCGCCGTCTTCTCCTGACGGTAGTAGTTGTAACCACGGTACTGTCGCGGATGAGTAATCGAAATGTTCGACCAGTACATCGTTGAGCGAAGGGTCCAAGACCACTCGGTGCTCGCGGCACGCGTAGCCTTAAAATCCTGCCATGCGGTACCATTCACGTTCATGGCGCGATGGAAACGCACGCCGTCAGGCAAATCCTGCGGATGGGTGCCGTTCAGCAGCGCGTTCACCGTCTGGCCCGGCAACTGCACCGCATCAAAACCAGTGGGATTCTGGTGAAGCTGCTTAGCATCGCCACGACCGTTGTAGTTCTCGGTCCAGCTCTCACGACCGCGGCCAATCATGACCCAGCCGCCGCCGTCAGTTTCCTGATCACAATAGAACTGCTCAGGAGTGCTCATCTGCGGGGTGTACAGCCAGTACGCGCCGCTCTTACCCCGCGGATTATTCTGCTTAACTTCCCAACAGCTTGCTGCTGCGCGCTCACTCGACGAACCGTCATAGTAGCGAGCATCAGCAGCCTGAGCCCCCGAAGCAATCGGGCCCAAAGAAGCCGCAACCATCGCAAAAGAAGCAGCCGCAGCACCCAAAGCGCGGGAACCAGCACGAGAAGCTACTCGAGAGCCCTCAGAAGCGGACGAAGCAGCGCCCTGCGAACGCCCTCCACGCGCGAACGGAAGAAAATTCATTATGTCTCTCCTAGAGACCTCAACCGGTACACAACAGAAAAATGCAATTCACACAGCAACACCCACCCAACACAGGGCACAGCATAGTAACCATGCATCGGGGAGGGAAGAAGCGTTATGAACTGCACTAACAGAGAGTCTGCTGCCGGAATCAGTGAGTGTAGTTATCGGAAATTGAATGAATACGCCCCGCCCCTCACGCACGAAGCCAACAACGGCAACGCACCCGTAAGAAACAGAACGCTAAAAAATCTGTGAAGCTTCCCCTGTCGTACCAACAGTGAAAAAACACCACAGACCAAGATTCAGCCCATCATCGGAAGGATGGAAGCAACCCATCCGACGCAATGAATCCCAACCCATCATAGCCGCCGCAGAGGCGAAGCGATAGCAAACTGGGCAACTTGGGCTAAACCAAAACTATAGGGGGTATACACCCCGGGTGCGCCACCGCCTGATTCGAACCCCGCAAACCCAGCAGAGCCCAAATCAGGCGGCGGCTCAAAGAAACTAGATCAACAACCTGACCTAAGCCTGAGCAGCTCCTGTAGAAGCTGAGAAATTCTCAGATGCATCGATGGAACGCACGTAGTAGCGAGCGCCATCGGTGTGCTCAACTTCGTAGCTGGTACCCGAGACCGTAGCAATCACACGGTCATCACGTAGCACCTGGTAGCGAGTACCGCTCTCACGAACGCCAGACCAGGACAGCTTATCGGTCGAACCATCACGCTGAACCGACAGGTTCGACGGAGTCGAGGGGGCGGTCACATCGCGAGAAGCAAAGCGAGCGAAACCGACAGTGCGCTGCTCACCATTAGCACCCAGCGAACGGTTAATGTCGCCACCAACCCACAGATTGCCGCGAGAATCCACGAAGGACTCCCAGACACCGTAGCCGCTAGCGCCCTTCAGAACCGGGCTGAACTCACCGATAACCTCGCCGCTGTCCTTATCGAACGCTGCGACCAGGCGCATACGGTGAACTGCCTTCGACTCCTTCCAGTAGGTGTGGTAACCGGTAGAGCCCTCAAAGAGTACGTCACCGCAGTGGCATGCACCGTAAATGGTGTTACCGCTCAAGTGCAGATCCTGCCAGTCGCCACCGTACTTAGAAATCGACGAAGAAATACGGCCGTAACCATTCTTCGAGTAGTTCGCAATCAGGTGGTCAGCACCGCCAGTCCACACAGTCGAGCCGGCATCCTGAACATCGAACTGGAACGCGTACACAATACGGTCAGTAATGTTCAGCTTCAACGACGGCTCCCACTCCCACTTAATGTTCGAAGCGTTAGAACCATTCAAAGCAGCCAGACGGAACGCACGCTGGTTATTCAGCTCAGTGAAGTAACCCGCAGCGTGAACAGTGGAATTATCCGAGGCGGCAGTAATGCCGTTGACCGTACCGTTGAAGTTCGGGCGCCAGTTCCAATCCACCTCGCCGTTCGAAAGCTTAATACGAGCGGCACCACGCGAGTAAGCGTACGCCTTAGAAGTATTGCCCTTCACGTGGGTGAAGTTACCGCCAATATACAGGTAACCGTCCTGAACCAGCAGAGTCTTCACCTGTGCGGCATCGCCATTGCGACGCTGAATCTGAAGGTCCCAGGTGCGGTCAATCTGACCGGTGGTCGCGTCCAGAATGACGAAGTGGTTAACCTTCTCGCCATTCACCTCGGTAAATTCGCCGCCAACTGCCAGGCGGTTATTCGGCAGAGCCTCAAGAGCCTTAATCTGGCCGTTGAAAGTCGGGCGGAAGGAACGAACCAGCTCACCCGAATCCACGTTGTAACCAGCCAGGTACGACTGATCAACGCGCTCGCCGCCAGCCGACTCCACATACTTGAAGTCGCCACCGGTGAAGACGGTGTCGCCTACCTGAGTAATAGCCTGAACGTAAGTGTTCATCTCGTTCTTCTTGCCGGTGCCAGTCTGTTCACTGGTGCGCCAACGAACGGGCATCGTGTAGCTATTGGGCAGAGCACGACGGTTGCTGGCGGCAGAGCCAGAACCAATCTGCGAGAAGTTCAAGTCACGCTGAGTCAGCTTCGGGCGCAGGAACACCTGAGTGAAGGGGATAGAGTAACCGAAGGAACCGCGCTTCTGGTAAATGTATGAATCCGGATTCTCATTACCGAAGTTCACCAGCGCACCGTACGCAAAACCAATCTGGTAGCCCTGGTTCGGGTTCGCGAAGAAACGAACAGAACTGGTGGTAATACCCGGAGCCATCTCCGAAGCATGACGACCCATATGAGCGGTGCGGTTAATACCGGCACCGGTGAACTTCACGGTGCCCCAACGCTGACCGTAGCTCATCGCCCAGGTCCACTGCTCAGTCTGAGGACGCTGAACATAAACGTTCTGCCACTGGGTGCCCCTTGCATTGTGGGCACGATGCAGGCGCATGCCGTCGGGAAGGTCCTGAGGCTTAATGCCGTTCAGCAGTGCATCAACAGTGTTTGCGGGAAGCTGGACCGGAGTAAAAGCGGAAGGGCCAGTGGGGTTCTGGTGCAGTTGATTCGGGTCGCCGGTGCCGTTGTAAGACTCGGTCCAACCCTCACGACCGCGACCAATCATGACCCAGCCGCCGCCATCAGTTTCCTGATCGCAGTAGAACTGCGCCGGGCCGCTCATCTGCGGGGTGTACAGCCAGTAAGTGCCAGAGGAGGCAGAAGGATTAACCTGCTTGACCTCGTAACAGGAAGCAGCCGCTTTATCGCTGCTGGAACCGTCATGGGTTCCAGTCACAGCCGAGGCGGGAGTAGTAGGAGTAAGAGGTGCCGCAGTGAAAGCGGTACCAAAAGCGAGTGCGAAAGCGGCCCACTTTTTAGCAGACCATGAACGGGCATGGCGCTTTTCAGCGGGTTTGTTCGTGTATGTGGTTGTCATATGCGTCTTTCTGATGCGACGTTCCGGAAGAAACATCGAAAGATACGGTGAATTTAGCGCACTAGAAAAACCGCAGTAAATACTGAAAACCTGAGGTTGGTTGGAAGAGGTAAACAGAATCCGGAAGGGGATATACTGTCTGGTTTTTCTGTAAGCGTTAATGATTAGGGTACAGGATGAAGCTGTGAAAATAATGGTGCACAAAGTGCAAAGATGCCCGTGAGTGTGTGATTTGCGCCCCATGCGATGAACGTTGTGGCACAGGAACAGACACGGAAGAAAACCATACTCAAGTATCACCCACGAAAGCGACAATCGAGTGCAAAAAGGAATATATTCCATCGCAGAAGAACACCAGAGAAAAATGCCAGAAAAAGCAGACTAGCCCTACAATGGAAAAGCTGCATAAAACACACCCAAAACACATATAAAGCACCGTGAAATAAAGGCAAATTCACTCGGACACCCCCAACCGGCACCGCCCAATACCGACCATCCATAGCAGCCCTCCACCAGCTCAACCGCTGCAGGCGAAGACCCCAGATTCAGGAGAACCCGTGAGCACCACCCGAAAAGCTACCGCACAGCCCCTCGAGGCACCCCTGCACCCCCTCCTGAACACCCTCAACCAACTCAGCAGCTGGGCCGCAATCCGCACCGCCGCCTCCGCACAGCCCACCGAACGCAGCGCACGCACCCTCATCGGCGCCGTCGCCGGAACCCACGCCGCGCTCATTGCAGACATCTCCACCGCAGTACGCGATACCACCGCCGAAGCGCTCAGCCTCATCATCGCCCCCACCGACCGCCAAGCAGAAGACCTCGCCGCAGCCCTGCGCTCCTACCTGCCCGCCGCAGACATCGCGCTCTTCCCCGCCTGGGAAACCCTGCCCCACGAACGCCTCTCACCGCGCTCCGACACCGTAGGCCGCCGCCTGCAGGTACTGCGCGCCATGACCGGGGACGCAGATAAACGCCCCCAGGTCGTTATCGCACCCGTACGCGCCGTCATCCAGCCCATCGTCACCGGCATCGAAAAGCTCGAACCCGTGCACCTGGTCCGCGGCAAAGAATACCCCTTCAAAGATGTGGTGCGCGGCCTCAACGACGCCGCATACTCCCGCGTAGACCTGGTCGCCAAGCGCGGTGAATACGCCGTACGAGGCGGCATTATCGACGTCTTCCCGCCCACCGCAACTACCCCCGTGCGCCTCGAATTCTTTGGCGACGAACTCGACGAAATGCGCCACTTCTCCGTCGCCGACCAGCGCACCCTCAGCGGGGGAGAGGAGCTCACCGAACTCACCCTGCTGCCCTGCCGCGAACTGCTCATCACCCCCGAGGTCATGAGCCGTGCTGCACGACTGAAAGCCGACTACCCGGCAGCCGCAACCATGCTCGAAAAGATTGCCGGCGGAATCTACGTCGAAGGCATGGAATCACTCACCCCGCTACTCATCGAATCCATGAACACCCTCACCGAGCTGCTGCCGGCTGGGTCCATGATTATCAACGTCGAACCCGAGCGTGTGCGTGCCCGCGCCGAAGACCTCGTCGCCACCAACGAAGAATTCCTCGCCGCCGCCTGGGACACCTCCGCAGAAGCCGACGCAGTAGCACCCATCGACCTCGGACAGCTCCGCATGAGCGACAGCGGATTCCGCACCATCGACCAAACCACCACACAGGCACTCGAAGCCAAACTCAGCTGGTGGGAAATCACCGAACTCGTCACCGACGCAGACCTGCTCGAAGACGCCGTCGCAGGCGCACTCGAAAACCAGAACATCGCTGACGCCATCGAAGATGGCATCGACACCTACACTGTCAACGCCACCCCCGCAACCGCATTCAACGGATCCGTCGAACGCATGCTCAGCCAGGTCGGCGACCTCATCCAGCAACAGTGGACTGTCCTCGCCCTCACCAACGGCCGCGGCTCCACCGACCGCCTCATCGACCTCTTCCACTCCGGCGAAGGGGCACCCGCCGTACCCGCAGCCCGCCGAACCAGCCTCGAAGCCGACCCCGCCGGGGACCTCGAACACGGCATCGTTGAGGTCTGCGAGGCGCCCGCCTCCGCAGGCTTCCTCATCGAGGAGGCGAAGCTCGCCGTCTTCACTGAAGCCGAACTGCTCGGCCGCCGCGGCACCTACGCACCCCGAGGCGCCGCCGGACAGAAATTCAAGACGCGCCGCCGCCGCAACGCGGTTGATCCTCTCGCGCTGAACCCCGGCGACTACGTGGTACACGAACGCCACGGCATCGGTCGCTTCGTCGAGATGACTTCTCGCCCGGTGGCGGGCGCCTCCCCGGTCAACGGCGTGCAGCCCATGAAGGAATACCTGGTCATCGAGTACGCCCCCGCCAAGCGCGGTGGCGCTCCCGACCGTCTCTTTGTGCCCTCGGATCAGCTGGACCTGATCTCCAACTACGTGGGTGGCGAGAACCCGAGCCTGTCCAAGATGGGCGGCAGCGACTGGGCGAAGACCAAGTCCCGCGCCCGCAAGGCAGTCAAGGAAATCGCCGCCGACCTGGTGAAACTCTACTCGGCACGCCAGGCCTCGCGTGGTCACGCCTTCGCCGCAGACACCCCCTGGCAGCGAGAGCTGGAGGAGTCCTTCCCCTACAACGAGACTCCCGACCAGCTCACCGCCATCCACGAGGTAAAGGAGGACATGGAGAAAGAAATCCCCATGGACCGCCTCATTTCCGGCGATGTGGGCTTCGGCAAAACCGAGGTCGCCGTACGTGCCGCATTCAAGGCGGTGCAGGACGGCAAACAGGTTGCCGTGCTCGTACCCACGACCCTGCTCGCGCAGCAGCACTACGAGACGTTCAGCGAGCGCTTCTCGGGATTCCCCGTGAAGATTCGTGTGCTATCCCGCTTCCAGAAGGCGAAGGAAACCCGCCAGATTACCGAAGAAATCGCATCCGGCGCGGTGGACGTGGTGATCGGTACCCACCGCATCCTCTCGGATAGCGTGGTATTCAAGGACCTGGGCCTGGTCATCATTGACGAGGAACAGCGCTTTGGCGTGGAGCACAAGGAAAAGCTCAAGCAGATGCGCACCAACGTGGACGTGCTCGCCATGAGTGCAACCCCGATTCCGCGCACCCTGGAAATGTCGCTAACCGGTATTCGCGAGACCTCCACCCTTGCCACCGCGCCGGAGGAACGCCACCCCGTGCTGACCTTCGTCGGTCCGCGAACCGACAGCCAGATTACTGCCGCAATCCGCCGCGAGCTCATGCGCGAAGGACAGGTGTTCTTCGTGCACAACCGCGTGGCTGACATCGACGATGTTGCCGCGGAAATCGGCAAGCTCGTGCCGGAGGCGCGCATCGCCACCGCCCACGGCCGCATGAGTGAGTCGCGCCTGGAGCAGATTATTGTGGACTTCTGGGAGCGCCGCTTTGACGTGCTGGTGTGCACCACCATCGTGGAGACCGGCCTGGATATTTCGAACGCGAACACCCTCATTGTCGACCACGCCCAGAACTACGGTCTGAGCCAGCTACACCAGCTGCGTGGCCGAGTGGGCCGTGGCCGCGAGCGCGCCTACGCCTACTTCCTGTACCCGGTAGATAAGACCCTCGGCGAGATTGCGCACGAGCGTCTGAAGGCGGTGGCGACCCACAACGAGCTGGGCGCTGGCCTGCAGCTTGCGATGAAGGACCTGGAGATTCGCGGTGCCGGCAACCTGCTCGGCGGCGAACAGTCCGGTCATATTGCCGGGGTCGGTTTTGACCTGTACCTGCGCCTGGTCGGCGAGGCGGTCGCAAACTACCGCGGCGAGAAGGAAGAGCGCGAGGTCGAGACGAAGATTGACCTGCCCGTCAACGCGCATATTCCGCACACCTACATTGATTCTGAGCGTCTGCGCTTGCAGGCATACCGTCAGATTGCTGCCGCCGATACCGAAGAGAAGATTGCGGAGGCTCGCGAGGAGCTTGTCGACCGTTACGGCGAGCTGCCGGAGGCGGTAGAGAACCTGCTTGCCGTGGCGACGGTGCGCATGCACGCCCGTGCCGCCGGTATTCACGAGCTGGTGGTGTTGGGGCCGAAGGTTCGCGTGGTGACCGCTACGCCGCTGCCGGAGTCCCGCCAGATGCGTCTGAAGCGCGTGTACCCTGGCTCCACGCACGCCCAGCCGAAGGGTATGGACACCTGGCTGACGCTGGTTCCGCGCCCGAAGACCATGCCGGTGGGCGGTAAGGACCTGGTGGACGGCGCGATGCTGCAGTGGGCTGAGAAGTTCATCAACTCGATTTATGCCGAGAAGCCGCAGGCTCTCGAGGAGTAGAGACCTACAGGGGTAGGCGCCGCCCAGTCATATCGGGCTGCCGAACCATGAAGATGCTCGCCGTGCAGATTGCCACAATATGGCACATCTGCACGGCGAGTGCGTTTGCCCCGTAGGGGCGGCATAGCTCACAATTAAGGCATGACTTCAACGGTGAACTATGCATCTCAGCGAATTGTAATTATTGGTGGCGGCCCCGGCGGCTATGAGGCAGCGATGGTGGCTGCCGCATCCAACGCGGACGTGACCCTGATCGAACGCAACGCCATTGGTGGCTCCGCCGTTCTGACCGACGTTGTGCCCTCTAAAACCCTGATCGCTACGGCGGATATGATGACCCGCTTCTCCGAGGCGGGTAGCCTGGGCATTGAAAACACGAAGGGTAAGGCGCCGCAGCTTCGTGTTGATATGGACCGCGTGAACCGCCGAGTCCGCGACCTGGCCCAGCAGCAGTCTGCCGACATTAAGCGTGCCCTGGCCTCTGCAGGAGTGAAGATTATTCACGGTACCGGTAAGCTCCTTGACCGCCACACCGTGCAGGTGACTGATGAGGCGGGTCTGGTCTACCCCCTGCACGCGGACTTTGTGCTGTTGTCGGTGGGTACGCATCCGCGTGAAATGGCGACCGGTATGCCTGACGGCGAACGCATCCTGACCTGGACTCAGCTGTACAACCTCTCCGAGGTTCCCGAGGAGCTGATTGTGATTGGTTCGGGTGTGACCGGTGCGGAGTTCGCTTCGGCGTATAACGGTCTGGGTTCTAAGGTGACCCTGGTGTCTTCGCGTGACCGTGTGCTTCCGGGTGAGGACGAGGATGCAGCCCGCGTGCTGGAGGACGTCTTTGAACGTCGCGGCGTGCGAGTGATGCCGCGTTCCCGTGCGGCTGCTGTTGAGCGTACTGAGGACGGCTCCGGCGTTATTGTGACTCTGTCGGATGGTCGTAAGGTTTCTGGCACTCACTGCCTGGTCGCTATTGGTTCGATTCCGAACACTGAAGATTTGGGCCTGGAAGACGTCGGTGTTGAGCAGACCCCGAGCGGCCATATTAAGGTGGATGGTGTGTCCCGTACGAGCGTGAACAGCATTTACGCTGCCGGCGACTGCACGGGCGTGTACCCGCTGGCTTCCGTGGCTGCGATGCAGGGCCGTATCGCTATGGCACATATCCTCGGTGATGCGGTGCGCCCGTTGCGTACCGATAAGGTTGCCGCGAACATCTTCACCTCCCCGGAGATTGCGACTGTAGGCGTGAGTGAGAAGGATCTTGCCGAAGGCGCCTACCGCGGTGACGCGGTGACCCTGCAGCTGGGCACGAACCCGCGCGCGAAGATGATGGCGATGCGCGATGGCTTCGTGAAGATTTTTGCTCGCCGCCACTCCGGCACCGTCATTGGTGGCGTGGTGGTTGGTCAGCGTGCTTCTGAGCTGATTTACCCCATTGCCCTGGCGGTGGAGAAGAAGCTTGCGGTGGATGATCTGGCGGATACTTTCACGGTCTACCCCTCGCTCTCTGGCTCTATTGCTGAGGCGGCACGTAAGCTGCACACTCGCGGCCTGTAGCCCGCACATAGATACCCTGGGCTTGTAGAGAGCCGGTATCTCTGAAGCGCACAAAAGCGGTGGGGGTCGCCTCCTGAATCTAAGGAATTCAGGAGGCGACCCCCACCGCTTTGCTGTAGAGACGCTTTAGCCCCTGCGAAGTTTTACTTCGTGGTGCTGACGGCGTTCATGTCCACGTCACGGGTTTCGTGAGTGAGCAGGATGAAGACAACACTCAGGATCGAGGCGAATGCCAGGTAGCCGCCCACTGCAGCCACACCGTAGGAAGTGTTCAGCCAAACAGCCACGAACGGGGTCAGTGCCGCACCGAGGATGGACGCCACGTTGTAGGCGATACCGCTGGCGGTGTAACGCACGTTAGTGGGGTACAGCTCCGGCAGGTATGCGGACATGGAACCGAAGGACAGACCCATCAGGCACATACCGATAAAGATGAAGAGGGTAACCACAGCGGCGTTTGCGTTCGCGCCGGTACCAACAACGGAGGGGGAGATGAACAGACCGAAGGACAGACCGAAGACAGCCATCGCGATGGTGGTCCACAGCTGCTGGGTGCGGCGGCCGTACTTGTCAGCCAGCCAACCCGAGATCGGAATGAAGATCGCGAAGCCAATAATGGAGATCAGCTGAATGATCAGGAACTCGCGGTAGGGGATCGCTAGGCCGCCCTTATCCGCCTTGCCGATACCGTAGGAGAGGACCCAAGCGGTCATCAGGTAGAACAGCACGTAGCATGCCACCATGATGAAGGTGCCCTGAATCATGGGCCACCAAGCGACCTTGAACGCCTCAACGAGCGGGGTCTTCACCTTCTCATTGTTAGCGGCAGCCTTGGCGAAGACGGGGGTCTCCTCCAGCTTGAAACGCACGTACAGACCAACGGCGACCATCACGATGGACAGCAGGAACGGAATACGCCAACCCCAAATGAGGAAGGGGTGCTCGAGGTTCTTCGCGTCGGTTGCGGAGTTGAAGGTAATCCAGCTGGTCAGCAACAGCATGAAGCCGTTCGCAAGCACGAAGCCGATGGGTGCACCCAGCTGAGGCCACATCGCGGCGCGGGCGCGCTTGCCATCCTCAGCGTATTCGCTCGCGAGCAGCGCCGCACCGGACCATTCGCCGCCCAGGCCCAAGCCCTGGCAGAAACGCATAATGGTCAGCATGGTCGGTGCCCACAGACCAATCTGGTGATAGGTGGGCAGCAGGCCGATGATGAAGGTTGCCAGACCCATGGTGAGCAGTGCACCGACGAGGGTAGCCTTACGACCGATCTTGTCGCCGAAGTGGCCGAAGATCACGGAACCGAGGGGGCGCGCGATGAATGCGACGCCGAAGGTAGCGAAGGAAGCCAGAAGCTCGGTGGTTGCGTCCTTCGAGGGGAAGAACAGTACGGGGAACACAGCCACTGCTGCCGTGGCGTAAATGTAGAAATCGTAGAACTCGATGGTGGTACCAACGAGCGAGGCGAGAATAACTCGACTGCGAGGAGTCGTATTCTTCACCGGTGCAGCAGACGCTTTCGTGTCGGATGCAGAAGCGCTCATGAGGAAAACTCCCGAGATGGTGAATTTGTGTGTACACATGGAGCCTGAGGTAGGTGTTCCGTTGTCGGTCAGCGCGGGAGGCGGGTGTGCCGTAGGCGCGTACTGGGTGCCGTGACCGCACCGGGTGGGGTGCGGCAGGCGTCGGATTCTGAAAGGCTCCTCTAAAGTGCAACATTATAACTCTGTTCAGAAAAACCCAAACAAATACAGCCACTATCTGGACGCGAACACAAGGGTTAGCGGCGTAAATCCCACCTAAACAGGCAAGAGCAGACATAGAAAATCCCCCGGAAAGATACGAGACATTACCTCATACCCTTCCGGGGGATTCGTATAGCCTATGGCGCTCGCGGTATCGAGACCGCAGTAGCGAGATAGAGCGTTACTTGATGGTCGCCAGCACCGCGCCGGAGGTGACGGTATCGCCCGGCTTAGCCGACAGACCCGAAACCTTACCCGCCTTGTGTGCGGTAATGGGCTGCTCCATCTTCATAGCCTCCAGCACCAGAATCAGGTCGCCCTCAGCGACGGTATCGCCGTCAGAAGCCGCTACCTTCACGATGGTGCC
>NZ_JAPWAI010000004.1:0-135446 GCF_041432785.1 Rothia sp. 27098_8_29
GACCACAAGTGGGGCCTTGAAAGGGTCCCAAACACCCTTCCAGGCACTAAAGTGCCTAGTCAGAGTGTTTTAAGGGTGGCAAAAAATCTTCAAAAAACTTTTAGAAACCTCAAAAATCTGCGAATTCCCCTCTCGGGAGCCCCAAAACAGGGTTGAAAGACACCCAAAGCCCTCGTCAACAAAGACAAACCAAGAGAACCCAGAGCCAGAGGGCAGCAGAGCGATACAAGAAGAGCCCCTCCTGACGGAGGGGCTCTGTATATAGGGAATGTATATAGGGAACAGAAAAGGAGGGGCATCCCCCACCGAACATTCAGTACCGAACACTCAGTACTAAACACTCAGCAGAGAAGAACCCCTCCCCCTCTATATGTATAGAGAAAGTCAGAAAAGACTAGACAAGCTCTACAGCGCCCTGGTTCTTCTTGCCACGGCGAACCATCGCAAAACGACCGTGCAGCAGATCATCCTTAGAAATCGCTGCGTCCTCGCCCTGAACCTTCACGCCGTTCACCGAAGCGCCGCCCTCCTTCAGAATGCGACGAGCCTCAGAGTTAGACTTCGCAAAGCCCAGCTCAGTCAGAACAGAAATCATGTCCAGACGATCCTCGGACAGCTTAGCCGAAGGAAGCTCAGCAACCACAGACTCCAAGGTAGCCTCATCCAGAGCAGCGAAATCGCCCTTACCAAACAAAGCCTCCGAAGCAGCCACAGCCTGATCAGTAGCCTCAGTACCGTGAACCAGCGAAGTCACCAGGTACGCCAGAGTCTTCTGAGCCTCACGCTTAAACGGCTCCTTCTCAACCTTCTCCGCAAACTCAGCAATCTCAGCACGAGTCAAGAAAGTGAACACCTTCAGGCGATCCAGCACATCCGCATCCGCAGTGTTCAGCCAGAACTGGTAGAAAGCGTACGGCGAGCACATCTGCGGGTTCAGCCAAATAGCGTTACCCTCGCTCTTACCGAACTTAGTGCCATCAGAGTTAGTAATCAGCGGAGTACCAATAGCGTGAACGCTCTTACCCTCCACCTTACGAATCAGCTCAGTACCGCTCGTCAGGTTACCCCACTGATCAGAACCACCGGTCTGCAGAGTACAACCGAAACGACGGTTCAGCTCCAGGAAGTCCAGGCCCTGCAGAATCTGGTACGAGAACTCGGTGTACGAAATACCCTCATCAGAGTTCAGGCGCTTCGCAACAATCTCCTTCTTCACCATGGTGCCCACGCGGAAATGCTTACCAACATCGCGCAGCAGCTGCAGAGCAGACATCTGACCGCTCCAGTCCAGGTTATTCACCATACGAGCAGCATTCTCACCCTCGAAAGAGAGGAAACGCTCGATCTGAGCACGCAGAGACTTAACCCACTCAGCAACAACCTCAGGAGAGTTCAGCACACGCTCAGACGTCTGACGCGGATCACCAATCAAACCGGTGAAACCACCCACCAGACCCAGCGGCTTGTGACCAGCCAGCTGCAGACGACGCATCACCAGCAGCTGCACCAAGTGACCCAGGTGCAAAGAAGCCGCAGTCGGATCATAACCCGTATAGAAAGTCAGGCTCTCCTCGCTCAGCGCCTTCTCCAGAGCAGCCTCATCAGTGCTCACGTGCACCAGACCGCGCCACTTCAGCTCCTGCCAAATATTCTCGAAGGTATCGTCATTATGCTGCGCGTTGAGGATCTCGGCAGACATGCTTCTCCCATTCACAAGGTAACAACGCCCGAAGGCGCTCGAACAAAATATGTAACAAGCCTAGCACCGCACCAGCCCAAACGCTCAGAAAAACCCAAGCGAGCGCCCAAACCGGTACGGCACCGGCTCAAAGAAATAACAAGAAAGGTACTACAGAGCTACAGACCCGCGGGCATCCGCGAACCCACCATGTGCAGGCGCTGAGTCGGACGAGTCATCGACACGTACAAATCACCCACAGCACCATCAGCATCATCAATCAGCTGCTGCGGCTCAACAATCACCACAACATCAAACTCCAGGCCCTTCGCCTCCCACGGAGTCAGAACCAGCACCTGATTCTCCAACGCAGTCTGCGCGGTACCCGTACGATCGGCATGAGCACGAGCCACAGCCTGAGCCGTCTGAACATACAGGCTCGGCGGGCACACCACACCAATCAGAGCACCACCCGAATGAGCGACCTCCTCGCTGACCACAGCCACGGTCTGCTCCACAACAGACTCGGAGGCAACCTCATGAACCAGCGGAGGCCACTGGCCCTCACGCACCGCACGAGGCGCAGACACCTCATAACCAGCAGCCTGAGCAACCGACACAGCCGCCTCAGCAATCTGAGCCGGAGTACGGTAATTAATCGTCAGCTCCTCCAGAGTGAAACGCTCACCCACAAACGGCTCCAACGCCTGCGACCACGAGGAAGCAGCCGCAGCAGAAGACGCCTGAGCAATATCGCCCACAATCGTGAACGACTTCATCGGGCAACGACGCATCAGCAAGCGCCACTGCATAGGTGAAAGCTCCTGAGCCTCATCCACCACAATATGGCCATACGCCCACGTACGATCAGCCGACGCCGCAGCCGCAGCAGTCATACGCTCGCCACGAACCTCATTCATCATCGCAATCTGCTCAGGAGTAATCACGCCATCAGCACCAATATCCTCCAGCGACTGGTGAACATTCTCCAAAGCCTTCGCCGCATTCTCAAGGTTCGCGCGATGCTCCGCCGCAGCACGAGCCGCAGCAGCCGCACCGGTCACCTTCGAAAAATCACCCAAAAGCTCAGCAGCCTCATCCAACAGAGGAACATCAGCCTCAGTGAAGGGGGCATCCGCCGGGCGAGCCAACAGCTCACGCTCAGCCTTCGACAACTCACGAGTCGCAGACTCCAGATAGTGCGGCTTCGAAAACAGCGAGCGCAACAGAGTCTCCGGCGACAGCGGCATCCACGCCAGGTTCAAGGCACGGCGCACATCCATCGAAGCACGCACATCATCCTGCAGATACGGACGCTCCACCACACGACCCGCCGCACGGTTCAGCTGATCATCCAGCTTCGCGGTCAGCTCCTTCAACAGAATCTTCACGAACGTCTCACGAGCCTCATTATGCGGCTTGCCCGTCGAACGAGCACGAGAACGAGCCGAACGAACCACCTCCGGAGTCAGCTCAACATCAGTACCCTCAACATTCAGACGCTGAACCTGAGCCGGCACCTTCTGACGATCCGCCACCGCACGCTTAATAACCTTCACCATGCGCAAATCGCCCTTCAACGCGGCAACCGCGCGGTCCTTCTCAGGCACAGCACGCAGACCCGGGTACAGGGTCGCCAACGAAGCCATCACCACGCCGGTCTCACCCAGCGAAGGAAGCACACGCTCGATATACCACATGAACGAATTCGACGGACCAACCACCAGCACGCCAGCCTTCGACAGGCGCTCACGGTTCGTGTACAGCAGGTACGCCGCACGATGCAGCGCCACAGCAGTCTTACCGGTACCCGGGCCACCCTGCACAACACGCATACCCGGCAGCTCCGAGCGGATAATCGCATCCTGCTCAGCCTGAATCGTCGCCACAATATCGCCCATGCGGCCGGTACGCTTCTTATTCAACGCCGCCAACAGAGCACCCTCACCGTGGAGGGTGTCCTCATCCTGCAGCATCTCCGAATCGAAGACCTCATCCTCAATATTTACGACAGTGCGGCCCTCAAGCATCAGGTGACGGCGGCGGCGCACACCCATCGGGTGGAAAGCAGTCGCCTGATAGAAGGTACCCGCCTCCGGGGCACGCCAGTCCATCAGCAGACGCTGCTGATTGCTATCCGTAATACCAATACGACCGATATAACGCACCGCATCAGCGCCCTCACGGTCCATATCCAGTCGGCCAAACGTCAGACGAGAATCCACAGCATTCAGCTGCGCCAAACGATCCTCATAGTGAGTAGCAAAAGAGTCACGCTCCGAACGGTTCTGATGACCGCCCACCGCCTGATTCTTACGCACAGCAGCCAGCTTCTCAGCCGTCTCATCACGGAGCTCATCCAGGCGAGCATACACGCGAGCAACATACTCACGCTCCGCAGCCATCTGCTCAGCAAACAGCTTCTCAGCCGCCGAAGAATCAGCAGACTGCTGGGGTAAAGATTCAGATGACACGTAAGCTCCTTAAACCTATGGTGTCTCAAAGACAGGATGCGATAGGCACCCAAAAATACGGGTCACTATTTTACAGGACAGGCTCCGAAGGGCAGAAATATTACCCCCACAGAAAAGTGCCCCACCGGCTCAACCGGCGGGGCACCCCTCATCAATATCGGCTACACACGCCCAACCGGCGGCAAGCCTCAAACTCTATAAAACTACTTCGACGGTAGCGGGTACTCAGGCACCAGGCTCAGCGTCTCAAGACGGTAACCGTCCAGCGCCTCACGACCGCCCAGACCATCCAGCTCCAGAAGAGCGCCAACGCCGGCAACCTTCAGGTTCGCGCGCTCCACCAGCTTCGCGGCAGCCACCAAGGTACCGCCAGTCGCCAGCAGATCATCCAGCAGAAGAACACGAGTGCCCGGCGCGAAATCATTACAGTGAATCTCAATCGCCGCGCTACCGTACTCCAGCGCGTACTCCTCACGGTACGTCTCACGCGGAAGCTTACCCGCCTTACGAACCGTCATAATGCCGGTGCCGGTAGCGTACGCGAGCGCAGAAGCCAGCAAGAAACCGCGAGCCTCAACACCAGCCACCACATCAAACTGCCCCTCAAAACGAGTAGCCAGCTCATCAATGCACGCCTTGAACACCTCAGCATTAGCGAAGAGAGTGGTCACATCGTAAAAGAGGATACCCTCATGCGGGTAATTCGGAATCGTAGCGCAAGCAGCCGGAATCAACTGCTCAATAGGGGTTCGCGAAGCCTCAGAAGCGGGAACGCTCATGCTCTCTCTTTCGTGAAGGGGATAGCCCCGGAAAAACGCCCGGGAACAATAACGCGGTAGAAGCCGCCTACAAAATTCTACCCCCCTTCACCCGCGGTTGTCCTCAGATGAGCGACAAGAACCATCTGCCGGGATTAGCCCCGCTGAATCACAACCCGCAAGTCACGCTTAAGAATCTTGCCGGTCGGCCCCAGCGGCATGCTCTCCACCATCACGTAGCGGCGAGGATACTTATACGCCGCCAAACGAGTACGCGCCAACGCATTCAACTCCGCCTGCAGCACGCCCTCATCAGCACCCGGACGCGGCATCACCACGGCAACAATCTCCTCACCCACACGCTCATCCGGCACGCCCAACACAGCTACCGACTGCACCTGCTCATGGGTATAGAGAACATCCTCAATCTCACGCGGATACACCGAATAGCCGTTACGCAGAACCATGTCCTTAATACGGTCCACAATAAAAATATTGCCCTGCTCATCCACGCGCGCAACATCGCCGGTCGCAAACCACTCGCCATCAAAAACCTCAGCAGTAGCCGCAGGATTATTCCAGTAGCCAGCCATCACATTCTCGCCGCGTACCCACAGCTGACCGCTCACACCCGGCGCACACTCGGAACCCTGCGGACAACGGACCTGTACCTGCACGCCCGGCAGAACACGACCCACCGAACCGAGCACCATGCCAAACTCCGCCTGGTTAAACGAAACCACCGGCGAAGTCTCACTCAAACCGTAGCCCTCATACACCGGGCACTCAATCAGCGTTTTCAACGCAGAATGCACCGGCGCAGGTAGCGGCGAACCACCCGAAATACCGAAGCGGATGCGACCACGCAGCGAGCGCGCACGCTCAGGCTCAGCCTCCAGCGCCGCCGCCAACGACACATACATGCTCGGGACCGCAGCCAGCACCGACACCCCGGCACGCTCCATCAGATTCAGCGCGTCATCAGGGGTAAAACGCGGCAGCAAAGCCACCGTAGCCGACGCCGCAAACGCCGCGTTCATCGACACCGTCTGACCAAACGCATGGAACAGCGGAAGACCACCAAAAATGACATCCTCAGCGGTGAAACCAAAAACGCTCACGCAGCTACGAGCATTCGAGAGGATATTCGCGTGAGTCAGCGTCGCGCCCTTAGGTTTGCCCGTCGTACCCGAAGTGTAGAGAATAATCGCCGGATCACTCGCCGCCACCGGGACAGGCTCCAGAACAGTAGCCGACGGAACAGCATCCGACAGCGCGCTATCGGCAGGCGCATCAAAAGGAGCCACCGGTGAGCCCTCTCCCCCGGTGAAAATCTCGCAACGAACCGAACCGTTCTTCACCGGCACCGTCGAGGTTGCCTCCGACGCCAGGCGAGTACCCGCAAAAGCAAAAAGCACCTTCGCCCCGCTATCGCGCAGATGATACTCCAGCTCAGCACCCGACAACAGCGGATTCAACGGAACACAAATCGCACCCGCAGCCACAATGCCGTAATACAACGCCGGCATCAACGCCACATTCGGCATAGACAACGCCACACGGTCACCACGCTCAACACCGAGCGCCGCCACATGACGCTGAACCTGCGCAGCCGCAGATGCCAACTGCGCGTAGCTCACCACCTGCATATCAGCAGAGTCAGAAGCCGGAATCGCCAAAGCCGCCTTAGCCCCAGAATCGGAAGCAGAACCGGAACCAGAAGCAGCCTCCGTCAAAAGGTAGGCAATATTGTTCGCTGAATCGTGCATTTCAGACATGATAGAAAACTCTCACCACAGAAAAATCGGTATATCTAGAAAAAGAGAAGCCGAGCTAGAAGCCAACAAAAGAGCCCGAAGACAGCAGAAGGGCGTACCTTCAACCGCTCCCCCGAAACATCAGAAGAACAGCGCAAGATACGCCCCAACTACTACTGAGCAGCAGACCAATCCAAGAAGCTCTCGGCAAGCGCAGCCCCACCATTGGGGTCACGAGTAATCACTATTACCGTATCGTCACCGGCAATAGTGCCCATAATCGCTTCAAGACCGCCCTGATCAATAGACGAAGCCAAGAACTGCGCAGCACCCGGAGGAGTACGCAGAACCGTAATATTCGCCGACCCCTCAGCGGTAATCAGCAGCTCCTTGAACAGGGAAATCATACGGGCATCAGGTGCAGTACCGCCGCCGCGACGAGCAGGGTAATTCGGCACAGCATAAATCAAGCCGGCACCTTCATCACGGATGCGCTCAGCGCCAATTTCAACAAGATCACGGGAAAGGGTCGCCTGAGTAACCTTCATACCATCATCGGTCAGGTACTGCGCCAGTTCAGCCTGGGAGCGGACACGTCGGGTCTGCAACAATTCAACGATGCGTGCCTGACGCGCGATCTTGGTCGAGGGGAAAGGCATAATATCTCTTCTTCCTACGGTGCCAATCACGAATTCAGAACGGAGCTGCCCAACGGTGGTGCAGCGCAACATTCTTTACTACCCAAGATAATACATATGCACATAAATATGCGCATCAAATATGGATTATTCCAAGATATGGGGGAATTTTCAGGGTTTATCTCACCAGCTGTCACACAAAACGCCGCGAATGTAGCGTGTATCTACACATTCGGGCGCATAACCTCGCAATGAATGCATAGCGTGCAAGAACATTGTGGGCTGGCGCGTTGCGCCGGTCAAGAGACCTTCCGGTAGGCGAGCGCGAAAAAGGAGCCCGCCTCCAGCAACACAACGTGCGCCGGAAACAGGCTCCTCAACAAAACGTCAACCGGTCAATCCTCAAGATTCGAAAAACGCCTAGCGCTCATCCTCCACCAGACCATCCAGGTCCTCATACTCGACATCGCGCGAACGGCGGTTCAGCCACACAGCAAAACCCAGACCCAGCAGAAGCACCAGCACCGCACCAACAATACTTGCGATACCGGCAAAACGCTCAGCATTCACGCTGTCCTCAGTCACAGGCTTCAACGTGCCCTTCTCAGCAGTGTAGACGACCTCAAGAGTGCCGCCCTTCTCCACCAACAGGCCATCCACCTCACGCGGGAACTCCGAGGGAACATCACCAGTCTGCGAACCACGGAACTCAATCGGAGCACCCGAAGTCACCTGATACTTATCCTTCAGGTTCGACACATACGTCTTACCATTCAGCGCGTCATCAGCCGGCAAGTTGCCCTTATAACGAGCAACATTACCCTTCGTAATCAGGTCAGGAGTCAAATCCTGGTAGGTACCCTGAATGACCCAGCTCCTACCGGCATACTCGGCGTTATTATTCACCGACGCAAAAGCACGGACACCCGCAATAGCCAAAACAATGGAAAGAATAACCGCAACCGCCGCAGAAAGAACCGACAGCCAGTTTACGCCCGGGCGGTCATCCAGCTCTTCCTCACTCATCGCGAAAAGGGAGGAGTTCTCTTCCTCATCGTCGTAATCCTCGTACTCGTCGTACTCCTCATACTCAGAATCCTCGTACTGAGAATCACCGTACTCAGAATCCTCAAAGTAGGTTTCTTCGACCTCAGTAGACTGCGACAGCTCGTCCTGTTCGCGCGAGTTCTCTCGATTAGCCATTACTCTCTCCCTCACTTCATCTATCTTCTAGGGTACCCATAACCACATGAGTTCACCAAGGAAAGCGCTTATCAGCGCTTCATGAACACGCTAAACAGGTATACCCACCACGCAACGCCAAAAGCTACGGGGTGGGAGCCAACAACTCCCACCCCGTCAGCACTAGGCGTTACGCCATAGGGTTAGACCCGGTTAGACACGCGGTTCCGCACCCAGCTGCTCAACAGTCGCAGCCACAGCAGCCTCACGAGCAGCCGACGCCTCATCAGCAGTCAGCGTACGATCCGGTGCGCGGAAACGCAGAGCAAACGCCAAAGACTTCTTCGACTCATCAATACCGACACCGCGGTAATCATCAAAGACGCGGATGTCCTCCAGCAGCTCGCCAGCGCCCTCACGCAGAACACGCTCCACCTCAGAAGCAGGCAGATCGCGGTCCACCAGAAGCGCCACATCCTGAGTAGCAGCCGGGAAAGTCAGCACCGGAGTAGCCTGACGCGCATCAACACGACCAGCAAACAGCGCCGAGAAATCCAGCTCAAACGCGCAGGTACGCTCAGGCAGGTTCAGCTCCTGCAGAAGCTTCGGGTGCAGCTCACCAGCAAAACCAACACGCTCACCGGTTGCATTCAGAACCTCAGCCACACGGCCCGGGTGGAACGCAGTATGCACACCGTTACGCACCTGAATCTCAGCCGAAACAGCGTCAGCAACCAGACGCACAGCGTCCAGAGCGTCACGCCAATCGAAAGCGCGCGGAGCGGCACCCGGCATCGCCTCGTGCTCAGTACCTGCAAACAGACCAGCAACGAAAGTGGGCTGCTGCGGAATACCGGCATTCAAATCAGCCAGAACCTCATCCGAAGGACGAGCACCCAGCGGCGGAATAGACTCCGAACCCAGCTGCTCACCCGGAATGAACACGTGACCCGCCTCAAAAATAGCCAGGTTCTTGAAACCGCGAGACAGGTTACGCTTCAGAACCTCAACCAGGCCCGGCAACAGCGAACGACGCATCCAGCCCTCAGCCGAAGAAATCGGGTTCTCCAGGCGAACCGAAGGAACCTCAGTCACCGGGTTCTCAGGGGTGCTCACCCACGGAGCCGACCACAGGTTGTTCGCATCAGCCGACACGAAGGGGTACGCGAACACCTCAGTCAGACCCGAAGCCGCCAACGCATTCAGCGCACGACGCTTACCCGCCTGCTCCGGAGTGTAACCGCGACCCGCAGGAGCCACCGGCAGAGTCGAGGGGATGTTCTCGTAACCGTCAATACGTGCGATTTCCTCAGTCAGATCCTCCTTCGCACGCAGGTCAGTACGCCACGACGGGACAGTCACCGCGTAACCAGACTCGGTACGCTCCACCGAGCAACCAATCTCACGCAGGCAAGACTCAATCTGCTCCGGCGAGTAATCCACGCCAATACGACCAGCAGTGTAGTCAGCAGGCAGATCAATCACGACCGGCTCATAGCCGAGCGACACATCAGTAACACCCGGCTCAACCTGAGCACCAGCCAGCTCAACCAGCAGCTCAACCGCACGCTGAGCAGCCGCAGCCTGAATCTGCGGATCCACGCCACGCTCAAAACGCTTCGAGGACTCAGAAATCAGCTTGTGGCGGCGAGCAGTACGAGCCACCGACACCTCATCAAAACGAGCAGACTCCACCAGAATGCGGGTGGTCGAGTCAGTCACCTCAGTCGAGGCGCCACCCATCACACCGGCAAGACCAATCACGCCGGAATCATCAGCGATGACAATATCCTCGGGGTGCAGAGTACGCTCAACACCATCCAGGGTCACCAGCTTCTCGCCAGCAGCGGCGCGACGCACCACAATCTCACCCTGAACCTTGTCAGCATCGTAGAAGTGCAGTGGCTGACCGGTCTCCAGCATCACGTAGTTCGAAATATCCACCGGCAGCGACAGCGAGCGCACACCCGCCAGACGCAGACGCGAAGACATCCAGGTCGGAACCGGAGCATCCGCCTTCACGCCCGACACCTCACGCATCACGAAGCGAGTGCATGCGGGGTTACCGTGAATCGGGGCGTCATCACGCAGAACAACCGGGTGACCGGCGTCGTTAGCCTCCGGGGCGCGCTCGCCGTACGCCAGCACAAAATCCTCGAAGGAAGAACCGGTAGCGTGGCACCACTCGCGAGCAATACCGCGCAGAGAGAACGCGTAACCGCGGTCCGGGGTCACGTTCACCTCGGCAGCCTGATCGTACAGACCCAGCAGCTCCATCGCATCGGTGCCAAGCTCCGGGTCCAGGCCCAGGGTCGAAAGCACCAGGATGCCGCCGTGATCATCGCCAATACCTAGCTCACGAGTCGAAGCAATCATGCCAGCCGACTTGTGACCGTAAGTCTTACGGGCAGTAATCGCGAAACCACCGGGCAGAACAGCGCCGGGCAGGGTCACAACAACCTTGTCGCCGGGTACGAAATTGTGGGCACCACAAATAATGCCCTGAACACCGGAAGGCTCAATGCCCTTACCGGTCAGAGTCTGCTCCTGGCCCTCCGGAACCACACGCACCTGGCACCAGTTCACGGTCTTGCCGTTCGAATGGGTCTCCGGCTCCATAGAGAGCACCTGACCAACCACAATCGGGCCGGACAGCTCATCAGAGGGGCGGTGAACGTCTTCTTCTTCCAGGCCAACCTTCACCAGGGTCGCCATCAAATCTTCAGCCGAAGCATCCTCGGCTACAGGCACGAACTCGCGCAGCCATGACAGGGGTACACGCATAATTTAGATCTCCATCCCGAACTGCTCAGAGAAACGGATGTCGCCTTCAACCATGTCATGCATGTCAGCGACGTTGTTACGGAACATGAGGGTACGTTCAATACCCATACCGAAGGCGAAGCCCGAGTATTCCTCAGGATCAATACCCGCAGCACGCAGAACATTCGGGTTCACCATGCCGCAGCCGCCCCACTCAATCCACTGCGGGCCGCCCTTAGCGTTCGGGTGCCACAAATCCAGCTCAGCGGAAGGCTCAGTGAACGGGAAGAAGTTCGGGCGCAGGCGAATCTTAGCGTCCTCACCGAACATGGCGCGTGCCATGTACTCCAGGGTGCCCTTCAGATCAGCCATCGTCAGGCCCTTATCCACGGCAAGGCCCTCAATCTGGTGGAAGACCGGGGTGTGGGTCGCGTCCAGCTCATCGGTGCGGTACACCTGGCCCGGGCACACAATGTACAGCGGCAAATCACGCGAAAGAAGCGAGCGCATCTGCACCGGCGACGTGTGAGTGCGCAGCAGCAGGTGAGCGTTCTTCGGCTCAACGTAGAAAGTGTCCTGCATTTCGCGTGCCGGGTGATCCGGCTTAATGTTCAGAGCGTCAAAGTTGTACCACTCAGACTCCAGCTCCGGGCCGTCTGCAACCTCCCAGCCCATACCGACGAAAATATCAGTCAGGCGCTCCTGCATCAGAGCAATCGGGTGGCGGCCGCCCAGAGAACGGCGAGGCGAAGCAGCAGAAACGTCCACAGCTTCCTCAGCCAGGATGCGAGCCTCACGCTCAGCCTCCAGCTCAGCGGTACGAGCCTCAATAGCCTCAGTCAGGGCTGCACGAGCCTGACCCATCAGCTTACCCACCGGGCCCTTGTGCTGGTTCTGAAGATCACGCATCTGGCGGTTAGCGATGCTCATGATGCCCTTCTCACCGAAGAAGCTCAGGCGCACCTCCTTGAGGCTGTCAAAGTCCTTAGCCTTCTCGCGAATCTCCTGCTTGGCACGCTCACGCTCAGCCTCAAAAGCCTCACGGATAGCGTCCAAACCGTTCTCGGGGTTCTCCTCCAGAACCTGCGCAATGCGGGCGAGAACCTGAGCCGGGCCGTTAAGACCCTCGTGTTCCTGCACGGAATCGGTCATTGTCACTCTTCTCTGCATACCACCGGCACTATACCGGCTGGCTCGTTATACACCTTAGGTAGCACCGTCAGCTCTCCCCCGGCTGCCCGCACAGGGTGCGGAACAGGGGGAAGGCGACGGGCGCATATCCTATCCATTTTAGACCAGAGAAGGAAGCGTAAACAGCAGAACGCCCGGATAGTCCATCCGGGCGTTCTAGAGTATATCTTTTCAACAACAGGGTTGAAGAGGGTACTTCTACTTCAGAGCCTGCTTCACAGCCGGGTCAAAAGAAGCACGAATCCACAGCACGTTCGCAATGAACCATGCCGCGTACAGGGGCACGAAGCCGTAGCGCTGAGCGTCAATGACATTACCAATCAGAGACAGAATCGCCACGAACGCACCCAGAATTGCAAAAATCAGACCGACAGTCAGGCCCAGACGCTTGCCCTTCTGAATCGTGAAGTACACCCAAATGTACACAACCGCAGAAACAACCAGCAGGCCGATACCGCCTGCAACACCGAACTCCGGCAGACCCTTCAGCGGGGACAGGTTATCCGGCGCGAACGAGGAAATAACACCGTGGATCAAGCAGAGCAGCGCGGAGACAATCATAATCTCCTGCAGACGCAGAATCTTCGGGTGCTTGGTCGGCGAGTGGAACAGAATTCCGCGCGGCTCAGCGCCGCCTTCCTGAATATAAATAGCTTGAGTGTCCGAGGGAACCGCGTCGGAGCGGTAGGCGCCCGGATCAAACGGGGGTTGAGCAGTCATCATTGTCTCCCAATACGTATGTGATTTCTCCCTCAATACTACCCGCCTACCGATTGGTTTCCAAAGTATGTATCCGTGTCGAACCCATATATGACAAAATCCCCTCCCCAACAAATACACAAGTCAGAATCACCTGGCGCATAATTCACCCTCAAAATATGAATAAAGGCGGGACTCCCCACAGGGAATCCCGCCTTCAAACAGCGTCAAAAAAGATGTAGAAAATTTATCACACTACCGCTGCGAGTTTGTCACATAACGGTGACTTAGCCTCGTAACGAACTAGCGCAGAGCATTAGGTCAGACCTTGGGTCTACGCCTCACCAGTGCCAGTGTCCTGCAGCTGCTGCAGAAGAGCCACAACAATCGGCAAATCCGCCGGAATCCACGGCAAACCCAGCAAATCCTCACGAGCCTGCGCGTCATCCTTAGACTTCGGCAGCGGCATCCACCGCAGCGCGCTGTGATCTTCCAAAGTATCCGGAGTACCCGAAAGAATCTCCGCAAAGAACACGCGCATCGCCAGACGCTCGCTCAGACGCCAGCCCTGCGGGTACGCGCCGGGCACCTCAGCACCCAGACGGGCCTGCACGCCCAGCTCCTCCTTCAGCTCACGCACCAGCGCCTGCTCGCAGCTCTCCCCCGGCTCGACCTTACCGCCCGGGAACTCCCACATGCCGGCAACAGTCTGCGGCTCAGAACGCTGAGCCACCAGCATACGGGTCGGAGCCGCCAAAGAATCGACCACAGCGGCGCCAACCACCTGAACCTCAAACGAGGGCGACACTTCACTCATCTTTCTCTACCTTCTTCTACGCTTTAGAATCCTTCGTCGGATGCGCATCCTCAGCAGCGTGCTCCGCTACTTCCTTCTTAGCATCCTCAGTATCCTCCGGCTCAGGAGCTTCCTCCACGCCTTCCTGCCACTCTTCTTCCTTATCATTCATATTCGAGGCTTCTGCCACCTCACGGCGAATATTAGTGCCGTCATTCAGCAGAATCAGAAGGCGGTTACCGTTCTTGAACTCCATGAGGAAGACATCCTCAAGCTCGACCTCAGCGGCACGCAACTGTAGGTACACCCAATCCTCGGTCTTGTGCGCATCCGCGATATCGCGAGTGACCAAGCTACCCTTCACAATCAGAGCAAAGTTCGGCACACCGTCACCCTTACGGATCACGCTCAGCGCACCGTTCGGTTCAATCTGAGCGAACTCAATGTCTTCCAGGTCGTAAATACCCTGCGCACGAAGGTCAGCAATCAGGCGCATCGGATCAAGAACCACATCTGCCTGCTGGAAGCTCTTAATATCGATATCACCATCCGTAATGACCGGCACGCGCTGCTCACGCACCGCCATATGCAGAAAACGAATCTTCGTGGTCGCCACGTTCAGCAGCTGAATCATGCACAGCGTAAACACCATGTAGATGACAAAGTAGAACAGGCTAATCTGCTCGCTGTACAACACGCCACCGAACACACCACCGATGACAAAGTTACCGATGGTATCAATCGGGGTCTGGTTCCCCGCCTGAGAACGGTGAGTCAGACGCAGGTACACCAAAAGAATGATCAGGCCAACGAAAATCTTTAGCAAACGATAAACGATCATCTCAACGGTCATAACAAAAATCTCCTAGAACTAAGCCCGGAAAATATCCGGCTCCAAATAAATGATGCGTGCCGCAGGAACAGCCTCGCGAATACGAACCTCAGCCGCGTCAATCTCATCAGCCACCGCACGACCAGTGTCAGCATCATGAATGCGAATCTTTGCCGCCACCAGAATCTCCTCAGGACCCAAGTGCACGGTCTTAATGTGGATAATGCGCTCGCTATCGCCATCCTCAATCGCCGCGCGAATCTTCGCCAAATCCTCCGGAGAAGCAGCCTCACCCAAAATCAGGGACTTCATCTCCACCGCAAGGAACACAGCAATAAAGACCAGCAGCACACCAATAGCCAGGGTACCGAACGCATCCCACAGACCATTACCGGTCAACAGAGTCAGACCCACACCAAAGAGCGCAAAAATCAGACCCAGCAGCGCACCCGCATCCTCCAGCAGAAGCACCGGAAGCTCCGGGTTCTTCGAAGTACGCAAGAAACGCATCCAGCTCTGCTTGCCCTTCAGATCACGCGACTCCTTCACCGCCACGCGGAACGAATTACCCTCCAGCAGAATCGAACCCACCAGAACAGCCACCGGAACCCACTGCCACTCAGTAATACCGTGCGGGTCATGCAGCTTCTCATAACCCTCATACAGAGCGAACAAGCCACCCAGGGCAAAGATAATAATCGAAACAATAAACGCGTAAATATAGCGGTTACGGCCATAACCAAACGGGTGCTCCTCATCAGCCTGCTTCTGCGAAGCGCGACCGCCCAAAAGAAGCAGAAGCTGATTACCCGAGTCAGCCACCGAGTGAATAGCCTCCGCCAACATCGACGAAGAACGAGTCAGCGCAAAAGCCAAAAACTTCAGCACCGCAATACCCAGGTTCGCACCCAGCGCAGCAATAATCGCGCCCGAACCCGAATGACCAGAAGGAGCAGACATATTTTCCCTTTCTCAGCCCTAAACTAAAACTCTAAAACCTATGAGGCTAAGGCGGCCCGCCGCTATGCCACAGCCGCGAACCGCCCAAAACCTAGAAAAATCTAGCGAGAAACGCCGCGCTGAGCCATCGCCGAAGCATACAGGCACACAGCAGCAGCCGTACCCACATTCAAAGACTCAGCCGAACCATAGACAGGAACAGCCACGCGCATAGTGGCGGCCGCCTTCTCTTCAGCGTTCAGACCCTGAGCTTCATTCCCGAAAAGCCACATGGTCGGCTTCGAAAGATCAAAATTACCCTTCACGCCGGACGGGGCACTCGCCTCCACACCGGCACGACGAGCCGCGGTGTACTCACTCAGCTCCTGCAGATTCACCGCACCATAGCCGTCAGCAGCTAGCACAGCAGTACCCTGAGACTTCACATCCTCCGCGAAATCCTCCAGCTGCACGCCCTGAATAATCGGCACATGGAACAGCGAACCCGCAGTAGAACGCACCGTCTTCGGGTTATACAAATCCACCGAACCCTTAGTCGTAATCACCAAGTCAGCACCGGCCGCATCAGCCACACGAAGAATAGTGCCCGCATTACCCGGATCCTGCACACGAGACAGCACAGCAATCAACTTCGGGTTCAACGCGCCCTCACCCCACAGTAACGAGAACGACGCATCCACCATAAAGGAAACCGCAATAATACCCTGCGGGCTCACCGAATCAGCCATCGCCTCCAGCACCTCATCGGTCACCACACGCATAAAGACGCGGCGACCCTCCTCCGGGGTGGGAGTGCCGTACACCTGCTCCAGCAGCTCGGCAATATCCTCATGACGGTCAAAAGCCGCCTCCGTAACGTAAACAGCATCCAGAATCGGCTTCTTCAGATGCGCCTTCAACGCCTCACGCACAGCCTGCGGGCCTTCCACCAGGAACTGGCCCTTCTTCGTGCGGGTAGCGCGGGTACGCAGCTTCGCAATATCGCGCACACGATCTGCCTGCGGATTGGACATCACAACGGGGGTACTAATACGTTCAAAAAAGTTCACCCTTAAAGGGTACAGGCAAAGGCACACCCAAAAAACGCAGAACAGCCACAAGCACAACCCCCAGATACGCAGAAAGCGGCCGCCCACACTCAAAAGTGCAGACGGCCGCTCACGACGCTTAAGCATCCTACCCCGAACCTAGATCTTCGAGGTAAGAACACAACCTAGGCTAATTAAGCCTTGGGAGCCGAGGTGTCCTCGGGCAGGTTGTTCTTAGCAATCTCAACCAGTGCGTTGAAGGCAGCGGGCTCGTTAACAGCCAGCTCAGCCAGCATACGGCGGTCAACCTCAACACCAGCAGCCTTCAGACCCTGGATGAAGCGGTTGTAGGTCAGGCCCTGTGCGCGGGAAGCAGCGTTAATACGCTGAATCCACAGGCGACGGAAGTCACCCTTCTTCTTACGACGGTGGTCGTAGCTGTAAACCAGCGAGTGAGTGACCTGCTCCTTAGCCTTACGGTACAGGCGAGAACGCTGACCGCGGTAGCCGGATGCACGATCGAGAATAGTACGGCGCTTCTTGTGCGCGTTAACCGCGCGCTTCACACGTGCCACGTGTGTCTCCTTCGTCTTATGTCCTGAACAGCTCACATATCACGCTGAACAGGAGCGAGTCTTTAATCAGTGCGCACCACTATCGGTGCGCCAGGTGCAGAGAGTAAGCGTTGCTTACTTACCCAGCATCTTCTTGACAACCTTTGCCTGGCCGCCGGTAACGATCTGGTCAGAAGCCAGACGACGGGTCAGACGAGAGGACTTGTGCTCCAGGTAGTGGCGACGGTTCGCCTGCTGGCGCTTAACCTTGCCGCTACCGGTGAGCTTGAAGCGCTTCTTAGCACCAGAGTGGGTCTTCTGCTTCGGCATAGCTGCCGTTCTCCTTACATTCATCCCCCGCCACAACGGCGGGGTAGCTTAGTGGGGTTGAGCGATAGACGCATCAGCCCCAAGGACCAAAGGTGAGGCACCCCTAACGAGGTGCCTCGGAACCGGCACCGGGTGAACCCGCAACACCCACCCAACGGTGGAGGCGCGTGCCCATCCTAAAGTGACGACCCGGTTCCCTACTCGGCGGAAGCCTGTGCCTTCAACTCGGCAGGCATAGCGTCTGCCAAAGAATTAGTTACGGGCTTCGCCTTGGTCGTGTCAATACGCTCGCGACCCTTGCGACCGCCGGCGCCCTGCTCACGGCGAGCCTCTGCCTTACCGCGAAGCGGAGCCAGAACCATCACCATGTTGCGGCCATCCTGACGGGGGCGAGACTCAACGGTGCTCACCTCAGCCAGCTCAGCCGCCAGACGCTCCAGCAGACGCACACCCATCTCGGGGCGCTGCTGCTCACGACCACGGAACTGAATCATTGCCTTGACCTTGTCACCACCGGAAAGGAAACGACGAGCGTGTCCAACCTTGGTTTCGTAGTCGTGGGTATCAATCTTCAGGCGGAAACGGATCTCCTTCAGAACGGCATTAGCCTGCTTCTTGCGGGATTCACGAGCCTTGATTGCGGCTTCGTACTTGTACTTACCGTAATCCATGAGCTTGCACACGGGCGGCTTCGCGTTCGGGGCAACCTCGACCAGGTCGAGTTCGGCGTCCTCAGCCAGACGCAGAGCGTCCTTCAGAGGGACAACGCCTACCTGCTCGCCACCGGGACCGACAAGACGGACCTCGGGAACGCGGATACGATCGTTAATGCGTGGTTCGCTAATGACTAGCTCCTGTGCTCTGTGGGTTTCCCCGTGAATACTATCCGTTGCGGGCACTAAAAAAGCCCCCGCAGTTACACAAGCGGAGGCACAAACCAGCGTACGCCGAAAGCGGCGGACGAACCCGTTCACCTCAAAACTCGCAAACAAACGCCTGCGGCGGTCAACCGGGTGGGAGGCATGCTCCACTTGCAAACTGCCTACAACCATACCGCAGAATACCCGACAGAAGCAAGGAAATAGACGCAAAACACCATAAAAATTGCGGAGACTCCCCCAGAAAGTCCACAGAAGCACCCACTCTTAAGGACGCATTTACCGAAACAAACGAAATATGAGATTCTAAGACTATGAGCACTGAAAACACGAACTTCCGCTTCACTGCGGAAGAAGAAACCCCCGTACACGGCCACACCGAACTCACCGAAGAGCAGGTCGAAGCCGTCAACGAACAGCTGCGCGACATCGCCGACGTACCCGCCATCGAAATCATCAGCTCCGCAGCCATCCACATGATGAGCGCCGCAGCCGTCAAGTGCGGCCTGGCGGCAGACGAAAACGCCGACGACCTCAAGGACCTCGACGAAGCACGCAAGCTCATCACCGCGCTGGCAGGCCTCGTCACCGCCGCAGCACCCGAAATCGGCTCCCAGCACGCAGCACCCCTGCGCGACGGCCTGCGCACCCTGCAGCTCGCCTTCCGCGAAGCATCCCCCTTCCCGGACGAGCCCGGCAAGGGCCCCGGCGAAAAGCTCACCGGCCCGGTCTACTAAACCGTACCCGGTCTATTCACAGCGAAGCCCCGTCTCCCTCACACTGAGGAAGATGGGGCTTCGTCATATATAAAGCCTGTGCGAGCCTGTGCGGATAAGAAATCTACGCGGGCTAGATAAGCGGACTAACGCGAACCGGCAGCTTTAGCGGGCGCCCAATGTATCAGGAACGGTAGCTTTAGCGGGAACCAGCCGCCTCAAGAGCCTGCTCAAAACTAAAGTTACCCACATACAGCGCCTTACCCAGCACCACGCCCTCCAAACCATAAGGCACCATGGAATGCAGCTTCTCAAGATCAGCCAGCGACGCCACACCACCGGACGCCACCACCCGGCAGGCAGTCTGAGCCAGCACCTCATCCAGCAGCTCCGCACCGGGACCAGCCAGGGAACCGTCCTTGCTCACATCCGTAACGATATAGCGGCGCACGCCCGCACTCTCCAGCCACGCCAGCGCCTCCGCCAGGTCAGGGCCCGACCAGTCGGTACCGCGAGCCACAGTCACCCAGCCCCGCTCAGGGTTATAGCGGGCATCGAGCCCAAGAGCCAGAAGATCAGAATCGGCATAACGAGCCAGAGTGCTTTCAAGCCAGGAAGAATCCGCCAGAGCCGCACTGGTCACGTTCACGCGATCCGGGTTCAGGCTCAGGGCGCGCTCCAGACTCTCAGCATTACGCACACCGCCGCTGACCTGAATACGAACCGGGGCAGAGCTCTGGGCATTCTCGGCACGGACGGCAGCAACCACCTCAGCCAGAACCTCAGTATTCGTGCCGCGACCAAACGCCAAATCAAGGTCAACCAGGTGAATCCAGCGAGCACCAGCCTTCACCCAGGTCAGAGCCGCCTCAACAGGGTCGAGGCGCTGTTCACCACCGGACAGGGTGCCGCCCACCGGGCGCACCGCGTAGCCTTCAGAAATATCAACAGCGGGCAGAAGTTCAAGAACGGGTGCAGACATTAGTTACCTCCCGCAGCAGTAGCGGAGTCGCCAGAAGACAGAGACTCAGAAGACAGGCGACCGGTCACCGCCAGGGACGCAACCCAGCGGCGCATAAACTCCGCCCCCAGCTCGCCAGAACCTACCGGGCAGAACTGCACCGCCGTCAGCGGACCGTTCTCAACCGCCGCGATATAGGCGGGCTCGGTGACAGTCCAAGTCACCGCCGGAGGGGCAATATATTCAATGCTCTGATCAAAAGCCCACTCAAAAACGCCGTGCTCAGATTTGAAGTGAGCCTCGCCCTCAAGATCCTTGAGCAGCGCACTATCGGCGGACGGGCGCAAAGTAGCAACACCGGGAGTTACCTCGCGGGTAGAAAGCTCCACGCCCTCGCCGGGCCACTCCCCCATGCCCTGCACCTGAACCTGCCCCATCTGCGGATGCTCCACCGTAATAGAGTCAAAGAGGCAGCTCAGTGCCGCACCGGCAACCAGCACCGGACGACCGCCGGCAACACGGCGGCCAATCACGCGCTCAGCGTCCTTAGCTTTCAGATCTTCATATGCCTCAAGAGAGCTCGCACCGCCGGTAACCACCATACCGTCAGCCTCACGCAGCTGATCAGGCACAGCAGTCACGATGACCTCCGCCCCCGCATCCTGAAGAAGCTTCACCAGGGCGCCACGAGTTCCGGGTTCACCCAAAACGGCAACCACAGGACGAGCGCTCTGCATGGTTTCAGTTTTGACGGGTGTGGATTCAGCGGGGACAGGCATCGATGCGCTCCTATTTCATAGGCTCAAGAATTCGGTTCAAGCGCTCTAGCTTGAGAGATAGAGGGCTCGGAGTCAAGACATCAGCCTCACGCAGAAGCCAACCACATACGGGTCCGTACTTAGCGCTGAGTCTGAGGAATTTCCAGACGCTGACCGGCATCAACAGAGGTGCTGGTCAACGAGTTCAACTCCATAATACGAACCACAGTATCACGGGTGTCACCCTGCGGATTCACCGCCTGAGCAATATCCCACAGGGTCTCTCCGTGCTTGACCACAACGACGGTTCGAGTCACCGAAGCGTTCTCCACAGAAGCAGAAGCCGCCGGGCCAAAGAAGCTAATAGCACCGAGCACAATCAGCGCCGCCAAGGTCAGCAGAGGCAGACCCTTCAGGAAACCGCGCACAGTGCCAAGACGACGAATAGAAGCGGGAACCGCGCGCAGAAGCTCGCCGCCCTTAGCCAGAAGAGCACTCTTCGCGCCAGGCGCCTGAGCCGCAGAAGATGTCTGAGCAGAAACGGCGGGGGTAGAAACGGCGGGAGCGTGGGCGGGCTGAGCCACCTGCGCAGGACGGGGTGCATGAGCCGCACGAGAAGAGCGAACAGACGGCGAAGACACAGGCACACGAGAACGCCCCTGCGCAGTGCGGGCAGGCGCGGTGCGGGCGGGGTGAAGTACCACCAAACCTGCCGGAAGGTGTGCAGAAGTGCCACGAGAAGCAATAGGTGCTGCAGTAGTCATTGTGGTTCCTTTCTCTCAGCTCGCCCCGGGGTTACCCCGCGGGTCTAGCAATGCCGAGCGATACCCGCTCGGAGGTCCTAGTTGAGTGATAACTATGGAGTGGTGATTGTTAGGCGATAACTATTGGGTAGCTATTCTCTAGTTAGGTCAGAGCGTCGGATGCACCGGGCTGCGCCGGGTTGCACCGGGTTGTCCCGGCTCCCCATCCCCTGCGCTCTCTCTTCACCAGATGCTCCCTAGAGCATCCGAGGTAGAACATGCGAAGAGAGAGGCAGAGGATTCGAATACATTCGAACACTCATTCACTCTCCTCCCCCGAAAGACTCCGGGTCGAATCTTCGAATATTTTTCGAACATCCACCCGTAAATCCTGAATTTCAGGAGAGATTCAAGAGTATATACGAACTCTTGTTCTAAAGTCTAGCAGAGATGTACTAAAAATTTCTTCGAGTTTCGAAGAAAAAATCTAGAATATTTGTTTGAGTTTTTCGGTGTAGTGTTCTACACTGGTGTCAAGAGACGTTCCACACGCTCCTGATGAGTCCTACTCACAGCAGGTTTCTGTACCCGCTACAGCTTGGTTCTGTATCGAATGCAGGTGCTACTGACTGAGTTTTACAGGGCGGAGACGCATACTCGTTGCCTTGCGTATCGCTCCGGTATCGCTCCGGCACGGATAGAATTCCTCCACCCCCTGACGAGATAAGACCCATTTCGGCAGAACCAAAAAATTTTTAGGACACCATCGGAAAACGTGTGAAGCACCCATCCGTGCCCCGACCCGAATACAAAGGCCGGAGTACAGACCGAAGGAAAAGAAATGGCAACAGCACCCCGTCCGGCGCTGACCGCGCGCCAGCAGAAGATTCTTGACGCGATCCGCACCGAGATTGAACAAAAGGGTTACCCGCCGTCCATGCGCCAGATTGGTGACATGGTGGGTCTTGCGTCCCTGTCCTCGGTCACCCACCAGCTCGGTCGCCTCGAGACCATGGGCTACATTCGCCGTGACCCCAAGCTCCCCCGCGCCATTGAGGTGCTGGATGAGAACGGCGTCGGCATCCACGGTAGCGCTTCCTCTTCCCTGCCCGAGCTGCCGAACTTCGAAGTCGGCGATGAAGACCTCGTACCCGTTCCCCTGGTTGGACGAATTGCAGCGGGCGGTCCCATTACTGCTGAGCAGTCCGTGGAGGATGTGCTCGCCCTGCCCCGTCAGCTGGTCGGTAACGGCAAGCTGTTCATGCTCAAGGTCAAGGGCGATTCCATGATTGACGCCGCAATCTGCGACGGCGACTGGGTGGTTGTCCGCGAGCAGCACACCGCAGACAATGGCGATATTGTTGCTGCGCTACTTGACGACGAGGCAACTGTGAAGGTGTTCCGTCAGGTCGACGGCCATACCTGGCTCATGCCGCGCAACTCCAACTACGAGCCGATTATGGGCGACCGCGCAACCGTCATGGGTAAGGTCGTCTCCGTGCTGCGTAGTCTCTAAAAGATGCAGTCTCTAGAGACATAACCGCTAGGCTTTTAGCTCTATATAAAAATCACCCCGGTGACACGTGAATGTTCACGTGTCACCAGGGTGATTTCTATATTTCCAAAGCGGAAGGTGCGGTGCAGCCAGGAATGGAATCCACCCGAGCTAACGCTCAATACTCGCCGAAAGACGAGCCAGCGCGCCAATTACGGCTGCCTTATTCTGGGTCGACCACATCGGCGGCATAGCCTTCATCAAGAAACCGCCGTAACGCTTGGTTGCTACACGAGAATCCAGCACAGCCACCACGCCGCGGTCAGACACCGAACGGATTAGGCGACCGGCGCCCTGCGCCATACGAATCGCCGCGTGGTGAGCAGAAACCGCCATAAAGCCGTTACCGCGGTGACGGTTCACTGCCTCCGTACGAGCCTGCGCAATCGGGTCATCCGGGCGGGGGAACGGGATGCGGTCCATCACCACCAGGCGGCAAGAGTCACCGGGAACGTCCACGCCCTGCCACAGGCTCATCGTGCCGAACAGGCACGAATCGACGTCCTCGCTGAACTCTTCCACCAGAGCCTTGAGCGAAGACTCGCCCTGCAGAAGAATGTTCAGGTCGCTGTGCTCACGCATGTATTCGGCGGCACGCTCGGCGGCACGCTTCGAGGAGAACAGGCCCAGGGCACCGCCTTCCGACGCCTCGCACAGCTCACGCAGACGCTCCAGCTGACCTTCATGCACACCGAATCCCGGAGGTTTCAAATCCCCGGCGACGTACATGATGCCCTGCTTGCGGTAGTCGAAAGGCGAACCTACGTCGATGCTCGTCCAGCGCGGCGCGCCCTCACCCTGCAGTCCCAGGGCACCGGCGGCAACGTCAAAAGAGTCACCCACTGTCAGGGTCGCACTCGTCAGAATCACGGTGCGGTCAGCGAACAGACCGTCACGTAGCTGCAAACCGACGCTCAAGGGGGCGATGTTCAGGGTCGCCGGGTCGGTATCGGAAGCAGCCACATAGCGGCCGTTCTCCCAACCACCCTGACGAGAAATCCACAGCACGTCCTGCTCGCCCGAAGCCTCCAGGATGCGGCTACTCATATCGTGTACCTCAGAGACACGCGAGCGCGCCATCTGCAGGCCGGCGTCAACGTCCTGACCGTCCGGTTTGGTATCGGACAGGGCGGTGCGGGCGGCATCATTGACCGCAGAAATAGCAGTCAAAAGGCGACCGTCCAGGCCCTTCAGCAGGCCTTCGGCAAGACCCTCGAACGCGGTCTCCAAGGTGCCGGCAGCCATTTCCAGTGCGCCGGAATCAGCCTTCGAATGCTTCTTTACGCTACGCGCCGCACGGCGAACCATCGCAACCGTCAAAGAACCAGACACGGCACCGGTCACGCGGTCCACCAGCTCATGAGCCTCATCAATAATGACCGTCTCATGTTCGGGCAGAACCTTCATGCCCTCGAAAGCGTTAATCGCCAGCAGGGCGTGGTTCGTGATGACGATATCAGCTTCAGCGGCACGGCTACGCGCCATCTCGCTAAAGCACTCTTCCACCAGCGGGCAGCGGCGGCCCAGACACTCGGCGGCGCTCACCGATACCTGAGCCCATGCGCGGTCAGAGACGCCGGGCTTCAGCTCGTCACGGTCGCCGGTCTCCGTGCGGTCGGCCCACTCGCGCAGGCGCACCACTTCCTCACCCACGCGGGAGGTCGAAGAAGGCATGTCAAAGAGAGCATCCGGCTCGTCTTCCGGGTAGCCGCCCTCCAGCTTGTGCAGGCAGAGGTAGTTATTGCGGCCCTTGAGCAGAGCCACCTGCGCCTGCGATTCAGGGCGCGGCTCCAGCGCTTGTAGAAGACGCGGAATATCGCGGTTCACGATCTGCGCCTGCAGGGCAAGGGTCGCCGTCGCAACCACAATCGGCTGGTCCGACTCCCCCACCCGCGCCAGGGCAGGAACCAGGTAGCCCAGGGACTTACCGGTACCGGTACCCGCCTGGACCAGCAGGTGACGCTGCAGTTCAAGAGCCTGCGCCACATGCGCCGCCATGGTGCGCTGACCGGCACGATTCTGACCGCCAGTGGCGGCAACCGCCTCATCCAGCAGGGTCAGGGCGTCCTTCGCACCGGGCAGGGTCTCAAGCTCCTGCCCGGTAAATCGGGTGCCGTCGGTTGCCGGTTCGGGTGCAGTTCCCGGGGCGTTTTTAGGCGCGTTGATGCTCTCGGTCACGCTCATCCGCCCTTAGAGAGCCTCAGAGGTAGAGGGCTGCTCGGAAACAGATGCGGTCGCTTCAGCCAGGGCGTGTGCCTCCGCAAGTTCCTCTTCCAGAACCTCCAGCAGGTCGCCCTCCAGCACATACTCGGACAGTTCGGAGGCGACATCCTCACGAACCAGCGCCACCACGAAGGTGCCGTCCGATACGAAATCGGTGCTCTTAATTTCGGCGTCCCACTCGTGCAGGCGCGAAATAATCTCACCGTGCGAGTACGGAATCAGCAGCTTCACCTCAATGGAGGGGCGCGGAATGGTGTCCGCAATCTTCTGCTTCAGCTCCTCAATACCCTCACCGGTACGCGCCGAAACAATCACGTGCTCCGGCTCGCGCTGGCGCATACGCTCCAGCACGAACGGGTCGGCGGCATCCGCCTTATTCAGCACAATGATCTCGGGGATATGGCGGGCGTCGACCTCCGCGATGACCTCGCGGACAGCACGAATCTGCCCCTCCGGGTCCGGGTGCGAAGCATCCACCACGTGCAGGATAACGTCAGCGTCAGCGACCTCTTCCAGGGTGGAGCGGAACGCCTCCACCAGCTGGGTCGGCAGCGAACGCACGAAACCCACCGTGTCAGAGAGGGTGTAGCCGATACCGTCCGGAGTCTGAGCCTTACGGACGGTCGGGTCCAGGGTCGCAAACAGCGCGTTCTCCACGAGCACGCCGGCGTCGGTCAGGCGGTTCAGCAGGGAGGACTTACCCGCGTTCGTGTACCCGGCGATAGCCACCGAAGGCACGCGGTTACGGCGACGGTTCAGACGCTTCGTCTCACGCGCCGGCGCCATCGCAGCAATCTCACGCTTAAGCTTCGCCATGCGAGCGCGCAGGCGGCGGCGGTCCATCTCAATCTTGGTTTCACCGGGACCACGCGAACCGATACCCTCACCGGCTGCGGCGCGGCCACCCGCCTGACGGGACAGGGAGGCACCCCAACCACGCAGACGCGGCAGCATGTACTCCAGCTGAGCCAGCTCAACCTGCGCCTTACCCTCGCGGGACTTAGCGTGCTGAGCGAAAATGTCGAGAATCAGGGCGGTGCGGTCAATGACCTTGACCTTCACGATATCTTCGAGGGCACGACGCTGCGAGGGAGCCAGTTCGGAGTCGACAATGACGGTGTCGGCGCCGGTCGCCTCGACAATGTCCTTGAGTTCCAGCGCCTTACCGGAGCCGAGGAAGGTGCCGGGGTCCGGCTTGAGGCGGCGCTGAACCAGGCCGTCCAGAACCTCGGAACCTGCGGTTTCAGCCAGTGCCGCGAGCTCACGCAGGGAGTTCTCTGCGTCCTCTACGGTGCCTTCAGTCCACAGGCCAGCCAGCACCACGCGCTCCAGGCGCAGCTGGCGGTACTCGACCTCGGTGACGTCTTCAAGTTCGGTGGAGAGGTTCGCGATACGGCGCAGTGCGCGGCGCTCAGCGAGATCTTCCTGGTCACCGTCATATTCGGAGTGCTCGCGCTGAACGTCAGAAATTTCGCGCGCACGAGTATCCAGCACACGGCGGCTATTGTTGCCGTGGGTGCTGGAAGAATTATCGCTGTGATGCGCGGTACCGGCGGCGTCATACGTCGTGACAGAGGCGGCCGCCTGGGAGCGGCCCAGAACGCGGTCTACGGTGCGGCGTAGCTGCTCATCGCTGGGCAGCTTTTCGGTATCAGATACGGGGGTGTTCTTAGAATTCATACGACTCTAATTCTACCGCCGTTGCCCGCATCGGGTAGGGGGTTCGGTCGCCTGTGCGCTCAGGGCGTGCAAGCTGCTGACCTGCCCCGTGCATTCTCTGCCCGTGTGCGGCGGGTTCTTGCCCTACCGGTACACTGGATAGCATGAGCGAGCAGCATTATTTCTCTGAAACCCCCGAGACCGAGTTCAAGCCCCGCCCCGTGCAGGTGGAGCTTGCCGGCCGCAAGGTCACCGTCACCACAGCTAACGGCATTTTCAGCCCCTCCGGCATTGATAAGGGCACCGCTATTTTGCTGCAGGAAGCACCCGACCCGCAGGGCGAACGCATGCTCGACATCGGCTGTGGGTGGGGACCCATCACCCTGACTTTGGCGATGCTCGCCCCGCAGGCGCAGGTGCACGCGGTGGATGTGAACTCCCGCTCCATTAGCCTGACCGAACGCAACGCCGCCGCTCTCGGCCTGTCCAACGTCACCGTGGGAACCCCCGAATCGGTTGACCCCGAACTGCGTTTTGACACCATCTGGTCGAACCCGCCGATTCGCGTGGGCAAGGAGGTTCTGCACGAGATCCTGCTGACCTGGCTGCCTCGCCTGGCGCCCGGTGGTAACGCCTACTTGGTGGTTCAGAAGAACCTGGGCTCCGATTCTTTGCAGAAGTGGATGGACGCGCAGCTTGAGGAGCTGCACCCCGGCGAATTTGAAGTGTCGCGCTATGCGACCTCGAAGGGTTTCCGTATTCTGCAGGTGCACCGCTACGAGGACTAAAACCTCTAGCGCTAACTGCTTAAAACATAAAAGCGGCGGGTGTTTTCTGAATGTGTTGTCAGAAAACACCCGCCGCTTTTGTCTATAAAATCTCTGGTCTAGGACTGCTCGCTACCGCAGCAGACTATCGCAGCACGACGGTCGAAACCATCTGCGCCGGACCAGCCAGAACAACATGCTCCAGGTCGTCCGGACCCAGCACGAAAGTCACCGCGAGGGTACCGCCGGGCACATGCACCAGCCACTCATCCGGTGCTTCCTCGCCGCCCCAGAAACGGGTCGCCGCAGCCGCCGCACACGCGCCGGTACCGCACGACAGAGTCTCGCCCACGCCGCGTTCGTGCACACGCATACGGATAGCGCCCACATGCGCGCCGCTCTCAACGTCCAGGTCGACCGGCACCACAAACTCAACGTTCGTGCCGTTGACCGGGGCGGGGTTCACCTGAGGCAGGCTGTGCAGGTCCAGGCCGTCCAGCTTACCGTCGGAGCCGAGCATCACCACGGTGTGCGGGTTACCCATCGAAATGGACAGGCCAGCACGCGGAGTCTTCAGACCGCGAGCAGACACCAGGCAGTCCTCGCCACCCTCGCGGGCAGCCTCACCGTGAATGAAGCTCCACGGACCCATATCAATCGCGTAACCCTCTTCGGTGCGCGCCACAGTCTTCACGCCGGCACGGGTACCGATCTTGACGGTCTCGCCCACCTCAAGCTCAATCAGGCCCTCAGTGCGCAGGTACTCCACGAACGCGCGCACACCGTTGCCGCACATTTCAGCGATAGAGCCGTCACCGTTGCGGTAGTCCATAAACCAGACAGCGTCCGGGTGCTCCTCGAGCAGCTTCTGGCCCGCGCGGGAGGCGGTGCTGCGGGCAGCACGAATGAAGCCGTCCGCACCAATGCCGAAGTGTCGGTCGCAGGCGCGGGCTACCAGCTCGGGGGTGAGAGCAATTTCTGCGTTCTCGTCCGTCAGAAAGATGAAGTCGTTACCGGTGCCGTGACCCTTGGTGAGGGTCAGGCCTGCCAGCTCGCCCCAGGTGGAAGGGTTCTCGCTCATATGCTGTCCTTAAGGTTGGTGACCTGTCCGTTTATGATTTTACCGCGCCAGATGGTGAACCAGGCATTCTTCCTCGGAAATACTTCTGCGGCTCCCGGTTCACTTGATGAGTTCGTCAAGATTACCGAAAGCCGCAGAAATAGGCGGGATACTTTACCGGTTTATGAAGATGCCGCTACGGTGTCTGTGGGACGATCGCGACGAATGCGCAGAAGCTTGCGATCCTTCAAAGCCAACGCAGGTTTCTCAACATACAGCCAAGACAGCCACGCCAGACCAACGGTGATAGCAAAAGTGATGATGGCGTTCAGAACCCAGCCCAGCGATGCACTACCGAAAATTGTCAACAGAATCTGCACCGGGAATGCATAGATGTACACGCCGTAAGAGATATCGTTCTTACTGCACCAACGGGTTTTAATAGCTGCGCTCAATGCCAAAACCCCGTAAGTAGCAGGCAAAGCCATATAACCCGTCATTTCACTTTCCCAGAAGAAAGTTGCTACAAAGCTGATAAAGGTTAAGGCAATTCCCAGAGAAGCGCTATACACAATTCGCTTGCCCCACACGTAGAAGAGGGTCCCGGCAAAGAAATACATGCCAAGACGGAGAGAATTGTTCACAAAGCTATCGGGGGTATAGCCAGTGAAGTGGAAAAATTGAAATACACCAAAAAACATCACAAAGATGCTTGGCACTAACCACTTCGAACTTTTTCGGATGAACGAAATATAAAAAATAGGAATCAACGCAAGGTATGCAAGGAACTCATATTGGAGAGTCCAAGTAGATCCATTCCAAATACCTGACCACGGGATTCCCGTAGGCCCACCCAAAAAAGTAATCTGCCTAGTTTGCAAATCAAAGTTTCGAAGGACATATCCAGCCGCACTCTTAAAAGAGAAGGGGTCAGATGCATGACCGGTAGCAACTGAAATCGGTCCACAAACGAAGACAACGAAGAGTAGAGACACCCAGTAACCCGGAAAAATCCTGAGGGCGCGACGCTTCAAATACCCAACCACTGTACCCCTCTGGGCGCTGTGCGCAATGAGAAAACCAGAGATACAGAAAAAGAGGTTAACGGCCCAATGCCCCAACGAATCAATGTAAATGGGAGCAGGAATACCTAGTATTCCAGCGTTGTATTTAATAAGCGGCGCTGAGTGGGCGACAATAACGGAGCTTGCAAGAACGAAGCGAATAAAGTTCAGTGAATTCGTTCCGCCTAGAATGGCATCGTAGAGGGAACGCGGAGTGGATTCTGCCGCGGACAGAGTGGCAGAATTTTTTGTATGTGATGTGAGTGACATATTTCCTCTATGGTTGAGTCGAATATGTCCCCCAGAGTAACCCAACTTCCCCGAATTTAGTACTTCTGCTTGCTTATTTTTGCAAAATTGTAGCCAACGCCTCATCAGCAAGGGTGGGTGAGAGCGCATCCAGCCAGTGCACGCGCGGATCCGCACGGAACCAGGTCAGCTGGCGGCGCGCAAACTGGCGGGTCGCAATGGTTGTATCCTCAATCGCCTGCTCCACGCTGTAGTCCGCATCCTCAAGGGCGCGAGCGAACTGCGCGTAACCAATCGCGCGGGAGGCAGTCTTACCCTCCTGCAGTCCCTGCTCGTTCAGGGTACGAATCTCATCGAGCAGACCCTGCTCGTGCATCAGCTCCACGCGGCGGTGCAGACGCTCGTGCAGCAGGGCACGATCCATATCCAGACCAATCTGAATACTCTCCGTCACGTACTCGCGCACCGGCATGAACGCCGAGAACGGGCGGCCCGTCACCTCGAACACCTCCAGGGCTCGAATAATGCGGCGCTCATCCTTCACGCGCGCCGCCGACTCCGGGTCGACCTCCGCCAGGCGGGCGTGCAGAACACCAATACCCTCGGTACGCGCTTGCTCCTCCAGGCGCTCACGCACCCGCGCATCCGTGCCGGGGAACTCCAACTTATCCAGAGCGGCACGCACATACAGGCCGGAACCACCCACCAGAATCGGGTAGCGGCCACGGCCGCGGATCTGCTCAATCAGCTCACGGCTACGCTCCTGGAATTCCGCCACGGACGCCTCATCCCGCACATCCATAATGTCCAGCAGGTGGTGCGGAACGCCGCGCATCTCCTCCGCAGTGACCTTCGCGGTACCGATATCCATACCCCGGTAGAACTGCATGGAGTCAGCGTTAATGCACTCACCGTTCAGGCGCTGAGCCAGCTCAATGGCGAGCGCGCTCTTCCCGGTGCCGGTCGGGCCCACAATAGCGATAACGGGCAGAGTTTCGGAGATAGTCATGCGCCCCATTCTACCGGTTCCCTCGCCCCCACTTGCGGTGGCGGCAAGAGCCCGAGGAACAGGGCGCATGATTCGTTATAGGTTTTAGGGGCGCAGACCGATGGTCGGCATGCCCAGACCCACCGGCGCACCGGGCACCTGGGTGGTACCGGTACCGCAAGAGTCAGCCTGGGAGCGGTCCCACGCGTCACCGGCGCGGGTGCGGCGCAGCTGGTACTGCTCGGCGGTCGGGTCAGAAATCAGGTGGAAGGAACCAGCCTCGGTAATGGGCACGGTGACCATGTCGCCGGGGCGGGGAGTCTCGCAACCCTCGGGCACCGAGAAGTGCACGAGGCGCTGGTCCGGGCCACGACCGGAGAGGCGGTGAGTCTGGTCCGCCTTACGACCTGCCTCCGCAACGACCATCAGCTCAACGGTCTTACCGAGCTGCTTGCGGTTCTCCTCACCGGCGATACGGTCCTGTAGGGCAATCAGACGCTCGTAGCGTTCCTGCACGACCTCCTTCGGGATCTGGTTCTCCATGGTCGCAGCGGGGGTGCCGGGGCGAATCGAGTACTGGAAGGTGAACGCGGAGGAGAAACGAGCCTGCTCCACAACCTTCAGGGTCTCCTGGAAGTCCTCTTCAGTCTCGCCGGGGAAGCCCACAATGATGTCGGTGGTAATCACGGCGTTCGGGATGCGCTCGCGCACCTTGTCCAGAATGTTCAGGAACTTCTTGGAACGGTAGGAGCGGCGCATATCCTTGAGCACCTTGTCGGAGCCGGACTGCAGCGGCATGTGCAGCACAGGCATGACGGTCGGGGTCTCCGCCATCGCGTCAATCACGTCGTCGGTAAACATTGCCGGGTGCGGGGAGGTGAAGCGTACACGCTCCAGGCCCTCAATCTCGCCGCAGGCACGCAGCAGCTTGGAGAATGCCTGGCGGTCGCCGAACTCCACGCCGTAGGAGTTCACGTTCTGGCCGAGCAGGGTCACCTCAATGGCGCCGTCATCGACCAGCGCCTGAACCTCGGCAAGGATGTCGCCGGGGCGGCGATCCTTCTCCTTACCGCGCAGAGACGGCACGATGCAGAAGGTGCAGGTGTTGTTACAGCCAACCGAGATAGACACCCAGCCGGAGTACACGTGATCGCGCTTAGTCGGCAGGGTGGAGGGGAAAACTTCGAGGGATTCGAGCAGTTCTGCCTGCGCCTCGTGGTTGTGGCGGGCACGCTCCAGCAGGGTGGGGAGAGCACCAATGTTGTGGGTACCGAACACGACGTCAACCCAGGGCGCCTTCTCAATGATGGCGTCCTGGTCCTTCTGCGCCAGGCAGCCGCCCACAGCGATCTGCATGCCCTTGTGGGCGCGCTTGACCGGTGCCAGCTGGCCAAGGTTGCCGTACAGGCGGTTGGAAGCGTTTTCGCGGACCGCGCAGGTGTTGAAAACCACCAGGTCGGGCTGGGTGCCTTCCTCAGCGCGAACGTAGCCGTTAGCCTCCAGCAGGCCGGACATTCGTTCGGAGTCGTGCACGTTCATCTGGCAGCCGAAAGTGCGCACTTCGTAGGTGCGGGGGCTGGTTTCGGGGGTCTGGGCGGAATCGCTGAGGGTCGAAGTCATGCCCTATAGGGTATCCGATGGGGGATAATGGCTCTATGCAGGTTTCCCTTAGTAGCAACTTTCCGGCTCTGTCACCGAACGATTCTTCCGCCCCCGCCCCTGACGGGGAGCTTCTAAACACCCTCATCGAGGAGGCGATTGCCGCCTACTCCCCCGTGCCGCCTCAGGCGAGCGCTGATTCTGCCTCGATGCGTCAGACCCTGGTGCAACTGCTCAGCTGGGCGCATTCTTTGGGGCAGGTGGCTGGCCGCGCGGTGGAGCGCGTGCAGATTCTGGGCACCGGCATGCGTTCCGTTGTGGTGCGTGTGGCGTATGAGCCTGCCGCCGAGTCTGCGCAGTCTTTCGAGTCTACACAGTCTTTGCCGACCTCGATTATTGTGAAGCGTTACCGCCGTAAGGATTCGACGGTGAACGCGGGCGGTTTCGGGTACCTGCGTGAGTGCTACGGTTTGGAGGCGCTGAACCGGCAGGTTCCGGGTCTGTTCCCGCAGCTCTACGGCGCGGATTCTGAGCTGCGTGTGCTGGCTCTGGAGGATGTGAGCGCCGGAACCGTTGAGGGCGAGCAGTATTCGGTTGCCCACGCTCTGCTGGAGGGCACCGAACAGCAGGCGCTGGACGCGCTGAACTACTACATTGAGGCGTACCGTTCCCTTGCCGCCAGTGGCATTATGGGCGAGGCGGTCGAGGATTACCGCCTGAACCTGGCGCGTGCTGACCGCAAGGCGCAGTTCCCGGGCGCTATTGCCTCGCCGGGGTTGGCCGAGCGCGGTTTGAAGAAGCTGTGCGGTGTGGCTGATGAGGCGCGCACCCCCGAGCACGATGCTGACAGCCCGGCTTCCAGCCCAGCCGCACATGAGGACGCGCCCGTTCTTCCCGCCGCCGTTGAAGAGCTGTCCTTCCGTTTCCGCCGCGTTCTGCAACCTTTCTTTACCAAGCGCCCGCCGGTACCCGAGCAGTTCAAGCTCAACCGCGGCAGGGTGTATATGCTCTCTTCGGGCGATTTTTCGCCGCAGAATGTGCTGATCGGTTCGGCGGACGGCGCGCAGGTGCGCATGGTCGATGCGGAGGGCACCTGCCTGCACCACCGCGGCTTCCCCTTCGTTGAGGCGATGCTGGGCTTCCCCTCCTCGCCGGAGTACCCGCGCTACCGGGTGGACCGCAAGAAGGCGCTGCCGCCGCTGTACTCTGCTCTCTTTGAGGACGCCCCGCTGGATGAGCACCTGGCGGAGGATTTGGCGGTGTGTACGGCGGTGACCGTGTGCGCCCTGTTGGAGTTGTACTCTTCTTCGGCGCGTTCCGATCTGTTGCCTCGTATTCGCCGTGAGGGTGCGCAGCTGATGCGCCTGCTGCTTGAGATCGCCGGTTCTCAGGATGCAACCCTCGCCGAGTTCGCGAACCGTCTGGGAGCCGCTGAATAGGCAACAGAGTAAACAGCGGATATAGCCTTCGACAAGGCGTTTGAAAAGCTCAAAAGTGTAAAGGGTGAGCCCACTACAGAGTATGTCTGTAGCGGGCTCACCCTTTTAGCTCATTGACGGATGCTCGTTGACGGTGCGTACCTGCTCGTCCCCTGCCAGGGTCGTGAACTACCAGAGCTCGTCCTCCGCACCGTAGGCGGCGAGTTCCTCACGAATCACCGACATCGACACCGAGGAGGAGTACCCGCGGCGAGCCAGCATCCCCAGCAGTCTGCGGGTCACCCTATCCTTTTCGGCGTGGTCGCTCAGATCCATGCCGGGGCGCAGCTTCTTACGCACCAGCTCGGCCGCGTCCTCGCGTTCCTGCTCGTCGGTGCGCTGAGCCAGCGCGTTCTCCGCCTCTTCACCGCGCACCCCGCGTTCAGCGAGCTCACGGCGTAGCGCGGCGCGGGAGAGCTTCTTGGTGCGACTCTTCTGCGCCACGAACGTTTGGGCGTATTCGGCGTCGTCAATGAGTTTTGCCGCTTCGAACTTATCGAGTAGCGGCTCAATGAGCTCCGCGTCGAATCCTTCTGCTTGCAGCTTCTTACGCAGCTGACCTCGGGTTTTTGCCGAGTACGCCAGCTGGTTGTACACGATGGTTTTAGCGCGTGTGTAGGGGTCTGTTTCTTCCGCGGCCCGGGCGGCACGCACCTTCTGCTTCCAGGAAGGCACGTTGCTTTCCGGCGGCGAGGAGGCGTGTCTCATCTGAGAGCCGCCCGGTTGGGAGCCGCCTGCTCGAGAACCGCCCTTTGGGGATCCAGCCGAAGCGGCACGGCGCTTTCCGGTACCGACGCCCTGTGCCTCCTCCTCGGCAATACCGCGGATGAGCGCTTCTTCGGCGGGGGTGAGTTCTTCGTTCAAGCTACTTCCCTCCCTAAATAGGTTGCTCCCCGAGCCGCGGCCCGCAGGACTCTTGCGGGTTTCCTCGTCGTCACTTCGAGCCCCGAAGGCGGGCGCGTAGGGCGAACGGCTCCGCATTTTCTCTTGCTGCACCGCACTCATGCGGCGGAACCCGCGCTTGTAGTCGGTGTTCTTGGAGGCACGCGAAGACTTGCGTTTCTTCTGCTTAGCCCGCTGAGCGGCTTGCCTCTCGATCTCTTCCTTCTCTTCGGCAGTGAGCCCCGATCCGATGGATGCGGCACCCGCTCGACTCATGCGCCCCGCCGCCATAGGGCGCGGCTCGGCGCCGCCGGGGATGAAGGCACGAGCGGGCGCTTCGTCAATGGAGACGGCGGGCAGGTTCGGGTCAACGAGCAGGCTGCGGCGCGGCGATTCGCTGTCTTCCTCAGAGCTACCACCTTCAGAACTGGCGGGCACAGCCTGCAGGGGCAGCTCGGGTACGCGGAACTCACCGGCGTAGTCGCAGCCGTTATCGCGGGCGATGCTTTCTTCAACAAAGCCGTGCGCGGCGGGGTGCCAGTCCGGGAACTCCTCAGCGGCTACCAAATCCGTGGTCCTGTTCCGCGCCCACTTTTTGGGTGCGTTTTCTGTGGCCGCTGACTTCTTCTTAGCCGCTAACTTCTTCTGAGGCGCGGGCTTTTCAGCCTGCCGCGCTTTCGGCTTGGGTTTCTGGGGTGCGGTTTCTTGGCCCCCACGCTGCTCCGCTATCGCTTCTGCGGGTGCCGCTTCGTCCGAGGGTACCCAATATTCCCCTGCATAATATTCCCCTGCGTACTCTGTTTCAGGGTACAAAGGCTCTGCCAGATACGGAGGTTCATCCTCGTAGGGAGGCTCGTCAGGGTATGGAGGCTCATCCTCATACGGGGGCTCTCCAACAATAGGAGGCGCAACAGCAGGAAACGTAGCAGAAGGAGGCGCCTCCCAACTGAGGGTAGGCTCCGCCAGGGCGGCGGGCGCCTCAAAATTGAGCGCTTCGAAGCCGCCTACCTCAACCGGAGGGGCAACAGGCTCAAAGGAAACAGAGTGACCAAGCGCTGAGGAACCAAAGTGCGGTTCGGTCGCCTCCAGCGCCGCAAAACCGGCGTCGCCGTCACGCGCGCTGTTTCGCTCGCGCTCTTTATGACCGTTCTGTTCCGTCATGCGCTGTTCCGCCATGTTCAGTTCCTCCTCTCCCCTGTGTTGGCTCTCTTCCTGACCCGTGCGCCGGGCTATACGGCGCTCCCCCATTGTAACGAGGCGTTGTCTCGGCGCCCCGATACTCTATTTAACGCGCTCCCGTGTAACGCGCCCCCGTTAACGACAGATTGCCGTGCACCGTGCGGAATGCACAGCACACGGCAATCAGTCGTGGCGTTAGCAAGAAGCTACGCGGGCCGGATTAGAATTCCTCAGCCAGCTCGTCCAGCGGGTCGTTACCCTCGGACTCAGTAGTTGCCTGCTCGTCAGCTTCTTCTTCAATGATGCCCAGCTTCACCAGAACCTTGTACTGCAGTTCTTCGGTGAGCTCGGGGTTGTCCTTGAGCAGCTTACGAACGTTCTCGCGGCCCTGGCCCAGCTGCTCACCATCGTAGGTGAACCATGCGCCGGACTTCTTGACGATGTCGTTCTCCACCGCCAGGTCCAGGATGCCGCCCTCAACGGAGATGCCCTCACCGTAGAGGATGTCGAACTCAGCCTGCTTGAAGGGCGGAGCCATCTTGTTCTTCACGATCTTGGCGCGGGTGCGGTTACCGATCGGGTTAGCACCGTCCTTAAGGGTCTCAATGCGGCGGATGTCGATACGGACCGAAGCGTAGAACTTCAGCGCCTTACCACCGGTGGTGGTTTCGGGAGAGCCGAAGAAGACGCCAATCTTCTCACGCAGCTGGTTGATGAAGATTGCGGTGGTGCCGGTTGCGGAGAGGCGGCCGGTAATCTTACGCAGCGCCTGGCTCATGAGGCGAGCCTGCAGACCCACGTGGGAGTCACCCATGTCGCCTTCAATTTCGGCGCGGGGTACCAGTGCGGCAACGGAGTCGACGACCACGATATCAACGGCGCCGGAACCAACCAGCATGTCCATGATTTCCAGCGCCTGCTCACCGGTGTCGGGCTGAGAGACCAGCAGCTGGTCGATATCCACGCCCAGCTTAGCCGCGTAAATCGGGTCCAGTGCGTGCTCGGCGTCAATGAATGCTGCCACGCCGCCTGCCTTCTGAACGTTCGCTACAGCGTGCAGTGCAACGGTGGTCTTACCGGAGGACTCGGGACCGTAAATCTCGATGACGCGGCCGCGGGGCAGACCGCCAATACCCAGAGCGGCATCCAGGGCGATAGCGCCGGTGGAGATAACCTCGGTCTTGGTGATTTCCTTATCGCCCAGGCGCATGACTGCACCCTTGCCGTAGTTCTTGTCGATCTGTGCCATCACGGCTTCAAGTGCCTTGGCGCGACCCTCTTCGGGAACGCGAGCTACGCTCTGAGACTTGGTGTTCTTAGCCACGGTAGTACCTCGTTCTTTGTGTTGTCAGTGGTTGACGGGAGTAATGTTTCTTCGGAATCGGTGGGACTCGTAATCGAGACCTTGAAGGTTTTGGCCTACCGGTTCCTTCTGAGACTACTCTAGGGTCACAGCCTGACAGGATAAGGCCATTTTTTAAAATCTGTGGAAAACTTTGAAGATTTTTCCGAAAAATTCCTGATGTGGAAAAGTCTAGCATGAATCGAACAAAATTACGACCCAGTTTCGAATAAATCGGATAGTGTTTCGGCATATATTTTCGAAAAACCCCGGATTATCGGCTAATTATTCGAAAATACCTCTCGCACAGGCGCTAGCACTCGAACAAACGGCAGGCCCCGCCCCTACGCGAGAAAGCGCCAGACTCACTACCTAGCGCAACGGCTCCTTATCGGGACCCAGGCGACGCTCCTGCGGAATCTCCTGCTCCTCACAGATCGCAAGCCACACATCCTTCGGGTTAACGCCCTGGTCCAGCGCCTCCGCAGCGGTCACATGGCCCAGCGCGCCCAGCACCAAGTCACGCGCCAGCACCGGCGCATACCCGGCACCGAACTCATACTCCATGCACGCCCAAAATTCGCTCAGCTTCACAAGCACTCCTTACGCTTCACCGCTAGTTCGCTTCATAATTCGTCACATCGCCCACATCTCGCCCGAGAGCAAACCGAGAATAAGCGATGCCGCACACCCACCTTACGGGGATGCACGGCATCGCTTCACGTTTAGTACGGCATGTGCCGCCTCGCGTTACTTCGAGAGAATGTAGTAATCGCTCTTGTACTGCTCAGACATTTCAGCCGGAACAGTATCCGGAATCTGAACGCCCTCGAGAACCGCCATACGGTCGGCAACCTCACGCAGCATCTGGGACATCGGAATATCCAGAGCCTGGCATATCCACGCCAGCAGTTCGGAGGAAGCTTCCTTCTGACCGCGCTCAACTTCGCTCAGGTAACCGAGGGAAACACGGGCACGCTGGGAAACCTCGCGCAGGGTGCGGCCCTGACGCTGGCGAACATCGCGAAGAACCTCACCGATTGCCTGTCGCAGGGGAACAACCTTAGCTTCCTCAACGACCGGGGCGACCTGTCGGGGGGTCTCCTCGATTTCCTTCCACTTAGTAATGCCATTAATCGATACGCGCTGCTTAGCCATGAGCTTCTATATCACTTTCCTGAGTAGGTATTCCCGACCTGCGGGACTGTACAGAGTTAAGCCTAACTGATTTTTGGAGCGTGAGCTAGGAGCCCCGCCATTTTCGTCCTCTTCTTACGGCTTGTATCTATTCAAACAGGCGAACCTATGCCTTTATTCCTACGGAGCTGAAAGAACCCTGTGAATATATTTGAACCGTAAATTTTTCTCAGGTAGGCGCCGCACAGCCCTACCCAGTCCAGCACAGTACGCTACGCCAGCTCGTTCTTGAGAACCCCACCGGCACCGCCGCGCACCGCACGCGCCAGCAAAGCAATCGCATCCGCGCTCGCCGCCGCACGAATCTGCGCCCGATCCCCCGAATAGTGGCGCTCAAACACCTCAGAACCGCCAGGGGAACACACGCCGATATAGACCGTACCCACCGGCTGGCCATCCGCAGGATCAGGACCGGCAACACCCGTGGTAGACACCGCATAATCGGCACCGCACACACGCGCCGCACCGACCGCCATCTGCACCGCCACCGCAGGATGCACCGCACCCTCACGCGCCAACAGCTGAGCGTCCACGCCCAGCACCTGAGCCTTCACCTCGTAGGCATAGGAAATCACGCCGCCGCGGTAATACGCGGATGCGCCCGGCACCGTACAAATCGCGCCGCCCACATCCCCGCCGGTCAGCGACTCAGCCGTAGCCACCAGCACCGGGCCCTCCTGGGCGGCGCGCAACTGCACCGCATCACGTAGCAACAGCGCCGCCGCCTCCGGGGTACCGGAGAAAACCTCAGCGGAGGAAAGCTCAGAGGACAGAGCATCTTCAAGTACGAGGGGAACCATCATTCTCTCCTTTCAGCGGCGAACCGCCGACCAAAACCTCACGCGGCACACAACGCACCGCAGGTACAGCGAAGGGGAGCAGCACACGCCACTCCCCTCACCTCTAATGACCGCCGCCCTGGGAGGCCTGAGCCTGCAACCAGTTACGACGCAAAATATACGCATCACGCACATACACCAGGCCGGTCCACACGGTAATCGCGGTGACCGCACCCATCAGAACCCAACCAGGAATCAGCCAGCCAAGACCCAGCTGACCCAGCGGCAGAAGCATCAGCACCAGCGCCACCGTCTGCAGCACGGTCTTAATCTTGCCACCCTTACTAGCGGCCATCACACCGTACTTAATGACGAACAGACGCATGATCGTAATGCCCCACTCGCGCAGCAGAATCACAATCGTGACCCACCACCACAGCTCACCCAGCGCCGACAGCACAATGAACGCCGCGCCGGTGAGGAACTTATCGGCAATCGGGTCAGCAATCTTACCGAAGCTCGTAATCAGGTTACGCGAGCGCGCCAGGTAGCCATCCGCCCAGTCCGTGAGCATAGCAAGAATGAAAATAATCCACGCCAGCCAGCGGTGCGTCGGATCAGCGGCACCAAAAGTACCGCCCGCAACCAGGGCAACGATGAAGAAAGGAACCGCAATAATACGCAGAACCGTCAACACATTCGGCACATTCCAGTTCGAAGGCTTCGCTGTGCTGACCGTACCGGCGGGTGCGGAATTGCGAGCTTCACTCATAACGGCTCCTTACGGGTAGATGGCTTTCGACGGTGAGAGACCGCGTACGCACCGACACCTAAACGTATCGGGGATACGCAAACACCCCGTACCGTCCATTATACGTGTGCCGTAGCAGACATCACGGGGACGATACGGGGTGCATGTCGCGCACTCACTCAGCCGAATGGACTCAGCCGAATGGATAGGGCACTGAAGGACTAGCGGCCGGTCAGCTGCCAAGCGTCCTCCGAGCCCTCATCATCGGGCTCATCGAAATAGTCGGTGACCGCTTCGCCCGGATCCACCGCGTTCGCGTACGGGTCGGCAGCCGGAGGTTCCTCACCGCGAATACGCGCCAGGGTCGCCTGCAGGTCATCCGGGCGGATGAGCACCTCACGTGCCTTCGAGCCCTCCGAGGGGCCCACCACGCCCTGCGACTCCAGCAGGTCCATGATGCGGCCTGCCTTCGCGAAGCCCATGCGCAGCTTACGCTGCAGCATCGAGGTCGAACCGAACTGGGTCGTAATCACAATCTCTGCCGCCTGCAGCAGATCGTCGAGGTCATCGCCGATTTCCTCATCAATCTGCTTCTTCGCGGCAGAGACCATCACGTCCTCACGGTAGATGGTCGGCGCCTGCTTCTTCACGTGCTCAACCACGGCGTGAATCTCAGACTCAGACACCCACGCGCCCTGAACACGCATCGGCTTCGAGGCACCCATCGGCAGGAACAGCGCGTCACCCTGACCGATCAGCTTCTCCGCGCCGGGCTGATCCAGCACCACGCGAGAATCAGTGACCGAGGAGGTCGCAAACGCCATACGAGACGGAACGTTCGCCTTAATCAGACCGGTCACCACATCCACCGACGGACGCTGGGTCGCCAGCACCAGGTGAATACCCGCCGCACGTGCCAGCTGCGTAATACGAACAATCGCCTCTTCCACGTCACGCGGGGCGACCATCATCAGGTCGGCGAGCTCGTCAACAATCACCAGCAGGTACGGGTACTCGTGCACCGTGCGCTTGCTACCGGGATCGGGCTGAACCTTACCCTCACGCACCGCCTTGTTAAAGTCGTCAACGTGCTTGTAGCCGTAGTGGGCGAGGTCGTCGTAGCGGGCGTCCATCTCACGAACCACCCACTGAAGAGCCTCAGCGGCCTTCTTCGGGTTCGTAATGATGGGCGTAATCAGGTGCGGAATACCCTCATAGGCGGTCAGCTCCACACGCTTCGGGTCAACCATCACCAGGCGCACCTGGTCGGGAGTTGCACGCATCAGAATCGAGGTGATCATCGAGTTCACGAACGAAGACTTACCGGCACCGGTCGCACCCGCGACCAGCATATGCGGCATCTTCGCGAGGTTCGCCAGCACGAAGCCGCCCTCAACGTCCTTACCCACACCCATGACCATCGGGTGGTGGTTCGCGTGAGCCTGCGGGGAACGCAGCACATCACCCAGGGCAACGGTCTCACGGTCCGTATTCGGGATCTCAATACCGATTGCGGACTTACCCGGAATCGGGGACAGAATACGAACATCCGGGCTCGCCACAGCGTACGCAATGTTCTTGCTCAGCGCGGTCACGCGCTCTACCTTCGTGGCGGGGCCCAGCTCAATCTCGTAGCGGGTCACGGTCGGGCCACGCGAGAAGCCGGTGACCTGCGCATCCACCTTGAACTGCTCCAGCACGTTCGTCAGAGCCTCAACCACGTGCTCGTTGACCTCGGAGGATTCCTTAGCGGGCGGGCCAGAAACCAGCATCTCCTCAGAAGGCAGCACGTACGCGCCGCGGGAGGATTGGACAACCTGCTCGCCGCGCGCCTGCTCGGTGGTTGCCACCTGAGTATTGTTCTGCAGCGGGCGGGATGCGCCAGCCTCGGGCGCTCGCGAAGCCGCGGGAGCCGCGTTCTTCGGGTGAGCACCGGGCGAGTGCATGCGGGTCGGAATCGGAGGCTGAGCCGCGGGTGCGGCAGGAGCCTGGGATGCGGAAGCCGGAGCGGCAGACTGCGCAGGGTTCACCACTTGGTGAGGCTTCGTCTGCGGTGCAGCTTCCTCAGAAGCGCCGAAGCCGTCATATGCCTCAACGTCAAAGAGAGGTTCCTCGCCAGGAATACGGTTCACGCGGCCGTTCGCCACGGCGGCGCGCTGCACCTGATCCAGGCGGGCTGCGGGTGCATCCGACGCCTCAACGTCGAAGAGGTCAGGGCTACTCGAATAAGCACCGTTCTGCGCAGACGTACCCTGGGCGGACGCGCCCTGCGCGGCCGGTGCCTGGTTGAGGCGACCGGGCAGACGGGACAGACGGTTCGGCTTAGCCGCCGGGCGCGCCTGCTGAGCGGATCCCTGCGCAGAGTCCTCCGACTGTACCGGCATCTGCGTGGTCTCCGGGTGGGTCTCATCCACCACGGCGCTCACGAATGCTTCATCACCGGCGTACTCGTCCAGGGAAGAATCGGTCGACGCAGCGGGAGCGATACCCAACCAGCCGCGCAGACGAGCGAACAGACCGCCAGACTTCTGAGCCGTACGTGCCGGCTTCTCATCCTCGTACAGGTAGCTGCGGTCGTGCTCCTCAGCGTTCAGGTCCACGGTCTGAGTCGCATCCGAAGGGCTATCCTTCGCGGAGGTTCGAGTCGTGCCGTTCGGCTTCTCGCCCAGAGCCAGACCGACCAGGTGCAAAGTACGCGGCACCACCTGACGAATCGGAGTGTTCGTCAGAACCATCAGACCGGCAATGCCCAGCAGCAGGTGAATCAGAATCTCAACGAACGCGATACCGCCGCTCACACGCACAATGGGGGTACCCAACAGCACGCCAGCCACGCCTCCGCCAGCCCAGACGGCATCAAAACCATCCGCGAAGGTCGGGTGACCCGCATGCCGAGCAAAGAACAAGGAGGTCGCCACCAGAATGATGAAGGAGCCCAACGCCACGCGGTTATTACGTTTAATCAGGTCGGGTCCACGGAAAACACACCACGCCATGATGAGGCAGAGCACCGGGACTAGCAGGGCGCCCTGACCGAAAATACCGCCCAGCATGGTGTGCCAGGCGTCCAGGGGCGCACGCAACAAACCGAGGGAGGTGTGGGCACGCCAGTTGTACCACTCCACTCCGGCGCTAATCAGGCCGAACAGCAAGATGGTGAGCGCGCCACCGTCACGGCGGTCTTCGGGCGCAAGGTCGGTGCGCACCGCGCCAATGGAGCGGAAGAGCCCACCGATAGCGTGAGCGATGCTCAGCCAGACGGAGGAGATAGCGCCCGCTACAGGGTTCGCCGCGTTGGCACCGCGCTGGGCACCGCCTCGGGAGGTGGTGCGCTTGCGGGTGGTCTTCTTAGTGTTTGCTTTAGTAGAGGTCGTGTTACGACCCTTCGTGGTCCGTGGAGCCATACCTTTTAGGGTATCAACCTTCCCGTTAATGTACCGATTCTTTCGTTATCAGTGAGCTAAAAAGTGCGCCCCGCCCTGTCTCTGTGAGGGCACTGATAGGGCGCTGATGAGGCGTTTCTCCCCTACCGCGTCGCTTTCGCGTAGCTTTCGCGCATACGTTTGGCAGATACACAGCAGGCGGGGCCGACACAACGTATCGACCCCGCCTTTTCGCTATGACAGGCGACTAGCCTCGCGCAGAGTGTTAGTTCTTCGTAGCCTTCGAGGAGTTCTCAACAACCACGGGAACAATCATGGGCTTGCGGCGCAGACGGCGAGAAATCCAGGCACCGATGGTGCGGCGCACAATCTGTTGCAACTGCTGCACGGTGTGTACCTTCTCGGGTGCGCGGTGCAGAGCATCCTCCAGGGCGGCGGTAATCTTCGGAACAATCTCGTCGAATACCGCGTCGTCCTCCGCGATACCGCGAGCGTGAATATCCGGGCCGGTCACCACGCGCTTGGTTGCGCGGTCCACCACGGTCACGATGGACACGAAGCCCTCTTCACCCAGGATACGGCGGTCCTTCAGATCGCTCTCGGTGACCTCACCGACGGAGCGGCCGTCAACGTACAGGTACTCGCAGGGAACCTCGCCCACCACGGACGCCACGCCATCGCGCAGATCCACGACGGTGCCGGACTCGCAGAGCAGCACGTTCTTCTTCGGAACGCCGGTCTCCATCGCCAGGTCACCGCTAGCAATCAGGTGGCGAACCTCGCCGTGAACCGGCATAACGTTCTTCGGCTTGAGAATGTTGTAGCAGTACAGCAGCTCACCCGCGGCAGCGTGACCGGAAACGTGAACCTTCGCGTTGCCCTTGTGCACCACGTTAGCGCCCAGCTTCATGAGGGCGTTAATGATGCGGAAGACACTGGTCTCGTTACCGGGAATCAGCGAGGAGGCGAGCACCACGGTGTCGCCGGGCTCAATCTGAATCTTGTGGTCACCGTTCGCCATGCGCGACAGTGCCGCCATCGGCTCGCCCTGCGAACCGGTGCACATCATCACGATCTGGTCGGGGCGGTAGTCGTCAACCTTCTTCAGGTCCACCAGCACGTTAGCGGGGACCTTCAGGTAGCCCAGCTTCTCGGCAATGGTCATGTTACGCACCATGGAGCGGCCCACGAGTACGACCTTGCGGCCACGCTCAGCGGCTGCGTCCAGCACCTGCTGCACGCGGTGAACGTGCGAGGAGAAGGACGCCACAATGATGCGGCCGCTTGCGTCACGGAAAACGTTCGACAGCACCGGACCGATGTGCTTCTCGGTCGGGGTGAAGCCGGGAACCTCAGCGTTGGTGGAGTCCGGCAGGAACAGGTCCACGCCCTCCTCGCCCAGGTGAGCGAAGTGGCGCAGGTCGGTGATGCGGCCATCCAGCGGCAGCTGGTCCATCTTGAAGTCACCGGTGTGCAGAACCTTGCCTGCCTTGGTGCGGATGTAGACAGCCAGCGCATCCGGAATCGAGTGGTTCACAGCAACGAACTCACACTCGAACGGGCCGAAACGCTCCACCTGGTGCTCCTTCACCGCGAGGGTGTAGGGCTTGATGCGGTGCTCGGCGAGCTTCGCCTCAACCAGTGCCAGGGTCAGTTCGGAACCGACCAGGGGGATATCGGGGCGGCGGCGCAGCAGGTAGGGAACCGCGCCGATGTGGTCCTCGTGGCCGTGGGTCAGCACCATGGCAACCACGTCGTCCAGACGGTCGACAATGTAGCTGAAGTCGGGCAGGATCAGGTCCACGCCGGGCTGGGACTCTTCGGGGAAGAGCACGCCGCAGTCAACAATCAGCAGCTTGCCGTTGATTTCGTACACGGTCATGTTACGACCGACTTCGCCCAGGCCGCCCAGGGGCACCACGCGCAGGGTGTCCTTCTTCAGGCGGGGAGGGAGGGGAAGATTCGCTTCAAAGACGCTCATCGTGTGTCTCCTCTTTCTTCTATGTTTTCTTGTGATGTCTGTGATTCGTAGGCGACGCTTCGTACCGCAAGCGCTCCCGCCGGTTCGGCTCTCACATTCCGAGCAGGTGGGGTGCTGCCGGTGCGTCCAAATCACCGAAAGTATTCAAAAGTATTGGGGGCGTACTGCTCGGGTGCCTCTACCTAAGCTGGGCCCCTGTCTGAGTGGGTGGGCCGAATCATCGACGGTAAACCGCGGCAATACGCCAGAGCGGACCCCTCACCTAGTGTTAGGTGTGGAGTCCGCGTCCGTTGGCTACATCATGCGCCCCAAAAATGGGGTGTGACGGTAGCCGAAGTCCTCTATATATACGCGCTCTGCACGATAAGTTGTGCAGGTTCTGCTTAAAGTTTAGGCATTCTTCAGGGTGTGAGCGATGCTCGAGGAGAGCAGGTCAGCTCGCATAGCCTGTGCAACCTCCGGTTCGGAGAGTACGTGCGGCAGGCGAACGACGGGCTCATCCAGCACACCCTGCCAGGAGAGAATTTCCTTGGCAGCAACGCAACCGGGGGCACGGCCCATGGTTGCTCGGACAATCGGAGTTAGTTCCAGGTGAAGACGCTGAGCCTCCACCAGGTCCTGTGCAACGACAGCATCAATCAGGGCACGGAAGAGTGCGGGTGCCACATGTGCGGTCACCGAAACGAGGCCGACGGCGCCCATTGCCATCCAGGGAAGGGTCAGTCCGTCGTCGCCGCTGTAGTAGTGCAGGTCGGTGGTTGCCATGACCTCGGTTGCGGCACCGAAGTCTGCCTTGGCGTCTTTCACCGCTACAATACTATCAATTTCTGCAAGGCGACGGTAGGTTTCGGGTGCGATGGGGATGCCCGCACGACCCGGAATATCGTAAAGCATGACGGGGGTCTCAGTTGCCTGCGCAACGGTTGCAAAATGGGCGTAGACACCCGGCTGAGTCGGCTTGTTGTAGTACGGGGTCACGACCAGCAGGCCGTCCACACCAATCTTTTCCGCGCGGTGCGCCAGCTCAATAGTATGCGCCGTATCGTTTGAACCAACACCGGCAATAATCTTCGCGCGAGAGCCAACGGTATCCTTCACAATCTGGAAGACGCGCTCGTTCTCGTCATCGGTCATGGTGGAGTACTCACCGGTGGTACCGCAGACCACCAGGCCGTCATGGCCGTTCTCCACAAGGTAGTTCGCCAGGTCTGCTACCTGCTTTTCGTCAACGGAACCGTCCTTCGAGAAGGGGGTCACCATTGCGGTCAGGAGGCGACCGAAGACAGGCTCAACAAAAGTACCGGGGTTCGAAAGGTTCTCAGACATATGTCCAGAGTACGCCCGAAATGCAGATTTTTCCGTTAGAACGCATAAGTTTTCATACATTTTCTACTATTCGGACTCTTTCAAACCCGCGGTACTTCCACGAGAGCCTATGAAACCGGGCACACCACCTCGGCGTTATCAGTCTCATACCGAAAATAAATGTGGCATTGACTAGGGATTGCAGGGTCAGAGCCTAACGCATGCCCTTCGCCTGACCACCCGAACGCAACGACCACGCGTTACGCATCGCCGCACGGGCACGCTTACGCTCGCCGCCCGCATCATACATGCACGCCAGGTTGAACCACGCCTTCCAGTTCTCGGGGTCCTGCTCAACCGCCGCCGCGAAGCCTTCAAACTCCACCGCCGCCGCCTCACGGTCCACACGACCCGCCGGGGTGCGCGGCAGGGTATCCTCCGCCAGTTCGCCTGACGCCGCCAGCTCCTGAGCCATACGCTGGATACGAGCGCCGAAAAGCACCTCACGCACCAGCGCCCACGCACCCAGAATCGGCAGCAGAATCATACCCGCGCCGAGCACCATGCCAGCCACCGAACCGGACGTCAGCATCACAAAACCCTGCTGCGCAATATGCACCAGGTACAGGGTCAGCAGTGCGCAGGTCAGCGCCGCGAAAGTCTTACCCCAGCCGCCTGCATCCACCGTCACGAAGACAGCACTAAAAATCAGCACACCCAAAATAGAGGCACGCGCCGCCAAAGGCAGCGGCAGAATCAGCACGGTCAGCACCATCAGCACGCAGGCGCAGACAGTCCACAGACGCAACGAAGTCCACCAGGGGCTACGAGCCTCGGAAGGTACCGGCGAGGCGTCGGGTGAAGTCTGTTCAGACATAACGCTCCCCTACGACAAATCCATGTAGGCGTCCAAGCCCACGCTCAAACCCGGATGCGCCGCCACCTCACGCACACCCAGCAGCACGCCGGGCATAAAGGAGGCACGGTCAAAGGAATCGTGACGAATCACGAGCTGCTGACCGGGATCGCCCAGCAGAATCTCCTGATGCGCCACCATGCCGCGCAGACGCACCGCATGTACGTGAATATCGTCGATTACGGCGCCGCGCGAGCCCAAAGGATCGGAGGTGGTGGCATCCGGGCTTGCACCCACGCCAGCCTCCGCGCGGGCGGCAGCCACCTTACGGGCGGTGTGCACAGCGGTACCGGAGGGGGCGTCCACCTTATTTGGGTGGTGAATCTCGATAATCTCTACAGACTCGAAGTAGCGTGCCGCCTTCGCCGCGAACTCGGTGGCGAGAATCGAACCAATCGCAAAGTTCGGGGCGATGAGCACACCCACCTCGGGGTGCTCAGCCAGCAGTTCGCGCAGGGAGTTCAGACGCTCGGGGGTCCAACCGGTCGTACCAACCACCGCGTGCATACCGTGCTCCACCGCGAAACGCACATTCGCCTCGCTGGATTCGGGAACGGTCAGGTCAATAACAATCTCTGCGCCGGCATCGACCAGCTCCTGCAGGTCGTCGCCGCGGCCCAGTGCCGCCACCAGGTCCATGTCTGCGGAGGTGTTGACGGCGCGCACCGCCTCAGAACCCATACGGCCTGCGGCACCGAGTACCGCTACCTTCCAGATTTTTTCGTTACCCTCGCGGGCCATCTTCTCTCCTCCGTAACTTATGAGCACCCCGACGATGGGGCAGACGCTGTGACGTACAGCCTCTATTATCCCCGTGTGAGCGCGGTGCACGCCATCGCACACGCTGGGTGAGATGCCCTGCGGAACCTCAGCGGCATAAAAAGCGAAGTAATCTAACCGTCATACAAGCCGTTTAATACGTTATCTAAAGTTAGCAACCATATAATTAGGAAGTATTTCTATAATTTCCATCCTACGGAGTGCCTTGACAGTATGAAGTCCCTCTTTACCTCCTCCGTGCGTCCAGATGAGGCTAACCGGCGTTATATTCTGCCGGGTCTGGACGGTCTGCGAGCAATCGCTGTGCTCCTCGTGATGGTGTACCATTTCTGGCCCACCGTACTACCCGGCGGCATGATTGGCGTGGATATCTTCTTCGTCATCTCCGGTTTCCTGATTACCTCCCTGCTTCTGCGTGAAGGTGCTCTCACCGGCAAAATTGCCCTGGGCAGCTTCTGGATTCGCCGTGCCCGCCGACTGCTTCCCGCCATTACCCTGCTGATTCTGGTCATGGGACCGGTCAGCCTGCTCATTGGCGGCGATATTCAGGTGAACCTCGGCCGACAGCTCGCCGGTGCGGCGACCTTCTCATCCAACTGGATTTCCATTTTTGCCGGTAACGACTACTTCGCGCAGACCTCCCCGGAGCTCTTCACGAACTTCTGGTCCCTGGCAGTGGAAGAACAGTTCTACGTGGTGTGGCCGCTGCTCATTGTTGGTGCTGGCCTGTTGCTGCGTCGTTCGTGGCGTCGTTTCAGCGTGGTCATGGTGCTGGGCATTATTGCGTCGCTGAGCGTTGCTACCGCTCTTCTGATGTCCGGCGCACCCATTAGCCGCGTATACTACGGCACCGACACTCACCTGTACGGCCTGCTACTCGGCGCCCTGCTGGCGTTTGCGCGCCCCTGGTCGCTGTACCCGCCGCTACAGCAGTCCGTGCTGTACCGCGTGGCTCAGCCCTTTGGCCTGGTCGCCTTCGCCCGCGTCATGATTAGCTGGCTGTCCCTATTTGCACTGATTCCCTACGCAATCCTCGTTCCCGAATCGGCTCCCGGTGCGATTCCCTGGGGCCTGTTTGGCGCCTCCCTGCTGGCACTGGGCGTGATTCAGGGCATGCTTCCCGACATGCTTGCTGGCGCCTCCGAGGTGCTGCGCCGCCTGCTGAACTTCGCTCCCCTACGCTGGGTGGGCGAACGTTCCTATGGCCTGTACCTGTGGCACTGGCCGCTCGCCGTGGTCATGCACTACCTGATGGGTGCGGACCGCTCCCCGCTGGTGAACGTGGGCGTTCTGGTGGCGACCTTCGCTATTGCGGAGATGTCGTACCGCTGGGTTGAGACCCCGATTCGCCGCTACGGTTTCCGCGGTAGCGCTAACCGTGTGGTGGCGGCTTTCCAGTCCTCGCGCACTAAGTTCCTGCCGGTTTCGGTGGCTCTTGCCGTTGTTGTGGCTGCTGCTTCGACCGGCCTGGCGGTGCACACCGCTCCGGCAATGACTACCGCCCAGCAGTCCGTTGAGGACGGCAAGCGTGCCGCCGCTGAACGCCTGAAGGCTCGTCAGGAGGCACAGGCTGCGAGCGCATCGGCAAGCCCGAGCGCTGCGGGTAAGGACGCGAAGCCTTCGGCAAGTCCCTCGGAGTCGAAGGCCGCGACCGGTTCGGTGGATTCTTCGCAGGTGACCATTGTGGGTGACTCCATTGTGGTGGCGGTATCCCCCGAGCTGTACGACAAGATGCCCGAGGCATCTATCGATGCGGCTGAGGGACGAACCATTGCTAAGGCCCTGCCGATTATTAAGTCCATGGGTGCCAACGGCCAGATTCGTAAAACCTTCGTGCTGTCGGTGACCGCGAACTCGACCATTCTGGATGGTCAGCTCGACGAGGTTCTGGCGGCTATGCCCGCCGATTCTAAGCTGGTGCTGGTCACCGGTTACGGCCCGCGCAACCTGACCTGGATTGACTACTCGAACGGTAAGATTCGTGAGTTTGCGGCTCAGCATTCTGATCGTGTGATTATTGCGGATTGGAACTCTACGATCCGCCAGGCTCTGCAGACTCAGAGTGGTCTGCTGGCCTCTGACGGTGTTCACCCTGAGGTTGCTGGTCAGGAACTCTACGCCCAGGTGCTGATGGAAGCTATCGCCAAGGCACAGAAGTAGCCCTGAGCAGTAGTTTTTCGGGTTCTGCCGCTCATGCTGAGCGTCAAGAGTATGGGTGGCAGAACACCCGGAAACACTTCTTGGAGGCATCTCTTTGACTTGGAGGCATCTCTTTGATAGGTGCCGATACATACAAAATGCCCGTTCCCTCCCCCGATTTAGTGGGGTGTGGGAACGGGCATTTTTATGCCTTATCAGCGTTGTGCGTTAGGGATGTTCAGGGGTTAGCGCACGATGGTGGTAATCATCTGCTGCTGCCCCAGGTACGCCGCCAGGTCGCGAACCTCCTCCAGGGAGACCGCGCGGATCTTCTCCAGCAGCTCATCGGTGCTCGTGAACAGTCCAGAGTCCAGCTCGGCGCGACCCAGGCGGGACATGCGCGATCCCGAGTCCTCGCTACCGAGCACGGTGGAACCAGCCAGCTGGCCGCGGACCTTCGTCAGCTCCTCCTCGGTAATACCGGCGGTGGCGAGCTTATCGAACTCGTAGCCCATAACCTCGCGCACCTGCTCGGTCTTAGCGGGCAGGCAGCCCGCGTACATGCCGAAGTAGCCGGCATCCGAGTACGCACCGGAGAACGCGAACGTGCTGTAGGCGAGGCCTCGCTTCTCACGAATCTCCTGGAACAGGCGCGAGGACATGCCCGCACCGAATGCGCTGGTCAGCACGCTCATCGCGTAGCGGCGGTCGTCACCGGCGATAATGCTCGGGCAACCCATCACAATGTTGGTCTGTTCGAAGCCCTTCTCCACCTCACGCAGCTCACTCAGCGGAACAATGCCGCTGTCGGTGCGTACGCGACGCGGTGCCGGTGCCACGCCCTCCTGCAGGTTCCAGCCGTAGCGGGTCAGCGCCTCCAGCACGAGGCGGACCATGGTGCTGTGCTCCAGCGAACCGGCCGCAGAAATCACCAGGCGGTCCGGGGTGTAGTAGCGCTTGTAGTGCTCCCACACGGCGTCACGCGGCACCTCGGTAATCTCCTGCGGGGTACCGCCGATGGGGCGGCCCAGCGGGTTATCCCCCATGAGCTGCTCCACGAAGTTCTCGAAGGCAACATCGGTCGGGTCGTCCTGGTCCATGGCGATCTCTTCGAGAATCACGCCGCGTTCCTGCTCCAGGTGAGCCGGGTCCAGCAGGGCGTTGGTGACCATGTCGGTGATAACGTCCACCGCCATGGGTGCGTCATCGTCGAGCACGCGCGCGTAGTAGCAGGTGTGCTCCTTAGCGGTCAGGGCGTTAGATTCGCCGCCTACCGCGTCGAAGGAGGATGCAATGTCCAGGGCGGTGCGGGTGCCGGTGCCCTTGAACAGCAGGTGCTCCAGGAAGTGGGTGGAGCCAAGCATGCCGGGGGCCTCGTCGCGGGAGCCGACTCCCACCCAGAAGCCGATGGATACGCCGCGGGTACCGGGCATTTTTTCGGTAATCACGCGTACGCCACCGGGCAGGATGGAGCGGCGCACCTCGTTACCGCCTACACCCTCGTAGATGAGGCGGCCGTGCTCGTAGTTGAGCTCTTCGGCGATGGCCTCAAGCTCGACGGGCAGGGAAATAGACATAGAGAGAAGAACCTTTCAACAGGTACGTCTGAAGGTAAGCATTCCCGCCCCACTACCTGTAGGCAGTCCCACAGTTGGTGGGGCGGGTGAGCATCAAAAGATGCAGGGCAAGCACAGCGAAGGGGCGCCCGGTGCATCCGGCGGGGAGTGAACCGCACCGGGTGCGCCGAACGCCCCTCATCACTTAGCGGGGGTTACGACTACTCGTCGTCGCCACCCTCAACGACCGGTGCCAGCGAGAGCTTGCCGCGGTCATCAATCTTGGTGATCTCCACCTGGACCTTCTGGCCCACGGAGACAACATCCTCAGCGTCAACAACGCGCTTGCCGCCGTTGAGCTTACGCATCTCGGAGATGTGCAGCAGGCCGTCCTTACCGGGGGTCAGGGAGATGAACGCGCCGAAGTCGGTCACCTTCACCACGGTACCCAGGTAGCGTTCGCCCACCTCGGGAACCTGCGGGTTAGCGATAGCGTTCACTGCCGCACGGGCAGCCTCGGCGGAGGGGCCGTCAGCTGCGCCAATGTACACGGTGCCGTCGTCCTCAATGGAGATGTCTGCGCCGGTGTCTTCCTGGATCTGGTTAATCATCTTACCCTTGGGGCCGATGACCTCACCGATCTTGGCAACCGGGATCTTCACGGAAATAATGCGCGGTGCAAACTCGCTCATCTCATCCGGTGCGTCAATCGCGCTGACGAGCACCTCGAGGATGTGCAGGCGAGCCTCACGTGCCTGGGTCAGTGCGCCAGCGAGCACGGATGCGGGGATACCGTCGAGCTTGGTGTCCAGCTGGATAGCGGTCACGAACTCGGAGGTACCTGCAACCTTGAAGTCCATATCGCCCAGTGCGTCTTCCGCGCCGAGGATGTCGGTCAGGGCTGCGTAGCGGGTCTCGCCGTCAACCTCGTCAGAGACCAGGCCCATTGCGATACCTGCAACGGGTGCGCGCAGCGGCACACCAGCGTTCAGCAGGGACAGGGTCGATGCGCAGACCGAACCCATGGAGGTCGAGCCGTTGGAGCCCAGAGCCTCAGAGACCTGACGGATTGCGTAGGGGAACTCTTCGCGGGAGGGTAGCACCGGGGTGATTGCGCGTTCTGCGAGTGCACCGTGGCCGATTTCGCGGCGCTTGGGCGAACCCACGCGGCCGGTCTCACCGGTGGAGTACGGCGGGAAGTTGTAGTGGTGGATGTAGCGCTTGGACTTGACCGGGTGCAGGGAGTCCAGCTGCTGCTCCATCTTGAGCATGTTCAGGGTGGTGATACCCATGATCTGGGTTTCGCCGCGCTCGAAGAGAGCGGAACCGTGAACGCGGGGCAGGATTTCAACCTCAGCGGTGAGCTGGCGGATGTCGGTCAGGCCGCGGCCGTCAATACGGACCTGCTCGGTGAGGATGCGCTGGCGAACAACGTGCTTGGTCAGGGCAGCAAATGCTACGGAGACCTCGTTGGAGCGTTCTTCGAATTCCTTACCTTCGCCGGTGAGAGCTTCCATGAGCTCTTCCTGCAGCTCGGCTGCGGCGGCTTCGCGCTCCTGCTTACCAGCGATGGAGTACACCTCGACCAGGCGGTCTGCTGCGAATGCCTCAACTGCTGCGTCGACGTCCTCACCGTGGCCGCCGAAGAAGGGCAGTTCCAGGGCGGGCTTGCCTGCGCGAGCCACCAGGTCAGCCTGTGCCTTGCACAGTGCTGCGATGAAGGGCTTAGCTGCTTCCAGGCCCTCTGCGACGACCTCTTCGGTGGGGGCGGTCTGGCCGTCTTCCTTGATGAGCTTCCAGGAGTTATCGGTTGCTTCTGCCTCAACCATCATGATCGCGACGTCTTCGGTACCGTCAGCCTTGGTGACGATACGGCCTGCAACAGCCATGTCGAAGACAGCGTTTTCCAGCTGGGAGTACTTGGGGAAGCAGACCCACTGGCCGTCGATCAGTGCCATGCGCACGCCACCGATGGGGCCGTTGAACGGCGCACCGGACAGGGAGGTCGATGCGGATGCAGCGTTGATCGCGAAGGTGTTGTAGATTTCGTCCGGGTTGTAGGTCAGGACGGTCACGACGACCTGCACCTCGTTGCGGATGCCCTTGGTGAAGGCGGGGCGCAGCGGGCGGTCAATCAGGCGGGCTGCCAAAATCGCCTCGGTGCTGGGGCGGCCTTCGCGGCGGAAGTAGGATGCCGGGATCTTGCCGGCGGCGTACATACGCTCTTCCACGTCCACGGTCAGCGGGAAGAAGTCGAAGCCCTCGCGGGGAGACTTGCCGACCACGGTTGCGGAGAGCAGGGTGGTCTCGTCATCGATGGTGACGAGCACCGAGCCGTTAGCCTGCTTGGCGAGACGGCCGGTTTCAAAGCGCACGTGGCGCTTTCCGTGAATGCCGTTGTCGATTTCGACTTCAGCAAACTTGATTTCGGGACCTTCCACGGTTCCTTCTTTCTTCTTGGTAGGCCGTACGGCGCACGAGTCGGCCTTCGATAGGAAACCACGGCACCGCTCCCCTACATATGCCGATTTTTATCAGCAAGGTTGTGGGGTGGTGTTGTTCCGTAATTCGCTACCGAGGACCGCGGCGTGTGTGCCGGCACGGCCTTCTGTTCTTTCTTTCAGGTGAGGCGGCATCTTCTCACGCAGCTTTGGAATCTAGCCAAACATCTAGCTAGGAATTTAGCCAGCGGAAGATGCGCCCCTCAACGCGGCAGTACGGACGCGCTGGCGCTACCCGCCTCCGAAATGGAGGGCTGGTAGTGCTGACAGCACGTCCGCACACACCGCCTAAAGGCGATTAATCACCACAAAAGCGTCAAGACGCTCCTGTTTTATCGGCGCAGACCCAGGCGCTCGATCAGCGAACGGTAACGCTCGATGTCGACGCTCTTCAGGTAGCCGAGCATGTTGCGGCGACGACCAACGAGGATCATCAGGCCACGACGGGAGTGGTGATCGTGCTTGTGGAACTTCAGGTGCTCGGTCAGGTCGGCGATACGACGAGACAGAACTGCAATCTGAACCTCGGGCGAACCGGTGTCGCCCTCGTGGGTTGCGTATTCCTTGATGATTGCCTGCTTGACAGCGGGATCCAGTGCCACTTTTAACTCCTAGAGTTAGTACCGCATACGTCCCGTACGGACGGTTGCCGCCGGGTGGTGGGCTTACGCCCTGTAATACACGTCGTCTGCTGCGGACTGCAGACGCGTTCTTCCCATTCTACGCTACCGGGGCGCTTTCGTGGAAGGGTGAGCAGAAGCCCGGCGACAGGTAGCTCATCACACTACCGGTCGCCGGGCTTTGCAGTCGGGTTCTCACACCGGGTTCTCACGCCGAGTCCTCGCACCGGGCTCTACGTTTATTCAGTGGCTCTACGTTTATTCGGTGTCTGCGCTTCTGCTCCCTACGCTTCTGCTGCTTCAACGCGAGCGCGGACCACCACGAGGCGGTAGTAGCCCAGCAGGAACAGGCACCAGATTGCGCCCATCATCAGCGCCAGTTGGGTATCGGCGAAGCAGCCGAAGAGCACCACGATAAAGATCATGAATGCCAACGCCAGGTAGCTCAGCCACAGGGGCTGGCGTACCGGCTGCGCCTCGGTATCGGCGCCGCTGCGCTTGAAGGCAATGTGCGCCAGCAGAATCATGACCCACACGAATACGGTCGCGAAGGTTGCCAGGGAGGCGACCACCTCGAACGCGTTCTCGAAGAGCACGTTCACGATCACGCCGACCGCCATGACCAGCACCATGATGAGGGTGGTCATCCAGGGCGCACCGTTCTTCGTAACCTTCGCGAAAGAAGCCGGCGCCAGGTTCTGCTTTGCTAGGCCGTACATCATGCGGCCGGCACCGTACACGTCCGCGTTCAGCGCAGAGATAGCGGCAGTAATGATGACCACGTTCAGAATCGAGGCAGCCGCCGGAATGCCCAGACCCTCAAAAATCTGCACGAACGGCGAGTTCGCCTTGGTCACCGAGTACCAGGGGTACAGGGACATGATGACCGACAGGGTCAGAATGTAGAAGATGAGGATGCGGAACGGCACCGTGCGAATCGCCTTGGGGATCGAGGTGCGCGGGTCCTTCGCCTCACCGGCGGCAATACCGATGTTCTCAATACCACCGAAGGCAAACATCACCACGGTAAAGCAAGCGAGGAAGCCGGTAAATCCGTTCGCGAAGAAGCCGCCTTCAAGAGCCCAGAGGTTCGTGACGGAGGGCGCCACGGAGTCGTGCGCCTGCACACCCACGAAGAGCAGAACCACGCCGCCAACGATCATGGCGATAATGGCGCTGACCTTCACGAGGGTGAACCAGAATTCGGTTTCGCCGAACGCCTTGACCTTCGCCAGGTTAATGGCGAGCAGAATCAGCAGAACCGAGACAATCCAAATCCAGGAGGGGCTGTTCGGGAACCAGAACTTCATGTACACCGCGAAAGCGGTCACGTCCGCGATGGCGACCAGCGCCATTTCCAGGGCGTAGGTCCAGCCGGTCACGAAGCCAGCCCAGCGTCCGAGGTAGCGGGTCGCGTATTCAGAGAACGCACCGGAAACCGGGTGCGCCAGGGCGAGTTCGCCCATTGCGCGCATCACCATGAACACTGCCGCGCCGCCAATAACGTAGGCAAGCAGCACGGAGGGGCCCGCCAGCTGAATGGCGGATGCAGAGCCGTAGAACAGGCCCGTACCAATGGCGGAGCCGAGGGCGATGAACATGATGTGACGCAGGGAGAGTCCACGCGCTAGCTGCGGGCTCTCGGAGGTAGCCTCAGCTACGCCCTGCTGTACCGGGGATGAGTCCGGAGTGGTATTCATCTTCTTCTTTTCCTTTACCTCGTGGGGTGTACCCGCCGGTGGCGGGGAAACTTATCGGGCGGTGCCGCGGCTCAGCAGGTGGCTGAGAGCGGTACCGGTGATTCACTCCCCATCGAGTGATGGGGCGTTGCGCAGAAAGTGTTGCCTTCGCGCGTCGCCCCGGCGCATCCCCACCCAACCGGTACGGTGGGAGGGAACGCAAAAGACGGCGGGAAGGCAACGTTGCCTTTCCGCCGTCTTTTTGTCAAAGACTACTTCTGTCGCTTACGTCCAATGACGATGGAGGACAGAGCGGTTACCGCAGTCACGGTGTAGACTGCAGGCCACGCGCCAAGCTTCTTGGCGAGCGGATGAGCGGCGCCGAACGCGCCGAGGTAGAGAGCGGTGAGGAAGGTGGCACGGCCTGCGCCAGCCTTACGCTTCCAATTCTTGTAAGCCACGGCACCGCACAGTGCCAGGACAGCGCCACCGAGCGGGCGGATGCCGGTGCTAGATGCAACCTTGTAGCCACCGAGCAGACCGGTGACGGAGGCGAGAGTCGGGCAGAACTTCACGACGTACTCCTCTGTGAGATCGGACAGTTTCCACATTCATAGTACTCCACGACACACAGAATGTATATTCACCGCGGTTAATATTTCTGCATTTCTTACGGACCGGGTACATCAAAGTGCCTGATCAGAAAAAGACTGGGGTACAAAAACCAGTACAAAAAGACCGGCATAAAAGAACCGGGGCGCAAAGACCGGGGCGCAAACCATTCAGGTTCACGCCCCGGCACTTGCCGCATGCGAGCTCACATCGTGCCGCATGCTCTAGAACTTTAGAGAGCCAGCTCCAGCGCCTCCAGCTGCGCCTCGGTCCACAGCTCAGCGGCCAGCTGCAGCGCGTAACGAGCCGAACGAGGAGCCACCACGTCCACGGAGAGGTGGAAGTCCTGGTCAGCCTCCGGGCCGCACAGATCAGACACGCAACGCACTCCGATAAACGGAATCTCGTAGTTGTGGCAGACCTGCGCAATAGCGGTGGTCTCCATATCGGTGCTGATGGCGCCCTCGAACGCCTCGCGGGTGTCCTTCACGTTGTGGGCGGTTACGAAGGAGTTACCCGCCAGCATCTGGCCGCGGCGCACCTCCCACACGCTCTCAGCCTGCTCACGCACCGGCTCAAGTGCGGCGAGCGCATGCTCCAGAGCATCCTGCCACTCGTCCGCCTGGCCGTCGTAGCTTTCGGGCATGCCCGGAACCTGGCCGCGCGCGTAACCGAAGGCGGTCGCGTCGGCGTCAGTGTAGGTGTAGTTCTCGCCAATCAGCACGTCGCCCACGTTAATGCCGCGAGCCAAACCGCCGGCGGTACCTGCGCTAATGACGCCCAGGCAGTTCGAGGAGTAGCTGATCGCCTCGGTGACGGCGCTCGCCGCGTTCACCAGACCGATCTTGGAGCGAACCAGCAGCAGCGGAACCTGGTCCTCACCCACCTGCAGGTAACGCGGGTGGAATACTGCGGCGCCCTCGGTGAAGGACGGCTGCAGCTCCTCGGTCACCTTCAGGAAGGGTGCAAGCTCCTCATCCATAGCCACCTGAATGATGATGGCGTTGGACATGCCGTCCATCAGCTCAAACATGCTGTTGAACGCCTCAGCCGGGTCGAAAGCGTTCGGGTCAAAGTCCACCGGGTTGAAGGCGGATGCGAAAGCGTCAGGAATCTGTGCGCTCATTACGCCATCACCTGCGCCCACTCATCGCGTGCCGCGAGGAACTCGCGAGCCGCAGCCTGCGCGCCTTCGAGGGTGTGGTTGGCGCCCCAACCGCACTGCACCTCGTTCGCTGCCGGAACCTCGGTCGCGTTGAGGATATCGTTGAGGGTTGCTTCCAAGATGGGGAAGAACTCCTCGGGCTCCAGGCCCAGGGTCAGCGCGTAGAAACCGGTCTGGCAGCCCATCGGGGAGAAGTCAATCAGACGGTCGGTGTGGTTGCGCATGTGCTCGGCGCTCAGGTGCTCGATGGAGTGCACGGTCGGCATTTCCAGGTGCGCGGTGTTCGGCTGGGTGAAGCGGATATCGTACTTGATGAGGGTGTCGCCACCGGGCAGGACCTTGCGGTCTGCGATACGCACGTAGGGTGCTGCTACGGCGCGGTGGTCGAGGTTGAAGGATTCGACGTTCATTTTTTCCATGACTCTATCTTCTCTTAAAACGGGGACGACTAAAACAGGGGTGCCTCGCGGGAGGCGCAGGACGTCAAGGCGTGCGGCGCGGGTTGTTTCTTCGGAGGCGCAGGCGGTCAGGTGCGAAGAAGGTGCCCGCTTTTGCGCATCCGGTCGGGTACGCAAAAGCCCCGGCGGCAGATCCGAAAATCTTACTGCCGGGGCTTCAAAGCCGTTAAAAGCAAAAGCTATGAGCGCAGGATGCTGCTCTTAGAAGTGGGGATGCTTCACTTCCGCCTGCACCGGGCACTCCGGCGGGCAGTAGTTCTTCGCGTCCTCAGCCAGCACCTCGCGGGTCTGCACCACATCATCGTTAATCTGCTCAATCAGCGCCTCAACACCGGTGTACGCCACCATGGGACGCAGACGCTTCACGAACTCAATCAGCACACGCTGGCCGTACAGGTTGAAATCCTCCACACGCTCTTTCGGGCGGTCAATCACGTGCGCCTCAACCTGGCGGTGCTCAATACCGTCAAAGGTCGGGTTCGTACCCACCGAAATAGCGGAGGGGTGACGGTTACCGGACTCGTCCACGAGCCAGCCGGCGTACACACCGTCGGCGGGAATCAGGCCGCGCGCCTCAAGCTCAAGGTTCGCGGTCGGGAAGCCCAACTCGCGGCCGCGCGCCAGACCGTGCACAACCTCACCAGCCATCATGTGGTGGCGGCCCAGCAGCTCGGTTGCGGCGGGCATATCGCCCTCCAGCAGCAGCTGGCGGATGCGGGTCGAGGAGCAGCGGGTGTTCTCATCCACCATCAGATCCTCAACGACAACCACCTCAAAGCCGTACTTCTCCCCCAGCTCACGCATGGTGTTCAGGTCGCCGGAGTTGTTCTTACCAAAGCGCACGTCGTCACCGATGACCACAAAACGCGCGTTCAGCGCATCCACGAAGGTGGACTTCACGAACTCCTCGGGGGTCTGCGCAGCAAACTCCAGGTTGTAGTTCAGCAGCAGGTAGTCGTTCAGACCCAGCAGGCACATGAAGTAGCGGCGCGAACCCTGACCCATAATGTCGTGGTGGGCCGCCTCGGGACGGTGCACCTGCATCGGGTGCGGGTCAAAAGAAACCGCGATAGAGCTCAAACCGTGCTCTTCAGCAAGGGAGACCACGCGCGAAATCACGCGGGCATGTCCACGGTGCACGCCGTCAAAATTGCCGATGGTCACGACCGAGGGGCCGTAGCCGGCGGGGACCTCGCTCAAAGCGGTGTAGAGGGTCACGGGCTCTCCTGAAAAAGATAAATGTACCTAACCATCCTAGACCACAGGCGGCAGGATGCAGAATTCAAAACGGGAATCAACAGGGAATGGAACGGCGCCCCTCGCAGGCGGTGCCCTCTCCCCTATCTTTGCGGATGCGGCGGAGGTAGCGGGTATCTGACTGGCAACGGCAGAACCCCACCCACAAGCCAAGCCCCGCCCATAAGAAAGCCCGGGCAGGCACCCCACCGTGCGGCAGGAACCTTCCCGGGCGTTACGACTACTTACGAGCCTGGTTACGAGAAGCCTTCAGCATCTCCTCGCGAATCTTATTGGACTTGTTAATCCAGCTGTACCACACCAGCAGGCACGGAGGAATCACAAGCTCAGTCACCATCAGCACAATCAGCGACCAGTGCGGGGTGCCGAAGAACGCCCACGACAGGATACGACCCACGCCGCCCAGGAAAACCACCAGGCAGGAGAACGCGAGCATGTTCACCCACTTGAACTTCACGGCAATGAACACGAAGGACAGGCCCACACCCACATAGGTTGCCGCGAAGAACACGTAGTTCGACTGCACCGAGGGGTTCGCAAAGTCCTGAGGCGCATCCGGAATGACGCGGATACCGCCCAGAACCTGCCACACACCGTACGCAATCATGAACAGACCGTACAGCGCCACCGCCGCACGGAACGCCGCACGGTTCTGAGGCTTAGCCGCCTCCTCAAGGCTCTTGGGGCGGGCAAACGCCTCGCGGGTTGCCTTCTTCTCAGCCTTCTTATCGGCCTTCTGCGACGCCTTATCGCCGGACGCCGGTGCGGCTACGCGAACACCCTCGGGTGCCTTCGCCGCAGAAATGGGCTCAGCGCTCTTAGCACCGGCAGCCTTCGCGGCACCGCTCTGAGTAGCAGCTCCGGTCGCAGCAGCCCCGGTTACGGTAGCTTCAGCCTGTGCAGACTCCACGCGGGGTACCGGCGCGGTACGAGGCTCACTAGCCTTCTTAGCGGAGCTCTGGTTCTCGCTCATCTTCTCTCCTTCAGCAGGGCCGGGCGGCACCCGCACGAGTAGTCATGTGTGTTCAGGGGTTGTTTACGTTAGCGTGTTGAATGAATAGGGCGCACATTCAATAGGGCGCTGAATCAATAAAGCGTGAGAAGTGCCGGCACGAACACCGAACCCTCTTCGCCCATCATAAGCCCTCAACGCCTAGTTGAAGGAACGATTCGCCTCAAAAACCAGCACCGGGGCGGCCTGCACCTTCCCGCGCTGCTTCTTATTCTCCAGGAGGGCAACCAGGGTACCGTCCGGAGCGAAGCCCGCCACAATACCCTCAACGCTGGCATGCTGCACCGCGCCGGACTCATCCGCGCTCGCGTGCACGGAACGCTTCACCACGGAACCGTCACCGCTGGGGCTAATACGACGACCGTAAGAAATATCGCTCGCCTCCGCGGCAGAGAGCTCACGCGCACCAAAGATGCGGCGTGCCGCCTCCTCCAGGGGAAGTAGCGGCAAATCTTCCAGCGGTGCCTCCGACTCTTCACGGCGCTGCTTCAACTGCGCCAGATCGGCGGCATCCTCAAGCACCACCGCACCCACACGGGTACGGCGAAGAGCCGTCAGGTGGCCACCGGTGCCCAGAATCTTGCCCAGATCACGCGCCAGAGCACGAATATAGGTGCCCGAGGAACACGAAACCGTCACCTTGCAGTCAATCACGGGAACCGAGGTTGCCGCGTGTTCGCCCTCATTCTCGGGGTCCTCAATCACGTACTCGGCAAAACCAGGGTTGATGAAATGTACCGTGAACTCGCTAATCGTCACCGGACGCGCCGCCAACTCAACCTGCTCACCGCTACGCACACGCGCATACGAACGAACACCGTTAATCTTAATAGCGGACACCGCAGAAGGAACCTGCAGAATATCGCCGCTCAGCTGCGCCACAGCCTCCAGGATGCGCGAGTGCATCTGCTCAGCGTCCAAACCGGTCAGCGCCTCAACGGCATCCGGATGCGCGGCAGTGTGCTCACCCTCGGCGTCCTCCGTCAGCGTCTCAATGCCCAGGCGAATCGTCGCGTCATAGGTTTTATCCTGACCGACCAGGTAGGTCAGCAGCTTCGTCGCCTTATTGATGCCCAAAATCAGCACGCCGGTCGCGGCGGGATCCAGCGTACCGGCGTGACCAACCCGCCGGGTGCCAGCAATACGACGCATCTGAGAGACCGCGTCGTGGCTGCTCATCCCGGCGGGCTTATCAATGACCATCAGGCCGGACGGGCCCTGAGGTTGCTTCTTCGCCACTTAGGCGTCCTCACCCTCGGCAGGCTCATCCTTCTTGTAGGGGTCAGCCTCACCAGCGTACTCGGCACCCTCAGCTGCAGCAGCCAGGGCGGCGTCGCGCTCGCGAGTCTCACGCAGAAGCGCCTCAATGTGGAAGGCGTTCTCGGGAACCTCGTCAGCGACGAAAGTCAGGGTGGGGGTCAGGCGGGCAGTGATGTTCTTACCCACCTCGGCGCGCAGAATACCCTTAGCGGATTCCAGCGCCTTCTTGGTGTTTGCGGCGTCCTCTTCGGAGCCGAACACGGTGTAGTACAGGGTTGCGTGCTGCAGGTCGTTGGTCACGCGGGCATCGGTAATGGTCACAAAACCGAGGCGGGGATCCTTAACACGACGCTCCAGCGCCTTCGCCACAATTACCTTGATGCGGTCGGCAAGTCGTGCCGCGCGGGCTGCATCAGCCATGTGTTTCTCCTTGAAATGTCGTGGTGAAATGTTGTGGCGCTTCCGTGGGCACTCGAGGTGCTTTGGAGGCGTTCCAGGTAATGCGGAAGCGCCCGCCCCGCCAGCATCCGCTCCTCAGGCTCTATTCTCTAGAAGCCTGCGGGTGCGGGAACACTAGCGGGTGACGGGCGCATCAGCGTGTGAGTCTTAGACACGCGGCTTTTCGCGCATCTCCCAAGTCTCGATAATGTCGCCTTCCTTGATGTCGTTGAAGGAGCCGAGGCCAATACCACACTCGAAACCTTCGCGAACCTCGGTAGCGTCGTCCTTGAAACGACGCAGCGACTCGATAGTGAGGTTGTCTGCCACCACAGAACCGTCGCGCACCAGGCGCGCCTTGGCGTTGCGCTTGATGATGCCGTTCTTGACGATCGAACCTGCGATGTTGCCCCACTTGGAGGAGCGGAAGACCTCGCGGATCTCTGCGGAGCCGAGCTCCACTTCCTCGTACTCGGGCTTGAGCATACCCTTGACGGCCTGCTCAATTTCCTCAATCGCACGGTAGATGACCGAGTAGAACTTCATCTCGACGCCTTCGCGGTCGGCAAGTTCTGCAACGCGCTCTGCCGGGCGGACGTTGAAGCCGATGATGACCGCGTTGTCCACGGTAGCCAGGTTCACGTCGTTCTGGGTAATAGCACCCACACCGCGGTGGATGACGCGCAGCTGAACCTCGTCGCCACCGGCGTCGATCTTCATCAGGGACTCTTCCAGCGCTTCGACAGCACCGGAGACGTCACCCTTAATGATCAGGTTCAGGGTGTCCATCTTGCCCTCAGCCACAGCGGCGTCGAAGGACTCGAGGGTCACGCGCTTACGACGCTTAGCCAGCTGAGCGTTACGATCAGCAGCCTCACGCTTCTCAGCGATCTGACGAGCGGTACGCTCTTCCTCGGTGGAGAGGAAGGTGTCGCCTGCACGAGGAACGGTGGACAGACCCAGCACCTGAACGGGGCGGGACGGGCCAGCTTCCTTCACAGCCTGACCGTTCTCATCGAACATTGCACGAACGCGACCGTGAGCAACACCGGCAACGATAGCGTCACCGACGTGCAGGGTACCGGACTGAACCAGGACGGTGGAAACCGCACCGCGGCCCTTGTCCAGGTTTGCTTCAATAGCAACGCCGCGTGCTTCCTTGTTCGGGTTAGCGGTCAGTTCGAGCACGTCAGCGGTCAGGGTGACAGCCTCAAGCAGCTCGTCGATGTTGGTGCCGTTGCGAGCGGAGACGTCCACGAACATGGTGTCGCCACCGTACTCTTCGGGGATCAGACCGTACTCGGTGAGCTGGCCGCGGATCTTGTCCGGGGACGCGCCTTCCTTATCGATCTTGTTCACAGCAACCACGATCGGCACGTTAGCTGCCTGTGCGTGGTTCAGTGCCTCAACGGTCTGGGGCATAACGCCGTCATCAGCTGCGACCACGAGGATTGCCACGTCGGTGACCTTCGCACCACGGGCACGCATAGCGGTGAACGCCTCGTGACCGGGGGTATCGATGAAGGTAATCGCGCGGTCTTCACCCTCAACGGTGGTGTGGACCTGGTATGCACCAATGTGCTGGGTAATGCCGCCGGCCTCACCCTCAATGACGTTGGTGTTACGGATAGCGTCCAGCAGGCGGGTCTTACCGTGGTCAACGTGACCCATGACGGTAACAACCGGGGGACGAACCTCCAGGACATCCTCGCCCTCAGCTTCTGCTTCGGCTTCGAGGTTGATGTCGAAGGACTCGAGCAGCTCGCGCTCCTCATCCTCCGGGGAAACGATCTTGATGACGTAGCCCAGTTCGGCACCCAGCAGCTCGAAGGTCTCCTCGTCCAGGGACTGAGTCTGGGTAGCCATCTCACCCAGGTGGAAGAGAACCGTAATCAGCGATGCCGGGTTTGCGCCAATCTTCTCAGCGAAGTCCATGATGGACGCGCCACGGCGCAGACGAATCTCGGTCGAGCCGTCGCCGCGAGGAACAACCACGCCACCGGGTGCCGGTGCGTTCAGCTGCTCCTGCTCATGGCGGCGAGCTGCCTTGGACTTGCGGCCCTTACGCTTGGAGCCGCCGCGACCGAACGCACCCTGTGCATTACCGCGACCGCCGGGGCCGGGACGACCCGGACCGCGGTTGAAGCCGCCGGAACCGCCGCCGCGACGTGCGCCGCCGCCGTTACCGCCACCGTTGTTGGAACCGGACGCGCCGCCACCAACGTTGGAAACCTTGGGCATCATCGAGGGGTTCGGGCGTGCGCCGCCGCCACCAGCCGGACGGGGTGCACCGGGACGTGCGCCACCTGCGGGGCGGGGACCGCCGTTACCGCCGGGGCGTGCGCCACCTGCGGGGCGGGGACCGCCGTTACCGCCGGGGCGTGCGCCACCGTTGCCACCGGGACGACCGTTACGTGCCGGACGGGGACCGCCGGAACGCTGGGAGTCGCCGCCGCCACGCTTCATGCCCTGCTGGGATGCGAAGGGGTTGTTACCGGGGCGAGGACCGGGCTTGGGGCCGGGCTTCGGAGCGGCAGGCTTGGGTGCTGCCGGCTTCGGTGCTGCCTCGGGGCGTGCCATGCCCTGCTGGGATGCGAAGGGGTTGTTACCCGGGCGGGGGCCACCGGGCTTGGGTGCTGCTGCCGGCTTTGCGGCGGGCTTAGCTGCTGCAGGCTTGGGAGCTGCGCTCTCAGCTGCGGGCTTGGGTGCCGGCTTAGCGGCAGGCTTTGCCGCTGCGGGCTTGGGTGCCGGCTTAGCGGCAGGCTTTGCCGCTGCGGGCTTGGGTGCCGGCTTAGCGGCAGGCTTAGCCGCTGCGGGCTTGGGAGCCGGCTTAGCGGCCGACTCTGCGGGACCTGCCTTTGCGGCAGGCTTAGCGGCTGCGGCGGGGAATTCCGCGCGCAGCTTCTTCAGAACCATGGGGTTCAGGGTGGAAGAGGAGCTCTTAACGAACTCGCCCATATCCTTGAGCTTGGCGATAACTTCCTTGGAAGGTACGCCTACTTCTTTAGCAAACTCGTGTACTCGAGGCTGAGCCAAATTTTCTCCATTCCCGGTCCGCACCGGGAATGGTGCGGACACTAATGTTTACGGGGTGCACGCCCGAAGGCGCGCCAATTCGTGAAATTGCCGGTGGGTGAGCACGAAAGGGTACTCATTTCGCGGCACTCATTAGATATCCATCAGTTTTCTGACTCGCTTTCAGATAAGAAGTCGTCAAACTCGTTGACTTACAGAGGGCATATACCCGAAAAGCGTCTACGAGGGGGTCGAGTCCGCAATCACGGCTCGAATCTGCTCGCAGCACGCCTGCAGCTGGGCTGCAGGGACCGCTTTTTTGAAGGCGCGCGCCAGACCGTTCTTTTTCTGCAGAGCGGCTACGCACTTTTCGCTCGGATGGATCCAAGCGCCTCGTCCGGGCATAGTTCCCGCCGTATCGGGCTGATAGGGCGGGGTTTCCGCCTGCTCGGTAGCAGACGTGACGGGTGTGCGGGCGATGCGCAGCAGGTTGCGCTGTTCATCGCGGGCACGGCATCCGATGCAGGTGCGGACCGGTCCTTCAAACGCTTCGGAGGTTGCGGTGAGGTCGTGATTGCTCATGGTCCTCTCCCCTCTCTAGCGTGTGTGCAGAACCGCGTTCGCAGTACATTCGTGATGCTCTATCCGGTGTGTGCGAGGGCGCGTTAAAGCGCCCGGTTACACACCGGCACATCTTAATAGTGTATCCCGTTTTTAAGAATCATGGGCAAAACTGTGACGCAGGCGCAAGAACACCGGGCACGTACCTGCCCGATATCTTGCGCCTGCATCAAACGGATATGCCGCGGGATACGCCCCTCACCGGGGCTAATGCTTATTCAGCGTTCTGTGCGGACTCTTCTGCTGCCTCTTCAACTGCAGCTTCTTCAGCCAGGCTACGAGCCACGCGAGCTGCAACCTCTTCCTCGGCACGAACCTGAGCGTACTTGGACTCGGAGAGAATATCGATACGCCAGCCGGTCAGCTTCGCTGCCAGGCGCGCATTCTGACCCTCACGGCCGATAGCCAGGGACAGCTGATCGTCCGGAACCACGGCACGAGCGGAGTACTCACGCGGGTTCGCGATAATGACCTCGGTGACCTTCGCCGGGGACAGCGCCGCAGCGATGAAGGTTGCCGGATCGGTCGAGTAGTCGACAATGTCAATCTTCTCGTCGTTCAGCTCGGCAGCAACCGCACGCACGCGGGCACCCATATCGCCGATGCACGCACCCTTAGCGTTAATGGTCGGGTTCTTCGCGGACACAGCAATCTTGGAGCGGTGGCCAGCTTCACGTGCGATGGAGTTAATGGAAACCAAGCCCTCAGAAATTTCGGGAACCTCGTGCTCGAACAGGCGCAGAACCAGGTTCGGGTGCGAACGAGAAACCACAATCGAGGGGCCCTTCGGGCCGCGGCGAGCCTCAACCAGGTAGGCGCGCAGGCGGGTACCGTGCAGGTACTTCTCGCCCGGAACCTGCTCGTTGCTGGGCAGAACAGCCTCAACGGTGCCCAGGTCAACCTGAACCATACGCGGGTTGTTGCCCTGCTGAATCACGCCGGACACCAGGGTGCCCTCACGGTCCTTGAACTCACCCAGAACGGATGCGTCCTCAGCGTCACGCAGACGCTGCGACAGAACCTGACGGACGGTTGCGGCAGCGATACGGCCAAAGTTGTTCGGGGTATCGTCGAACTCGTCAATCTTCTGGTTGTCCTCATCAAGCTCAGGAGCCAGAATGACGAACTCGCCGGTGGTGCGGTCGATGACGGCACGAGAGCCCTTAATAGCGCCGGGCTGCTTCATGTATGCGAGCAGCAGGGCGTTCTCAACCAGGGTGAAGAGCTCCTCCATGACGAGAGAGCGCTGCTTCGCCAATGCGCGCAGTGCGCCCAGGTCAATAGTTTTAATATCCTCCACGCTTTTCAGCCTTTCCCAGTTAGCACGGCGCCGGGACGCTTAGTGCGCCCCGGCTCCCGAACGGTATATACCTGGCACGGAGCACCCCGTGCCTGAAGCTTTAATAACTCTATTCTACCGGCTCAGCAGGCGAATTGAAGTCAATCTCGACGTGAGCAGAAGCAATATTTTCCCACGGAAGCAAAGACGGCTCGTGGTAGGACTCCTTCTGGCCCTTCTTCGTGTTCTTCTTACGAGCCAGCACCGGCCCCTCATCCTGCACCTCGTGCAGACGCGCCAGGTACTCGGTGCCGTCGGGTGCGGTGACCGCAATCAGGCGGGTGCGGGCACGCTCCCAGTGGCGGCGCTCGGTCAGGGCGCGGGTAGCGCCGGGCGAGGACACCTCCAGCTCGTAGGGGAAGAACTCGTCGTTTTCATCCGCACGATCCAGGGCGCTCGAAATCGCACCGGAAATCTCCGCGAGGGAATCCAGCGACAGCGAATCGGTACGCTCAGCGGTGTAGTCCACCGTAATCTTCACGGTGCGGTTCGCCGCCGGGCCCGAAATCTTCAGGCCCTCCAGCACCAGCGAGAATTCGGAGATAACCGGGGCAATCGCCTCGGCAACTTCTTCCTCACGGATCGCGCGGGTACCCACGCGCACCGGTGCCTCCACCACGGGCTCACTCTCAACGCGAGTGCGGGGAGTGTTCACACCATTGGCCACGCGGGATGCGGCACGGCGAGCGCGCGCATTCGGGGCGCTCTTCTTAGAGCCAGAACGCTTCGGCTTGTATGCCATAGTTCTCTTCTTTCATTCTTCCGCCGCTTGCTCTGCCCCACCTCTTGGGAGGCGGGGCAGGTGGCGATGGTTTTACGTTTTTGCGGGCTAGTGGCGTGCCTTAGGCGCCGCGCACCTCAGCGATGACCTCAGCCACCGCATTCTCGACGGACACCTCGCGAGCCTCACCGCTGCGGCGGTCCTTCAGTTCCAGCACGCCGTCCTTGAAGCCGCGACCAATCACCAGGATGGTGGGCACACCCAGCAGCTCGGCGTCGCCGAATTTCACGCCGGGGCTGGTCTTCGGGCGGTCATCCAGCATGACCTGCAGGCCGGCGGATTCCAGGGATGCGCTGAGCTCTTCAGCGTACTCGTGGGATGCTGCGTCCTTGCCGGTGATGACAATGTGCACGTCTGCCGGTGCCAGGTTACGCGGCCAGATCAGGCCCTTCTCGTCGTGGTTGCCCTCGGCGATAGCAGCCAGTGCGCGGGTCACGCCCACGCCGTAGGAGCCCATGGTCACGGTCTGCAGCTTGCCGTTCTGGTCCAGGACCTTCAGGCCCAGTGCCTCAGCGTACTTGCGGCCCAGGGCGAAGATGTGGCCCATCTCGATGCCGCGGGCTGCCACCAGTTCGCCGGAGCCGTCCGGTGCCGGGTCGCCTTCGCGTACCTCGCACGCCTCAATGACGCCGTCGGCGGTGAAGTCGCGGCCGAAGACCAGGTTCGCCACGTGCTTGCCCTCTTCGTTTGCGCCGGTCACCCAGCGGGTACCGCGCACCACGCGGGGGTCGACGAAGAAGGGAATGCCGGTTGCGGAAGCTACCGCATCCTCGTCCTCGGTGTGCGCACCGAACAGGGGCGCGTCCAGGCTCAGGCCGGGGCCAATGTAGCCCTTGACCAGCTGCGGGTATGCCTTCAGGTCCTCTTCGCTGGCTGCCTCAACCTCAACCTCGCCGCCGATGCCCAGAAGGGCGCCGATGTTGACCTCAACGCGGCCCAGGTCCACGGCACGGTCACCGGGAACGCCCACGGCGAAGACCTTACGCTCACCGGAGGGGGTGATGACGGTGCCCAGGAAGCACTTGAGGGTCTGCGAAGCTTCCAGGGTGCCGCCGGTCACCTCGGAGTGCAGTTCGTTCATGCGCTCCACCAGGGTCTCAATGGTGGCAGAGTCGGGGGTGTCCACGACGATTGCCGCCGGGGTGTCCTCGGTGATTTCGATTTCCTCGGGAACCACGGTGGTGACGGCCTCAACGTTTGCCGCGTAGCCGCCCGCGGAACGCACGAAGGTGTCCTCACCGATGGGGGTCGGGTGCAGGAACTCTTCACTGCGGGAGCCACCCATCGCGCCGGACTGTGCGGTCACAATGACAATCTCCAGGCCCAGGCGCTCGAAGATGCGCTGGTAGGCGGCACGGTGAGCCATGTACGCCTCGTTCAGGCCCTCATCGTCAATGTTGAAGGAGTAGGAGTCCTTCATAACGAACTCGCGGCCGCGCAGCAGGCCCGCGCGGGGGCGCGCCTCATCGCGGTACTTGGTCTGAATCTGGTACAGGTAAACCGGAAGGTCCTTGTAGGAGGAGTACAGGTCCTTCACCAGCAGGGTGAACATTTCCTCGTGGGTGGGGGCCAGCAGCATGTCTGCACCCTTGCGGTCCTTGAGGCGGAAGAGGTTATCGCCGTACTCGTCCCAGCGGTTGGTTGCTTCGTAGGGCTCGCGGGGCAGCAGTGCGGGGAAGTGAACTTCCTGCGCACCAATGGCGTCCATCTCTTCGCGGATGATGTTCTCGACCTTGCGCAGTACCTTCAGGCCCAGGGGCAGCCAGGTGTACACGCCGGGGGCTGCGCGGCGGATGTAACCGGCGCGGACCAGCAGCTTGTGGCTGGCGACCTCAGCGTCTACGGGGTCCTCGCGCAGAGTGCGCACGAAGAGGTTGGAAAGGCGAAGTACCACGATTCTCCTTGAAAGGTCGATAGGTTTAGGTAGGGTGCCCGAGGCTCACCGGGTGAGCCGTGAAAAAGGCACAGCCGTCTTTAATTTTATAGCGTTTTAAGGTTCGGCGTGTTTAGCGCTCAAAAATAATGGTCGAGAACTGCCCAATCTGCTCCCAACCGGTCCCCCGGTACATGGCAAGAGCATGGGCGTTGTAGTCGTTCACGTACAGGCTCAAATGCGGGTAGCGGCGCTGCAGAACCTGCGCGGCGGAGGCAAAGAACGGCTTAGCCAGACCGCAGCCGCGGTAGTCCGGATGTAGCCACACGCCCTGCACCTGCGCGGCGTCCAGGTTCACGATGCCCGCATCCGCCTTGAAGATAACCCGCCCGTTCACGTCGGTGACAATGGCGCTACGCTGACCGGCAATGAGCGTGCGCAGGCGCGCCGCATAGCCGTCACCGTAGCGGGCAACCGGGTCGAAGCCGACCTCCTCGGTGAACATGGCGGCCGCGGCGGGCAGAAGCTCCCCCAGGTCCGCGGAGGTGGCAAGGCGCGCATACCCGGCAGGCTCACCGCTGAGTTGAGAAGCGCCGGCGGGGCTCTGCCCCGGCTTGAGGGGCTCGGGTTTGATGGGCACGGGTTTGAGAGGCGCGGGCAGGTGCGCCGGCAGCTCAGGAAGCTCCACGGCGTAGAAGCGGGCGAGGTCCTTCTCCGGCGGCAGATACAGCAGCGGCTGATTGGGACGCTCCGACAGAACCCGCGCACGGTGATCGCAACCGTCACCCAGGCTCGGCTGCAGCATCTGCAACAGCGGGCTCTTACCACCGCGAGTCTGCTCGCACAGCTCCTGCATGCGCGTCCACAGGGGCATCACGAAGGTGCTCTCACCGAACATGGAATCCAGGCGAGAACCCACCTGCAGTAGCAGCTGAGCCAGCGCGTCACGATGCGCGAGCGCCGTAGCATCCAGGGTGGTGGCATCAGAGGTTTCTACACGTTCGGCAACATCATGTTCGACCGCAGCACCGCACAGCCGCACCGGCACCACATTCGAACCCAACAAAAGCACACAGCACAGCTGCCCATCCCGCTCACAACCCACAAAACCCTGATAGTAGTGCAGCGGAATACGCGGGGACCTCACCGGAAGAGGGCACGCCAAATAATGCTCAATGGAGTACAGATTCGGGACCGGGTCACTGAACAGGACCTCCTCCAGCTCATCGCACCACCGAGCATCCAGAGCAAAAACGTGTTCCTTCACGCAATCAGGCATAGGGGAAGAGCCCATCGACGAAACAGCAGCAGACGAAGCAGCAGCACGCCGGGCACGATTAGCCTTACGGCGGCGAGAAAAAAGAGTGAACATGACCTGTTGAGTGATAGAGAATGAGCGACAAAAAAATAAGTGAAAACACGGGGACACGCACCCCCGAAAAAGCAACCGGATCCTGCGGCCACAACCGGCAGCGGCAAGCACCAAGCCTGCCACCACCATAACCAGACATAACCGGACATCACCGGAAAAGCGCGGAGGCGCCCTCACCAGGGCGCCTCCGCGCACAAAAGCTAACTAGCTCACCGAAACAGCCGGGGAACCCTCGGGAACGTACTCGCCCGAAGCCTCCATCTCAGCAGCAATACGGGTCGCCTCTTCAATCAGAGTCTCAACAATCTGATCCTCAGGCACGGTCTTAATGACCTCACCCTTCACGAAAATCTGGCCCTTACCGTTACCGGACGCCACACCCAGGTCAGCCTCACGAGCCTCACCCGGACCGTTCACCACGCAACCCATCACGGCAACACGCAGCGGAACCTTCATGTGCTCCAGGCCCTTAGTCACGTTCTCAGCAAGCTCCCACACGTTCACCTGCGCACGACCACACGACGGGCACGAAACGATATCCAGCTTGCGGGGGCGAAGGTTCAGCGACTCCAGGATCTTGGTGCCCACCTTCACCTCCTCAACCGGAGGAGCAGACAGCGACACGCGAATAGTATCGCCAATACCCTGAGACAGCAGAGTACCAAACGCCACCGAGCTCTTAATAGTGCCCTGGAACGCCGGACCAGCCTCAGTAACACCCAGGTGCAGGGGCCAGTCACCACGCTCAGCAAGCTGACGGTACGCCTCCACCATTACCACAGGGTCATTGTGCTTCACAGAAATCTTGAAATCACGGAAACCGTGCTCCTCAAAGAGCGACGCCTCCCACACAGCAGACTCAACCAGAGCCTCCGGAGTAGCCTTACCGTACTTCTCCAACAGACGCTTATCCAGCGAACCAGCATTCACACCAATACGCAGAGAAACGCCGTGGTCCGAAGCCATCTGAGCGATTTCCTTCACCTGGTCATCGAACTTACGGATATTACCCGGGTTCACACGCACAGCACCGCAACCAGCCTGAATAGCCGCATACACGTACTTCGGCTGGAAGTGAATATCAGCAATCACCGGAATACGGGACTGCTTCGCAATAATGGGCAGAGCCTCCGCATCCTTATCAGTCGGGCACGCCACACGCACAATATCGCAACCGGCAGCGGTCAACTCAGCAATCTGCTGCAGAGTCGCACCAATGTCGTGGGTCTTAGTGGTCGTCATCGACTGCACCGAAATCGGAGATTCAGAACCAACACCGACAGAACCCACCTTAAACTGGCGAGTCTTACGACGCGGGGACAGAACCGCGGGAGCGGGCTTCGGCATACCAAGGCTGACCGACAAGGTTTTCCTCCATACATGGGTTATGAAGGACGTACGACGCATCCTTCGTTCAACTTTTTATTGTGCCACTGACGCGAAAGAAAGCACTAATACGGGTACCCTTACCGCGTGTGACAACACACTAAAACAGGGTGATGGGCTTAACAATATCCGCCACAATCAGAATGACAGACATCACAATGAACGCGCCCGCCACCACATACGTCAACGGCAACAACTTCACCGGATCAAACGGACCCGGATCCTTACGCCCAGTCAAACGTGCAAAGAAACGACGCACACCCTCCCAGAGCGCACCCAACACGTGGCCACCATCCAAAGGCAGAAGCGGAATCAGATTAAACGCAAAAAGCATCAAATTCATATTCGCCACCAGCGAGACCAACATCGCAGCCTTCGCCTTCACATCAATACGGTCAGTAGCCGTCACCTCACCGGCAATACGACTCACACCAACCACAGACACCGGCGACTCAACACTACGCTCACCACCAGTCACCAAAGTCACCGTCAACTCCCACACACGCTGCGGCAACGACAACATCGACGAACCCACACGAGAGAGCGTATCGCCCACCATCGCAGGCACCTCAGTAATAGAACCAGGCACCAACTCACTCGACGGCGAAACACCCACAAAACCGCCGCGAGTCGTCGCAATCGAACCATCCGCAGCACGCGCATACTGGCCCTTACCATCAGAAACCGGGCGGATCATCTCAACCGGAGTCACCGACAAATCCAGACGCTGACCATTACGCTCCACCGTCAAAGTGCTCGGATGAGAACCCGCCGCACGAATCGCCGAAGACACAGCCTCCCACGAACCCGTCGACGCACCATTCACAGCAACCACACGGTCACCCACCTGCACACCAGCAGCCTTCGCCGGCGACGGGGTGGACTTATCCGTACACTCGCCATAGCTAATCGAATCATGAGTAACATTCACGCTCGGCACGCACTCAGACACCGCCGACACCTTATTCGTCACCTGCGCCGTACCAAAACCACAAATCAGCACAGCAGTACACACCACACCAATCAGCAGGTTCATGGTCGGGCCACCCAGCATAATCACCATGCGCTTGAGCACCGGCAACTTATAGAACAGGCGGTCCTCATCACCGGGCTTCATGCGCTCAGCATCCGCCGCACGCGCCTCCTCAGCCAAGGACGCAAACGGGCTGGTACTGCCCGAATGGCCCTCCTCATGGTGCTCCTTCACCTCCGCAGGGCTCGGCGGGTACATGCCAATCATCGAAATGTAACCGCCCAACGGGATCGCCTTGAAACCGTACTCAGTCTCGCCGCGGCGGAAAGAGAACACGGTCTTACCGAAGCCAATCATGTACTGCGGGACGCGCACATTGAACAGCTTCGCGGGCACCAGATGCCCCACCTCGTGCAGGGCAATCGAGACGGCAATAGCGATTGCCATGAGGATAATGCCCACAGCGTACAGCAGGATTTCCACGCTTTTTCTCGTTTCGGTTCGGGGATACGAAGCTTCTAGGATACTCGCTTAGCCTGTGAAGGCGCCCTCCCCCGCTTTCTTTTGGGCTTGTTTGGGACGCGTTGAGGAGGGGCGGTATTCGTCCTCGTTCCTACAGGGGCACCCACCCTCGCTTCGCTTCGGGCACCCTGATGTCACTACGGACGACACCGCCCCTCCGCCCCTACTCAACGAGACTAGCCTGCCGCCAGGGTCTGTGCCGGATCAATACGCGAAGCCTTCGCCGCCGGGTACAGACCAGCCAACACACCAACCAGCGCACCAGCGCCCAGGCCCAGCAGAATAGTGTCGGCACTAATAATCGGCGTCCAACGGTTCATCAAAGACACAATCGAGATGCCGTTAACCGCCAGCACAATACCAGCCACAGCGCCCAGGATGCCGGTCAGCAGCGCCTCCGCCGAGAACTGCAGCAGAATACCCGAAGGGCGCATACCAATAGCCAGACGCAAACCAACCTCACGGCGACGCTCCATCACCGCAACCAAGAACGTATTCATAATGCCCATCGCACCAATTACGAGGGTAATAACGCTCATGGCTAGAAGCATGGTGCGTTGCTGCTGGTCGACAGCCTCACGAAGGGTCTTCGGCTCCGGCGGCACACTCACGCTATACAGGGCGGGACGTTCCGGCGAGAGCGCGTACGGTGCTTCCTCCGCAATCTGGTTTGCGGCACCGGCAACAGTACTCACCACGATCTGAGTGGAACGCTTACCGGTCTGCGCCGCAGCGGCACCGCCACCGGCAGCGGGCTGCGCTTCTTCAACATCGGCACCAGGCTTCGCGCCCAGAGGCAGGTAGACCGAACCGTATGACAGAGTCAGCGAGGGATTCTCCCGCACCACACCGATGACGGTGTACGGCTCATCGTGAATATAGACCGTAACTCCGGGGCTATAGGGTAGCGCAAGCTGGCGCATCACGCTTTCGCTGAGCACCACGACCTTATCGTTCCGCTCCACATGCCCCTCGTCGAAAGTGCGGCCCCACACCAGTTCATGACCCTGCACGCTAAAGATGCTGGGGGTTGCCGCACGGACGGCAGCCGTCACGTTAGCACCGCGCTCACCAAAGTTGTCTGGACCGCGCTGAATATCCGCGGATTCATACAGCTGATCCACCAGCGCGGTACCGGTCACTCCGTTCAGCTGGCTAACACGCCGGTAGTTCTCACTTGCCGCCAGGCTCAAGAGTTCAGCCCGGCTCAGGGGTTCAGTTCGGGTCGAGCTTATCGTCAGGTGCTTAGCCCTAAAAATGTCGAAACTGTCAGCCAACTGCCCAGAAATGGTGGCGGTCAGACCAACGGTCAACACGAGCGAAGCGATACCCAGAACCACACCAAGCATGGTGAAGATATTGCGCCTCACCCGGTGCACGGTAGCGTCCCAGGCTTCTTTGAGGGAGGCGAGCGCCCAGGGTGCACGACCACTGCTCTGCGGCTTAGATGTTTGTTCCTCAGCAAAGCTAGGCAGGTTTAGAGACGCGCGGGCGGTCGTTTCTTCCTGCCGCAGTGCATCCTGCTCGATGAGCTGCCCCTCGTGCATACGTAGCACCCGGTCGCAGTGCTCCGCCACGAGCGGGTCGTGAGTAATCACAATCGTGCTTTGCTGATCGCCCGTACATTCGCGGAGCAGGTCAATGACTTCACGGGTGAGCTCTTCATCCAGCGAGCCGGTCGGCTCATCACAGAGCAGCAACGCCGGTTCCCCAATGAGCGCACGAGCAATAGCCACACGCTGCTTTTCACCGCCCGAGAGAGTGGTGATGGGTGCATCCGTCCGGTGGCTCAACCCCAGCAGGGCGAGAGTATCCGCAACCCGTTGTGCTCGTTCCGCTTTGGGCACGCCACGGTAGATGAGCGGTAGCTCAACGTTGCGGTACACGTTCTTATGCTCGATGAGGTGGAACGCTTGGAAGACGAAACCGATGCTGTCCAGGCGCGCTTCAGCTCGCTGTGCCGCGTTGAAGGTTGCGGTGTCTGTACCGTCCAGCAGGTAGCTGCCGGAGGCGGGCGTGCTGAGCAGACCGAGGATGTTCAGCAGGGTTGATTTGCCGCTGCCGGACGGTCCCAGGATTGCGACGACTTCTCCGTAGCGGACTTTCAGGTCAATATTTTTGAGCACGTCAATTCGAGTGTCACCCTGCATAAAGTGCTGGGACACTCCCTGAATATCGACGCTATAGGCTGGTGGGTGCGCGTGAGCGGCGCGGGAGTCAGTCATGGCTACTCCCTACTTTTTCTCGCGCATGATTTTGACGCTGTCGCCTTCGTGCAGGTCACCGGTGACGGCGTTCTTGCCGTTGGCGTTGCTGATGACGGTAACGGTTACCTCGCGTTCTTCGCGGGCCTTCGATCCGTTGGAGCTTTCGGGGCCGAGCACGATGACTCGGGTCTGTCCGTCACGGGTGTAGAGCGCTGATGAGGGCACGACCAGGTGCGCTTCGGGGGTTTCTTCGAGGGTGAGTTCCGCGTTGACGGCGCCTCGGAGGCTGTCCGCCTTATCCCCTACGTCGAGGGTGAGGATGCGTTCCCCTTCGGTGCTTCCTGCAGCACCTGCTGCGCCGTTGAGGTTGGAGCCAGCCGCACCTTCTGCACCATTGGCCTGGCGACCGGCCTGGCTGTTGCCTGCGGCACCTACGGCTTCGGTGGTGTTCTTGTATCCGAGGGTTGCGACGTACTCAGTATCGCCGAGGGAGGGCACGGTTACCTTCTGGCCGCTACGGGCTTCGGGGGTGAGCCTGCCGGTGGTTCCGGTGCAGCTGAGGGTCTTGCTACCTTCTGCGATGGTGGCTACGGGACCATCTGCGATAGCGCCGGTTGCGCGGGGGTTGCCGGTGACAACTCCGGCACGGTTGATGATGAGGAAGTAGCGGGCGGGAATGGGCTGGTCAGTCTTGACGTGCGCGTAGCCGAGGCTGTCGAGGAGGTTGTTGAGAGCCTCGTAGGTGTCTTCGGTGATGCGCGCGGGCTGCGGGCCCTGACGTCCCATGGCAGTCAGTGCCTCGTTGAGGAGTGCAGCGTCGGGGCCGCTATCGTCGAGTTTGAGGTCGCGGTAGAGCGCGAAGCCGCCGGTGAGGGTGATGAGAGGTTCACCGTTGACTTCTGCGATGAGGGTTCCGTTGCCGACGGTGTCACCGTGTTTGATGGTGATTGCGGTGTACTGTCCTTCGCCGCTGTAGCGTAGCGGGGTTGAGGTGGCGTAGTTCGCGGTGCAGGTCAGGGGCACAGTGGTGCGCAGTTTTTCGCGGGTGACCGTGGCGGTGATGGTGGAGGGGTCCGGGGGTGCCGCTTCCGCGTCTTTTTGGGCGGTGGTTTTGATGTTTTGAGCGCTGATGAGCGTACCCACGGTGATGATGAGGAGCAGGGCGATAATGCCGTAGAGCCAGAGGGTTTTCTTCTGACGGCTGGGGGTGGCGCTCATGGGGTCCCTTCTTTGGGTGCGCGTACGGGAACGCTATTGTCTGTGCCGTTTGGGCTTAGGCGGCGGTGCCGTGTGGGGTTAGTTTGTGCCCGGCACGGGGATACGTGCCGGGCACAATACGCTGTGACGAGGTGCAGCCTCCGTGGCTACTCTGTACGCCTGTTCTGGTTAGTCCGGTCTGATTAGCCCGGAGAGTTAGCTCAGAATCTTTCGGGCGTTCTCTTCAGCGGTTTTCTTGATCGTGGTCACCTGCTCGATGAGACCCTGCTCCTTTTCGAGGAAGGAACTCAGGTAAGCGATAGCCATCTTTCGCTGTTCTGCATCCAGCCCGGTTGCTTCGCGGCAGGTCGCATCGTTGATCGCCAGCTCGTGGGTGTCCTGGTTGTTCTGGCGGTACTGTTCGCGAGCCATATCCGGAGTGGTGTAGTCGCCTCCGAAGCGTTCTTTCATGCACTGTGCCCACTTCTCGGTGGCAGGCCCAAGGTCTTTGGTAATCGCGTCGTTGTTAAGATAGTGAACCGCAGTAATGTAGACCTTTCGTATGGTTGCGCGGGATTCTTCTGAACCGAAGACTGCGCGGGTGGCTTCTTGCTGGCAACCGCCCTTTCCTTCGGTGCCGTTAAGAGCCTGCATTTCAGCGTCGCTCATAGTGCGGCTCTGCTCTTCCAGCTCAGCAGTTACCAAAGACCAGCGCTCTTTGTATCCGCGAGTGCGGGCATCCGCGACGGTGAGAGGTTCGAAACCAGTGGTCTGTAGCAGCGGGGGTTCAGTTTCTCCTGCAGGAACCTTGTAGTTCGGGAAACCTCGTTCAGTCATGCACTGGCTCAGGGAACGCTGGTAGGCACGGGCAACGTTGTCAGAAAGTGAAGCGAGGTTCTCTACTTTTTCGATAGCTTGGTTATCGGGATTCGTGGAGGCGCTATACGCCTTCTCAGCGTTAGCGGACGCCGAGGAACCGCCGCTGGGTTGCCCGGACGCGCAGGAGCTAAGCAGCAGGGTCAGCGGGAGTATAGCCCCGGCTAGGGTTCGTAGGGTGTTCTGTCGACGCATAGGTGGGCACTTCCTCGTGAAATATATGCTGCATCTTTGTTCGCTCGTTCAGGGGCTCTTCGTTGTTTGCCCTTGAGAGAACATATTTTGAACACTAGCCTACTATGCGCCGGGAGGGGAGGCAAGGGGGGCGGTGTTCGTCCTCTCGCCTCATGCAGTGTCTAGGATGGCACGCCGCATGTTTCCTCCGCGCCTACGCAGGGGCACCCGTCACCCGGACGCTCCGCCCTCTCCTCGCTCCGCTTCGGAGAGCGTCCGTGTGACACCCTGAGGGCGCATCCGGAAAACACGGCGCGCCACCTCGGGTAGCCTAGCGTGTATGCGGAGGGGCGGTGTCGTCCGAAGTGACATCAGGGTGCCCGAAGCGAAGCGAGGGTGGGTGCCCCTGTAGGAACGAGGACGAACACCGCACCGCAGAAGCGATTTAGCGTCCGGTCATACCCAGCAGCTCATTCGCGCGAACGCGAGCCCAACGCTCCGCGTTCAGCACAGCCTCCAGCGTTAAATCAGCGTCAGAAACAGCCTCAGCACTGCCGGTGTGCTCCTCCAGCACGCGTGCGACCGAATCGACAATGTCGGTAAAGCGAATCGCGCCCGCATGGAATGCAGCGACGGCTTCCTCATTGGCGGCGTTGAACACTGCCGGGTGCGTGCCGCCGACCTTACCGGCGTCCTTGATCATGCGCACGGCGGGGAATGCTTCCTCGTCCAGCGGCTCAAAAGTCCAGGATGCCGCCTTCGACCAGTCACAAGCAGGCACAGCACCGGGGATACGGTGCGGCCAGGTCAGACCCAGCGCGATGGGCAGAACCATGCTCGGCGGGGATGCCTGCGCGATGGTCGAGCCGTCCACGAACTGCACCATGGAATGCACGATGGACTGCGGGTGAACCGCCACGTCGATACGGTCCAGGTCCACGCCGAACAGGTGGTGCGCCTCAAGCACTTCGAGTGCCTTGTTGACCATGGTTGCCGAGTTGGTGGTGACGACCAGGCCCATGTCCCAGGTGGGGTGTGCGAGTGCCTGCGCGGGGGTCACGTCGTGCAGCTGTTCACGCTTGTAGCCGCGGAACGGGCCGCCCGATGCGGTGAGGATGAGTCGGTCGATTTCTGCATCGGTTCCGGAGGCGAGCGCCTGCGCGAGGGCGGAGTGTTCGGAGTCGACAGGCACCATGGGGGTGTTCAGGGGGGATGCGTCGACGGCGGCGCGTACGAGCGGGCCGCCTGCGATGAGGGATTCCTTGTTGGCCAGTGCCACGCGGTAGCCGCTGTTGAGGGCGGTGAGGGTCGGTTCCAGGCCGATGGAGCCGGTGATGCCGTTGAGGACGGTGTCTGCCGGGTGTGCTGCCGCCTGTACGGATGCTTCGGGACCGTGGGCAATCTGCGGGGTGTAGCCGGTGATGCCGGCTTCGGAGGCTGCCGCTTCGATGAGTTCGCGGAGGCGCTGCGCGTCGTCGGCGGTGCCGCTGGTGGCGACCAGTTCGGCGCGCACGTGCACTGCCTGGTGTGCGAGCAGTTCGAGGGATCGGGAGCCTGCGGAGAGGGCGACAACCTTCAGCGGTGCGTCGGCGGCGGAGGCGCTGGTGCCTTTGAGCGCGGCGAGGTGGTCGATGACTTCCATGGCTTGGGTGCCGATGGAGCCGGTTGAGCCGAGGAGGGTGACGCGCTGCGGTGCGCGGGTGAGTTCTGTGAGGGCGTCGGTGAGGCGGTCGCGGCTGCCGCCGACGCGTGCTGAGGATCCAAACTTCATGGTTCTAGTGTCTCATGAGCTCGCGGGTGGATTCGGGTACTGGCGCCGCCTCTCATGTTAGAAGGCCCAGCGTAGACGAACCCCAGAATAGATGAACCCCAGCATAGATGAGCCCCAGCTTAGAAGACCCCAGAGCAGAAGAATCCCCCACCCTGTCATACGGGGCGGGGGATTCAACACTTCACGTTTTAGAGCAGATCCTGCAGCAGCTCAATGCAGCGGTCCAGGAAAGCATCCACCTGGGATTCTTCGTAGCTGACGGTGCCGGAGGCGGGGCGGAACTTTGCGTGGCGCACCACGGAGGGGTCCAGCGGCTCTTCGCTGTTGAGCTGGGCGTACACGCGGTCGCAGATGGCGTCCACGTCGCCGACGAAATAGCCCATGTGGCGGCGCTTGCTGGGGCGGCGGAAACGCTCACCGGCAGGGCGTTCCAGGCGGCCAGCGAGCAGCTCGCCGGTCTCTACGAGGGAGCGTTCCCAGTTGTCCAGGCCGTACGCCTCAATGTAGCGGCTGCGTTCAAGCTTGGCGAAGCGTTCCTCAATCTTTTCGAGGGCGCGGTCGACCACATCCAGCTGGTAGCCGCCGGGTTCTTCACGGAAGACGACCTGGCGGATTCGTCGGGAGGTGTAGAGGTCTTCGGGTAGTTCGGCGGCTCCGCTGAGCTTCTCGTAGTCCTCGGCGAGGCGGGTGAACAGGCGGTCTACTTCACTGCGCTTGTAGCCGGGTTCGGTTTCTCCTGCACGGGCAAATCCGCCTCCGTGGGTGGTGCTTGCCAAAGTGGGCTCCTCTCGACGATTGAACTTTAAGAATACCAATGCGCAGGCTACCTGGTGCAAGGTTGGCGGGCGGTGTCTTAGATATAGCCTTTTACGCCCCTATTCACCGGGTACAGCGAAAGCGGGTACAGCAGAGGCGGGGCGCCCCTCCCCCACTCGTGGGAAGAAACGCCCCGCCTCCATAAGCGATAAAAGCTTCAGGCTTTAGAGCGGCATAATAAACCGGAAAATCAGGCAGCCAGCCGCCGCAGCGAAAAGAATCGAGTCTAGGCGATCCATCATGCCGCCGTGACCGGGCAGGATATTCGACATGTCCTTCACACCCATACGGCGCTTGAACACGGACTCGACCAGGTCACCGGCAGTCGAAGCGACCACCATGACCGCCGCCAACGGAATAGCCCAATACCAGGGCGAACCCATGACCGCCAACGCGATAGCACCAACCACCGCCGAACCGACGAAGGAACCAGCCAGGCCCTCCCAGCTTTTCTTCGGGGAGATCTTCGGCGCCATCGGGTGCTTACCCCAATTCACGCCGGCAATAAAGCCGAACGTGTCATTGCAGATTGCCATCAGCAGAATCATGAGGACGCCGCGCTCGCCGTGGTCCACCTGGAAGTAGACCATGGCGATGCCCAGCATCAGCGGCACCCACAGCAGTGCGAGGGCGCTACCGCCCAAGGACTTACCCAACGAAACCTGACGGTCCGCACGCACAAGAGCAGAAGAGAGAAGCAGCACCAGCAGGCTCACCGCCAGGGCGATGCCCAACCCGGTAAAACTGAACAGGTAAGACACCGCCACAATCGCGGCAGACAGGGCACCCAGCAGGTACTCCGGGATGCCGTAGCCGCGGCGAGTATTGAGCACGTGCCCAATCTCCCAGGCGCCCAGGCCAGCCGCGGCAGCTGCAAGCGCCACAAAAATCGGCTGGTACATCAGGCCGAGCACCAACAGCACACCGAAACCAACACCCACACCAATGGCGGCGGGCAGGTTACGGCCTGCTTTGGCGCTACGCGACTTCACCGGCGTTGCAGCGGTCTGCGGGCTCGACTGTGGAGCAGGCGGCGTGCCTCTCTCTTCTTTCGCTTCTTTGCGTGCACTCATTAGGGTTTAGACCTCGAGCAGTTCAGCTTCCTTGTGCTTGTACAGTGCGTCGACCTGGTCGATGTGCTTCTTGGTCAGTGCGTCCAGTTCCTTCTCAGCGCGTGCGCCTTCGTCCTCACCGATTTCGCTGTCCTTGACGAGCTTGTCGATAGCGGTCTTAGCGTGGCGGCGAACGTTACGGATGGAAACGCGGGACTCCTCAGCCTTGCTGTTGACGAGCTTGGTGTATTCCTTACGGCGCTCAGCGGTCATTTCGGGCATGACAACGCGGATAGCTGCACCGTCGTTGCTGGGGTTAACACCCAGGTCAGAGTCACGCAGAGCCTTCTCAATAGCCGCCAGTGCGGTCACGTCGAAGGGAACGATCTTGACGGTACGTGCGTCCTCAACGTTGAAGGACACCAGCTGCTGCAGCGGGGTCGGTGCACCGTAGTACTCGGCGGTCAGGCCGCTGAAAATTGCGGGGTTCACACGACCGGTACGAACCTTAGCGAACTCAGTCTTGGTTGCTTCGATGGTCTTTTCCATCTTCTCGCCGGCTTCGGCAAGGATTTCTTCGATCACGAAAGGATCTCCTTTGTCGGTATTCTGGGGTACCAGAATTGTCGGTGGGTGCGCGTTCAGCCTTCATGATTTCCCTACCGGTTCGCGGCGCATCCGAGGCGAAAACCGTAAGGATAATGCGAAGTCGTCGGGAAAGAGGCAGAACGTCGTATTTGATATAAGTCTAGACGGTACCGGCGGGCATAAGCGAGTTTTAGCGCTTACCCGCGCGGTACCGTCCAGAATAAGTCCGCGCTATCGAGCACGGTCACAATCAGAGGGGCATCAAACATGCCCCGGCCTAGAAAATTAGGCGTTAGCGAGTAACGAGGGTACCCATCTTCTCGCCCAGAATCGCGCGGGTCACGTTACCCTCACCCTGCATGCCGAACACGCGCATGGTCACGTTGTTGTCACGGCACAGGGAGAACGCAGTCTGGTCCAGCACGCGGATGTTGCGCTGCATTGCCTCATCGTAGGTGAGGTTGTACAGGCGCTCAGCGTTGGGGTCCTTGTTCGGGTCAGCAGTGTAGATGCCGTCCACGCCGTTCTTAGCGACCAGAACCTCATCTGCGTGGATTTCCAGGGCGCGCTGAGCAGCCACAGTGTCGGTGGAGAAGTAGGGCAGACCCGCACCAGCACCGAAGATCACGACGCGGTCCTTCTGCATGTGGCGAATCGCGCGGCGAGGAATGTAAGTCTCAGCAACCTGCGGCATGGTGATAGCGGACTGAACGCGGGTGTCAATACCCTCCTGCTCCAGGAAGTCCTGCAGAGCCAGGGAGTTCATCACGGTGCCGAGCATACCCATGTAGTCTGCACGGGAACGATCCATACCCGCCTGAGAGAGTTCAGCGCCACGGAAGAAGTTACCGCCACCAATCACGATGGAGGTCTCAACCTCGCCAACAGTTGCGGCGATCTGCTTAGCGATGCTGCGCACGACCTCGGTAGAAATACCGACTTCACCGCCACCAAAAACCTCACCGGAAAGCTTGAGCAAAACGCGGCGGCGGCCGGTCTCGTCACGGTGCATCGGGCGGGGATTCGCTTCAGTCATGGTTCCTCCAGTGGCTTACCTAGGGATTGTTATGGGTGATTGGGGCGGACTCCTGCCGCCTAGTCCTTATCAAGGATACAGCAAAGCCGGGTAGCCACCAGTGGTGACTACCCGGCTTCAGGCTATAATCCCAACCTCATACGATTTCCCTTACCGGGAACCCGCAATACGGGAGGGCAGAACTGCAGCGAGTCCTTATGCGCCCACGCGGAAACGTGCGAATGCGGTAGCGGTTGCGCCAGCCTCGGACAGAACCTGTGCGACAGACTTCTTGGAGTCCTTTGCGAAGTCCTGATCGAGCAGGGTGTTCTCCTTGAAGAAGCCCTTCAGGCGACCCTCAACGATCTTGTCCAGAATCTTCTCGGGCTTGCCCTCAGCGATTGCGGTCTCGCGAGCAACGCGCTTCTCGGTCTCGATCTGGTCTGCGGGGATGGACTCGGAATCCAGGTACTTGGGGCTCATTGCAGCAATGTGAACTGCAACGTCGTGTGCGATCTCGTCGGTGTTCTCACCGGAGACAGCCAGCAGAACGCCAACCTGTGCGGGCAGGTCCTTGGAGGTCTTGTGCAGGTAAACTGCAACGTTCTCGCCCTCAACGCGTGCAACGCGGCGGACAACGATCTTCTCGCCGAGCAGTGCACCAGCGTCGGTGGTCAGCTCCTCAACGGTCTTGCCCTCGTAGGATGCAGCCTGCAGCTCTTCCAGGGTGGAAGCGTTAGCAGCAATAGCAGCCTCGAGCACGTTCTGGCCGAAAGCGATGAAGGGGTCGGACTTTGCCACGAAGTCGGTCTCAGAGTTGACCTCGATCATGTAGCCAACGCCGTTCTCAACGCGTGCAGCTACCAGGCCCTCAGCGGTTGCGCGACCCTCGCGCTTGGTGATGCCCTTCAGACCCTTAACGCGGATGATCTCAGCAGCCTTCTGCTGGTCGCCGTTAGCCTCGTCCAGAGCCTTCTTGACGTCGAGCATACCTGCGCCGGTCTTCTCGCGCAGTGCCTTGATGTCTGCTGCGGTGTAGTTCGCCATTGTGAACTCCTTGTGTTGCTGTAATAAATCGGGATGACATCCCGGTGGTACAAATGGCGGACGGCGCCGCGCCCAGGTCAGGGCGGGCGCCGTCCGAACGTGGTCCCCACGGGCGGGGGCCACAAAGCATAAAGCTTAGTGGGCTAAGAAAGCTTACTTAGCAGCCTCTTCAGCCTGTGCAGCCTCGTGCTGCTCCAGGAGCTCGCGCTCCCAAGCTGCCATGGGCTCCTCAGCTGCTTCAGCCTTGCCGTTCTTCTTAGCGTTGCGCTCGATCAGGCCGGCTGCCACTGCGTCAGCAATCACGCGGGTGAGCAGGTTGACGGAGCGGATAGCGTCGTCGTTACCGGGGATCGGGAAAGCAACCTCGTCGGGGTCGCAGTTGGTGTCGAGGATAGCAACAACGGGGATGCCCAGCTTCTGAGCCTCGTTAACTGCCAGGTGCTCCTTCTTGGTGTCAACAACCCACAGGAGGGAGGGAACCTTGGACAGGTTGCGGATACCGCCGAGGGTCTTCTCGAGCTTCTCGAACTCGCGACGCATGAGGAGCAGTTCCTTCTTGGTGTAGCGAGAACCTGCTACATCGTCGAAGTCAATCTGCTCGAGTTCCTTCATGCGCTCGATGCTCTTGGAGATGGTGCTGAAGTTGGTCAGCATACCACCGAGCCAGCGGTGGTTCACGTAGGGCATGTTCACGCGGGTTGCCTGCTCAGCGATAACTTCCTGAGCCTGCTTCTTGGTACCCACGAACAGGATGTTGCCACCGTGTGCGACGGTCGACTTAACAGCCTCGTATGCCTTGTCGATGAAGGCGAGGGACTGCTGCAGGTCGATGATGTAGATGCCGTTGCGCTCGGTCAGGATGAAACGCTTCATCTTGGGGTTCCAACGGCGGGTCTGGTGACCGAAGTGAACGCCGGAGTCCAGCATTTCACGCATAGTTACGACGGGCATGTCGTCTCCTTTGTGGTGCCGCGCGGACCTCCCATTCGGGCTAGCCCAACGCGCGCATAGTAGTTATCAGTTTTTCCTGGCGGCGGTTAGCATTCACGGTTACCCGTTCAGCTCAGGCCCTAACCACCCCGTATGGGTGGACCGAAGGTCCCTTATCGGCTCCCCGTTTGAGGATGCCGCTCACGCCGCGCGTCGTCAGCGATACTGTGCGGAATCCCTCGATGAGGGAGAATACCCGCGCAGGCACACTGCAATACGACATTGTACCGTATATTCCGCGATTAATCCGCCGGATTAGGGTTAAAACCTGCACAGGCGCGGCGGGTGTGTGCAGGGGCACTGTGGATAAAGGATTTTAAGGCGAAAACGGCGGGGTTATCCACAATTTTTCGTGAGGCGCTGCAGGGCGAGGCAATTCGTGATGTGCTCAGAAGATGAAGCAGAACATGAAGACATTAGCGACAACGCTACGGCACGCAATGCTGACGGCCTGCTGCCTGCTGGGTGCACTTGTGAGCGCAGGCGGGCAGGTCTACGCGGGCAGTCAGGGTTATTCGGGCTGGCTCAGTTTTACAGGCGGGGCAGGTTTTACTGACGGTGCCGCCTCAAGTGCGCAAGCTCCCAGCAGCGCGCACCTTCCCCACACCGTTGAGCTCACCGCGAGCCGACTACGCTACCGCTCCCCCACCGCCGAATCCAGGCCGCGGGTGATCCGCCCCTTTGAGAATCCCGCCCAACGCTGGAGCGCAGGGCACCGCGGCGTAGACCTTGCCGTACCCGTAAACGATCGGCGCGTCTACGCACCGGCACCGGGAAAAGTGGTTTTCAGCGGCACAGTCGTCAACCGCAAAGTACTGGTCATTGCGCATCCGGATGGGCGGCGTAGCACTTTCGAACCCATGGATGAGGCACTACCGGTCGGCACCACCGTTGCAGCCGGTGATGTCATCGGCACCATCGCAGGCGCGGCGGACGGCAACAGCGAGCGCCCCTACCGGCGATGCTCCACCCTCTGCCTGTACTGGGGCGTACGACAGGGAGGCGCCCGCGGGGACGGCAGCGGCAAGACCGCCGAATATATCAACCCCATGAGCCTGCTGGGGTCGAAGAAACCTAGCATTCTGCTACCCGTGCCGGGCGGATATTAGGCGCGGGTATTAGCGCCGAGTATGAGCCGAACCAGATACAGCTGTGGCCCGTCACCTCCGGGGAAGGAGGCAACGGGCCACAGGAGCCAGCCTAAGTTGTGCCCACTAGCGTAGGTGCTAGAGGCAGCTACTTACTGGAGGACGTCACCGTCATCAGCACCGAACTGGTTCGGCTGTACAGGCTGTACAGGCTGTACAGGCTGGTTGGGCTGTGCAGGCTGCTGAGCAGTCTGACCGGGCTGAACCGGCTGAGCGGGCTGCTCAGTCGGAGGGATATACGCGGGCATTGCCTTGGTCGGTTCGTTCTCGCCGTAGTTCAGGCCGTGTTGCGGGGTGAACACCTGAGTCGGCGAATCATCACCCGCAGCGTAGGCGGTGTTCTGCGCCGGGTAGCCCCCCTGTGCCTGGTAACCGGGCTGAGCGGCATAGCCATTCTGAGCAGCGTAGCCGCCCTCGCCCTGTGCCTGGTAGCCGTTCTGCGCGTCAGCCTGGGTTGCGCCGTAACCGGTCGCAACACCCGCCGCCGCGCCCAGTGCCGCAGCCGAAGCGGCACGACGCTCACGGCCCTTCGCACGAGCCGCCGCAATCTTCTTGCGGAACAGGAAGAGCAGAATCAGGATGAGCAGTAGCAGACCCACAATAACCGCATCCACGATTACGTCAGTCATGCTCAGACCGGACACCGGAATAGTCAACGCGTTACCGCTAAACACACCGTTCTCACTCTTGACGCTCAGCTCGCCACCATTGACGGTGAACTGCACACCGGCACGCGCCAAATCATAGTTGAGGGTGTTCACCTTCTGCTGGTCCAGCGAGGAGAAGGTCGGTGCCTTGAAAGTGAGTTCGTAAGGAACACGGTAGTAGTTACCCAGCTTCTGAACGAGCTTAATATCCGGCTTCAGAGTGTAGTCACTGCCGAAGGGGTGGTAGCCACCGGAGCGGGTGACGGTCACCTTCGATTCGGGCAGGTATTCATTCAGTCGCTGGTTGAACTCAGCTTCGTCTTTACCGCGAACCTTCACGCTCACGATGGTGGCGTCGCCGTCCTGGCGGACCTCAGTCTCGTCATTGCTACCACAAGCAAAAGCATTCTTCAGAGCCTCTTCTGCACCAGCTACGTCAGAGCTCGGGAAGGAGTAGAGGAAACGTGCCTCCATGGAACCGTCCAGGCCCAGGGAAGTAGCCACCTTCATGCCCTTCATAGCCACCTGCTGCGAAAGGTAACGGCTCAGGTGAAGGACGCTCTTCGAAGAGGAAGAGCCAGAGTTGCCGGTGTTATCAACCTGATAGCTGTGGCCGGAGCTGTCCTTCAGGATGACTTCCAGGCCGTTGCCTTCCGGAGAACACAGCAGCGAGCAGTCCAGCACGCCCTTCATGGTCTTACGCACATAGAAGGTCTTCGACTCTTCCTTGACCTCTCGGGTGTAGCTCAAATCGGTGGTACCTGCACCCAGCAGCTTCTTCAGCTTAGTGTTCAGGTCGTCCAGGGAGGATGCGCTGAAGGTCAGGGTACGACCCACTTCTTCCTTCGCCGCACTGGTAGAAGCAGATGGAGCCATGTAGGTTGCCTGGGAAGACTCCAGACCCTTCTTCAGCTCGGAGCCTTCAGGCTTGACCTGGTTCAGGTAGGCGTCGATCGCAGCAGCGGTCTCCGAGTTCATGATGTCCTTCGCTACGAAGGAGGCAGTAGCAGAGTAGCCACCGTCCTTTTCCTGAAGCTCAAGAACCATCGCCTTGAATCCACGGTCCTGCACGTCCTTCGCAGAGATAGTGGAACCGCCGGAATTCTTTACTTCCTTCTCGCCAAACTTCACAGTGGTTTCGCTGCCGCTGCTGTTGAACACACTGTTCTTGTTGGAGGATTCAATCACGCCATCAACAACAAGAGCTTCGGGGACCCAATCCAGCAGCTCCTTCGAGCTGAAGTTTTCCTTCACCTGGATACCCTGCACCAGGCCCTGCTCGGTATTGAGAATAGTGACGGTAGGCTCGGTCTTGGAACCAGCAGCCTTCAGGATAGAAGCAACCTTGTTACGGTACTCATCCACAGAGGAGAAGGGAATGGTGAAGGTCGCACGTGCCTTGTCACCCTCAGACTGAATACCACCGTATTCCAGGCCCTCGGGCAGGTGCTTACGCACGGACGCATCCAGAGCCTCCGAACCGCCCTTAATCTTGTCCTTGTTGTCCTTGAGGTTAAAGGAAACCTGCATGGTACGGGTGCCCTTCTCGGCACTCTCAAGGCCCAGCTGAGTCTCAATCTTCGCACCGCAGGCGCTCAGAATCAGGGCGGCAATGGTCAGCAGAACCGCCAGGAACATCCAGCGCTGACGAGCCGGTGCACTCGGGGCGTGAGTCATTGCGTGCATACTAGGCTCCCATCAGGCGAATAGCCACGTAGTAAACAATCATGGAGGCAAAAACCCAAGCAGTGCTCAGCGCCGCGTGCATGATAATCGGGGACTTCGCGAAGCGGCCCAGACGGTTCAGACCCAGGTAGGTGAGCGCCTCGCCCGAGAACACGGCGAAAGCAAGCACCAGGCCCATGAGCATGGTCAGGAAGAACGCCCCGCCACCGCTACGGGTGAGGCTCAAGAAGAAGATGAGCAGGTTCAGCACCAGGAACGAAGGAATCAGCGCCAAAGAAGACACCGACACCGCGTGCATGCTCGCGGTGAAGGATGCCGGAGCCTTGCCAATGCGCGCGGTCAGCTGCAGCTGCACACCGCGCAGAACCTGCACACCAAAGATGGCGAGAGCCATCAGCACGTACGCCAGAATCATGCGTCCGGTCGGCACAGCCTGTGCGGCGTAGGCACCACCGTAGGCGGCACCACTTCGGCCACCAAACATGTATCCCAACATGGACATCATGACAACCGCCGCCAGAATTACCAGCCGGCTGAAGAAGAACGCGCCCGCCAGCGCCTGCAGAGTCGTGGGAACAATCCAACCCCACACACCTGCGGAAGAGATGCGGGCGTGCGCGGTCGCCGGGTTGCTGGAGAAAACGTCCAGGAACGCGTTCCAGGTAGTACCCAGTGCCTTCACCGCCGGATGCGGTGCGCTCGGCGCATAGGTTGCCTGGCCGGGCTGACCGGGCTGAGGCGCAACACCGGGCTGAGCGGCACCGGGCTGGGATGCGGCGGCAGGCTGGCCGGGCTGCGCGGGGGTTGCTTGAGCCTCAGCATTCGGCTGTGCATTAGCGTTTACCTGAGCGGGCTGAGGCGCCTGCTGAGGCTGGACGGGCTGCTGCGGTGCTACCGGCGCGGCAGGCTGAGCAGCATTACCCTGCTGGCTTGGTTGCATGGGCTGGCTCGGCTGGGCAGCCTGAGTTGCGTTACCCGGCTGAGCAGCCTGACCCGGAAGCGAAGCATCCTGCGCGGGGTGTGCGCCGGCGTCGTAGCCGTAGCCGCCGGCTGCACCCTGCGACGGGTTGTTGGGAGTGTTCTCCGACATTGAGATCCTCTCGTATGGTGTGTGGAAGCAACACCTACCGGCTGAATCGGCATCTACCGGCGGCATCACACTGTCTTTCGTGACAAGACTCTTCAACCCTACCGTATTGAACGCTATGGTGCGTCTTCGTTCGTCATTTACTCATTTTCATCACCGTTGATGCATTCCATGAACAAAAATAGGCACCCTGAGTGCACGACAAAAGAGCACGAAAAGAGGGCACGAAAAAGCCCCGCCCGCCGACAAGTGGGTGAAGTCGACGGGCGGGGCCGTAGGGAGTGCGGGGCTCGAACCCGCGACCAAGGGATTATGAGTCCCCTGCTCTAACCGGCTGAGCTAACTCCCCATCCGGTGCAGTGACGGCACGCTATGGGTGCCAGCACCATCCTCTAGAGTACCTGAACGGCGGCTGAGAACGAAAAACACTCTACTCCTACTCAACGCTCAGAATCTAGAGAAGCTTAGCGGCGCGAATCCAGGTAGCGCTGGTACGGAGCGTCACTCACGTACAGCTCCTCGAAGGTGCGCCAGGTGTTCTCAGCACTGTGGAAGCCCACGATACGGCGGGACTCGCGGCCCATCTGCTCGCGCTCAGCGGCGGGCAGGGAGAGCACCGCCTCCAGCTTCTTCGCCAAATCCTGAGCGTTATTGGGTTCGAAGAGGTAGCCGTTCACGCCGTCCTCCACCAGGTGCGGCAGAGCCAGCGCGTTCGCGAGCACCACGGGGGTGGAGGCGCTCATCGCCTCCAGGGAAACCAGGGACTGCAGCTCGGCGGTACCGGGCTGGCAGAACACGTCAGCCATCTGGTACACCTCGGGCAGATGCTCATCCGGAACGAAGCCACGGAAAATCACACGGTCGGACACGCCGCAATCGTGTGCCTTCTGCTCGAGAGCCTCACGCAGCTCGCCGCCACCGGCAATATCCAGCACCACGTGCTCGAGGGTATCGGGCAGCAGGGAGAGTGCCTCGATGAGCACGTCCACGTTCTTCTCTTCGGCAAGGCGACCCACGAAGGCAATACGCAGCTCACCGGGAACCTTACCGGCGTCCGCTCCCTCAGGCAACTCGTAGTCGCTGATTTCAATACCGTTAGAAACCGGCATGACGGGGCGGTCAAAATGACCCAGGTCGCGCATCGCATCCGCACCGATCTGGGTGGGGGTGGTAACGACCGCAGTCTTGGAGAAGCAGAAACGCATGTCCTTCCAGGTGACCTTCTCAATCACACGCTTCACGGGATCGGGGAAGGGCAGGAACGGGTCAAGGTTCGCCGGCATGAAGTGGTTCGTTGCGATGACACGGATACCACGGCGCTTCGCCTGGAAAATCAGGGCTCGGCCAATAATGTAGTGGCACTGCACGTGCACCACGTCCGGGCGCACCTCGTCAAGGATTGCACCAACCTCGGACCAAATCTCCCAGGGGATGCAGATGCGGTTCGTCTCGTGGGTCGGAGGCAGGTGCGAACGCAGACGATGCTCAACAATGCCGCCCTCTACTTCGGTGCGGTAGCTGGGGCCGGGGATGGGGCTGGCGGCGACTACGTGCACGGAGTGGCCTCGCTTGAGCATGGAGGTGGCGAGGCGGTGACCGAATTGTGCTGCACCGTTGATGTCCGGCGGGTAGGTTTCTGCGCCAATCAGAATCGTCTTTGCCTGTTCCATGACGGGGCTCCTCATCGGGGTGTAGTGTGTCGGTGACTTTGGGGTTTCGGGTGCGACGGTGCGCCGCTTCTACCTCTGTCTGCCGCGTGCACCGGGTGGGTCCAGTACGTACAGCACTTGTCTATTCTACCTGTGAGCTGCGTCCTTCTCCGACTTATGGCGGGCGGCTTTGGCTGGGAGTTACCTCTAAACCTCCCGTTGAAACAGAAGCCAGCAGCCTGCCTGTAGACACACAAACGCCCCGATACGAATATCGGGGCGTTTTGATGCTTGGCGTTAAACCTGTACCGGTTTTAGCGGCGGCTAGGTTTAGCGGCGAACAGTGTTTAGCGGCGAACCAGGCGGTTCAGGAAGTGCAGGACGGTTGCAATGGATGCGCCCAGTGCTGCGAAGGACTTCCAGCGTGCCTGCAGAACCTCGGGCTTGCGCACGTTCTCTGCCAGGCCGCGGCCGGTAGCTGCTGCACCTGCGGCAACCTCGGAGGGCACTGCCTTGAGAGCGTCCAGAGCCTGCTGGGTGTTGTTCTGAACGTCGCCGGTGTAGGACTGCAGGTCATCGCGCAGGGCTGCCAGGTGCTGGCGGCGTTCTGCGGTGCGCTGCTTGAGCTCTTCGAAGGTCGGCGGCTTGGGCTCTTCCTCGCCGCGTGCCTTGCGCTCTTCAGCTTCCTGACGTGCGCGTTCTGCTGCTTCTTCAGCTTCCTTAGCCTTCTGCTCTGCACGCTCTGCCTGTTCCTTCTTCAGGCGCTCAGCGGACATGGCGGTACCTTCCTTGAGTACGCCGAGGTCGAAGAGCAGACCGAAGATTGCGGATTCGGGCTTGAACGGCAGCTGTGCCTTGACCTTCTTCAGACCGACCAGGGCGCAGATTGCCAGGACGATGAGGAAGATGAGGGCGAAGACCAGCGCGGATGCCCAGTAGGGCATGACGGTGCCGAGGCCGAGGATTGCTGCGGCGACCAGCGCAATGATTAGGAACAGACCGAAGACTGCTGCGACGCCGAAGAAGGCCGCACCCTTACCAACGGCGATGCCCTTGGTCTTCAGCTCGTGCTTTGCAATCTGGATTTCGTCCTTGACCTGGCTGGGTCCGAGGGTCTTGAAGGTTTTGCCAGCGTCGATGATGTTCGCGACGCCGGACTTAATCCCGCTGATGCCAGCAAAGAAACGCTTAGGTGCCTTGGGATTAGTAGTAGTGGTCATGACCACCTCTCCGTGACGTGTTTTTGGAGGCTTCTTTTTCGCACTCCACCTCCTATAGTTTAGCCCCTTATGATACCTCCGCGTGACCGTTTGGGTGGGGGTTTGCGCTATCTCTTCAGGTATTTTCGACTTTCTGGAGGCTACATTGAGCTGCAGGCGTAGCTTTCTGGGTTTGGTTGCGCCTGTGGATTTGCTCTGGAGTAGGCGTAAGAGGATGCCGATGCGCCGCTCCCCCGCTACGCGCCGAGTGGGCGTGTGGTTGATGTGGGTAAGGAACTTCTCTGTGCGTTAGACTTCACATTTTTGCAGGGTACATTTTTGCAGGGTGAAGTATCTTTGCCTCGCCGGGGGCGTAAGCCCGAGGAGTTACTCATTCACGACTTGGAGAGAACGTTCCGACTGGACTCGACACAGCGGGGTGACGGTTTTTCCGAGCGCGCGAGGAAGTAAAAACCGTTATCCCGCCGAGGGCGCAAGCCCGAGGGGTTACTGGTACACGGTTTGGAGAGAACGTTCCGACTGGACTCGACACAGCGAGGCGAAGATTTTCCGAGCGCGCGAGGAACCATCTTTGCTGCCCTCCGCAATTCTCTGTTGCTCTGGACTCGATACAGCGGGGTGACGGTTTTTCCGAGCGCGCGAGGAAGTAAAAACCGTTATCCCGCCGAGGGCGCAAGCCCGAGGGGTTACTGGTACACGGTTTGGAGAGAACGTTCCGACTGGACTCGAACTAGCGAGGCGAAGATTTTCCGAGCGCGCGAGGAACCAAAAATCTTTGCCTCGCCGAGGGCGTAAGCCCGAGGGGTTACTGGTTCGAGCCAGAGGAACGTATATAGCAAGAGCCCCGGAACTTCGTTCCGGGGCTCTTGCTATATTTGCTCCCCCGACTGGACTCGAACCAGTAACCCTTCGATTAACAGTCGAATGCTCTGCCAATTGAGCTACGGGGGATTATTTTGTTTTCGTTGCTGGTTTCCCTTGCAACGAGTAATAACTATACCGGGGCTGTTTGGGCTCTGCAACTTGAAATGCCGTGAAGTGCATCACTTTTGGGTTGTGTGGCTGGTTTGGGTGGTGAGGGAAGCTTCTACCCCGCGGTATTCCCCGGCTACCTGTGGAACGTAGAGGTTCTGCAGGCAGCCGGGGTATTCACAAGGAACCGTACTTAGCCGCGCTGGGCTGTGAGCTGGCGGCGGCGCATTTCCAGTTCGAGGAGCTGACGCTGTACGGCTTCGAACTCTTCGTCGTCGGGGTTGGCGCTGAGCTGTTCCAGGCGCATCATCAGGTCGGATTTTTGGCGGGCAATCTGCTGTTCGAATAGGGCGTTGAGCGCACCGTTGACGAAGTTGGGCAGGCGCTCGGCGCTGCTGACCGGTAGCGGTGAGACGGCGAGCTCCGCGATGGCGGGGTGTACGCCCTCCACAGCGCCGGAGCGCACGCAGTTGATCCATTCGATGCCGGGGGTGGGCGCCATGACGGTTGCCGCGTGAATAATGCCGGCGGCCACCTCACGATGGGTGCGGTAGCGGAACTGCACGGTGGCGAGGTTACGCCACTGTTCCACGCTGATGAGCTCGGGGTGTTGCAGGGCAATCTCAAGCGCCGCCTTTTCGAGGCGGGCAACCGGGTCGCGCGGGTCGGGGGTGAGGAACTCCTCGACGGCTGGGGCGGTCGCCTCCGGCTGGGGTGCGGCGGGCTGAATGCTGCTCGGCGGGTGCGCGGCCGCGTTCTGCCCGGCGTAGGCACTGGGTGCGGCGTGGTCTTCTGGTGGCGGTGCGTCGTAGGCGGGGTCGTAGGGCGCGTCAGCATGAACTGCGCCTTGGGCACCTGTATAACTCGGCGCACCCGCATAACCCGGCACGCCCTGCGGCCCCTCGTTCAGACGCTCGTAACGCGGCGCGGCGGCGGTAGCCTCCGCCTGCTGGGAGCGAGAAAGCTTCGGGTGATTCTGCGCGTACGCCACGGCACGCTGAATCTCGTCGAGCTCCAGACCAAGCTGACCGGATACCTTACGCATGTAGGCGGGGCGCAGGTCGCGGTCCTTAATGCCGGCAATAATCGGGGCGATAGCGCGCATCGCCAGCACGCGGCCTTCAAGGGTCGCCAAATCGTACTTGGCGAGGGTCGAATCAATCGCAAACTCGAAGAGCGGGCGGCGCGAAGCGATCAGCGAGCGCACGGCGGCGTCGCCCTTGTGCAGGCGCAGGTCGCAGGGGTCCATGCCGTTCTCGGCAACCGCCACGAAGGTCTGCGCGACGAAGCGCTGGTCCTCTTGGAAGGCTGCCATGGCGGCTTTCTGGCCTGCGGCGTCGCCGTCGAAGGTGAAGATGATTTCGCCGCCGGACCCGTCGTCGGTAATCATGCGGCGCACCATCTTGATGTGGCCGGGACCGAACGCGGTGCCGCAGGTGGCAACGGCGGTGGTGATGCCGGCGAGGTGTGCAGCCATGACGTCCGTGTAGCCTTCCACGATGACGACCTGCTTAGTCTTGGTCATATCGCGTTTTGCCAGGTCAATGCCGTAGAGCACCTGCGATTTTTTGTACAGCTGCGTCTCGGGGGTGTTCAGGTATTTGGGGCCCTGGTCGTCGTCGAAGAGGCGGCGGGCACCGAAACCGATGGTTTCACCGGCGATGGTGCGAATCGGCCAGATGATGCGGCCGCGGAAGCGGTCGTACAGGCCGCGGTTGCCCTCCGAGAACATGCCGGTAGCCTTCAGCTCCTCATCCGTGAAGCCCTGGGAGCGAAGGTGCTTGAGCAGGTGGTCCCAGCCGCGCGGGGCGTAGCCGACACCGAACTTGCGGGTTGCGGCGGGGTCGAAACCGCGGGCGCCGAGGAAGCGCTGCGCCTCCTGAGCATCAGCGCTATAGAGGTTGCGTTCAAAGAACTCGGCGGCAATCTTGTGCGCGTCAAGCAGGCGGCGGCGCATACCCGCCTCGTAGCGGTCACCGGGCTTACCGCCCTCATAGTGCAGGGTGTAACCAATACGGGCGGCTAGACGCTCCACCGTCTCAACGAAGCTGGTGTGTTCCATCGCCATGACGAAGGAGTACACGTCACCGGATTCACCGCAGCCAAAGCAGTGGTACGAACCGACCTGCGGGCGCACATTGAAGGAGGGCGTGCGCTCGTCGTGGAACGGGCACAGCCCCTTGAAGGTGCCTATACCGGCGCTTTTGAGGCTCACATAGCCTTCAATGATTTCGCGGATATCGGTACGGGCGCGGACTTCATCAATGTCTTCTTTGCGGATTAATCCAGCCATAAACTCAATTCTACGGTGAGGGTCAACAGGCAGCGCCTACAGGCGTTGCAGGAGCGGCAACATAGCGCACGAACAGGCTCACAAAAAGGATGCGCCGCGACGCGCAAACAGCACGCCGCGGCACACAAGTACAGGGGTTTAGCCGCCGGAAATATCCAGCTCAGCCTCGATCAGGCCCAGACGCTCAGCGTCCCCCAGGATGCGCGAATCCAGCCAGCCATCAGGCAGGTGCGGCTGCTTGGGGCTGCCGGCGCGCCCGCGCGAACCCTCCACAGCGGCACCCGGGTAACCAATCGAGTGATCCAGCTGAGCAATCAGCTCACGGAACGTCGCCAGGTCGGGCACCTGAGCCATCTTCGCGCGCAGCTCGCCACCAACCGGGTAACCCTTGAAGTACCACGCCACGTGCTTGCGAATCTCGCGCAGGCCTCGGGTCTCATCACCGAAGGTTTCCACCAGCAGTTCTGCGTGGCGGTAAATCATGTCCGACACCTCAGTCAGGGTCGGGCGGATACGCTCCGACGAACCCTCAAACGCATTCTGCAGGTCGCCAAACAGCCACGGGCGCCCCTGGCAACCGCGACCAATCACCACGCCGTCCACGCCGGTCTGCTCGACCATGCGCACCGCATCCTCGGCAGAGAAAATATCGCCATTACCCAGAATCGGCACGTCCGGAATCAGCTCACGCAACTGCGCAATAGAATCCCAGTCAGCCTTACCCGAATAATGCTGAGCCGCAGTACGACCGTGCAGAGCAATCGCCGCAACACCGGCATCACGCGCAATCTTGGCGGACTCCAAGAACGTAATGTGATCATCGTCAATGCCCTTACGCATCTTAATGGTCAGCGGAATATCGTTGCGGGACGCCTCTTTGACCGCCGTCTGCACAATCGCGGTGAACAGGTCGGTCTTCCAGGGCAGGGCTGCGCCGCCGCCTCGGCGGGTCACCTTAGGCGCCGGGCAGCCGAAGTTCAGGTCAATGTGGTCAGCACGGTCCTCTTCTACAACCATGCGCACGGCCTTGCCGACATTGACCGCGTCAACGCCGTAAATCTGAATGGAACGAATCTTCTCGTCCGGGTCATGCTCAATAATGCGCATGGACTCGGGCTTACGCTCCACCAGGGCGCGCGCAGTCACCATTTCGGTAACGTACAGGCCGCCGCCATATTCACTGCAGAGGCGGCGGAAAGCCTTATTGGTCACGCCAGCCATCGGGGCGAGAACTACGGGAGTATCAACGGTCAGATTGCCCAGTTTCAGGGGCGGAAGGGTAAGACGGGGTGCTTCAGAATTCACCCCTATATTGTGGCATACGGGGGCAAATCGAGAACCGGACTCAGCTGACGGGGTACAGGAGCGCAGTGCAAGCTCAGCAACCGTGAGGAGGCGCAGGTACGCGAGAGGGGCGGAGGAGCATTCCACTCCCCCGCCCCTTCAGCAAGAGTCAGCCAGCAGGCTCGATACCGAGAATCTACTTGGCAACCTACGAACCTACTAAAGAATCTACTCGGTCACGTAAATATAGGTCGGGTCGCCCTCCACCGAAGCAGTGCCGGCACGCAGCAGTACGTCAGTCACCTGAACCAGCGCCTCCATGGCGTCGTCAACCTCAACCAGCACCGGGTACTTAGCACTCAGCAGGGACAACACCTGCATAATCGCCTCCACGGCACCCTCATTATCGAAGTCGTAGCCCAGCAGCAACTCCGTGGCGGTCTTCTCATCCACCAGCGCCGCCTCCGGGTCCGTCTCAAAGGGGTGGTAGCTCACCGCAAACGCAACAATCGGGCCCTTCTTACCCTCGGCAGCAGCCTCACGAATATGGTCACGAAGCACCACGGCTCCAAAAGCACGCACCTCATCCGAGAGGAAGTAGCGGTTCACCGTGCCCATACCCACCTCAGCAGGAACATCCCACTCGTGGGCGCGGCGGTAGAAATTCCACAGCGCAGAAGTCAGCTCCACCGAACCGGTCGCCAAATCCTCAATCGCCTGAGTCTCATTACCGTCAGCGTCCTCACGCAGCGACACCGGAGGAATCGCACCCGGCTCCACACGTACCATACGGGAACGCTGAATCAGCTTCATACCAGCAGCATGCGCAAACTCCTCACCGTCACTAAACGGCGACAGCTTCACGCGCAGAGCGGTGGTCTGACCGTGCGCCGCCGCAATCTCACGCAACGCATTCAGCAGGGCGGTACCAATACCCTGACGGCGGTGGTCAGCAGCCACCTCGATGTAGGACCACAGACGCGTCGGATGCAGCAGCGAAGCAACCACAGTACCCGCAGCCACCGGCACACCAGAAACAGTCACCACCAGGGTACGGCTAAACGGCGCGTCACTGTCCGGGCCGAAAAGGCCACGCTGGCGCTCCTCAACCTCATTACGGGCAGAGTTCCAAATCTCAAGCAGGGCAAGGTCATCACCCTCCTGCCAAGGACGAATCTCAAATTTTTCGCTGAGGCGTTCAGCCATATCCGTGCACCTTTCCTTCGCTCGCGTCAAACGTGCCAATCAGTCTAACCAGGGTAGCCCAAATACACGACGGCGGGTAGCCTCTTTCGCTCTAAGAGGCTACCCGCCGACCATGTTATAAATTATTTTTAGCCTGCCAGGCGTGCAGCCAGGTAAGACTTCACCTGATCCAGAGCCACACGCTCCTGGTTCATGGTGTCGCGCTCGCGGATGGTCACAGCCTGGTCCTCAAGAGTGTCAAAGTCCACGGTGATGCAGAACGGAGTACCGATCTCATCCTGGCGGCGGTAACGGCGACCAATAGCGCCCGCCTCGTCGTAATCCACGTTCCACAGGCCACGCAGCTCGTTCGCCAGCTTGGTTGCGGGCTCAGACAGTTCAGCCTTCTTCGACAGCGGCAGAACAGCAGCCTTGACCGGTGCCAGGCGCGGATCAAGCTTCAGCACGACGCGCTTATCCACGCCACCCTTAGTATTCGGTGCCTCATCCTCAACGTATGCGTCAACAAGGAACGCCATCATGGAGCGGGTCAGACCGAAGGACGGCTCAATCACGTACGGCACGTAACGCTCGCCGGTAGCCTGGTCGAAGTACTCAAGCTTCGCGTTGGAGTGCTCGTTGTGCACGCCCAGGTCGTAGTCGGTACGGTTCGCAACGCCCATCAGCTCGCCCCACTCGGAACCCTGGAAGCCGAAGCGGTACTCAACGTCAATAGTGCCAGCCGAGTAGTGTGCACGCTCCTCCTTAGGAACGTCGAAGCGGCGCATGTTATCCGGGTTAATACCCAGGTCAACGAACCAGTTCCAGCAGTCCTCAACCCACTCATTGAAGTACTTATCAGCGTCATCCGGGTGCACAAAGTACTCAATTTCCATCTGCTCGAACTCACGAGTACGGAAAATAAAGTTACCGGGAGTGATCTCGTTACGGAACGACTTACCGATCTGGCCAATACCGAACGGCGGGCGCTTACGAGAAGCAGTGACCACATTGTTGAAGTTCACGAAAATACCCTGAGCGGTCTCCGGGCGCAGGAAGTGCAGACCCTCCTCATTATCAACCGGGCCCAGGTAAGTCTTCATCAGACCGGAGAAGTTCTGCGGCTCAGTCCACTCACCGCGAGTGCCACAGTTCGGGCAAGCAATCTCTTCCATGCCCTCAGCCGCGCGGCCCTTCTTCGCCTCAAAGTTCTCCAGCAGGTGATCCTGACGCAGACGCTTGTGGCACGACAGGCACTCAACCAGCGGGTCGGTGAAGGTCGCCACGTGACCGGACGCCTCCCACACCGCACGAGGCAGAATAACGGAGGAATCCAGGCCAACCATGTCCGCACGAGAGCGGACGAAACGCTGCCACCACTGCTGACGGATGTTTTCCTTCAGCTCTGCACCGAGGGGGCCGTAGTCCCATGCGGAGCGGGAACCGCCGTAAATTTCACCGGCCTGGAAAACAAAGCCGCGGCGCTTCGCGAGCGCAATAACGTTATCGAGGGTGGACTTTTCAGCCATAGTTACTCCTTCTGCCCCGCCACCGGCTGTGACGTGCGTGAGTTCGGGTTCATAAGGGACGCGGCCCAGAACGGGGCGCCCATATTCGCGCTCATCGGCGCAATATGCACACTTTTTGATGCAAGACACTAGGGTACCATCACCACCCCACCCCTGGGTATGCCTACTCGGCCCACCACTCCCCCATTTTTGCCGGACGCCAGGATGCACCCGGCGGGATAAACTAGAGAGCATGGAAGAAATTTTTATTCGCGACGACATGATCCGCCTCGGCCAGTTCCTCAAGCTCGCCAACCTCGTAGAGGACGGCGCGCAGGCACGCGAGGTCATTCAGCACGGCCTGGTCAAGGTCAACGGCGACATTGAGGAAGCACGCGGCAAGCAGCTGCACCCCGGCGATACCGTAACGTTCAACGGCGTGACCGTGAAGGTTGCACACGAGGACTAGCACCGTCTGATTACACGTTTGGGACCTAGGAACGATGAGGTGGCGGAATCTGTGAGGGGCGGTGCTCTTCCTCGTTCCTACAGGGAACCCGCCCTCGCTTCGCTTCGGGCACCCTGATGTCACTACGGACGACACCGCCCCTCCGCTCGCACCAAGTCGCATACCTCGGACAGCCGGGGTAGCTATACCCTCCGGAAGCGACATCAGGGTGCCGCCCCGGGCGCTCTCCGCAGCGAAGCAAGGAGAAGCGGAGCGTCCGGGTGCGGCGGGTGCCCCTGCAGGAGCGGAGGAAGGGTATAGCGTCCCACCCACCCAGCCTCTGTAGGAACGAGGACGAATACCGCTTTCCGCGCGGAAGCAAATCCGTGCGGAAGCAAAAGCTCAACGTAAAGCCCCCGAGTCGTCAGACCCGGGGGCTTTACGTTTAGTCGATTTAGGAGTCAGAGCCCTCGGCGGCGCTGGTCGCCTCCGCAACCTTCTGCGCACGAATACGCGGTTCCTTACCCTGCACCTTCACCTCCAGGAACTCGCCCACATGGCGAATCTCCATGGCGCTCACGCCGTGACCCGCACCGGCATACAGCACCTTAATGCCGTCGGTGTACTTGCGGATCCAGTCGTAGGTGTAGTTCACCATCTCCTGCGGGATGACAGGGTCTTCCTGGTCGCGGCCGAAGAACACCGGCAGTTCGGTCTTCTTCAGCTCCTCGTCCTTGAAGTACGGCGAATCAGAATCTACCGCATAGCCGGACAGTCCCACTACGGCGGCGAACTCGCCGGGGGCGTGACGCACCATCGAAGTTGCGATGCCCATACCCTGCGAGAAGCCCAGCAGAGTCACCGAAGCATACTGCTCGCGGTTCGCGCGCACCCACTCCAGCACGTAGTCGCTCGCCTGCTCAATGGCGCGCTGGTCAGATTCGAGCTGCTGGTTCAGCGGGTACCACTGGTAGCCGATAGCATCTGCGGCAATGTAGGCGCCGGTCGAGTCCGCGGAGAACTGGGTGCCAACCGGCTGCGGTGCACGCATGGAGGCGTAGGTGAAGCCCTCCTGCGGAAGGTGCGCCGCCAGAGACAGCAAATCGTGCTCCTGGGAGCCGTAGCCGTGCAGCATGAGCACCAGGTGGGTGCCTGCACGTTCGTTCTCGGGGCGGGTGTATTCGACGACGTATTTGTTTTCGCTCATGCACCCATCTTAGCGAGGACTCCCCCACAAACCTGCACCGCGGGTTCCGCCGCTAGCTTGACCCTCACCTAACGTGAGGTTTTAGAGTGAAACCATGGACGCGAACATAACACCACCTGACGGGCAACACGAATACACCGTAGGAGAAGCGGCATCACTACACGGGCTAACAGTCCGCACGCTGCACCACTGGGAGCACCGAGGCTTACTCAACCCGGCACATGATGAGTTCAACGGGTACCGGTACTACACCGATGCAGATCTTGAACGAATCACCGTCATCATGGGGTACCGCGCCACCGGCATGAGCCTTGACGCCATTCGCAACATACTGCAGGACGAAGCGAACAGCACCGAGCATCTACTCGCTCAGCGGGATATGCTTCAACGCAAAATCGCCGCGTACGGGCGCATGCTTGAAACCATCGAACACCTTTTGGAGGACACCATGGCACCTAAAAATGAGCAGCTCAGCGCCGCCGAAAAAGCAGAGATCATGGGTGAAGGGTTCAGCCTCGCCCACCAGCAGGAAGCGCAGGAACGTTACGGAAAAACTGACGACTGGGCTGAATACCAGCGCCGCACTGCCTCAATGGACCGTGCCGACTGGCAGAACGGCAAACAGCAGGTCAACGAGGTAGAGCAGGCCCTCGTCGAGGCATTCAACCGCAGCGTGAAGCCGGGCAGTGAAGAGGCGAACGCGCTCGCCGAGCGGCACCGCGCCTCCCTGTTCTTCTTTGAGGTCACCCCCGCTAAGCACGCTATTCTAGCCCGCGGCTACGTTGAGGATGCCCGTTTCAAGGCGCACTACGAGAAGCTTGCGACCGGGCTCGCGGAATGGTTGCGGGATGTCATCTACGAGAATGCTCGTGCGCACGGTGTTGACCCGCAGGAAGCTACCTGGGGGTAAGCCTCCGGAGTGGAGATACCTAGTAACTGAGTTTGAGTAGCCGAGCATGCCAGCTGAGCATAAAAACGCCCGGTATTCCCAACGTTGGGAATACCGGGCGTTTATACGCGTCTGCAGAAGACTAGTTACCTAGCGGGTGCTGTCGAGGTGACGGCGGTGCTCCTGAATACGGCGATCCAGGTGCTCAAGGTTCTGCTGCAACCCCACAATCTCATCCTCAATCTTCTGACGGGCACGCTCCATCACATCAATGGATAGGGCGTGGTCGTCCGGATTGCTCAAAATCGTGCGAATGTCGGCAAGACTCATGCCGGCCTGACGGCAGGTAGCAATAAACCGTGCTGCGGAGATAGACTCCTCATCAAAAATACGGGTTCCGTGAGCATCACGGGGCACCGCAATGAGCCCCTCTTTTTCGTAATATCGCAGGGCGTGGGTGCTCACCCCCAACTGCTCCGCTACCTCTTGAATACTTACCACAGCGTTAATGCTATGGGGTTAGAGCTGGTCTAAAGCAAACCGAGAACCTTTACCTTCCGGTGCAACAGGAGGTTACTTCCGCGATATCTCGCGGAGGTTTCGCAAAACACCCGAAAAACCGGAAAATATTCCCTGACTTGGCATAACACTCTTCGAGAAGATGCAAAGAAACGCCGGGTGCTCACATCATGTGAGCACCCGGCGTCTCCTTATCTAACCTTTAGGGTGAAGGTTAATTCTCGGCGGGCGGAAGAACCTGTGAAGACACTATCTGCCCACCCGGAATTTACCCGCACTTAGGTGGTATAAACAGCGATCAGAGGGGCTTGGGTCAGCACCCCGTGAATACTCGCGGTTCTAGCGGGTCGCCGTAGCATACAGGCGAGTCATCGAATCCAACGCCTCACGCTCACGCTGCGCCTCACTTGGGGTGGCGGATTCATCTTCAACGCCGAGGGCGCGCGCCAGAATCTTCTCCACCTGCTTCGCCTCAATCAAGAAGCCGTCATGGCCGTGGTTCGACTCGATAATGTCCACGGGCACCGGGGTGGGAAGCGCCTCCGCCAGGCGGTGCGACTCGTGCGGGAAGAACAGACGGTCCGTGTTCACCGCCGCAATGGTCCACTCACAATCGGTGTGTGCCAGCGCCTGCGCCAGGGTGCCGCGGCCACGCGCCACATCGTGCGAAATCAGTGCCTCATTGACCGCCAGGTAGCTGTTCGCGTCAAAACGCTCAACCAGCTTAGCGCCGTGGTGGTCCAGGTAGCTTTCGATGGCGTAGCGGCCACGCGGCTCACCCAGCGAACCGCCCACAGTGTTTTCGCCGCGGTTCTCCTCACGGCCGAAGCGGTGCTCCAGTTCGGCGGGGCTGCGGTAGGTGGTGTGCGCGATACGGCGCGCCAGAGCCAGACCGGCAGTCGGTGCAGGACCGGCATAGTAGTCGCCACCGGCAAAGTTCGCATCCGAACGAATCGCAATGTTCTGAGTGTGGGCCCAGGAAATCTGCTCCGCCGTAGCCGAAGGACCGGAGGCAATAACCGCGCATCCGCGCACCAGCTCGGGGTTAGTTGCCGCCCACTCCAGGGCGCGAGCACCACCGAGGGAACCACCAATCACGTAGCGGAAGCTCGTCACGCCCAGTGCACGCGCCAGACGCGCCTCCGCACGTACGGAGTCGCGAATGCTCACCTGCGGGAAGCGGGAACCCCAGTGCTCACCAGCGCCCGGGTAGCCCTCGGGGACGATGCTTGCCGGGCCGGTAGAACCGTAGCAGCCACCCAGAATATTGGGGGCAATCACGAAGTAGCGGTTGGTGTCCACGACCGAGCCGGGGCCCACGATGCCTTCCCACCAGCCGTCCGATTCGATAGCGCGAATCAGCGGGGCGGGCATGTCGGGGGTGGGTACGCCGCGGGAGACATGCGTGTCACCGGTGAGCGCATGCAGGATCAGGATGGCGTTATCGCCGGTCTCGTTGAGGGTACCCCAGGTTTCGTAACCGATGGTCACCTGCGGCAGGGTCACGCCGGACTCGAGCTCCAGGTCGCCGATGTTCAGCTGACGCAGATAGCCTTGCGCTTCGGGGTGCTCGGTGCGGGTGCCCGCCACGGGGATGGGTGCGGTGACAGGCTGGCTGGTAGTGCCGGACTGGCTAGTGCTCTGGGTGGTCATGGGGTTCCCTTCACTGGGTTGGTCGGCGAGGTGGTGCCGGGTGTGAGCGGGGTACTCGTCTGTGGGTAGAAGAAGCAACAGGTTGGGCGGCAGCAACGCCGCACAGTTACAACATGCTCCGTAACGGGGAATCCGCAGGTGGACCGAAAAGCCGTAGCTTGCCGGTCCACCTGCGGGTTGCATCACCGTTTAGGAGAGGGTGTCAAAGCCCAGCTGCAGGTCGGCGAGAATATCGTCAATGTTCTCAATGCCAACTGCCAGGCGGACGAAGTTCGGGTATACGCCAATCTTCTCCAGTTCCTCAGCGGAAAGCTGGGAGTGGGTGGTGGAGGCGGGGTGAATCACGAGCGAGCGCACGTCGCCAATGTTCGCAACGTTGGAGTGCAGCTTCAGGGCGTCCACGAAGTCGCGGGTCTGCTCCAGGGTTGCGTCCTTGAGGGTGAAGCCGAGCACCGCACCGGGGCCCTTGGGCAGGTACTTCTGTGCACGCTCGTACCAGGGGGAGGATTCCACGCCAGCCCAGATAACCTTCTCGACCTGCGGGTTTGCTTCGAGCCAGTGGGCGACCTTGGTGGCGTTCTCAATGTGGCGTTCGATGCGCAGGGAGAGAGTTTCCAGACCGATACCGATGTTGAAGGCGTTGGTCGGGGAGATGGCTGCACCGGTGTCGCGCAGCAGGGAGACGCGCGCCTTCAGGATGTAGGAGAGGTTCGCACCGAATGCGGAGTCCTTGCCCAGGTCGCGTGCGTAGACAAGGCCGTGGTAGCCGGGGGCGGGCTGGTTGAACTTGGGGAACTTCTCGGGGTCTGCACCGTAGTCGAAGTTACCGGAGTCAACAATCACGCCGCCGATGGAGGTTCCGTGGCCACCCAGGTACTTGGTTGCGGAGTGGACGACCACGTCCGCGCCATGTTCGATGGGGCGTAGCAGGTAGGGGGTGGGTACGGTGTTGTCCACAATCAGGGGTACACCGTTTTCGTGCGCAATTGCAGCAATAGGCTCAATGTCGAGCACGTCATTACGGGGGTTGGGTACGGACTCGCCGTAGAAGAGCTTGGTGTTGGGGCGGACTGCGGCGCGCCATGCGTCCAGGTCGTCCGGGTTCTCGACGAAGGTGGTTTCGATACCGAGGTCGGCGAGGGTGTACTTGAGCAGATTGTAGGTGCCGCCGTACACGGAGGGCGATGCAACCACATGGTCGCCTGCACCGGCGATGTTCAGGATTGCGTAGGTGATAGCTGCCTGACCGGATGCCAGCAGCAGCGCGCCGACGCCGCCTTCCAGGGAAGCGATACGGTTTTCGATTACTTCATGGGTGGGGTTGTTGAGGCGAGTGTAAATGGGGCCCAGTTCGGAGAGGGCGAAACGGTTCGCTGCCTGCTCGGCGCTGTCAAAGACATAAGAGGTGGTCTGGTAGATGGGTAGTGCCCGAGCTCCCGTTGCGGCATCCGGCGCCTGACCTGCGTGAATCTGGCGGGTTTCGAACTTCCAACCGGCGGGGTTGGCGGGAGTCGGGACGGTAGTGTTGTTGCTCATGCGTGGCTCCTAATGGGGATTCTTAGGGGGCCGCATGCCGATGGTACAGGAATCGTCGTCGAATAATCCTGTCACGATTGATGTACCGTTATCGGTCACATCGGTCCCGCGCTTGCGTCACGCTTTTGCGTGCCGCCTGGTCTTCACCCAGGGCACCCCACCGCGGAGGAGGGTTGCCGGCCAGCTAGCTGGGGCTTATCGCTGGCGCTCTTGACCTGTTATTTAGAGTGTCATAGGGCACGGGGTGGGGTCAAGGGTTTTGTGGGTGCGCAGTACTTTAAGACATTTCATTGCAAAGATGACGTTTTTTAACGTCTGTCACCAAAAACCGTCTGCAACAAAATGTGAGCGACGGTGCCGGGGCAATCCGAGGGCGAGGCAATCGAGATGCGGAGGCGGACACCCACCATCCACACAGTAACCCCCATCACTTTTATCTACGGCTTTTCGGTACACTGAAATGACACATACACTCACGCAGGGTACAACTCGCTACGCCGTTTATCCTGCTCAGCATCCCTCCGGTATAGGGGCCAGAGGGTCATACCCGAAGGTTACCTACCATGTCTCTTGTTCTTGATGCGGCGCAGCTCAGCCGCGTCTTTGGCAAAGGTGAAAACGCTTTTACCGCCGTCGACCGTGTGTCACTTCGCGTCAGTTCCGGTGAGATTCATGCCCTCCTCGGCCCCAACGGTGCGGGCAAAACGACGACCGTGCAGATGTGCTCGACCCTGCTCACCCCCACCGGCGGTAGCCTCACCGTGAACGGTATTGACGCTATCGCCGACCCGCAGCGGGCGCGCCGTCACGTGGGTCTCGCACTGGGCGGGGAGAACGGCTTCTACCCGCGCGCTAGTGCCCGCGACAATCTGCTGTTCTTCGCCGATGTTGCGGGGGTTTCCGGGCGGACCCGACGACACGAGGTGGAGCATGCCCTAGCCCGTGTGGAACTCACCGATGCGGCAACGCGGCCTGTCCAGGAGTTTTCCCGCGGCATGAAGCAGCGCCTACATATTGCCCGCGCCCTGCTCGGCTCCCCCGCTCTGCTCCTGCTGGATGAGCCGACCAACGGGCTCGACCCCGATATCGCCCTGACCGTGCGTGCCCTCATCAGATCTCTGGCAAATGAAGGTACCGCCATTCTGCTGACGAGCCACCTGCTGGGCGAGATTGAGGACCTGGCGCACACCATCACCGTTTTGGGTGCCGGTTCCGTTGCTGTGAGCGGCAACCTCGAGGACGTTGCCGCGCACGCCGGCATTGCCGCCACGACTGTGGTTCAGGTCGAGGCCACCGCCACCGAGGGGCTTGATACGCTCCGCGGATTCCTCCACGATAAGGCGGCGGTGCTGTTTGCCCCGCGCGGTTCCGGCTGGGAACTCACCCTCTACTGGCACGGCGAGCGCACCACGTTCGAGGCGGGTGAGGCTCACCGCATCCTCACGGAGGGGCTTGCCACCGCGAACATTGGGGCACGGACCGAACCGTACACGCGACCGGCAACTCTGGAAGAGGCATACCTGGCGATGGCGGAGGGGCTCAAGCGATGAACGCTCAGACGCAGCATCCAGCAGAATCTCAACGACCGCGCGACCTGCAGCACCTGCTACACGACGTACAGCAGGAGTGCGCCCGCCAACTGCGACTCATGGGCTTTAGCCTGCGCCAGTTCCTGACGGTCCCCTACTTCATTCAGCTGCTCATCAGTACGGTACTCGGCTCGGTCATCCTTCAGGCGCTCGCCGTGCATGCGGCGGCGCAGAGCTCCGCGGGTCACTCCGTTGACCCGACCCTCGCGTGGACCCGCGCGGGCATTGTGGGCATGTGGTCGGTCTGCATCGTGTCTGCGGGCATCATCAATTTCGAGCGTTTCCGTGGGACCCTCGTGTACCTGTGTTCGGGGTCGATTTCTCCGGTGCGGGTGCTGGCGGCTATCGTTTCGAGCGCATCCATTGTGGGTATGGCGGCTTTGCCCCTGTCGTGGCTCATCTGGGCTCTTGTGACGCTTAACCCGCAGGTCACGGACTTTTCAGCACTCTGGCCGCGCTACGTTCTGGGCGTTCCCCTGCTGTGGCTTGCGTGCCTGTCGGTAACGTTCATGATTGCGGTGTTCTTCGTGGCCACACCGAACGCTATCGCCTACGAGGAGCTGTTGCTCGTGCCGGTTTTTATTCTTTCCGGGGTTCTCTTCACGACCATTGAAGCGCCCGCCTGGCTAGATGCTGTAGGCACGCTCATTCCCCTGCAGGCGCCGGTTCATCTCCTACTTGGGCGTACCACCATCACTACCCCGGCGGATGCACTCTTGCCCGTAATTCAGACCCTGGTCGTGAGCTTCATCTGGGCGTTGTGCGCCTTCCTTTTTGCCCGGAAGGCTCTCGCCTCAGCCCGCCGTCGCGGCACCCTGGGGGCGATGTAGCGTGCGTATTCTCTCTTCTGCCGCTCTGCCTAGCGTGGCGCGTCGGGCTCTGTCGACCGCCTCTATTGGCTGGTCATCTTCTATTACCTTCGCAACCCTCGGAACGGCCATCACGACCCTGGTGCTCGTGCCGGGCCTCAACGTGCTTTTCACGGTGCTTCTGGGTGCCGACCTTGCGGCGAACGATACTGTGCGCATCGGCTGCGCGACCGCGCTGATTACGACCCTCAGCTCCGTGGCAGCCGGTATTGTCGCGCGCGTTGCCACCGACCGGTGGATTGGCGTCTTCGAGTATGTGTGCACGGCACGCCCCGTGGATGCGGGCTACTGGCTGGGGGCGGCGGCGGTACCGGCGTTGCTGGCTTCCGTGACGGGTCTGAGCAATGTGGGCATCGTGTGGTTACTGTCCCTCACATCCTCCGCTGCGGGAGCAAGTTCCGGGCTTTTGGTCGGCACCATCTTACTGATGCCGGTTGCGATTCTTGGCGGGGTCTGCCTGGGCATTTTTGCCGCCGGTTTGGGTCTGTACCTGTCGGATCCGTACACGGGCTCGAATGTTCTATCTATTGTTCTGCCGGTCAGCGCGGGCGTGATTGTGCCGGTGAGTACCTACCCCGGCTGGCTTGCCTGGCTGTGTTCCTGGGTTCCGGGGTCCCGGCTGGTGCAGGCTTTAGATACCTCTGGCAGTATTGCGAGCAGCACTACCCCGAATCTCTTCGCGCTCCTGGCAGCAGACACAGCCCTGGCAGTACTCTACGCCGCTATCGGGCTGGGGCTGACTTTCCTTGCCGCCCGCCGCATCCGTGCCGGCGCCCGCGCCTCGCTGTTGTAAACGGTGAACCCTGAAAAAGAACGAGCCTTTTACTCACCCGCTATCCGGGCGCCGCAACCAAGAAAGACTATTCCTGTGACCATTGCTCCCGCTTCATACACCTTAGAGACTCTAGGGTTCGACCCCTCCTGGCAGGGTTCAGCAATCCGCGCCGCGTTCACCCTCGGCGGTACCCTCGAAAACTTTACCCTCGCCCGTGTCAGCGCCGTGCACCGCACCCGCTGCGAGCTACTGACCTGCGAGCGGGGTGAGCTCGTGAAGCTCTCCGCGCCGCTGCGTCCGGTTGAGAATGACTACGGCGAAGAAGAGTACCCCGTCGTCGGCGACTGGGTACTCACCCAGCCCATCCCCGGAACTGGCGGTGCAGCCCAGCCCGCGGAGCACAAACCCCTCGCGATACTGCCCCGGCGAAGCTACCTCACCCGACCCAGCGCCACCCGAGAATCCGCGGATCAGCCTGTCGCCGCCAACGTGGATATGCTCTGCATCGTTGAGCCCTGCTTCCCCGAGCCGTCCATTGGGCGAATTGAACGTTACACCGCCCTGGCGCACGCTTCCGGGGTGCAGGTCGCGCTGATTCTCACCAAGGGTGACCTAGTAACGGCCGAACAGCTCGCCAGCTATCGGGAGTCTCTGGGTGGCGGCGTGGATATGGTACTTACCGTCTGCACGGACAACGGCTACGACCCCGCCCCGGTGGCGGAGCTTGTCGCCGGACGCACCGCCGCGTTCCTGGGCCGTAGCGGCGCAGGAAAATCCACCCTGGTCAACGCCCTGCTCAACCCCGGAGTTGACCCCCGCGAGGATAGCCAAGAACATCAGGTGCAGGTCACCTCCACGGTCCGAGATGCTGACGGCAAAGGGCGCCACACCACCACCAGCCGCCAGATGCTTGTTTTACCCGGTGCGGAAGGCTCAAGCGAAGGAGACGCAACCAACGCAAAATCATCATCTGGCACGGTGCTGATCGACACTCCGGGCGTGCGAGCCCTAGCCGCAACGAGCGATAGCGCCGCGATTGACGAAACCTTCGATGACGTCTCCGGTTACGCTTCCGTCTGCCGGTACAGCGACTGCTCCCACGGCTCCGAACCCGGATGCGCGGTACAGCAGGCGCTCGCCGACGGCGCTCTCGACCCCGAGCGCTTCGAACGCTACCGCAGGATGATAGCCGAATCCGCGCGTCTACGCCTGCGCTCTCAAGAACGTGAGTACAGGCAAAGTAACCGTGCCTTCACGAAGGCGAATAAGGCGGGCCGCCGCACCCTCATGTCCATTAAGGGGCGCGCTAACTAGCCACTGAACGCGCACGTTGCGGCGAGGCTTCGGTGAGACTTCAGCTGGGCTTCCACAGGCTGAGCCGGGCGACCCCGCACAAGCCGCAATATAGTAGCCTGCCTCACTCTTCGATACACTAGAACTAGGCGTGCCCACAGTCCCCCGCGCACTCTCACCGCCACCCGGCGGCACAGGAACGCGGGCGCAGACGGCACACACCATTCACAAACCCATAACTCATGAAAGAGGTGGCAGCATGGCTGAACAGAACCTCACCCCGCCCGTACCGAAGAAGGTCGAGCACCGCCGCGAACACCACGGCGACGTCTTCATCGACCACTACGAATGGCTCCGCGACAAGGAAAGCGAAGAGGTCCTCAACTACCTCAAGGCAGAAGCCGAATACACCGAAGCTGTCACCGCAGACCAGCAGCCCCTCCGCGAATCCATCTTCAACGAAATCAAGGGCCGCACCCTGCTGTCAGATCTGACCGTCCCGAACCGTATCGGTGACTGGTGGTACTACAGCCGCATGGTGCCCGGCGGTCAGTACCCCGTCTTCTACCGCTACCCCGCCCTGCACGAAGGCGACGAGGTGGTGCGCTACACCCCGCCGACCGTCACCCCCGGCGAAGTACTCGAGGGTGAAGTCGTCATCCTCGACTGCAACGAATACGCCAAGGACATGGAGTTCTTCTCCCTCGGCAGCTTCCAGCCCGCACGTAACGGCAAGCTGCTGAGCATCTCCGTGGACGAAAAGGGCGACGAACGCTACGAGCAGCGCTTCCTCAACATGGAAACCGGCGCCTTCCTCGAAGACACCATCCCCAACATTGCGGCGGGCTCCTTCTTCATCAACCACGCCGAACAGCTCATCTACCTCGTCCCCGACGAGTCGTGGCGCCCCTGGCGTGTCTACGTGCACGACGTCGGACAGGGCACCGAAGACCACCTGATCTATGAGGAACCGGACAACACCATGTGGCTCGGCGCCGCCATGAGCTCCGACCGTTCCTCCGTGGTCATTACCAGCTCCAACTCCGAGTACACGGAGGTGCGCCTCATCCCCACCCGCGAACCCAAGGGCGAGCCGACCCTGCTCATCCCCAAGAGCGCGGGCATCGAATACTACGCCGAGCCGCTCAACATTGCCGGCGAACAGCACCTGCTGATTCAGCACGACTACAATGCGCTGAACTCCGAGCTGGTCCTCGCAGACATGCCGCGCGAAGGTGAAAGCCTCGAAGAGTACGCGCAGCGTTGGGTACCCGTCATCCGCCACAGCGAACACGTACGCCTGGAGGGCTTCACCTTCACCGCAACGCACCTGGTCGTCACCGCCCGCGCGGACACCACCACCCGCATCTTCCTCGCACCGCGTGAGCAGCTGCCCATCCAGTGGCGCCGCCGCCGCCCCGCCGGCGTGACCTTCATGGAGCCTGCCGGCTTCGACGAGGAACTGTACACCGCCTCCGTGCTGCGTGCGGAGAACTACTCCCCCGTGCTGCGCATCGCCTACACCTCGTACCTGACGCCGCGCCGCGTCTACGACTACTTCCCCATGTCGCAGACCCTGCTGCTGCGCCGTGAAACCCCGGTACTCGGCGGCTACAACCGCGAGGACTACCGCGCCTACCGCGACTGGGCACCGGCGGAGGACGGCACGCTCATCCCAATCTCGGTGATTCACCGCGCCGACCTGGACATGAGCAAGCCACACCCGGTCATCCAGTACGGTTACGGCTCGTACGAGTCGTCCATGGACCCGATGTTCTCCATCCCGATGCTGTCGATCCTGGACCGCGGCGTCATCTACGTCATCGCACATATTCGCGGCGGCGGCGAGATGGGCCGCTCCTGGTACCAGAACGGCAAGAAGCTCGCGAAGAAGAATACCTTCACCGACTTCGTGGACGTCACCAGCTACATTGCGGCTAAGCCGTGGGCTGATGAGGCGCGTATCGGCTGCTACGGCGGTAGCGCCGGCGGCCTGCTCATGGGCGCCGTCGTGAACCTCGCCCCCGAAAAGTACGCCGCCTGCCTGGCTGCCGTACCGTTCGTGGATGCGCTGACCACCATCCTCGACCCGGAGCTACCGCTGTCGGCAATGGAGTGGGAAGAGTGGGGCAACCCGATTGAGGACCCGGAAGTGTACGCCTACATGAAGTCGTACACCCCGTACGAGAATATCCGCCCGGTCCGCTACCCGGCGATTGCTGCAGTAACGAGCCTGCACGACACCCGCGTGCTCTACGTGGAGCCCGCGAAGTGGGTTGCGGCGCTGCGTGAGCAGATTAACCCGTCGTCGCCGGTGCCGCTGCTGAAGATTGACATGTCGGGCGGTCACGGTGGTGGTTCCGGCAGGTATACGCGTTGGCGTGAAATCGCCTGGGATTACGCGTTCCTGCTGACTAACCTCGGCGTCGCTGAGTAACTCATCTCTTAAATAGAACGCTCCGTCTGTATCGAGTGATACGGACGGAGCGTTCTTCGTTTTCGTTCTGAGTATGAGGGCCGGTGTTCGTCCTCGTTCCTCCCCTCACCAAGCAGGGGCGGGACGCCGCATATTTCCTCCGCGCCTACGCAGGGGCACCCGTCACCCGGACGCTCCGCCCTCTCCTCGCTCCGCATCGGAGAGCGTCCGTGTGACACCCTGAGGGCGCATCCGGAAAACGCGGCCGCACCCGCACAGTACCCCAGCGAGGAAAGGCGGTATCGTCCGAAAGTGACATCAGGGTGCCCGAAGCGAAGCGAGGGCGGGTTCCCTGTAGGAACGAGGACGAATACCGCTTTCCGGGCGCAATCCAAGCGGAACAAGGAAACGCGAAAGAGGCGCCGCCTCCCACCTCGGGAGACGACGCCTCTTTCGTTAGAGCCGGGTCAGCGGAAAAGCTTAGCCTTCCACGCCGCACTCAGCCAGAATCAGCTCACGCACGCGGGCGGCGTCAGCCTGACCGCGGGTAGCCTTCATGACCTGACCGACGATAGCGCCAGCAGCCTGAACCTTACCGGCGCGAATCTTGTCGGCAACGTCGGGCATTGCTGCCAGTGCCTCCTGGACGGCTGCGGTGAGCGCGCCGTCGTCAGAGACCACGGCGAGGCCGCGTGCCTCAACGATTTCGGCGGGGGTGCCTTCACCGGCGAGGACGAACTCGAGCACCTGGCGGGCGATCTTGTCGTTGATCTTGCCTTCGGAGATGAGCGCTTCGAGGGCAACCACGGTTGCGGGCTCCACGCCGAGGGCGGTGAGCTCAACTTCAGCCTGCTTTGCGCGGCGGGCGATTTCGCCCATCCACCACTTGCGGGCTGCTGCTGCGGTTGCGCCTGCGGCGACGGTCTCTTCGATAACGTCGAGTGCGCCAGCGTTGACTACGTCGCGGAACTCTTCGTCAGAGTAGCCCCACTCACCCTTGAGGCGGCGGCGGCGTTCTGCCGGGGGTTCGGGCAGTTCGGCGCGCAGACGCTCAATCCATTCGCTGTTGGTGACGACCGGTACGAGGTCCGGTTCGGGGAAGTAACGGTAGTCGTCAGCGTCGGACTTGGGGCGACCCGAGGAGGTTTCGCGGGTGTCTTCGTGCCAGTGGCGGGTCTCCTGGGTGACCTTTTCGCCGCGTTCGAGGATCGCTGCGTGGCGGCGAATCTCGTAGCGGACGGCGCGCTCGACGGAACGGAGGGAGTTCACGTTCTTGGTTTCGGAGCGGGTGCCGAACTTCTCTGCGCCCTTGGGCATGAGGGAGACGTTGGCGTCGCATCGGACGTTACCGCGTTCCATGCGGGCGTCGGAGATACCGAGGGAGCGGACGATGTCGCGGATTGCGGCAACGTAGGCGCGTGCCAGTTCGGGTGCACGCTCGCCGGCACCGACGATGGGTCGGGTGACGATCTCAATCAGGGGCACGCCTGCGCGGTTGTAGTCGACCAGGGAGGAGGTTGCACCCTGGATTCGGCCGTCTGCGCCGCCGACGTGGGTGAGCTTGCCTGCGTCTTCTTCCATGTGAGCGCGCTCAATTTCGACGGTGAAGATGGTGCCGTCTTCGAGCTCGACGTCCAGGGAGCCGTTTTCCGCGATGGGGCCGCCAGCCTGGGAGGTCTGGAAGTTCTTCGGGGAGTCCGGGTAGAAGTAGTTCTTGCGGGCGAAGTAGGACTTGTCTGCGATGTCGCAGCCCAGTGCCAGGCCGAGCTTGATGGCGGACTCAACAGCGGTCTTGTTCACCATGGGCAGCGCGCCGGGCAGGCCGAGCGATACGGGGGTGACGTTGGTGTTGGGTTCGTCGCCGAACTCGTTGGGTGCAGAGTCGAACATCTTGGTTTTGGTGTTCAGTTCGACGTGCACCTCGAAGCCGAGGACCGGGTCGTACTTTTCGATGGCTTCTTCGAAGCTGAGGACTTCTTCACTCATTACTTGGTTCCCCCAAAGTCAAAGTCGCGGATCAGAGTTTCGGTGTCGGGCAGGCTCTTGTAGAGCGGTGCGCCCCATTTTGCGGTGAGCAGTTCTTCCAGTGCTGCGCCGACGCGGTAGAGGCGTGCGTCTTCGCGTGCGGGTGCGGTGAACTGGATGCCGACGGGCAGGTTGTTCTCTTCGGAGAGGCCGCCGGGCAGGGAGAGCGCCGGGACGCCTGCCAGGTTGACGGGTACGGTTGCGACGTCGCCCAGGTACATTGCCATGGGGTCGCCTTCGGTCTTCTCGCCGAGCTTGAACGCGGTGGAGGGCGCGGTCGGGGAGATGAGCACATCGCACTTTTCGAATGCTGCTGCGTAGTCGCGCTGGATGAGGGTGCGCACGCGCAGTGCGGCGCCGTAGTAGGCGTCGTAGTTACCTGCGGACAGTGCGTAGGTGCCGAGGATGATACGGCGCTTCACCTCGTGGCCGAAGCCGGCGGCGCGGGTGGCGGCCATGACTCGCTCGATGGTGACGGGGCCGTCCTCGGGCACGACGCGCAGGCCGTAGCGCACGCCGTCGTAGCGTGCCAGGTTGGAGGACACCTCGGAGGACATGATCATGTAGTAGGCGCTGATGGCCTCGGTGACGGAGGGCAGGGAGACCTCAACGACCTCTGCGCCTGCGGCACGTAGCTCTTCGACGGATTCGCGGAAGCGCGCGAGCACGCCTGCTTCGAAGCCTTCGCCGTCGCCGCCGCCGAGCTCCTTGATGACGCCGACGCGCAGGCCGGAGAGGTCACCCTTGCGGGCTGCTTCTGCGCCTGCCTTGGCTTCTTCAACGAAGTTGCCGGGCTCATCGGGCAGGGAGGTTGCGTCGAGCGGGTCGTGGCCTGCGATTGCTTCGTGGAGCAGCGCGGTGTCCAGGACGGTGCGGGCGACGGGGCCTACCTGGTCGAGGGAGGACGCCATCGCGATGACGCCGTAACGGGAGACGGAGCCGTAGGTGGGCTTGACGCCGACGCTACCGGTCAGTGCTGCGGGCTGGCGGATGGAGCCGCCGGTATCGGTGCCGAGCGCCAGGGGTGCCTGGAAGGCGGTGACGGCTGCTGCGGAGCCGCCGCCGGAGCCGCCGGGTGCGCGGTCGAGTGCCCAGGGGTTGCGGACTACGCCGAACGCGGAGTGCTCGTTGGAGGAGCCCATTGCGAATTCGTCGAGGTTGGTCTTGCCGAGGATGGGCATGCGTGCTTCGCGGACCTTGCGGGTGACGGTGCCGTCGTAGGGGCTCATCCAGCCTTCGAGCATGCGGGATGCTGCGGTGGTGGGCTGGCCCTTGGTGACGATGAGGTCCTTGACGGCGATGGGTACGCCTGCGAGCGGGGGCAGTTCCTTGCCTGCTGCGCGGTCTGCGTCCACTGCTGCTGCGGTGGCGAGTGCTTCTTCGGCGTTGATGTGCAGGAAGGCGTTGAGGCCGTTCTTGCCGTCTGCTCGGTTGTCGCTCAGGGGTGCGCCGTCGGTGGCTGCGATGCGGTCCAGGTGTGCCTGGGTGAGCTCGACGGAGGTGATTTCGCCGGATGCGAGCTTTTCTGCTGCTTCTGCGGCGGTGAGCTGGATCAGTTCGTTCACTTGGTTGTTCTCCTCTTAGTCTTCGTCGAGGATTGCCGGCACGCGGAACTTGCCGTCCTGTGCGTCGGGGGCGCCGGAGAGCGCCTCTTCCTGGGTGAGGGTGGTGACGGGCACGTCTTCGCGGAAGACGTTCTCGAGGGGGATGGGGTGGCTGGTCGCGGGGATGTCGGCAGTTGCTTTCTGCGACATGGTCTCAACGGATGCGACGATGACGTCCAGCTCAGACGCCATCGCGGTGAGTTCTTCATCGGTCATCTCAATGAGTGCCAGCGATGCCAGGTGCTTTACCTGTTCAAAGGTGATGGCAGACATGGTTCTCCCGTAGTTTGTTTTCTTGTCTCTTCTCTAGTGTAGTGGAGGTTGCGTTTTCCGTCTCATTGGGGGTTGGAGGGTTTACCTGCTGGTTTGCGTGGTCAGGCGGTGTTATCCTCCCCTGTTTTCGGGTTAAATGCTCAACGCCCCGCTCCTCGTGTGAGGTGCGGGGCGTTGGGCTACAACGTGTCCACGTTACGCTTGAGGGTTAATCCTTAGGCGGGGATGGTCAGAACCTGGCCGGGGAAGATCAGGTCAACGTTGTAGATGATGTCGGTGTTCGCAGCTGCGATTGCCTGGTAGCCGCCTGCAACGCCGAGCTTTGCAGCGATCAGCGAGAGGGAGTCACCGGGAACCACGGTGTAGGTGCCTGCTGCAGCCTTGGGAGCTGCGACGGGTGCTGCGGGTGCCTCAGCTGCCGGTGCTGCCGCGGGAGCTGCGGGTGCCTCAACTGCGGGTGCAGCGGGTGCTACCGGTGCAGCGGGAGCTGCTGCAGGTGCCTCAACTGCTGCGGGTGCAGCCTGAGCTGCAGGAGCTGCGGGTGCAACCTGTGCCGCGGGTGCGGTGTAGGTCTGCTGGGTCTGCGACTGTGCAGCCACGGTGGTGGTGGGCTCGGTGTAGGTGGGAGCTGCGCCGGTCTTGCCGTAGAGGCCAAGCTTAGCGGAGCATGCGGGCCATGCGCCCCAGCCCTGGATAGCGAGCAGACGCTCGCCAGCCTCGATCTGCTGTGCACGGGAAGCGGTCGCGGGGGAGCCGGACATGCCGACGCCGTTCCAGGACTGCTGGGTGAACTGCAGACCGCCGTAGAAGCCGTTACCGGTGTTGATGGACCAGTTGCCACCGGACTCGCACTGTGCCAGTGCGTCCCAGGTAGCACCGTCTACTGCGTTTGCAGCGGGCATCGACATGGTAGCTGCTACAGCGCCACCGATGGCGAGAGCTGCTGCGGTACGACGAATGGAAGTGTTCTTCATAATGCTCCTTGGGGCCGTCCCCGCTCGTTCCGTCCCCGGAACTCTAGCGCGCCGCCGCTCACCCTTTGATAACGAAGTAGGTTACTCATATTCTGGCTCTACCATGTGAGCGGCTCTCCACCGATTTCATGTCACCGTGAGCGATTCTGCACTTATGTGCGGAATCCGGGTGGCACTTCCTCGATGGGGACGTGCGGTAGAACCGGGCATCGTTTCAAGCATTCCAAGCTTGAAACCACACAGGTGATTCTCTTGCGAGAATCCATCTGGTCTCAAAGATAGCCGAGGTTTTTTATGATTCCAACCCGATTTCAAGTTCACAGCGAACGTCCCGGGTTCTCCCAGGGTTCTTCCAGGTTAAAAGTGCAGGAAACATTATTTAAGACCTTGAGCCCCGCGCGCCTTAAGGGTTTCACCCCGGAATTTCGGGGTTTTCTAGGGGTTTAACTCGGATGCGCTCCCCCGCCGAGTTTTCCGATTCGGGGTTGATGGGCGCCACCTTTAAGGGTTTTGAACAGCGTGTAAATATTTTTTAAATATTTCTTCGCTTTGGGAGTGTTTTAAGGCGCTTCCGCCTTAAAAGCTGTGGTAATTATAAATGCCAGAAATTGGCATTCAGACCCTGAAGCACGCACTCCAGAGCCTGAATGCTCTATATATTGCAGGGGTCAGATTCAGGTGCCCCCACTACCGGGTCTACTCGGCGGTAGCCTCAACAGCCTCCGGGCCACCCTCGAGCAGGGCGGTGAAGCCCTCCTCATCCAGTACCTTCAGGCCCAGCTGCTGAGCCTTATCCAGCTTCGAGCCGGCGTTCGCGCCAGCAACCACAAAGTGGGTCCTCTTAGACACCGAGGCGGATGCCTTACCGCCTCGAGAAATAATGGCTTCCTTCGCGCCGTCACGGGTGTAACCGTTCAGCGTGCCGGTCACGACCACGGTCAAGCCCTCCAGGGTGCGTTCCACGGACTCGTCACGAGTATCTTCCATGCGCACACCGGCGGCAGCCCAGGAGTCCACAACCTCAGCGTGCCAGTCCTCGGCGAACCACTCAATAATCGAATCGGCAATCGTGGTGCCCACACCATCCACAGCGGCAAGGCGTTCACGATCAGCCTCGCGGATCGCCTGCATCGAACCGAACTCCGCGGCGAGCGCGCGGGCAGCGGTCGGGCCCACGTGGCGAATCGAAAGGGCAACCAGCACGCGCCACAGCGGCTGCTGTTTTGCCTTCTCCAGCTCGGCGAAGAGGTTCAGCGTATTCTTCGTGGGCTTTGGCTCGGGGCGTGCCTTGGTCGGCTTGGTGTAGAAGTAGGGCACGCGCTCCATCTTTCCGGTGCCCACTCCCTTGACCTTCTTCTCACGCTCGATGGTGACCTCGCGTAGGTCCTCAATGTTGAGGCTGAACAGGTGCGCCTCAGTCGTTAGCGGAGGGGTGGGCGGGGTTGCGGGGCTGGTGAGTGCCTTTGCTGCTTCGAAGCCGAGCGCCTCAATGTCGAAGGCGCCGCGGCTTGCCGCATAATACACGCGCTCGGTCAGCTGCGCCGGGCAGGAGCGCGGGTTGGTGCAGCGCAGGTCCACGTCGCCTTCCTTACCGGGGGCGAGGGGCGAACCGCAGGAGGGACATTCGGTGGGCATGACGAACTCACGTTCGGTGCCGTCACGTAGGGCAACCACGGGGGCGACGATCTCGGGGATCACGTCGCCTGCCTTGCGCAGCACCACGGTGTCTCCGATGAGCACGCCCTTAGCTTTGACCACGTCCTGGTTGTGCAGGGTGGCGCGTTCCACGGTCGAGCCAGAGACGAACACGGGCTCCATGACGCCGTAGGGGGTCACGCGGCCGGTGCGTCCCACATCCACGCGGATGTCCAGCAGCTTGGTGTGTACCTCTTCGGGCGGGTACTTGTACGCCACCGCCCAGCGCGGCACGCGGGAGGTGTAGCCCAGCTGAGCCTGGGTCGCGAAGTCGTTGACCTTAATGACGATGCCGTCAATCTCGTGCACCAGAGAGTGGCGCTGCTCGCCGTACTTGTTAATGAAGTCGAACACCGCCTCGGTGTTGGCGGCAATTTCACTGTAGGGGCTCACAGGCAGGCCCCAGGAAGCGAGCAGATCGTAGGCCTCGTACTGGGTAGCAATATCCAGGCCGGTGCGCGAACCGATGCCGTGCACGTACATGCTCAGCGGGCGCGAGGCGGTAATCGCCGCGTCCTTCTGGCGCAGCGAGCCTGCCGCGGCGTTACGCGGGTTCGCGAAGGGGTTCTTGCCGGCGGCAATCATGGACTCGTTGAGCTTCTCAAAATCGGCGGAGAAGATGAACACTTCGCCACGGATTTCAATCTCTTCGGGGTGGTTTTCGCCGGTCAGCTGCTGCGGGATGCTCGCAATGGTGCGCACGTTGTGGGTGACGTCTTCGCCGGTGATGCCGTCGCCGCGGGTTGCCGCGCGTACGAGGGTGCCGTTGCGGTAGAGCAGGTTCACAGCCAGGCCGTCGATCTTCAGCTCGGTCAGCCACTGCGGTGCGCTACCGGTGAGGTTCCGGGCGCTCTCTTCGGTCTTGGTCAGCCAGGCGCGCAGCTCTTCGAAGGAGAAGACGTCCTCGAGGGAGTACATGCGTTGCAGGTGGGTGACGGGGGCGAAGGCCTCGATGGCCTCGCCGCCGACTTCCTGGGTGGGCGAGTCGTTGGCGATGATGAGCGGGTGCTCCGCCTCAATGATTTCGAGGCGGCGGTAGAGCTTATCGTACTCGGCGTCAGAGAGGAAGGGCGCATCCTCGTTGTAGTAGGCGCGGCGGGCGGCACGAATCTTATCGGTCAGTTCCGCGTACTCAGCACGCAGGGCCTCGGTAATCTCCACGGAGTTTTCTGCGGGGCTCTCTGCTCGAGTCTCGGCGGGGACAGTCTGCTGGGTGGTGTTGTTCTCAGTCACCCGTCCAGTCTAGCGTTTTTGCTCCGCCTCTCCCCTATCGCTCGTCATATTGCTCAGGTTCCGCCAGCGCAAACACTGGCGCAAGAGTACCGTAGCTACTTCCCAGATTGCGCTCCTCTGTTTTTCACGCGGATGCAGTTCACCCCCGCCTCCTCCAGGCACTCGCACGAGTACCCGAAGAGAGCGGGGGTGAATCACAGAGTATAACGTTTAGGCTTCGAGTTTAGGCTTCGACAGTGTCGGCAACAATCACCGTAATGTTGTCACGGCCGCCCGAGCGTAGCGCCTCATGCTGAAGAACGTCAGCGGCATCCTGCGGGTGGCGAATCGAAGTGAGCACACGCGCCATGTACTCGTGCGAAAGCTCACCGGAAAGACCATCGGAGCAGAGCATCAGGCGGTCACCCGGACGAGCGGGCAGAACCCAGAAGTCCGGCTCCCAGTAGTTACCGGTACCCAGCGCACGGGTAATCACGTTGCGGCGCGGGTGGGTCAGCGCCTCCAGGGCGGTAATCTGACCTTCATCGACCAGGTACTGCACCTCGGAGTGGTCGCTAGTGACCTGCTCCAGCGAGGCGGAGCCCTCGGAACCGGGCAGCTTCTCCATGGCGGAGTGGTGAATACCTTCGTCCTCACGCAGCAGGCGGTAGGTGCGGGAGTCACCCACGTTGAAGATAACCCACAGGTTACGGTCGCCAATGCGAGTCAACCAGGCACCCGTCACAGTCGTACCGCCGGAGCGGGAAAGCGCCTGCTTAATCTCCTCGTTGGTTTCGCCAATGATGTCGTGCAGACGGTTGAGGGTGCCCACAATTTCGTTGTTGAGCAGGGTGTTCGCGCGGCGGCGGCGCTTGGTGGGGTCTTCCTCGTCAATAGCGGCGAGACGCTCAGCATATGCCTGCTGTTCCTCTTCGCTACGGCCACCGGGCATGGTGAAGAAGGGCGAGTAGGCGAGCTGACGCACGCACAGGCGCGAAGCAACCTCGCCCGCCTCGTGGCCTCCCATGCCGTCCGCGACCACGCAAAGGGAACCGGCGACGACCATCGAATCTTCGTTATTTTCTCGATGTGCGCCGCGGTGCGTTGCACCACCGGTACGTAGTTTCAGTTCAGTCATGAGAGGTCTATCTCCATTGTGTAGTTCACGCGACGAGTCACCGCCACGGGGTCTACGTTACCAAAGCTTCTAACATTTCGCGTTCCCTGAGAGGTGAGATTGTAGCGATTTCCCACCTGTCGGAGCGTGTTTGCTGTCTCATTATCGGTCAGCACGGTACCCGGTTCAGCCAGGGAAACCAGGCGAGCAGCCAGGTTCACGCTGGAGCCGTACACATCACCGCGGTTAGCCAGGACCTCACCCCAGATGAAGGCGACGCGAGAGTCCGGCAGTTGCGGGTCAGCACCGATTTTTTCGGACAGACGCAGGCTAATCTCTGCGATAGCGTCCGGAGTTTCGGTGAGGAAGAAAACTTCGTCACCGAGGGTCTTAATAATGCGGCCACCCAGGGGTGCGATAACGTCCAGGCAGCTCTGCTCAAAGTGGTTGATGAGCTGAGAAAGTGCCGCTGCATCCAGGTTACGCACCAGGGAGGTGTAGGAGACCAGATCCACGAATCCCACGCCGCGCACCAGGGGCAGGCGGGAGAGGCCGGAGGTGGTCACGTTGTTTTCGCGCAATCCCAGGCGCAGGATTCCGGCGTACATCTGACGGCGATATGCGTACAGCGCCAGACGCTCGAGAACCTCAAGGTAGCGTGGGAAGTCTTTAAGAAGCTTGCGGCGGGCATCATTATCGCTGAGGTTTTCGGTGACCATGATGTTGTGCACGAGCGCCTCAATCTGCCAGGCGACGGTGCGGTCGGTCAGTTGACCTTCGGCGCGCACGAGGGATGCCACATATTCCATGCGGATGTCGCCTTCTGCGTCCAACTTCTGTAGGTCGGCGAGCATCTGCACGTCTGTTTCAGTGAAGTAGGGCGAGTGGTTGGGAATCGTCGGGAAGCCCATGTTGTGCCAGATGCGCTGGGCGGTTTCGAAGGGAAGTCCGGCGCATTCTGCGGCTTCTACGGGGGTGTAGCGGCGACCCTGTCCCAGGAGCGACTTTTCGAGGGCTCGGATTCCTGCTTTGGATTCCTCGTCGCGGTAGATATTATTCTGCGCGAGATTCTGCAGGATTTTGAGGTTGAGCATTTGGGTTTCGGGGCCCATGGTGGCGCCGGTGTCCTGCGGAGAGTGCGCAGGTTCATGGCGGTCTGCCGTGCTCATTGCCGCTGCCGTTCCTTTCATCCCTGCCGGAAAATACTGTCTGGTTTACACCGTGGTGGCGCTAGGTTACGTGGTACACCGTTGTGCTCTGCGGGTTTCGCATTGCCTCACTGCGATGATGCTCACCGTGTAGCGCCTTGTTAATATACCCCTCCGCCGTGGTGTTTGGGTCACAAAAGCGCCCGCACCCCCGGATAGTTTAGTGGAGTAATTCACATTTAAGAATACTCTAGTCCGCATTTTTTCGGCAGATTTAGCGGCGAGTTTAGGCTCTGAGCCACTCCGACGGTTCCCTCCCCAACTCGGTTGCAGAGGCGATGAAGCCCTAAATATAGCGAGCGCGCAGGGCGTAGTAGTCGCGTCGGGCGGCTTTAATTTCTTTTTCAAAGCGCTTGGGATCGGGCACGTAGGTCAGGCGGTGGTGCACCCCGCGGCACACCACGTACACCGACCCGTACCCCAGCCAGGCTCCCGGACCGGGTTGTTTTGCCCAGCGCTCCCCCATGGAGTCCAGGTAGAGCGACTCATCTCCGCTGCGGGTCATGATGCCGCGGCGCACCACGAGCCGGTGGGTGGTCAGCAGGTAGTAGGTGGTTGCCCAACGCCAGGCGGTGCGCACGGCACCGAGCAGGGTACCTACCGCACAGATTGTGCCGAGAGTCCACAGAATCGGTGAGGACCGTGCCGTGGAGGCGAAGGTTGACGCGGCGATTGCAACCAGCAGGTAGGCAAGCGTGGGCAGCAGGGCACCGTAGTGCTGTCGGGTCGCAATGATGACATGCTCACCGGGGTTGAGTTTTCCGCGCAAACGCATGGTGGTCCTTAGCTGTGCTGGTTGTTGTATTCCGGCTGGAGGCGCCGGTTGAGGTGGTGTGGGTTGAGGGGTGTTGCCGTGCCGGGCTGAAATTTTAGGGGCTGCTTCTAGTGTGCCTGCTGAAAATCTCCGTAGCTACCGTTGGCGGGGCGAAGGTGCTCAATATCGCCCACCGCGTAGGGCTCTAGGGTTCCGTCCTCGCGGCGGATGAGGATGCGCCCCTGCGCGTCGAGGTCTTCGGCAACACCTTCTACGGTGCTTCCGTCGGGCAGACTCATGCGCACGCTGGCGCCGAGAGTGGCGGTGGCGGCGCGCGCCTGGTCAAGCAGGCTGAGGCTATCAGGGGTGAGCGGGTCGGGGCGTTCCGGGTCGCCGCCGGCGCGCACGAAGGCGCGGTAGCGGCGAGCGAAGATGCCGAGCAGTCGGGTGAGGACCTCGGATGAGTCGATGACCTGCCCGGTGCACAGGCTCAGGCTCGTGGCGGTGGGTACGGGCAGCTGTTCGGCGGACATATTCGTATTCTGACCGATGCCCACGATGATGCTGCGCTGCCCCTCGGTAGCGCCGCTTTCAGGGACGAGCTGGGCGAGGATTCCGCAGCCTTTGGCTCCCTGCGCGATGACGTCGTTGGGCCATTTGAGGGCGGCGTCCACGCCGTAGCCGCGCCAAATATCGACCACGCTGAGCCCGGCGATGAGGGTCAGCCAGTGGTAGCTGCCTTCGGGGAGTTCTCGGGCGAGCGGGTCGGTGGAGGCATGCGGGCGCACCACGATACTCGCGGCGAGGCAGGCCCCGGGAGGTGCGGTCCAGGCTCGGGCGAGGCGGCCGCGTCCGGCACTTTGGTAGAGGCTGGCGTAGATGGAGAGTTCACCGAGCTGTTCTCGTTCGGGGTCGGTGCCGTCCATGAGCAGTTCGCGGGCACGGGTGGTGGTGGAATCCACCTGATCGTAGAGGTTCACGCTGGAGTATCCCGAGTCCAGCGCGGTGGTGCGGATGCGGGGAGCATCCAAAACCGAATGATCACTCTGGGTGCTCATATCCTTCTCCATGGCATGTGCCTTTCTGCGCTATCTGAATCAGCTCTGCGATACGCCGACCCGCTATCAACTCGCCGCCATAATCAGCCAGTTTCTGCCGAGTCACGTTGATTTCTCACCATATCAATTTCTTGCCGCCGGTGATGCCCACCCGGTACCCGAGACGGTACATTAGACAGTGAGGGTGCATCAAGCACCGACCGGCTGCGGAGGTTCCTCCGCCCTGCTCGAAAGAAGACCGCTATGGCTTATTACGCAATCACTTACGTTTACGCAGCTCCCGAGGAGCAGGCGAAGTACCGTCCGGCTCACCGCGAGTACCTTGGTTCGCAGATTGAGGCGGGCAACCTGATCGTTTCCGGTCCTCTGCTGGACGGCGAGACCCCCGCTGGCGCTCTGCTGATTGCAAAGGTTGATTCCGCTGAGGCCGCCGAAAAAATCGTGGCTAACGACCCGATGAACGTTGGTGGCGCGGTTCTGTCTCACACCGTGACCGAGTGGAACCCGGTTCTGGGCACCATCTAAGGTCGAGCACCGCTTCACGCTGGAAAAGCTTGAACGTAAACCCCCTTTCCGTCGACAAGGATTGCCGGCGCGAGAGGGGGTTTTCTGCGCTCTTTTGAGCCACTCTTTCGTACTTTTCGTTTACTATATGCACCTTCTTGGGTACTGAGTGCATAAAAGTGTATCTAGTGTTGATATTCTGGCTTCTCACCTGGCATATGTGCCCTAGTTCGCACTATAGTTGAGGGATATGCACATTGTTCAAGAGCGCTCTTCGGGGCCTTCTGAACAACCATCACCGCAACCACTGGCTCCCGACGATCGGGTGGAGCAGGAACGAGGAATAATGTCCGAGAACCTCCAGCAGGAATTTGATTTGAGCACCACCGCCGGCAAGCTCGCTGATTTTTATGCACGTCGAGAGCGCAGCTTCGCGCCCAGCGGTGAGGCAGCTATCGAGAAGCAGCACGCACGCGGCAAGAACACCGCCCGCGAGCGCATCGAGATGCTTTTGGACGAGGGTTCTTTCGTTGAGTTTGATGCCCTCGCCCGCCACCGCACCACCGCATTCGGCATGGAGGCGAAGAAGCCCCTGGGTGACGGTTTGGTCTCCGGTTACGGCACCGTGGATGGTCGCCTGGTTGCCGTGTACTCTCAGGATTTCACCGTGTACGGTGGTTCCCTCTCGCAGGTGAACGGCGAGAAGATTGTGAAGGTGCAGAAGTTCGCTCTGAAGAACGGCTGCCCGGTCATCGGCATTAATGATGGTGGTGGCGCCCGCATTCAGGAGGGCGTGGCTTCCCTGGCGATGTTTGCCGATATTTTCCGTATGAACGTGCGCGCCTCCGGTGTGGTTCCGCAGATTTCTGTCATTATGGGCCCCTGCGCTGGCGGTGCCGCGTACTCCCCCGCTCTGACTGACTACATCATCATGGTGGATAAGACTTCGCACATGTTCATTACCGGCCCGGATGTCATTAAGACCGTGACCGGCGAGGATGTGGACATGGAAACCCTCGGTGGTGCGCGTCAGCACAACTCGGTGACCGGTACCAGCACCTACCTGGCTGAGGATGAAGAAGACGCGTTCGATTTTGTGCGTGAGCTTCTGGAGTTCCTGCCCTCGAACAACCTTGCTGAGCCCCTGCCCCTGGAGCACGACCAGGAGCCCGTGGTGACGGTAGACGATCTGGACCTGGACACCCTGATCCCGGATTCGGCAAACCAGCCTTATGACATGCGCGCGGTCATTGAGTCCGTGGTGGATGACGGCCACTTCCTCGAGATGCAGGCGCTGTACGCCCCGAACGTGATGATTGGTTACGCCCGCGTTGAGGGCCGCACGGTCGGTATTGTGGCGAACCAGCCGATGCAGTTCGCCGGCTGCCTGGACATTTCTGCATCCGAGAAGGCTGCCCGTTTCGTGCGCCATTGCGATGCGTTCAACATTCCGATTCTGACTTTTGTGGATGTTCCCGGCTTCCTACCCGGCACTGATCAGGAGTTCAACGGCATTATTCGCCGCGGCGCTAAGCTGCTCTACGCTTACGCGGAGGCGACCGTTCCGCTGGTTACCGTCATTACCCGTAAGGCATACGGCGGTGCATACATTGTGATGGGTTCGAAGAAGCTGGGCGCCGATATTAACCTGGCATGGCCCACCGCACAGATTGGTGTGATGGGTGCTCAGGGTGCGGTGAACATTCTGTACCGTCGCGAGCTGGCTGCTCTGGCGGCTGAGGGCGGCGACGTTGAGGCTCGCCGCGCCGAGCTGATTGCCAAGTATGAGGAAGAGCTGCTGAACCCGTACCAGGCTGCTGAGCTGGGTTACATTGACGAGGTTATTGCCCCGAGCGAGACTCGCGTGCGCATCATTTCTTCGCTGCGTGCCCTGCACGATAAGCGTGCGGCAACCCCGGCAAAGAAGCACGGCAACATCCCGCTGTAGGCTTCCGTTGTGCCCGCACCATTTGTGGTGCGGGCATTCCCAGGATTTTAGGTTTTCTAAGGAGGCGAGCCTTTGGCTGGCTACAATCCGCTGAGTTATTTCTCGTTCGGCAAGAAGAAGGACAGTTCGGAGGCTGCTGAGAGCCCAGAGCAGCTTGAGCGTAGCTCCGCACGTTCTTCTGCGCGCGCGGCTACCGCACCCAGCGTCGCGAAGGACTCCGTTCAGTCTTCGGTAGATACTGACACTGAGCAGGAGCCGCTGCTGAAGGTAGTGAAGGGCTCCCCCACCCCGGAGGAGATTGCCGCCCTAACCGCTGTGGTGGCGATGATGCAGGCGAACGCCACAAAGCAGGAGCAGAGCTCGCTGATGGGTGCTGCTTCGCGCATCTTGAACCGCGGTCAGCGCCTGGGTGTTTCGTTGCGTCCGGGCCCCGGTTCGTGGAGGCGCGCTCGCCCCAGGTAACGCGAGCTGACAACTCTGCTTCTTATATTCCCGTCACGCCGGTTGGTGTGGCGGGAATATATTGTTTTGCTTCAAATTCAAGATTTATATTGCGTTATTCAACATCTAATGCGCTGATTCTTGTGGTTTTGTCATATTAGAAACGATAAAGTCATGATGATACGTACTGATGCTACGATGTATATACCGTCACATTAGTGTTAATAAATTGGCAGGGACCATGGCAAAGATGCTGAATAAAAACCATAGGCCCCCACCGGATGTCTATATCGCGCTTCTGTTGCCGACGCTACGGCGCTTGTCGAAGACTGTGCCTCGCACCGCCGCCTATGTTAGTGAGCAGTTGCGGCAGCAGACTAAGGCATTGGGGTCGAAGAAGAACCTACCCGATCTTGAATCCACCGATTTTGCGGTGGCTGTGCGTACCACCTTGAAAATCTTGGTGGCGCTTCGTTATGCCCAGTTAATGCCTCGTCTAACCCCGTGGGAGAAGAGGAAGTACCTGCTCACTCCTCTGGGTGCCGAGCTGACCTGCACACCGCATCTGCACGGTTCGGTGCCGCCGCGTGTGGTGAAGCAGGTGCAGGCTCTGTGCGCTCAGAGTTTGACGGCGAGGACGACGAAGAAGCTCAAGAAGCAGGCGAATGCACTCCTGGCGACTGCGGAGGCGGAGCATCATCTCATTTTTGGTGCTTCTGATGGTGATGCAATCACCGGTATGGAGCCGTTCCTCCCTGCTACCGATACCGGGGAAACCATCTCCGCCCATAAGGCAACCGGTGCGGAGCATCTTGCACATGCGTTGAATTCTGCGGGTACTGCCGAGACCTGGCCCGTGGGTCAGTCTCCTATGGATATTATTTTGCGTGCCAGCGATTCACCGGTTATTCATGCTCAGGCGGAATTTGCTGAGCACTTTACGCAGGATTTAATTCAGCATATTCACGCGGTGACTCCGGAATATTTTGAGCAGATTGTTGCCGATATTTTTACGGCTCTTGGTTTTAGTACCGAGGTAACCGGCGGTGCCGACGATAAGGGTGTGGATGTGATTGCCCGCTACTCTGACGGTCTGGATTTCGCGCCGATTTATATTCAGGTGAAGCACTATTGCGGAACCATGAAGGTCACTCCTAACGAGATTCAGAAGCTTGCCGGTGCGGTGCTTCTGCACGGCGGTTTGCAGGGTGTTTTGGTGACTTGCGGTGCTTTTGCGCAGCCGGTGCCTGAGTATTTGCAGGGTTTGCCGGGGGCACGCAATATTGCTCTGGTTGATCAGCATCAGCTGGTGGAGCTGATGATTCGTCACCGTGTGGGCGTGCTTGATGGTGAGGGCGAGTGCGGTTATCGCATTGACGAGGAGTATTTTGCCCGCGGCATGGAGTAGCCGGGGGTATTTTGGGGTGAGCGTTTCACTCTGAACGTCTCTGCTCTTTGCACATTCCCACGTTATTTCACTAAATGTATTTTCACTTTTCCATGAGGATATTTTTCATATATCGGCTGGTTTTAGAAATCTAGGTTATTTCTTGAACCAGCCGATACAATGAGAGGGTAATGCGTTATATATTCTTCGCATTATTTCACGAAGTGTATATACCCGTGACGGTATCAGCGCTTCACCCTAATTTATAGCGTTCTTTTCTGAAGTGTTCGTCATTGAAGACGGTACGTGAGCGGAACGGGCTGAGAAATCCGCCTTTCCTGCTTCTCTTCACGAGGGGTTACCAAAGTGTCGACCCAAAAATAAAGATGGTGTCGCCCAGTATTGTGTGAATATTTTCCCGCTCGAATGACTGCACTTTATGAAGAATGCCCGCACGATAAATAACACCAGATAAGGAGCCCGGCGTGGCTTTTGTGAATAAAACAATGCTCCATATCGACCATTCCGAATTGCACTCTCTGCAGCAGGAAACCTCGTGGGAGGCCCTACCCGAGGAAGCACGCACTCTCAGCGTTGCGGCGGCTTTCTCTCTGCTCCGCCATTTTGAGCGCGCTCAGGACCGTGGCGAGAAGGTTTTCTTCCCCGATATGTACACTCCCGTAGGTGTGGACCTGGGTTTCAACATGACTCAGCGTTTCATTGCGGTCGGTGACAATGTTCTCTTCCGTGAGGCGCTCAATAAGCTGATTGCGGCGCTGGTCAACGCTGACTATCTTGAGGTGTCCCTCAGCCAGCTGCATCCGGGCAACCTGCACTACACCCTCAGCGAGGCTGGCCGTGAACTTTTGGGTACCCCGAAGGAACAGCAGGCGCAGGCTCTTCTGCCGGTCCTGCCCCTCCTCAGCGGCGTGTACCTCTACTACCTGAAGCAGTTCTACCCGGTTCTGCTCTCGCATATTACGGTGCGTGAGCTTCTGCCCATCGTCCTGAGTGTTACCCCGGCCTATCCCGCGGCGGCTCCCGTGAAGATTCGTGAGCTGGTGCTGCGCGAGTGCGGTTTTGTGCAGGGCTGGTACGGCCTGTCGTACCTGGAGCAGCGCATTGTTGAGCCGGTGATTGCTCAGGCGCTGAGCCTGCTGACCCGTGAGGGCTACCTGCGCACCAAGACGATTCACGAGCACACGGATTCTCCGCTGACTCTGTACTCGCTGTCGCCTTCGGCGAAGGAACTGGTGACCCGCCACGAGGAGACCGGCGTGCCGGCGAGCGAGCTGAGCTCCGTGCTGGCGTCGGTGAAGGATGAGGGCACCTCGATTACCGCCGAGGATATTTCCGCAACCGATGCTCTGCTGACTCATATGGGCGTTCTTCTGCTCAATACCCTCAACGACCACGGTGCCGATGTGGAGCTGAGCCTTCCGAGTCTGGAGCAGGTCTTTGACCGCGATGAGCGTATTCAGCAGGCGTCCTCAAACCCCTATTTTGCGCAGATTGACGCGCAGGATTACATCTACGATGTGCTGATTGCCCACCATTACCTGTCCGAGCGTGAGACCGTCTACTCGTTGGGTTCCGCGCTTGCGCCTGCCCTGGCGCAGATGGCTGAGCCGAGCATTCAGAAGCTGGTGGCTTCGGCGCTGCTGGATCCTGCCGCTGTGGACGCTCTGCCGTACCCGCACCAGCTGCTTCACCCGATTCTGAAGCTTGTGGAGGAGAGCCCGCGCATCTCCTACTACGACATTTACGATGAGCTGAAGCTCGCCCTGGACATCCCGTATCTGCAGGGTGAGGTCGCTCCGCACCGTTACAAGCTGACCCCGCGTCTGCGTAACCGCTATTCGGTGGCGATGCACGTGCTGAAGGGCGAGCGCTACCTGAATGCTCTGCGTGAGGGTACCGGTCGTACTTCCCGTAAGAACCCGGAGCGTTATGAGCTGAGCGAGGCAGGCAAGGAACTGCTGAAGCGCTTCCCGGAGGGTGCTCCGGAGGCTGTGACCGCCCGCATGGCGCCGCTGCCGCCGCAGTCGCTCAAGCACAAGCTGCCTCAGGATATTGCGGCTGAGCTGCAGGCTCGTGAGGAGGCTCTTCAGGCGGCAAAGGAGGCGCGCGCAGCGGAGCGTCAGGCTCGCCTGGCGGCTCGTGAGGGTGCTTCGCGTGAGCCGTTGGCTCCGGTGCCGGGTGCTTCTCCGGCGTTGCTGGCGCGTCCGGCTGGTTCGCCGGTGGCGGCCTCCGCGCAGGTGCCGGTTGAGGTTCCGGTTGCACCGGTCGCTGCTGCACCGATCGCTACTGCCCCCGCCCAGCCGGTTGTTTCCGCTCCGGCTGTTTCGACTGCTGAGCCGTCGGCCGCTCTGCAGGTTGCTGCCGCCCAGGTGCGTGAGGCTCTGAAGCGTTACCGTCAGGTCTTCCGCCGTGAGGCTCTGGCCCCCGCCCTGGCGCAGGTGTCCGAGGAACGTTTCCGCCGTATTGGTTTCGATCTGTTCCTGATGCGCGGCTACACCGTGGAGGCTCTGGAGGCTCAGGGCGTGGACGGCGTGGCAACCCCCGCCACCGGAGAAAAAGAACGCGCATTCTACGTGCGTACTCTGCGCCCGGCAGCTAACGGCGTGCTGTCCGCGAGCGTTCAGCCGCAGGATATTACCGCGTTCTTCCTGGCGATTCACGCCCGCGGCGGTCAGCTCGGTACCTTCATCACGAACGCACCGTTCAGCGATGAGGCGTACGACGAGTTCATCCGCTGCTCGACCAAATACCCGAACATTCTGGTGGATTTGGTGTCCGGCGATGAGCTGCAGGACCGCCTCATTGCGCACCGCCTCGGCGTGGTCGAGGGCACGAACGGCCTGCTGGAACTCAACGGCGAATACTTCGCCAGCTAAGTCGCCAGCTAGCAGCTTGTAACCCATCTGGGTGGCGCCCCGGTCTTCCTCTCCTGCACGTTCAGGAGGGAGAAAGCCGGGGCGTTTTCGCACCTGAGCCCCGGTGAGTTGTCCACAGGTGAGCCTTTTTCCTCGCATTCGGTGCCGCTCAGCCCGTAATATTGCCGGTTTAAGCGAGCTAAATCACCGAAAATCGTGGTTGAAGGCACACCCCTGAGTTAGGATATGAACATGAGCACTTACCAGGAACTTCCCAGCATCTACCGATTGAAGCGCTCGCTGACCGACGTCGATCAGATTGCTAACGAATATTTTGAAAAGGTCCTCGACCTGAACCCCGTCCATGCAACCGAGCTTGGTCGCAAAGGCGTAGAGACCCTGTACCCCGACTACTCGCCCGCCGGCGAGAAGGCTTTCGCGCGCCTTGCAAAGAAGACTTTGAAGAAGGTCGATAACGTCCTGCCTATTGATGACGTTGACCTGGTCACCCTGGATGCTCTGCAGGAGCGCCTGAGCCTGTACCGCAAGCAGCACAAGGCTGGCTTTGGTGGCTGGCAGATGAACAATATTGCCTCCGTCCCGCAGGAGGTACGCTCGGTCTTCGACCTGATGAAGCGCAACACCCAGCAGGACTGGGAGCACATTATTGGTCGTATGCACCGCGTGACCGAGGCGCTGGAGGGCTACATCCAGACCCTTGAAGCAGCTCGTGAAGAGGGCAAGGTCGCCCCGCGCCGTCAGGTGGATATTGTCATTGAGCAGACCGCCGCGTACTACGCTCCCGGTGGTTTCTTTGACGAGCTTGCCGCTGAGGTCGCCGAGGCTGTCCCCTCGCTGAAGGATGAGGCTGCCGCAGGTGCCGAGGCCGCAAAGGAAGGCTACCGCCGCCTCAACAGCTACCTGGTGGAGAAGTTGCAGCCGGTCGCTCCCTCCCGCGACGCTGTGGGCCGTAAGGCGTACAGCCTGCACTCCCGTTCGTTCCTGGGTACCACCATTGACCTGGACGAAACCTACGCCTGGGGCGTGAAGGAGCTGGAGAGCATTATCGCTCGTCAGCGTGAGGTTGCCGAGGAGATTGAGCCTGGCGCAAGCATTGAGCGTGCGAAGCAGCTGCTCGATGAAGATCCGGCACGTCAGCTACACGGCACCGATGAGCTGAAGGCGTGGATGCAGAAGCTCGCAGACGCCGCCGTGGAGAACCTGGCGGGTAGCCACTTTGAAATTGGCGGCCCCATGCGCCGTATTGAGTGCTGCATTGCACCCACGAACGAGGGCGGTATTTACTACACCGGCCCCTCCCCCGATTTCTCGCGTCCTGGCCGCATGTGGTG
>NZ_JAPWAI010000005.1:0-124356 GCF_041432785.1 Rothia sp. 27098_8_29
GGACACAAACAGGGCCTCGAAAGGGTCTCAAACACCCTCACAAACACTAAACTACCTAGTCAGCGCGTTTTGCGGGTGCTAAAAAATCTTTAAAAAACTTCCAAAAAACCTTATAAACGCAGAAGAAACCACTCAAACCCTCACAGAATGCCCTCTAGAGCCTCCTCCGCAGCCCCTATTCCCATGCCCTACGCCTGGGCGCCCATACCTATAGGTACAAAAAGCCCCTCCCCTTCCGTTCGGCAAGGAATAGAAGAAGAGGGGCACAGCTACAGAGTGCTGAAGCTTAGTACTGAGCTGGTTAGTACTGGGGAGGCGCCTCATTCGCCATATTGTTGAAGCGCGAGTACTTACCGCTAAACGCCAACGGGATAGTACGAGTCGGACCGCCACGGTGCTTAGCAATAATCATGTCCGCCTCACCCACGCGCTCACTATCCGGGTTATACATATCCTCACGATGCAGCAGAATCACCATATCCGCATCTTGCTCAATAGAACCCGACTCACGCAGATCCGAAACCATCGGACGCTTATCAGTACGCTGCTCCGAACCACGATTCAACTGAGACAGCGCAATCACCGGAACATCCAGCTCCTTAGCCAACAGCTTCAGGCTACGAGAGAACTCCGAAACCTCCTGCTGACGCGACTCAACCTTCTTACCCGAACTCATCAGCTGCAGGTAGTCCAGCACCACAAGCTTCAAATCATTACGCTGCTTGAGGCGACGGCACTTCGCGCGAATCTCCATCAGAGTCATATTCGGCGAATCATCAATAAAGAGAGGCGCAGAATCAATACGACCCTGCAGAGTCGCCAGGTTCGTCCAGCCCTCAGTATCCAGGTCGCCCTTCTTCAAACGACCCATCGAAATCTTGCCCTCCGCAGAGAGAATACGCATCGCCAACTCAGTACGACTCATCTCCAGCGAGAAAAACACAGTCGTCATCTGATGATGAATAGACGCAGAACGAGCAATATCAAGAGCCAGAGTCGACTTACCCACACCCGGACGAGCCGCAATAACAATCATCTGGCCACCGTGCAGACCACCAGTCAGCTCATCAAACTCAATAAAGTCAGTCGGCACACCGTACACGCCATCGGGGCGGTTCGAGTTCGCATCAATCTCATTGATGGTCTCCTCCAACGCCTCAGAGAAAGACACATAATCTTCCTTCGCGTTACCATCAGTCACCGCATAAATCTCAGCCTGCGCCTGATCGACCAAAGTATCGACCTCAGTCTCATTGGCGTAACCCAGCTGAGCAATCTTCGTACCCGCCTCAATCAGGCGGCGCATAATCGCGTGCTCCTTAACAATCTCAGCGTAATACTGAGCGTTAGCAGCAGTCGGAACCGACGCAATCAGCGTATGAATATAGGCCGCGCCGCCCACACGAGTCAGCTCGCCGCGCTTCTTCAGCTCATCAGCAACCGTAATCGCATCCGCAGGGCTACCGTGACCGTAAAGAGAAAGAATCGCCTCATAAATCGTCTCGTGCGCAGGCTTATAGAAATCAGACGCACGCAGGCTCTCAACCACATCCGCAATAGCGTCCTTTGACAGGAGCATGCCACCGAGCACCGACTGCTCAGCCACATCATCATGAGGCATAGTGCGGGAACCATAATCAATGGCAGTTTCAGACATGCTTATCCTCGCGTTTCAATCCGATATCTACGACGTTCCAGAAACAATTTCTGCAGAACTCCTATGCTAGTTTCTCACGAAGGCACACGCGAAACACATACACGCCTAACGGGGAGCGCGCAGATAATCCTCAATCTTCTCAACGGCGAGCGCCGCGCCATCCATAGTGCGCATTGCTTCACCCAGCTGCCGCGCCCTAGCACGCAGACCCTCATCGCTGAGCAGACGGTCCAGAATATCGCGCACATTGCCGCGGCGCACATCATTTTTCGTAAAGCGCAGGGCGTTACCGTAGCGCACGCACTCCTCAATATTCCAGCTCTGCTCCGCCTGCATCGCAATACCGGCAAACGGCACACCCGCCAGGCACGCCGTCTGTACCGTCCCCTCACCGCCATGGGTTATCGAGGCATCAATATGGCCGGCGAGCAGATGCGCCGGAACAGTCCCGGCGAAATGGATATTGCTGCCCAGCAGTCTGGTATCCGAGAGCTGCACCCCGCCGCCGACCAGCACATCCACCGGAGCGGCTGACAACTGTTGCAGCACCTGCGCCAAAATATCTGCAGAGCCAGATGAGCCCATTCCCACGTAAATCAGGGGTCGTTCTCTGGGCTCGCGAACAATCTGCGGCAACTCACCGGGCGCACGGTAATAAATAGGACCCACACCAACATCAGGCTCTACCAAAGAATCCCCGCGCAGCTGCGTAAACAGAGAACAGATAAGATTCACATCGGCGCTGAGCATATCCACGGTACGGCGAGGAAGCCTCAGCCCATACTCACGTGCCACACGGGTAAAAGAAGCCGGCTTATACGACAACACCCGCGCCACCGCCCGCAACCACCCCGGTGCCGCGAGCTCGCCGCCTACAGGCTTCTTCGAAAAGTACGTCGACGAGTAAGCGTACGGGCGCGCATAGAAAATAGGGACACCCGCAATACGCGCAGACAGCAGCATCGTCAGGTTAGAACCAATCACCACAGCGTCCGCGCTAAAGTCACGAATAGCCGCGAGCTCAGCATTGACCCGCCGACGCACCATATCGGTCGTGAAAGGATGCCGGACTCCCCTGCCCTGATCCAGCGCCATAATCTGCTCCGCCTCAGCATCGCTCATGATTGGCTCGCGAAGATGCACAGGAAGCCCCGCATTTTCCAGCAGTCCCAAGTACTTAGGGGAATACACATGGAACAAGACCGTATGACCTCGCTCCCGAGCCACACGCGCTATCTCAATACAGCGCGTGGTTTCACCCATATTGAAGCTTTCGGGAGAGAAAAGAATACGGCTCATAACAAACTCCGGCAGGCGCACACGTGACTGAGCCGGTTCTGCGGCTCATACACCGCGGCTCATACACCGCGGCTCATACACCTCAGTGTAAAACGGAGCCCCAGTATTCCCTCGGATAGAGAGGAATACTGGGGCTCTGTTTCGCTGTATAAGCTTCTTCTACTTCTTACGCAGAATCATGCCGATAGCGCCAATATGGTCCGCGTGACGGCGGAACACACCGCGCATACCCAGCACACGCTCACGAATCTGCGGCTTACGAGCCAGGTTGAACGCAATCTTCGCAACGCCAGCGGGGCCCTCATCAGCCAGCAGACGCTTCGGCTCCAGCAGAGCCATATCGGTCTGGTACACATCCAGCACCTCAAAGCCAGCCTCTTCCGCCAGAGCAGTCCACTCGGCAACAGTCAGCGGGCGAGCATTCACACGGATAGTACGCGCCAAATCCTTCTGAATCTCTTCCTTCAGCTCGGGGCGCAGGTAATCGGGAACCAGCGACATCTCGTGAATAGCGTAGTAGCCGCCCGGACGCAGCAGACGAGCCGCCTCACGCATAATCTCCAGCTTGTGCTTATCGGTCTGCATGGTCAGCATCGCCTCGCCCACCACGGCGTCGTAGTTTTCCGAGGGCAGACCGGTCTCCTGAGCGCTAGCGTTCACCACACGGTAGTTCGGCTTAGTCGATGCGCCGATACGCTCGGTCACGATTTCAGCAGCCTTGGGGTCAAGATCCACACCGGTGTAGCTCTTGGGGGAACGCTTCACAATCTCCAGGGCGGTAATACCCAGGCCCGGCGCAAACTCCACGACATCAATGTCGCCGCCCAGGGCACGAGCCAGCAGCCAGTTAGTGGTCTCTCGGCCGCCGGGGCGCAGAACCTTCTTGCCCAGCTGAGCCAGCAGCCAGTGACCCGCCGCCTTGTCGGCGGGGCGGTCGGTACCGGGAACGGAAGGGGTCTTAGACACGGAAGACAACTCCTCAATACTTGTATTTAATATGCAAAATTTATCTTTCCCAATTCTAGACCCGCCACCCCAAGAAAGGAAATATGACGTTATATAGAAGTATGGTTGCCCTTTATTACAGAATGCCGCAACACCACTACAGCCGCCCTTACGGCACACCCTAGAGATTAAACAGAAACTGGAGCTGAACCTCTCGGTCCAACCCCAGTCTCATCACACACACATACATACGAAAATCAGAGCCACTTCCGCAAGGAAAGTCCAACTTTCTGATGGCCCTTTCGAACCATCTATATAAAGTATTACGCGTAAACCTTTATTCCCTGTAGGTTAAAGCTGTAAGAAAGCTGGGAATAGATTTTTCTTCAAAATCGGGGTGCAGTACCCCGGATTTCACGCGGAAACTACACGTCGCGTTAAAAGAAGAAAGGCAAGGCGCTTTTGCCTTGCCATCCTTCTTTCGCTAGCGGGCGACCCCGCTACACGAAACACACACATTCACATCGCAGTCCTCTCGAACCAACACTTATAGTAAACACCCCCAACCTTATGGGAGGATTGAATTTCGCTGGAAACAAGCTGGGAGAAAACCAACAGAACCCTGAGAGCTTTGATATTGTGCAGTTTGCGGACTCTAAACCGGGCTAATAAGCCGCCATATACAGCCCCAGCAGCACCAACGGGTTAGCCACTACAGAAATAACCGCCAAGCAAATATTAGCCACGCGGTACTGACGGAACTTCACCAGACCCACCAGCGCGCACACCAGCGCAACACTGGATGCAAGGCCGCCAACCACCAGCAAAAGAAGCAGAAGAGCAGTAGCGACATTAGCGTCCGCAAATGGGATAACCGCTAGAGCGCACAGCAGCAAATTGACGCACTCCAACACCACACCCGTGGACAGAAGCTGCGCGCTAGAAGACAAACGTGAAAAAGATCGAGCCATGTCTACCAGTCTACGGGGTCAATTGGCGTACTTCGCAGTCGCAACCGCTCTAGCCACCAATCCTTCTACTGCCCTACCCCTATTCTCAACCTCTCAAAAACAATGTTTCACGTGAAACATGCACCGGAGCGGGCACAGCTATGGATACAACAAACGGGGTGCCCCTCACGAAGAGGGACACCCCGTCCGACACTCAACGCCGCAGCATCAAAGCACCAGCGTCGAATATCTAAAAATCTACTTACGCAGCAGCAACGACGTCCAGGACAACGTTAGCAACAACGTCAGCGTGCAGGCGGACAGTCACCTTGTACTCACCGGTGCGCTTGATAGCGGAACCCAGGTGGATGGTGCGCTTGTCAACGGAGCCAATGCCAGCAGCCTCAATAGCCTCAGCAATAGCCTCAGCCTTGACGGTACCGAACAGGCGGCCGTCAGCGCCAGCCTTGTGTGCAACGACAACCGGCTTAGCAGCCAGGGACGCAGCAATTGCCTGAGCCTCTTCCAGAGAAGCCTTAGCACGAGCCGCACGAGCGGCGCGGATGGACTCAACCTGCTTCTCGCCACCCTGGGTCCAGGTCACGGCGAAGCCGCGGGGCAGCAGGTAGTTACGTGCGTAACCGTCCTTAACGGTGACAACATCGCCAGCTGCACCGAGGCCGGAAACTTCCTGAGTCAGAATGATCTTAGCCATGTTACTGTCTCTCCTTCTCTTTAGCGGCCAGCGCCGGAGTAGGGCAGCAGTGCAACTTCGCGGGCGTTCTTAATAGCCTGAGCGATCTTGCGCTGCTCCTGAACGGTCACGCCAGTCACGCGGCGAGCGCGGATCTTGCCGCGGTCGGAGATGAACTTGCGCAGAAGTGCGACGTCCTTGTAGTCGATAACGGTGACGTCAGCAGCCTTGAGGGGGTTCTGCTTGGGTTTGGGCTTACGGATTTCAGCCTTAGCCATCGTGGTGCTCCTTAGAGTTGGGAGCCCGCGGCGGATAACCGCGGGATGGATTGATAAATTACTATTCGGAAAACGAAACCGGCTTAGAACGGAGGTTCGTCGTCGGCGCCGCTACCCCAGTCATAGTTACCACCAGACTGAGAACTCCACGGATCAGCAGCAGGAGCTGCGGGGACCGCCGGAGCAGCCGGAGCGGAGTAGCCAGACTGGCCAGAGTAACCATTACCCTGAGCAGCAGCAAAATTGTTCTGCTGAGGAGCGGAGAAACCGCCCTGAGCAGCAGCGTTGTACCCAGCGCCACCGCCAAAGCCACCCTGCGCACCGCCACCGAAGTTATTACCTCCGGCAGAACGCTGTGCGCGAGTCACCTGAGCAGTAGCAAAACGCAGAGTCGGGCCGATCTCCTCGACCTCAAGCTCAAACGAAGTACGACGCTCGCCTTCCTTGGTCTCGTACGAGCGAGACTTCAGACGGCCCTGCGCGATAACCTGAGTACCCTTCTTCAGAGTCTCTGCAACATTCTCAGCGTAACCACGCCACACCGACGCACGCAGGAACAGGGTCTCCCCATCCTCCCACTGGTTAGTCTGGCGGTTAAAAGTACGCGGAGTCGATGCGATCGTGAAATTAGCAACCGCCGCACCCGCAGGGGTGTAACGAAGCTCCGGATCGCCAGTCAGATTACCAATAACGGTAATAACGGTATCGCCTGCCATTTGATGCCTCCTCGATAAGAGTTACAAGTATGTTGAATCCAGTACAGCGCAACCCCCTGACATTTTTAGGGGGTCAGCCGACCGGAAAGAAACAACTACTTGCTGGAGATCTTCTGATCCTCCGGGCGGATGATCTTGGTACGCATGACGGACTCGTTCAGGTTCAGAACACGATCGAGCTCAGCTGCGGTCTCGGGGGTAGAGGTGAAGTTCACCACTGCGTAGATACCCTCAGACTTCTTCTGGATCTCGTATGCCAGGCGACGACGGCCCCAGATGTCGACGTTGTCGACGGAACCACCCTCGTTGGTCACGATCTCGAGGAACTTGGACAGCGACGGCTCAACCGCACGGTCCTCAACCTCGGGGCTGAGGATAACCATCAGTTCATATGCACGCATGATTAAACCCCTCCTTTGGGCTAAACGGCTATGGGATTTCCATAGCAGGAGATTCATTGTGCTCTACACGTGAAGCACACCGGGTGGGGAACACGCATAGATTTCTTAACAATACACGAGAAAAAGCAGATAGAACAGTACCGCACCGCGTGACCTCAACCATGCGATGCGGTACCGAAAACCGCAGAAGCTACGCTTTCTGACGCTGCTCCCACCACTGCACCAGACGAGCCTTCGCCTCCTCCTCAGGAAGCGAACCCTCATCCAGACGCAAATTCAACAAGAACTTATACGCCTCACCCACCACCGGGCCCGGCGCAATACCAAGAATCTGCATAATCTGACCGCCATCCAGATCCGGACGGATCGAATCCAGCTCCTCCTGAGCAGCCAACTCAGCAATACGACGCTCCAAATCGTCATACGCCTCAGCCAGCGAGCGCGACAGACGACGATTACGAGTCGTCACATCAGAACGCGACACACGATGCAGACGCTCCAACTGATCGCCCGCATCACGCACATAACGGCGCACCGCAGAATCAGTCCAACCCGACTCACGGTAACCATAGAACCGCATATGCAGCTCCACCAGACGAGCCACAGCCTTAATCGTGTCATTATCAAAACGCAGCGCACGCATACGCTTCTTCACCATCTTCGCGCCCACCACCTCATGGTGCAGGAACGAGACGGAGCCGTCCTTCTCAAACTTACGAGTCTTCGGCTTACCAATATCGTGCATCAACGCCGCAAAACGCAGAATAAAATCAGGAGCCGGGCACGGGCCGTCCTCGTCCGTCTCCTTCTCCATCGCCTGCTCCATCACCTTCAACGAATGCGCATACACATCCTTATGGTGATGCGCCGGATCCATCTCCATACGCAACGCAGGAAGCTCCGGCAACACATAATCCGCCAGACCCGTATCCACCAGCAGGTTCAAACCCACCCGCGGATAATCCGACTCAATCAGCTTCACCAGCTCATCACGCACACGCTCAGCCGAAATAATCTCAATACGGCCAGCCATCTCACGCATCGCCTCGAAAACCTCCGGGGCAACCTCAAGATTAAAACGCGCAGCAAAACGAGCCGCACGCATCATACGCAGCGGATCCTCAGAAAAAGACTCCTCCGGCGAGCGCGGAGTACGCAAAACACCCGCACGCAAATCCTCAACGCCACCAAACAAGTCAACAACCTCACCACTGGGCAAAGCCGCCGCCATCGCATTAATCGTGAAATCACGACGCACCAAATCGGCGCTCAAATCCGTGCCAAACTCAACCGTCGGCTTACGCGAATCCGAAACATACACCTCAGCACGGTACGTGGTCACCTCATACACCACGCCATTCTTCCGCGCACTAATCGTGCCGTACTCCTTGCCGATATCCCACGTGTGTTCACCCCACGCACGCAGAATCTGCTCACTCTGCTCCGGAGTAGCATCCGTCGTCAAATCAAAATCAGTGAAATGGCCGCCATCATCCAGCAGATTGTCGCGGACAATACCGCCCACCAAGTACAGCTCAAAACCCGCCGCACGGTACAGTTCTCCCAGCTCGGCGGCATCCGGGTACTTCGACACAACATCAATAATCAGCGACATAATCCTTTAATCGTGCCAGAAAAACCACCCACGCGCCCACCCCACACCCACAACACCCCACCAAAGACAGCTATCTCACCCCAAACCGAGGCACCAAAACCTCAGCCTATCGGTTAAGGTAGAACCATGAGCATTCCCGTACCCCGCGCCCCCAAAACGCGCTTCACCGCGCCCGCGCGAGCGGTACCCGCCCCCGAAGAAGTCTCCGCAGGCGGGCTCATCATCGACTTCGACCGACCCGAACAGCTACCCGTAGCCATCATCGCCCGCATCAACCGCAACGGACAACGCGAATGGTGCCTGCCCAAAGGCCACATCGAACACGGCGAAACCACCGTCGAAGCCGCACAACGCGAAATCGGCGAAGAAACCGGAATCACCGGCTACCCCGTAGCCTCCCTCGGCACCATCGCCTACTGGTTCACCTCCAACGGCACGCGCATCCACAAAACCGTGCATCACTACCTCTTCGCAGCAACCGGCGGCGAACTCAGCATCGACAACGACCCCGACCACGAAGCAATCGACGTCGCATGGGTCCCCCTCGAAGAGCTCCCCACCCGCCTCTCATTCGCCAACGAACAACACATAGCCCGCAGTGCGCGCGAATACATCACCACCCAGCTCTAAACACCCGTTAAATAGAGCCCCAAAAACTAAAAGAAGCAATCACCCGCCGAAACAGGAGAGACATACGTGGCACGTAACGACGCCCGCTCAAGCGCAATCATGGCAGCAGGCACCCTCGTCTCGCGCATCCTCGGATTCGTCAAGACCATCCTGCTCACCGTAGCCATCGGCTCACTCTCAACCGTCGGCGACGTCTTCGAAACCGCCAACACCCTACCCAACCTCATCTACGTCCTCGTAGCAGGCGGCGTGTTCAACGCAGTCCTCGTACCGCAAATCATCAAGGCAGCCAAAGCACAAGACGGCGGCGCACGATACATCTCCAAACTCGTCACCCTTACCGTCACCGCAATCGGCCTCATCACCATCATCACCGTCGCCTGCGCCTGGCCCATCATCAGCATCATGGGCTCAGGATGGAGCCCCGAACAACGACAGCTCGGCTTCATCTTCTCCCTCTGGTGCCTACCTCAAATCTTCTTCTACGGCCTCTACACCGTCATCGGACAGGTCCTCAACGCCAAAGACGCATTCGGTGCCTACATGTGGTCGCCCGTACTCAACAACGTCATCACCATCCTGTCGCTGATCCTGTTCATCTTCCTCTTCGGCGCACAAACCCCCAACCCCAACCCGATTCACACCGTAGACAGCTGGACCAACGCACAGACCCTCGTGCTCGCCGGCTCCTCCACCTTCGGCGTCATCATGCAGGCACTCGTCCTGTTCATCCCCCTACGCAAGCTCGGCCTGCGCCTCAAGCCCGACTTCGCGTGGCGAGGCATCGGCCTGCGCGCAGCCTCCAAGCTCGCCGCCTGGACCCTCGCCTCCGGCATCATCTCCAACCTCGCGTTCCTCTACATGACCAAGGTCGCCGCAGGCATCGTCGGCCAGCGCGAACACTACGCCGCCCTCGGCATCCAAATCCCCGGCCTGCAGGCACTCAACTACGCCTCCATGCTGTACATGCTCCCGCACGGCGTCATCGGCATCTCCATCGCCACCGTGCTCTTCAACCGCATGAGCGCCTCCGCCATCGCCGACGACAGCGACAGCGTCATCTACGCACTCTCCCACGGCCTGCGCAACGCGGCCGTAGCCACCGTCTTCTGCATGGTCGCGCTCATGGTACTCGCAGGCCCCGTCGCCGTACTCTTCAGCGGCGGCGACCCCATCGCAGCAACCATCATCGCCAAGCTCATCGTCATCACCGCGCTCGGCACCCCCACCCTCACCATCAACTACCTCTACAGCCGCGTGCTCTACGCCCGCGAAGACGCACGCACCCCCTTCCGAATCCAGGTGTACTCCGCCATCATCATGGTCATCATGAGCTTCGCAGCATCCCTGCTCGACGCCCAGTACACCGTGTACATGCTCGCCTTCATCTACCCGGTGCACAACATCCTGATCATGTTCATCAGCCACCACATGGTCCGCCGCCGCCTCGGCTACTACGGCCAGCGCGGCATCGTCAGCACCTACGCCCGCACCACCCTCGCGTCCCTCTTCGCCGGCGGAATCGCAGCCATCGCACTCTGGCTGCTCGGCGGCTACCAGCTCGACGGATTCGCCTGGGCATCCAAGCTCACCGCAATCATCACCCTCGCCGTATGCGGCACCGTCATGGGCCTGGCATACCTCGCCGGCATACAGATCTTCCGCGTCAAGGAAGCCAACGCACTACTGGCGCCCCTCACCTCCAAACTTGAGCGTTTTGCCCGCCGCTAAAGCAGCACACAACGCCCAAACCGGGTAGCTGCCGTGCCCCCATCGCACCCCACACCGGGGCCCGCAGAAGGCACAGGCAACCACCCGGACGCCACAAACTATCACTCAACCCCAGCATCCTTCAATGCCGGGTAGAATCTAATAGTCAGGGCCCGCCACACGGCAGGCACTATGAAACCACCTCGGGAGAACACGTTGTCGCAACAGATTCCGGTCGGATCGGTCCTCGGAGGCCGCTACGAGATCACCGCACACATCATCATTACGGCAGAATCCGACATGGTGCTTGAAGGCACCGACCAGATTCTCAACCGTAAGGTCTCGGTCGTCGTCGCATCGCCCAGCCGCAGCGCACTGCTGGAAGCAAACTCCCGCGCGCTCGCAACCAACGCACGCGGCAACATCCAAATCCTCGACCTGGGCATCACCCCCGAAGGTAGCCGCTACCTCGTCACCTCCCACACCCGCCCCGACACCCTGCTGGACACCCTGCTGGTCGAAAACCACGCACTCTCCAACGCAGAAGACGCGCTGGGCACCGAAATCTTCGGCGACTCCGAAAGCGGCAGCTCCCCCAACACCTACGAGAAGGTCTCCACCTCCACCGCCAACCAGGAGAGCATCACCGCCGCCAAGAACTGGAACGCATCCGACGGCACCGCCGTCACCGCGTACTCCGAACCCACCAGCATCTACGAAGATGACGAAGACGAAGAAGACGGCAGCCGCGGCACCTGGGCCGTCGCCCTGGCAGCAGTCCTGCTGCTCGTCATCGTCGCAGGCGGTATCCTCACCTCCCTGGGCGCAATCGGCTCCAACCAGGCAGCCGCACCGCACACCCCCAAGTCCTCTATGTCCGCCTCCGAATCGGCTGCGGCAAACGCCAGCGCATCGGCATCCCCGACCGCTAAGGCATCGAACGCACCGGCGAAGATCGCGTCCGTGGCTCGCTTCGTGCCCTCGAACCCCACGTTCATGAACGACATGGACACCCTCATCCCGAACCTGACCGACGGTAACGCCAACACCGCATGGATCAGCTACGGCTTCGGCACCGCCAACTACGCCGGCACCATCAAGGAATTCGGCCTGGCACTGAAGTTGCAGACCCCCACCGTCGTCTCCAAGCTGACCATCCAGCAGAACACCGGCACCGGCGGCTCCTTCACCGTCTACACCAACAGCTCCGCATCCCTGAACGGTGCGGTTGAGGTCGGCAAGGGCACCTTCGAAGGCAAGGACGCGGTCGTCACCCTGGACACCTCCAAGCAGAGCGCAGAAAAGGGTGCCTACGTGATCATCGTGGTCAACGAGCTGCCCCGCCTCTCCCTGCCGATTGGAAATTGGAGTTACGGTCTGCGCATCAACGAAATCAAGGTGGACTAATCAACCCATAACGTAACGCCGACAGGGCGCTCACACCCCAGACACAAGGGCGGGGCTTCTGAACTCAACAGTTCGGAAGCCCCGCCCTTTTGATGTCTATTTATGACTCTTTATGGCAGGGTAGCTACTCAAAGATTCACAGTGGGCGGAGTATCTAGATAAGGGTCCCCAAAAAATGGAATAATCGAGGATAAAGCCCTGTTATAGGGGCAGAACGAAAGACCTACAACGGAAAGATATATCCGATGACTGAGAATCTGGGAGGCCTCTTCGGAGGCTCCGCCCTGGGCAACCTGAACCTCGCGTCCGCACCCGCCACCAAAGCCGCACCGGCTGCCGAGGTTGAGGCCGACGCAACCGTCCACAACGTCATTATTGTGGGCTCCGGTCCCGCCGGCTACACCGCCGCAATCTACGCGGCACGCGCCGAGCTGAAGCCCGTCCTCTTCGCCAGCTCCCTGGCACCCGGAGGCTCCCTCATGAACACCACCGAGGTGGAGAACTTCCCCGGCTTCATTCAGGGCATCCAGGGCCCCGAGCTGATGGAAAACATCGGCCAGCAGGCTGAGCGTTTCGGTACGGACATCCGCTACCAGGACGTAGAAAAGGTCGAACTCACCGGCGACGTGAAGAAGGTCTACACCGCAGACGGCGCCGTTCACCTGGCGAAGACCGTCATCATGACCACCGGTTCTCAGGTCCGTAAGCTCAACATCGAGGGCGAAGACCGACTCTCCGGTTACGGCGTATCCTGGTGCGCAACCTGCGATGGCTTCTTCTTCAAGGACAAGGAAATTGCAGTGGTCGGCGGTGGCGACTCCGCACTGGAGGAGGCACTGTTCCTGACGACCTTCGCGTCCAAGGTGTACCTGGTGCACCGCCGCGACTCTTTCCGTGCTTCGGAAATCATGCAGACCCGCGTGTTCAACAACCCGAAGATTGAGGTTGTCTGGGACTCGGCTGTCACCGCCGTTCACGGCGAGAGCAACCTCGAGTCGATCACCCTGACCAACACCAAGGACGGTTCTGAGCGCCAGCTGGCTGTTCAGGGTCTGTTCATCGCTATTGGCTCCGATCCTCGCGTGGAACTGGTACGTGACCAGCTGGAGATTACCGAGAACCACACCATCGCGGTTCAGGGTCGTTCCTCGAAGACTTCCGTTCCCGGCGTTTTCGCTGCCGGTGACGTGATTGACCCGACCTACCGCCAGGCAATTATTGCTGCCGGTTCCGGTGCTGTTGCTGCTCTGGACGCGCAGCACTACCTCGAAAACCTCTAAACTATTCGTATTACTCGCAGGGGAATCCACCCCGTGTCAGAAAGGAGCACTCCATGAGCAGTGCACAGCAGGCAACTGATGCCACTTTTGACGAACTGGTTCTGAAGAATGACAAGCCCGTTATCGTGGACTTCTGGGCTGAATGGTGCGGCCCCTGCCGCATGGTTGGTCCCGTGATTGACGAGATCGCTGGCGAGTACGCCGGTCAGGTCGACGTGGTCAAGGTGGATGTTGAGGCGAATGGCGATACCGCTATGAAGTACGGCATTACCTCTATTCCCGCCATCTACCTTTTCAAGGATGGCGAGGTCGTCAAGAAGACCGTAGGTGCTAAGACGAAGCCTGCTCTACTGGCCGAGTTCTCCGAGCACCTGGGCTAATCTTTCGAGCAGCTAGAGAAAAACCCTCGGTGATGTTTCACGTGAAACATTACCGAGGGTTTTTTGTATATACAACTGATTTCAGTTGCTAAATATTGTTTTACGCGAAAATTTAGCCCGAGAAATCAGAATCCAAAACGCGGATGATGCGGTTCAGATCCTCAACATTCGCAAATTCGATGGTCATCTTACCCTTGCGAGCACCCAGCGAAATCTTCACCGAAGTATCGAGCTTGTCAGCAAAAGCCTCCGCAATATAGTCCAGGCGCTCACGGTGCTTCTGAGGCTGAGGAGCCTTACGCTCCTTCACCTCCGCAGTGCCGGATGCGTGGTTCACCAGCTCCTCAGTTGCGCGAACCGACAGCCCCTCATTCACAATCTTCTGCGCGAGAGTCTCAATCTGAGCCTGGTCCGTCAGAGCCAGCAGGGCACGCGCGTGACCCGCGGAGAGGATACCCGCCGCAACGCGACGCTGCACCAGAGCCGGCAGCTTCAGCAGACGAATCGTGTTCGAAATCTGGGGGCGAGAACGACCAATACGCTTAGCCAACTGCTCCTGAGTAGTGTCGAACTCCTCCATGAGCTGCTGGTATGCCGCCGCTTCTTCAATGGGGTTCAGCTGGCTGCGGTGCAGGTTCTCCAGCAGGGCGTCACGGAGCAGGTCGCCGTCTTCAGTCTCACGAACAATCGCCGGGATGGTGCTCAGGCCAGCCGCCTGGGTTGCACGCCAGCGACGCTCACCCATGACCAGCTCATACTTTTCGGCACCATTTTCACGCGAGGGACGCACAACAATCGGTTGCAGAACACCAATCTCACGCACCGAGTGGATGAGCTCTTCCATATCCTGCTCATCAAAATCGGTTCGGGGCTGCTTGCGGTTCGGGTGGATATCGCGAACATTCAGCTCAGCAAACTGGGCACCGGGAACCGGAACCAGACCGCTCTGTTCCTCAGAGGCGGACTGCGGGGTGGAGACATCTTCACCAAAGAAGAAGTCCACCGGGCGGCGAGTCAGGGTGGTGTTGCGCAGTGCCGCACCCATATCCACGCGAGGCTTCTTCTTCGATGTTTCACGTGAAACATCCTGCGAGGAGGCGGGAGCTTCAACCTTCTCCTCTACCTTTTCAGCTTCAGCAGTCTTTTCCTGAGCGGGTGCAACTTCAGCAGGCTTAGTCTCTACAGACTCAGCTTTAGTGCTCTTACGCTGCTTCTCCGGCTTAGCCTCGTGAGCCATTTCAAAGAGACCGTCAGTCATGGGCTCTTCAATCGGAGTAGACACCTTCTTGGGTGCAGTCTTTACTGCCGCAGTCTTTTCGGATGCCTTCGCCTCAGCATTACCAGAATTCTTCGTACTCTGAGGGATCAGCGCCCCCAGGCCACGACCCAAGCCGCGTCGCTTTTCAGCCATCGTTACTCCTTAGGACTCCCGGACGAGCCCGCTCATTTTTACTTCTTCATCTAGTGTAAACGAAATAAGCACCCAAAAGCAGGAGTAAAAAATGCACGGCACATAATCCAAATTATTCCTAATAATTAATTCTCTCAGGCTGTTTTCTCGGGTTTCACCCAGGAAATACCGCACGCAATGAGCCCTTTTGAATCATCAATAGACAATCCAAAAGGGCTCATTTCAAAAGATTTAGATTATGCGGATCGGCGCGAGAGCTCCTGTGCCGCCTCACGGTAGGCGCGAGCGCCAGTCGACGAAGAATCGTAGGTGATGACGGTCTGCTGATAGCTGGGAGCTTCAGAGATACGAACCGAGCGAGGAATCTTGACCCCCAGAGTCTCCTCCGGGAAGTGTTCACGCACCTCCTCTGCCACCTGGAATGCCAGGTTGGTGCGGGCATCGTACATGGTCAGCAGGATTGTGCTGATGCGCAGCTTGGAGTTCAGATGCTTCTGAATCATCTGAATATTCTTCAGCAGCTGGCTCAGACCTTCCAGAGCGTAGTACTCGCACTGGATCGGAATCAGAATCTCTTCTGCCGCAACGAAGGCGTTGACGGTCAGCAGGCCGAGGCTCGGCGGGCAGTCGATGAAGACATAGTCCAGGCGTTCCATGCCCTGCTTCTCGCGCCACTCGGTGTAGTCCATCAGGGCATTCTTGAGGCGAGTCTCGCGTGCCACCAGGGAGACCAGTTCGATCTCCGCGCCCGCAAGGTCGATATTGGCGGGGGCGCAGAACAGGTCGGGCATATCGGGGCATTCCTGAACAATTTCAGAAAGCGGCTTATCCTCAATCAGGACGTTGTAGACACTGGGAACATCCACGCCGTGCTCAATGCCCAGTGCGGTCGAAGCGTTACCCTGCGGGTCGTTATCGATAACCAGGACGTTCAGTCCAGCCTCCGCGAGCGCAGCTGCGAGGTTCACGGCGGTACTGGTTTTACCCACGCCACCCTTCTGGTTCGACACGGTGAAGACACGCGTATGCACAGGCTTGGGGAGCAAATCTGCAACAGATTTCTGAGCTTGAGGAGTCATCGGGTGCCTTCCATATTCCGGGTGGTGTGTCTACGGTGATGCTTCGTCTGATGCCTCGCGCGTGGCAATACTCTGCGGTATTCGTGCGCGAGGAGGATTTAGTTCCCCACTCCCCTACCGTTACCTATTCCCAGCATGTTTCACGTGAAACATGCTCCGCGAGGTGATGAAGTCTGCAATGTTTCACGTGAAACATTGGTGCTGCCCGAATGGTTCTGAAGGGCTCGGTACCCCTTACTGAATCATCAGGCTTTGATATAGAAGAGTCTAAGGTTTCAATCCTTCCTTAAGGGTACCCGGCATCAGGTCAATACTCCACGCGAGAGGTCATTCTATGTACTCTATGGATGCAAACACTCAACACACCCTGTAAAAGCAGTGCACAAAAATGGGCGGTACCGCGTAAGCCAGCATATTCACTAGCTCATTGCGGCACCGCCCATTCGGGACGAAACCTTTAGAGGCGAACTCGAACCACCGTCGTCGGCTCTTCCAGCAGGTCACCGCCGGCGGTGAGAATCTCAGTCTCACGCGCACCGTAGCGGTTCAGCTTCTTCTTCGCCTTAGTAATCTCCTCCGCGGCGCTACGACCCTTCAGAGCCAGCAGCTCACCGGTGCCACGCAGAATCGGCAGAGTAATGTCCAACAGGCCCACCAGAGCCGACACAGCACGCGCAGTCACCACATCAGCCTCAACAGCACCCACAGCCTGCTCAGCACGCGAGCGCAGCACGGTCACGTTCTCCAGGCCCAGATCCTCGACAACCTCATTCAGCCAGATGACACGGCGTTCCAGAGGCTCAATCAGAGTCAGCTTCAAATCCGGGCGAGCAATCGCCAAGCATAGACCGGGCAGGCCAGCACCAGAGCCAACATCAGCCACCGAAGTATTCGGAGCAATATACTCCTGCACCACAGCACAGTTCAGCACGTGACGAGCCCACAGGCGCGGCACCTCACGCGGACCAATCAGACCACGCTCAATGCCGGTCGTCGCCAGGTGCTGCACGTAGCGCTCCGCCAGGGGCAGACGCTCACCGAACACAGCCTCCGCGGCGGCGCGCTCACTCTCGCTGAGAGTAACCATCGAAGTCTCCATACTAGGCTCCTACCTCGGGAAGAGAAATCACCACGTGACGGCGAGGACCCTCGCCCTCCGACTCGCTGTACAGACCAGCGGCAGCCACCACATCGTGCACAACCTTGCGCTCGTACGGGCTCAGCGGCTTCAGGTGCTCATCACGACCGGTAGCACGCACCTTCTCAATCGCATCAGCGGCAATCTTCTCCAGCTGCTCACGACGCTCTGCACGGTAGCCGGCAACATCCAGAATCAGGCGGGAACGGGTACCATTACCAGCCAGGACGGAGAGGCGCACCAGCTCCTGCAGAGCCTCCAGCACCTCACCGTGGCGGCCAACTAGGTGGCGCAGTTCCTCATTGTCATCGTCGTCATTGAAGACCGAAAGATAGATGCGGTTATTGCGCACCTCAATATCGATATCGCCGTCCATATCGACAATATCGAGGAGTTCTTCGAGGTAGTCAGCGGCGATATCGCCTTCCTCGTCGATGTCCTCAAAATCGTCTTCTTCGCCCTCAATGGGCTCCTCTACCAGCTGCTCCTCAACGAGCTGCTCGTCCTCATATTCCATAGCTTCAGTCACAATAATCCTCGGGGTATTCGGAGGGGTGTCCTAGGGGTAAAAAGTATCTCATACACGGCGCCGGGCCCGCGCCACACATGGCGAGAACCCGGCCCGAATCACGGAAGAAAACTACTTCTTTCCGTTCTGCTTATTGCGTTGCTGCTTCTGGCGCTTCTTACCAACCGGCTGCTGACGCTGACCCGCAGCGGCACGCTCACGAGCCTCCTGCAGATCCTTCTCGTGCTGCTCACGGGTCTTACCAATCGGAGGCAGGCCCTTAGCAGCACGGCGAGCGTTCAGCTCACGCTCCGCCTGAGAACCGGGGGTCGGGTTATTGCGGATAACCCACCACTGCTGACCCAGCGACCACAGGTTCGAAACGGTCCAGTAGTACATAACACCCAGCGGGAAGTTAATACCGGAAACAGCGAAGATGATCGGGAAGATGTACATGATCATCTGCTGCTGACGGAACATCGGAGAGTTCAGAGCCGCCTCCGACATGTTCTTCACGCTCAGCTGCTTCTGAATGTAGAACTGGGTCGCACTCATCAGAACAATCATGATGACCGCCTGAACAACGGTCGCGGTGGTGTCACCAGCGCCCGGGTGCAGCATGGTCGCGAACAGCTGAGCACCAAAAATCTGCGAGTCGTTGAACTGGTGCACCAGATCAGCCGGCAGCATGAGCACGCTCTCGTTACTCTGCGCCGCGGTGGGAACGCCCATCAGCACCTGGTACAGACCGAAGAAGATCGGCATCTGAGCCAGAATCGGCAGGCAGGATGCGAAGGGGTTCGTACCGTGCTTACGGTACATTTCCATCTGCTCCTGAGCCATAGCCTGGCGGGAGAGCTGGTCCTTCTTGCCCTTGTACTTCTCCTGCAGCTTCGCCATATCGCCCTGCATCGCGGTCATACCGCGCATAGCCTTAATCTGCTTGACGAACAGCGGAATGGTCAGGGTACGCATCACCAGGGTCAGGAAGATAATGCACAGAACCCAAGTCAGGCCGGACGCCGGGTCCATACCCAGCGAAGTGAAAAGAGTGTGGAACAGCCACAGGACCACGGAGACGATCCATTTAAACGGCCAAAGAATCAAATCAAAAATATTCACGCGGGAATACTCCTTAAGGACTCGGCTAAGTCATTGTGTGGGAGGCGCCGCCTACTCAGGGCGGGCGTCACCACCGGTGTGAGGGGTGTAAAGATGGGGGTGGTTGAGCAGAATAATTTTCGGTTCTGCTCCGGGAGCGAAAGTACGCTTCCCCTCCGGGACTGGGTCGATACCTCCGGTTGCCCAGGGAACACACCGCAGAATACGGCGCACCGTCAGGGAAAGCCCGCCCATCGCACCGTGGGTGGTCAGCGCCTCCAGGGCGTAGGCTGAGCAGGTCGGGTAGTAGCGGCACACATCCCCGTAGAGGGGGGATACGACCTTGCGGTAGGCCTTCATGCACGCGATCAGCAGGTTCTGCGGTAGAACGTAGAGAGCCTGCAGGAAAGTTTCCGGCCGCACGAATTCGTTAGGCGCTAGTGCCAGCAGCTCGTCGGGGCCCAGAGTCTCGGCAGATGCGCTATAGGTGCCACTGTGATGCGCGTGGAAGCGTTCTTCACAGCGGTCATGCTGGGAACGACTCACGGCTTCTCCTTGCTCTGAGGCAGGTCGAGCTTAGCGAAAGCAGCCTCGAGTGCCGATTCGTAGTCGCGGCGCAACTGATCCCAGCTGGCGCTCGCGGAGGCGGGAAGCGCTCGCACAGCAATGGCGTAGCCTTCCGGATGCGCGGCGCAGGTGAGCGCGGCAAGTTCACGCAACCGGCGCTTGACCAGATTGCGTGTGACTGCGTTGCCCACCGCCTTCGACACAATGAAACCTACCTGGGTTGTTTTTCCAGGATTTTTCGCCGTAGATACAACGATGTTCCGACGTCCTGTACGGATGCCGGAACGGAAGGCGTGGGAGAATTCTGCGCTGGTGCGCATACGGTGCCGTTGAGGCAGCACGTGTTCCCCTTTACGTAGTGTGGGAGATTCGGCTCATGTGGTGAGCTGACCTCCGCGTGTATTTCACGCTTAATGATAGTTCGCCCGCCGATGCGTGTGCATCGGCGGGCGAACTATATGCCGTGATTAGGCCGAGAGCTTTGCGCGGCCCTTACCGCGGCGGTTCGACAGAATCGCGCGGCCTGCACGGGTACGCATACGCAGACGGAAGCCGTGCTTCTTAGCGCGACGGCGGTTGTTCGGCTGGAAAGTACGCTTGCTCATACTTTGTCTCCTTGATTTTTGCGGTTCGTGCCCTCACAGGGTATCGGAACCGTACGCTTCTTGGTGCACGGAGGTACCGCGACTATTCGCAGTAGGCGGTGCACACACAACAGCACAACTTTAGAAGAGTGGAGGGCGTAAATCAAGTTCTTGGGGTGTTTTTCCGCGTGATTCCGGGCTCGTTTGTGGCGTGGAGGCGGTGATTGCGGCGGGTGTACAGGCTGTGGAGACGCTACATGCTCTTGGGGCGTAAACCTGGGGATATTTATGGCAGCAGGATATCCACCATGGTGCATATCCCACCCAAACCCCCTACTATCGGTGAGTTATCCACATCCTTGAGCTTTTGGAGTTTTCCGCTAAATATCAGGGAAGAAGACCTGTTATGCACTTAAATCCACCGCTTATCCACCCCTGTAATTACAAGTTTTCCACCGTGTGGAAAACTCTTGTGGATAACTTTCTCCCTCTGTGTATTAAGCGGGTAGAATCTTAATGACCTCGCGGTGGTTTCCGGCATGATTTCTTTACTGCACCACCGCTTCACATCGAGTGAAAGTAAAGAATTCCATGACCGACTCCCTTCAGGCGCGCTGGGCGCATCTGCTCTCCATTCTTGCCGCCGATCCGGCGGTGACGGCACGTCAGCGCGGTTTCGTGAATCTTGCGCAGCCTCAGGGATTGATGGGTTCTTCTCGCCTCATCATTGAGGTTCCGAATAAGCTCACCCGTGCGGTCTTTGAGGAGCAGATTAGCGCTTCGTTCCGTGCGGCTCTGCACGAGGTGTTTGGCCCGTCGACCACCGCGCTTTTCGATGTGAATGAGTCGATGATTCCGGTTGAACCTGCAAGTCAGGACGTTTTCCATGGTGAGCGCGAGGTTCCTGTCGAGCACCAGCCCGCCCCTTCGGTAGCGGCGGCTTCTGCGCATCCTGAGGCGCCCGCCGGTTCGCGCGCTTTTGAGTACTACACCGAGCCACATCCGGGCCCCGATCACTACGAGGTTCCTGCCGATGAGCAGGTCACCCGCCCCTCCCTGCAGGCTCTGGAGGCGGAGCGTGCCGGTTTCCCCTCCGCTCAGCAGCCCGCTCCGGCGGCTCCTGCCGCAGGTGCGCCTCGCGAATATCCGGCGCCCCTGCCCACTTTCGTTCCGGAGGCCCCGGCGGTACCGGAGTCTCAGCAGGTGCATCCGCATGAAGACCCGGAAAACGCACCGACGTGGGATAGCTCTGCCCGACTGAACCCGAACTATACCTTCGATACCTTCGTGATTGGCCAGTCCAACCGCTTTGCGCACGCGAGCGCTTTCGCGGTGGCTGAGCAGCCCGGCATTGTCTACAACCCGCTCTTCATCTACGGCGGTTCGGGTCTGGGCAAGACTCACCTGTTGCACGCAATCGGCCACTACACCAAGTACCTGTACCCGAACCTACGCGTGCGCTACGTGAATTCTGAGGAGTTCACGAATGACTTCATTAACTCGATTCGTGACGATGAGGGTTCGTCGTTCAAGCAGATTTACCGCAATGTCGACGTTCTGCTGATTGACGATATCCAGTTCTTGGCGGGTAAAGAGGCGACGATGGAGGAGTTCTTCCATACCTTCAACGCCCTGTACAACCACCAGAAGCAGATCGTGATTACCTCTGATTTGCCGCCGAAGCAGCTGACCGGTTTCGCTGAGCGTATGCGTTCGCGTTTCGGTTCGGGCCTGAACGTGGATGTGCAGCCTCCGGAGCTGGAGACCCGTATCGCGATTCTGCGGAAGAAAGCTCAGAACGAGATTCTGCCGGTGCGCGATGACGTCATGGAATACATTGCTTCCCATGTCACGGCGAATATTCGCGAGTTGGAGGGTGCTCTGATTCGTGCGAGCGCTGCCGCCTCGATGAAGAAGCCGCCGGAGCCCATTACCCTGGCTGAGGCTGAGACCTATCTGAAGGATTTGCTCTCTGATACCGGTGGTGCGGAGATTACGTCGGCGCTGGTTTTGGCGACGGTGGCGAAGTATTTTGATGTGTCCATTGAGGATATGCAGTCGAAGTCTCGCACCCGTACGCTCACGAATGCGCGTCAGGTGGCGATGTATCTTCTGCGTGAGCTGACCGAGATGTCCCTGCCGCGTATTGGTAACGACTTGGGCGGCCGCGACCACACGACGGTGATGCACGCGGTGCGTAAGGTGAGCGCGCAGATGGCGGAGCGTCAGACGATTTTTAATCAGGTTACTGAGCTAACGAATTTGATTCGCCAGGAGCAGCGCGCCGCCGGCTAGATGTGTTTTTGTCCCTGTCCCGTAGCTTATTTTGTGCCTCGACTAGGTGTTTTATAGGCTTCGGGGCAGGGTTTCACGCTGGATCCAAGATTTTAGCGACTCTGAAAGCTAGATTTTTGGGGTGTGGATAAGCTGTGCTTTAACTCATGCGTTCGTGTGGACGTTAAGTGCATGAATATTCAAAAGGTGTGGAATCGAGGAAATGTATAAATATCCATACACAATGCATCCTCAGCGTTGAGTGGTTTCTTCCACTTAATGTCCACAGGCTACTTCCGCGTCATTGCAGGCAAGGAAGGGGTTTTCCACCGTTTCCACAAGCGTTAACAATACTACTGTACTTAAAGAAAAAATCCTCCCCATAACAAGTAGTTCTGCTCGACCAACCGGGCTGTTTCAGGTTTTTCTGTGCACCCTTACTGAAAACGTAGATTTTCGCGGATTTGGATCGATAGCTGCACTCTATCTTTTGGGTTGGATTTGAAGGTTGGGTTTGAAGAAGAAACCAACACCGAACCATCACCTAATTCGAACCTGTTTTCGACTGGATTTGATGCACCTTCCGCCTATCTTTGTAATTACAAAAATACAGCAGTCCTACATGCCTCATCTCACCCGATTTTTCGCTGCAGGAGCGACCTCTGTGTCTCTGTGTAATTACAAAATCCGGTAGGATGGATAGACGCGCGCGCGGGAAGATGTACTGCGCACCAGAGCACGCGATATTTCCGGCTCTTTCGCCCATAAGCTTTACGTGCGCCCCAAAATGACTCTCCAATTCCGTGAAAGGCGCCTTCTCGATGAAATTCACCGTTGAACGCGATGTCCTTGCCGAAGCAGTCGGCTGGACGGCACGCTCACTTCCGCTGCGTCCCACCTCCCCCGTACTCAACGGTCTGCTGATTACCGCCTCCGCAGGTGAGGTCAGCATCGCAAGCTTCGATCACGAGACCAGCGCCCGCCAGGTCATTGCAGCCGATGTTGAAGCAGAAGGCGTGTGCCTGGTTCCCGGCAAGATCCTGGCAGAAATTTGCCGCTCCCTACCGAACGCACCCGTCGAGTTCACCGCAGATGAGTCCGTGATTCGTATTCACTGCCGTTCCGCTAACTTCCAGCTCGCTGGCATGCCGGTCGTGGACTACCCCGAGCTTCCCGAGCTTCCCGAAATTTCCGGTACCGTGGACGGCGCCGAATTCGCTGAAGCCGTCAAGCAGGTTCAGATTGCGGTGTCCAAGGATGAGACCCTGCCGCTGCTGACCGGTATCCGCGTCGAAATCAACGGCGACACCATGACCCTGCTCGCCACCGACCGCTACCGCCTGGCAATGCGCGAAATCAAGTGGAACCCGGTCAACCCTGACGTTCAGGCGGCTGTGCTGCTGAAGGCTAAGACCGTCTCTGAGGTCGGTAGCACCCTCTCCGGTTCCGGCGATCTGTCTATCGCCCTGCCCGCAGCGGGCGAGCTGATCGGCTTCGCAGCGGGTACCCGCCGCACCACCAGCGTTCTGATGGACGGCGACTACCCCAACATCCGTGCGCTGTTCCCCGAGCAGACCCCGATTCACGCGGTGGTTCGCACCTCCGACCTGGCTGAGGCTGCTCGCCGTATCTCCCTCGTGGCGGAGCGCAACACTCCCCTGCGTCTGAAGTTCACTCAGGGTTCGGTTGCTATTGATGCCGGCCGCGGTGATGAGGCTCAGGCTTCCGAGACTCTGCAGGCTCACCTGTCCGGTGATGACATCACCGTTGCGTACAACCCCGCCTACCTCTCGGATGGTTTGAAGGTTTTCGGTACTGAGTTCGTTCGTTTCTCCTTTACCGATGCGCCGAAGCCCGCCGTGATTTCCGGTCAGGATGAGCCTCTGGCTGAGGATGACCGTAACTACCGTTACCTGCTGATGCCGGTTCGCCTGCCGTCGAACTAGTTTCAGCGTCGCTACCCCGCACGTCTTTCGGTGCCCTATGCATCGTGGGTATGTGCGGGGTTGCGCTGTTTTTTCTGTGCTCATCCGTGCGGAAAACCACAGTATTTTGGCCTGCGCGCTGTGCCCGCCAGCTGGCGCTGTGAACCCCTGCGACCCCGTATGTGAAACCCCGTGAAAGGAGCTGCTCCGGTGTATATTGACCATATTTCGTTGTTGGATTACCGTACCTACGCCCTGCTGAGCCTGCCTCTTTCGGCGGGAGTTACGGTGTTTCTGGGCTCTAACGGTGTGGGTAAAACCAATATTGTTGAGGCGATCGACTATGCGGCGTCGCTGTCTTCGCACCGTGTGAGCCATGACGGGCCGCTGGTGCGGGCGGGTGCTTCGCGCGCCTATATCCGTACCCGTACGGTGCGCGGTTCGCAGCAGACGGTGACCGAGTTTGAGATTGCTCCGGGGCAGAGTAACCGGGTGCGCATTAATCGTGCCGCGCCGGTACGTGCCAAGGAGGCGCTGGGTATTGCCCGCACGGTGCTGTTCTCCCCGGAGGATCTGCAACTGGTGAAGGGTGAGCCCGCCGGTCGTCGTCGTTTTGTGGATGATTTGGCGAGCTCTTTGCGTCCGGTGGTCTCCGGGTACCGTAGCGAGTATGAGCGGATTTTGCGGCAACGTAATTCGTTGCTGAAATCCATGCAGCGTAAGGCGCGGGACGAGAACGCTTTGAGTACCCTGTCGGTCTGGGATGAGCAGCTGTCGACCCTGGGCGCTCAGCTGCTTTCTGCGCGTTTTCGTCTGTTGCAGCGTTTTTTGCCGCAGCTTCGCCGCGCCTACGCAGGGCTGACAGACGGATCTAAAGAGGTCGGTTTCAACTATGAGTCGACTGTTTTTTCGAGCATGGGCGAGCGCTCGATCGAGCATGCGGCGCTGATGCGCATTGAGGACCTCAAGGAGGCTTTGATGCGCGGTTTTGCGGAGCGTCGGCGCGATGAGATTGAGCGTGGCGTGACCCTGGTGGGTCCGCACCGTGAGGATATTACCCTGCTGCTCGGTGGTATGCCGGTGAAGCATTTTGCCTCGCACGGCGAGAGCTGGTCTTTTGCGCTGGCGCTGAAACTGGCGTCCTGGTTTGTGCATGTTGAGGATGATTCCTCGGCGGGTTCTTCGCCGATTCTGATTCTTGATGATGTGTTTGCGGAGCTTGATTCTGCGCGCCGTCACCGCCTGGGTGCGATGGTTGCCGACGCGGAGCAGGTGTTGATTACCTGCGCGGTGCTCAGCGATATTCCGGAGGAGCTGGGCGACTACCGCCTGGTGTCGGTGACGGCGGGGCACGCCGAGTATGTGCAGCCTGCCGCTGGTCCTGCCACCGACTCTGTCACTGACTCTGCGGGGCAGTCGAACTCGACCATTTCTGCGCTCGCGGAAGGTGGCGGCGATGAGTAACCCCGTCTACCCTCAAAACCATGTTTCACGTGAAACATTCGGTGAATTCGCGGAACCGCAGTTTGCGGAGCATCAAAACCCGCGCGAGGTTGACGGCGTGGGTGAGTTCTACCGTGACGAGGTGGATGCCCCCTCCGCCCTGCTGACCCGCATGCGAGTGGCGGCTCAAGAGCGCGGCGAGGCGCCCCTCAATGCCTTCTCTGCGAACAAAATCATGCGTGACTTCGGTGCGGTCATGTCTGGAACCGCCTCGAAGAAGAAATCATGGCGAGCGCAGGGCTGGGACCCCCGCGTGATGGGCGGCTATAGCGGCCCCGGAGAGAGTTCTCGTGATCCCAAACCCCTTGGCGGCATCGTCAGCGCTCTGATCCGTTCTCGCGGCTGGAAAGAGCCCGTGGCGGTCTCTAGCGTGCTGGCTCGCTGGGCTGAGCTCGTGGGCCCTGAAATTGCGGCGCACACCCGCCCCATCAGCTTCGAAAATTCCATTGTTGAAGTCCAGTGCGACTCTACCGCCTGGACGACTCAGTTGCGCCTGATGCACGGGCACCTCATCGAACTTTTCCGCCGTGAACTGGGTGATGGTGTCGTGGCTCAGGTTCGCGTGCTGGGTCCGAACAACGGACGCTGGAATCAGCGAGGCTATCGGCGTGCCACCGGTATGCGCGGGGTACGCGACACCTACGGGTAGGCGTATCATGTTACCGCTTTGCAGCACCTTTGACGGGAAAACTGAGATTTTGGGGCACGTTGCATAAAACGTGCCCCTTTTCTGCTCCTCATGATTTTCTGCACGCTATGAAAGCTTTAGAATCGCCGGCAATCCCCACGAAGTGGTGAACCGTATCCCCTACCTCAAAAGGGGGTTGAGGCACTCTAAACCGCCTTAGCGGGCTTTTGAGCGGGTGGTAGTGCCCAAAAAAGCTCAATATGTGACGCTTGTAGATGGTTTTATGCTCTCTTGCTCGGTAAAATAAAAGAGACAATGCGTAAAGTGTGCCCACCTATGGGTACCACCGGCACCGCGGGTTGTGCAGGCACTTTCTTGTGCCCTCTGTGAGGTGTTCTAGGCTCCGCTCTTGGCTGCCCGTAGCTTTCCTTCGCCGGTTGCATCATCTACTCAAGGAGTTCTGCCTCGTGGCATCTGAACAGAATGCATCTGAACAGCAGCATGAATACGGTGCATCCGATATTACCGTGCTGGAAGGTCTGGAAGCGGTTCGTAAGCGCCCCGGCATGTACATTGGCTCGACCACTGAGCGCGGTCTGCACCACCTGGTCTACGAGGTTGTAGATAACTCGGTCGACGAAGCGCTCGCCGGCTACGCCTCCAAAATTGACGTGACCATCCAGGCTGATGGTGCTGTTCGCGTAGAGGATGACGGCCGCGGTATTCCCGTGGATGAGCACCCCACCGAGCACAAGTCCACCGTTGAGGTTGTCATGACCGTGCTGCACGCTGGCGGTAAGTTCGGCGGTGGCGGCTACTCCGTTTCCGGTGGTCTGCACGGTGTGGGTATCTCCGTGGTGAACGCGCTGTCTACCCGTGTGATTACTGAGGTGCACCGCCAGGGCTACGCATGGCATATTTCCTTCTCCAACGGTGGTGTGCCGGATGGTCCCCTGCGCAAGGGTGAACCGTCCGATAAGACCGGTACCATTCAGACTTTCTACCCGGACCCAGAGATTTTCGAGACCGTCGAGTTCGACTTTGAGACTCTGCGCGCCCGTTTCCAGCAGATGGCGTTCCTGAACAAGGGCCTGACCATCACCCTGACCGATGAGCGCGAGAAGTTCGTCGGTGACGAGGTTGCTGAAGAGAGCGAGAAGAAGGAAAACATCCTCAACCGCGTGCGCGCGAACGCTGATGGTTTCATGACCGTCACCTACCGTTACGACAACGGTCTGTTCGACTACGTACACTTCCTCAACGCAGGCGCGAAGACCATTGTGAACGAGGAGATTGTCTCCTTCGAAGCCGAAGACACTGAGCGCAATATGAGCCTGGAAGTGGCGATGCAGTGGACCGGCGCCTACAAGGAATCCGTCTACTCGTACGCGAACACGATTAACACCCACGAGGGCGGTACTCACGAAGAGGGTTTCCGTGCCGCTCTGACCTCGTTGGTGAACCGTTACGCGCGTGAGAACAAGCTGCTACGCGATAAGGACGATAACCTCACCGGTGAAGACGTGCGTGAGGGCCTGACCGCGGTGATTTCGATTAAGATTTCTGAGCCGCAGTTCGAGGGTCAGACCAAGACTAAGCTGGGTAACTCGGAGGCTAAGTCCTTCACCCAGCGTGAGGTGAACGATCACCTCGGCGACTGGTTCGGGCGTAACCCCGCGGTGGCGAAGGATATTGTTCGCCGCGCGATTACCGCCGCTCAGGCGCGTATTGCAGCCCGTAAGGCACGCGAGACGACCCGCCGTAAGGGCCTGCTGGAGACCAGCTCCATGCCCGGTAAGCTCAAGGACTGCTCCTCGAAGGACCCGTCGATCTCTGAGATTTACCTGGTGGAGGGTGACTCTGCGGGTGGTTCGGCTGTTCAGGGTCGCAACCCGAACACTCAGGCTATTCTGCCGCTGCGCGGTAAGATCCTGAACGTTGAGCGCGCTCGCCTGGACCGTGCCCTGTCCAACGCTGAAATTCAGGCGATGATTACCGCTTTCGGTACCGGCATTGGTGACGACTTCGATATTGAGAAGGCACGCTACCACAAAATCGTTCTGATGGCGGATGCGGACGTTGACGGTCAGCACATTACGACTCTGTTGCTGACTCTGCTCTTCCGCTTCATGCGTCCGCTGATTGAGGCTGGCTACGTGTATCTGGCTCAGCCGCCGCTGTACCGCATCAAGTGGTCGAACGCCCCGCACGACTACGTGTACTCGGACGCTGAGCGTGATGAGGCTCTGGCTCGTGGTGCTGCGAAGAACCTGCGCCTGCCCAAGGATAACGGTATTCAGCGTTACAAGGGTCTGGGCGAGATGGACTACACCGAGCTGTGGGACACCACCATGGATCCGGCTCGTCGTACCCTGCTTCAGGTGAAGATGGAGGATGCAGCTGCTGCTGACCAGATCTTCTCTGTTCTGATGGGTGAGGACGTTGAGGCTCGTCGTGAGTTTATCCAGCAGAACGCAAAGGACATTCGATTCCTCGATATCTAGCCCGAATCAATATATACCCTACGGGCAATATACCAGTCGGGGTATATATTGATTGAGCTATTAATTTAATGAGAAAGTTATGAGCGAAGAACACCAGAATGAGACTACCAAAGCTGACGTTGTCAGCAATGGTGGCGCTGAAAGCGTAGACCACCACGGTCACATTGAACAGGTGGACCTGCAGACCGAAATGCAGCGTTCCTACCTGGACTACGCAATGGCGGTTATTATTGGCCGCGCCCTGCCGGATGTGCGTGACGGCCTCAAGCCCGTGCACCGCCGCGTGATCTACGCGATGTACGACGGCGGCTACCGCCCGGACCGATCCTTCAATAAGTGCGCCCGCGTGGTCGGCGACGTGATGGGTCAGTTCCACCCCCACGGCGATAGCGCTATCTACGACACTCTGGTGCGTCTGATTCAGAGCTGGATTATGCGTTACCCGCTGGCTCTGGGTCAGGGTAACTTCGGCTCCCCCGGTAACGACGGTGCTGCAGCGCCTCGATACACCGAGACCAAGATGGCTCCCATTGCTCTTGAGATGGTGCGTGACATCAACGAAGACACCGTTGATTTCCAGCCCAACTATGACGGCAAGTCCCTGGAGCCTACCGTTCTACCCGCGCGCATCCCGAACCTGCTGGTCAACGGTTCTTCGGGTATTGCTGTGGGTATGGCGACCAATATTCCGCCGCATAACCTGCGTGAGGTTGCCGAGGGTGTGGAGTGGTTCCTGAAGAACCCGCACGCCACCAACGAGGAGCTGCTAAACGCTCTGATGGCGCGCATTAAGGGCCCCGATTTCCCGACCGGTGCGCAGATTCTGGGCACCAAGGGCATTGAGGATGCGTACCGTACTGGCCGCGGCTCTATCACCATGCGCGCGGTGGTCAACGTGGAGGAAATCCACGGTCGTACCTGCCTGGTGGTTACCGAGCTGCCGTACCAGGCGAACCCGGATAACCTGGCGATTAAGATTGCTGAGCTCATCAAGGACGGTAAGGTCACCGGCATCGCGGATCTGCGCGATGAGACTTCGGGCCGTACCGGTCAGCGTCTGGTGATTGTGCTCAAGCGTGATGCTTCCCCGAAGGTTGTGCTGAACAACCTGTACAAGCACACCCAGTTGCAGGAGAACTTCTCCGCGAATATGCTCGCCATTGTGGATGGCGTGCCGCGTACCCTGTCCCTGGATGCGTTTGTGCGTCACTGGGTGGATCACCAGATGGACGTTATCGTTCGTCGTACCCGTTACCGTCTGCGTCAGGCGGAGGAAGAGGCGCACATCCTGCGTGGCCTGCTGAAGGCTCTGGATGCTCTGGATGAGGTTATTGCCCTGATTCGCCGCTCCCCCACTGCTGATGAGGCGCGTAGCGGCCTGATGGAGTTCCTGCAGATTGATGAGGCTCAGGCTCAGGCAATTCTGAACATGCAGCTGCGTCGTTTGGCTGCTTTGGAGCGTCAGAAGATTCAGGATCGTCACGATGAGCTGATGCGCATGATCGCTGAGTACAACGCGATTATTGCTTCGGAGACTCGCCAGCGCGAGATTATCTCTGAGGAGCTGGGCGAGATTGTGAACCGCTACGGCGATGAGCGTCGCACCCAGATTATGTACGGCTACAACGGCGACATGTCCATGGAAGACCTCATCCCCGAGGAAGAGGTCGTGGTTACGATTACTCGCGGCGGCTACATTAAGCGCACCCGCAGTGATCAGTACCGTAGCCAGCACCGCGGCGGTAAGGGCATTAAGGGTGCCTCGCTGCGCGGTGATGACGTGGTGGAGCACTTCTTTGTGACCACTACGCACAGCTGGATTCTGTTCTTCACGAACCTGGGTCGCGTGTACCGTGCGAAGGGTTACGAGCTGCAGGAAGCCGGTCGTGACGCGAAGGGTCAGCACATTGCGAACCTGCTGGAGTTCCAGGGCGGTGAGCATATTGCTCAGGTCATGGAGCTGAAGAGCTACGAGGATGCTGAGTACCTGGTGCTTGCTACTCGCGGTGGCATGGTGAAGAAGAGCCGTCTGAGCGATTACGATACGAACCGTACTGCCGGCCTGATTGCGATTAACCTGCGTGAGGGCGATGAGGTTGTTTCGGCGTTCACCGTTTCGGATAAGGACGATATTCTGCTGGTGTCGCGTAACGGTATGTCGCTGCGCTTCCACGCTGATGATGCGTCGTTGCGCCCGATGGGTCGTTCGACCTCGGGTGTGACCGGTATGAAGTTCCGTGAGGGCGATGAGCTGATTTCTGCGAACGTGGTTACTGAGGGCTCCTTCGTCTTCGTGGTCACTGAGGGTGGTTACGCGAAGCGTACGAGCGTGGATGAGTACCGCGTGCAGGGCCGTAACGGTTTCGGCATTAAGGTTGCTAAGCTAGTTGAGGATCGCGGCGCCCTGGTGAGTGGCCTCATCGTGGACGAAGAGGACGAGGTGCTGGTGGTTATGGCCAGCGGCAAGGTCGTTCGTTCGAATGTGAATGAGGTTCCTGCGAAGGGACGCGATACTATGGGTGTTATCTTTGCAAAGCCCGGTAAGGGCGATTCTATTATTGGTGTTGCACGCAACCAGGATCGTCAGCTGGATGATAGCGACGATGAAACCACTGAGAACACCGAGGCTTCGGAGTCTTCTGAGGCGCCCGGTACGGACAACGAGGGTGAAGCGGCGGCTGCCGATCTCACCGCTACTGGAGGTAACTAATGAGCAGCACTCCCGCGAGCTCCTCTCCTGCGTCGGCACAGCGTTCGGCGTCGGCTGGCGCATCTAAGTCTTCGGGCGCGGCTAAGGCTGGCGCGCGTCGCCCGGCTCAGTCGCGTTCGGGCCAGGCTCGTCCTGGCGGTACCGCTAAGCGTCCTGCCGGCAAGCGCCCTGTAAACGCTAAGCGTCCGACCGGTTCACGCCGTCAGTTGGTGCGTCCGGCGCCGCGTTCGAAGATTCGTCGCGCGCGTCTGGTGGTTCAGAAGGTTGATACGTGGTCGGTTGCTAAGCTAATCTTCCTGCTGTCTATTGCCTTGGGTATCGTGACCGTCGTGGCTTCGGTGATTCTCTGGCTGTTCCTGCAGGCTTCTGGCGCGTTTACCGGTGTGAACCAGCTGATTAGCTCTCTGGGTACCGGTTCGACCACTGTGGATATTTCGCAGATGATTTCGCTGGGTCAGGTTGCTTTGGTGACTACTATTTTTGCCGTGGTCAACACTGTGGTCTTTACTCTGCTGGGTATGATTGGCGCGATTCTGTACAACCTGGCTGCGAAGCTGGTTGGTGGCGTGACCTTGACTCTGAGCGATGAGTCCTAGTTTGTAGCTTTTTGAGCTTTGTGTGCGGGCGGTGCCCCTCTGGATGGAGGTGGTACCGCCCGCTCTGTATGCTTGGGAACCCCCAATATTAAAGTGTGATGCAGAACATGCTTTTTCGATTTGGTGTTACCTGCAAACACCTGTATAGTTATATCTCGTTCTACGGAAGAAATTCCGCAGAGGGAGGGCGTATAGCTCAGACGGTTAGAGCGCTTCGCTGATAACGAAGAGGTCCCAAGTTCGATTCTTGGTACGCCCACTCCACACTATGAAAGGCAATAATGAAGAAATTATTGATTCTTGCTGTTCTTTCGTGTGTCACTGTGATGGTTCTGAAAAAGTATCAGAGCAATGAAGTCGTAAAGGCTTGGAAAAATAACTAAACAGTGGTTTCCGCTGAGACGGGGGCGTGGCGCAATTGGTAGCGCATCTGCTTTGCAAGCAGAGGGTTAGGGGTTCGAGTCCCCTCGCCTCCACTTTCCGGTGATTATAGCAAGAGGGAAACGCCTGGTTCCATTCCGAACCCAGAAGCTAAGACTCTTCGCGCCGATGGTACTGCACTTTTGTGGGTGTGGGAGAGTAGGTCATCGCCGGTTTATTTTTGAAAAAGACCCCGTATCGAAAGATACGGGGTCTTTTGTTGTATTCGCCAAAGTTGTTGTATCTGCTGATGTGATGCGGGGGAATAGGTGCGAATACCTCGCGAAGCTGATGTGCTGCGTGCGCCGCGGGTATAGATTCAATTCTTCGTGATATTCGAATGCGCACGGCTGTAGGAAACCCCTACTGTGGAGAATGTGCTCCGCAGAAAGCCCCGCGCCGTAAAACCCACAGGGGTGTCCCGTGTGGGTAGCTCGGCAACCTAAATGAGGTCTGAATAATAAAGGTGTGTCACAAAAAGAAAGCTGGGAGGTTCCTGAAAGTGAACACTTGGTGAACACACTTTAGCCTCTTGATGGATATAATCACCCCTCGCCCCCGCACTCTCGTATAAGCCACATAAACCAACTTAAACATTCCAATAGGTGCACCCTTTTTTCCGCGGAATATCGGGAGAGTTTCCCCTGGAATATGGGCTCTATAGTAAAACCCTCACGGAAACCCGCTCAATACTGTGGGTTTATCTGTTATTTCGTGTTAATTCGGAATACTTTAGATTTCGCGAAAACCGACAGATAATTTTCTTGTGACTACAGAACTCATTATTCTCGTGATCGTGGTGCTGACCGCGCTCGCCTTCGACTTTACGAATGGCTTCCACGACACTGGCAACGCGATGGCAACCTCCATCGCCACCGGTGCGCTGAAGCCTAAGACCGCCGTGGCGCTGTCTGCGTCCCTGAACCTCGTTGGCGCGTTCCTCTCTGTTGAGGTGGCACGCTCGGTTGGTAGCGGCATCGTGAACCTGGACCGTATCGATGTAACAACGGACGGTCCGGCATTGATGCTCATCGTCTTTACCGGTCTGGTGGGCGGTATCCTCTGGAATGTTTTGACCTGGCTTCTGGGTCTTCCCTCATCCTCGTCGCACGCTCTGTTTGGTGGCCTGATTGGTTCGGCTATTGTCGCGATCGGCTTTGACGGCGTGCAGTGGATGGGCGTTCTGTCCAAGATTATTGTTCCCGCGGTCCTCTCCCCCGTCATTGCGGCTATTGTGGCGGCAACCGGCACTTGGCTGGTCTACCGTATTGCTGCCCCGGTGGCTGATGATCGCAAGCACGGCGGCTTCCGTAAGGGACAGGTCGCGACCGCATCCCTGATGTCTCTGGCGCACGGCACTAACGATGCGCAGAAGACCATGGGCGTAATCTTCCTGGCTCTGGTTGCTTCGGGTACCCTGAGCAACGATGACGCGATTCCCTTCTGGGTGAAGGCTTCCTGCGCGCTTGCTATTGCGCTGGGTACTTACCTGGGTGGTTGGCGTATTATCCGCACCCTCGGTAAGGGCATCGTTGAGGTTGACACCCCGCAGGGCGTTGCCGCTGACGGTGCATCCGCTGCGATTATTCTGACTTCCTCCCACTTCGGTATGGCACTGTCCACCACTCACGTGGCGTCCGGCTCGATTCTGGGTAGTGGCCTGGGCCGTAAGGGTGCTGAGGTGCGCTGGTCTGTTGCTGGCCGCATGGTGGTTGCTTGGCTGATTACTCTGCCGGCTGCCGCGATTGTGGGTGCTCTGACCTGGCTGATTGGTCATGGCCTGAATGCTCTGACCGGTACCCAGTTCATTGGCGAAATGACCGTGTTCGCTTTGCTGGTAGTCTTCTGCTTCCTGATGTGGCGTCATTCCCAGAAGGACAACATTGACGCTTCGAACGTGACTGGCGACTGGGATGAAAAGGAAGGCGCTGCAGTCACCAGCGCTGAGGCATCCGCAGAAGCCCAGACCCTTGCTACAGAGAAGGCAGGTTCGTAGTCGTGGAATATCTGATTGACATTGTGAACAAGGTTATTCCGGTGCTGATTGCCGGTTTGTTCTTTGGTGCGGGCCTTCCGGCGCTCTATGCGCTGGGTCTGCGTATGCTGGCTGGTCGTACCGAGTACACCGCGGACGGCAAGCTGGTTGAAATTGAGCCTCCGGGAACGGCGGCGAAGATTGCTGCGTTCTGCATTTTTGCTATTATCGTAGCAATCGTAATCATCGGTATTCTCTGGGTCGCTAAGGACTTTATCGACCACACTTTCGGCTGGAATATCTTCGGCGTAACCGGTGGAGGCCACTAATCCCGTGAACACTAAATTGCATATAATGACTGCTTCGAAGGAGGGGCTCGATGCCTGATAAGAGCATGATCTCTCGAGTAATCGACTGGCTGAGCGTCGGGTATCCCAAGGATGTTCCGGTGCAGGACCGCGCGGCAGTGATGGCTATTTTGAAGATGCGTCTGACCGATGAGCAGCTGCAGGAAGTTGTTCGCCAGCTCATGCAGTCTCGTGCTGCTCGTGGCGAGGCGTACGTGAGCGACCAGCGCATTAACGAGTACATTCGTCGAGTGGTGGATCATACCCCGACCCCGCAGGATATTGACCGCGTCGCTAAGATTCTGGGTGCGCACGGCTTCCTGATTGCGGAGAACCACGTGAACGAGGACGCTGAGCCTACGGCTGGCGGTACCGAGTACGTGACCTACGATGATCCGACGACCGGCGAGATCCGTATTGCTGAGTTGGCTGCTGAATCGGCTAATATTCCGGCTCCGAACGCTACGGCTGCGCAGGATAACTAAATAGCCTGCGGTGAGAGTTGAGAGCTCTCATGAAGTTTGTGACCTATGGGGTGGACTGAGTCCACCCCATAGGTTTTCTTTATGCCCTTCGAATGATGCGCAGCGGGTTGTCGGCATGCGCATAGGTGCGGGCGGTATTCTAGAGGGACTTCACTCCCCTCAAACCGTTGGTGGGCTTTGCGCTCGCCCTGCATCATGGAGATTCTGTGTCTTCTTCCCCTTCTTTGGAACCCGAGAACTCTCACATTCCCGATACTTCTACCCGGGGAGCCTCTCAGGGCTCTTCTGAGGCGGCATCCGTTGCCGCTGGGGACTCTGTGGCTAAGACCCCTTCTACCCGCGTCGATGCCGCTAAAGAGGCTATTGCTGGGCAGGCGCGCCGCCTCGTGGTGCCCCGCCGTTCCCTGCTTCTGACCGGCGGCGTGGTTGCTGCCGCCGGGGTGCTTGCGGCGATGCCGCAGATTGCCGCCACCGGTGTGTTGGGTGAGGATGCGGCGGCGGTGGTTTCAAACGAGAAGCTGCTGGCACGCCGTGAGCGTCTGGTTCGCGAGAATATTGATACCCGCTACCTGAAGATTGAGTCGCTGGGGCGTATCTATGTGGGTAAGGGGCGTAGTGAACAGGACCTGCGTCTGGTGGGTTCTTTCTCCCTCACGGAGGCGGCACAGGCCGATTTGGTGGCGGCAGCTACGGCTCTGACGAACCTGTCTGTCTACGGTTCTTTGCACCGGCTGAGCGTTACCTACGGTGGCGTGGATCCTGCGAATGACCCACAGAACGTTGCGAATACTGCTACGGATGCTCCGGTGAGCCCGCTGCGCGTCAATGATTCAGCGACCCTGAAGGAAGAGCAGTGGCTGAAGGTGCTGGCTGCCAACGCGGCATTGGGGACTAATGCGAGCTACGCTCAGGTAGGTCTGCTGGCGGATGAGCTGCGCCTGAATGCTGTGGTGATTGATGAGAACTATGATTCCCTGATGAAGCGTTTCCGTGCGCTGGCTGAGCTGGATTTGAAGAATGAGCGGGTGCAGCAGATTCACCTGAATATTCAGTTGGCTCCGGAGAAGACACTGAGCCTGCCCTCGGGGGCGCACTCGAAGATTTCGGTGAGTGTTGCAGAGTCTTCGCGTGTGGCAACGGTGGCTGATGTGCTATCGAAGGCCGCCACGAGGAAGGAGCTGAATACCCTGGCATCGTTCTCGCTGGTGTGGAATGCCCGTGAAAAGTACCCCTCAGCGAGCCAGTGGGATGCTTTCAAGTTGGGCTTCAAGGGACCGGAGTCGAAGGAGGAGTCCGCGAAGGAGGCGCAACGCACTGCGGTTCGTAAATATCTGCAGGAAGTGAGTGGCCCCCTGCAGGCTCTAACGAAGCGGGAGGCGACAGTGCCGGGTGAGGTGATTACCTAAGCCCTTCAGGGGTGTGATGGGTCTAACTAAAAAAATACGCCTGAGGATTTGGCGAAGCCGCAAAAGGTGTTATAGACTAGTAGAGCACCACGGGGGCGTGGCGCAATTGGTAGCGCATCTGCTTTGCAAGCAGAGGGTTAGGGGTTCGAGTCCCCTCGCCTCCACTTTCCGGTGATTATAGCAAGAGGGAAACGCCTGGTTCCATTCCGAACCCAGAAGCTAAGACTCTTCGCGCCGATGGTACTGCACTTTTGTGGGTGTGGGAGAGTAGGTCATCGCCGGTTTATTTTTGAACCGAGAACCCCATGTCGAAAGACATGGGGTTCTTTGTATATCCGGGTATGTCAGAAAAATACCGCAGGGTGCACCCGGGGAGATTCAGCACTCTATCTGTAGCATCTGTAGCGCCTCCTCTCTCCTTTTTCCTCCCCCAAAAAAAGAACAAACAATAGCCGCCCGCCAGAGTAAAACTCTAGCGGGCGGCTATCTCTCATAAAGCACTCCCTCACGCCGCTAGCGGCGCCTCAGAAAGCTATCTTTAGAATGCCTCAGAGAAGGAAGGATACGGGAACGCTTATGCGTTCTTCCAGGGGTCCTCCACGGGACGAGCTGCGTTGTAGGCTGCGGCGCCTGCAACACCCAGAGCAACCAGCAGGCCCAGGAATGCCAGGCCCTTACGGGGGCGCTTGCCGCCGTTACGCTCAATACGAGCCAGTTCCTTCTCAGCGGCGCGAACGGTCTTCGCGGTAGCCTTACGAGCCTTCTTCAGAGCCTTCTTGTTGCCGGTCAGCTTCTCAGCGAACATCTCAGCGGTCTTGCCTTCCAGCGCGGACTCAACAGCAGCCAGGGAAGAGACAACAGCCTGAGCCTTAGCAGCCTTGCGTGCCTTGCGCTTCTTGCAGCAGAACATGGGGTGACCTCCATCGGTTGAAATGCGCCAGCGGCCAGAAAACGCCGCAGCGCGCGTAGTGTTCACCTCTCAGGATATTCAATTCCCGCCCAAAAAGCCCGCCCAACGGTGCGCCCGGGGCGAAAAAACATGTTAGATGGCGAATGAGCGCCGCCCCGTGCCACAATAGAGCCATGACTAATGCAACTGCTAAGGCAACTATCCACACCAACTACGGTGACATCGTCGTCGATCTCTTCGGCAACCACGCACCGCTGACTGTTGAGAACTTCATCGGCCTGGCTGACGGCTCCCGTCAGTGGAAGCACCCCCGCACCGGTGAAATCATGAACACCCCTCTGTACAAGGACGTCGTGTTCCACCGCATCATCAAGGACTTCATGATTCAGGGCGGCGACCCCCTGGGCATGGGCGTTGGTGGCCCCGGCTACCAGTTCAAGGACGAGATTCACCCCGAGCTCTCCTTCTCCAAGCCCTACCTGCTGGCAATGGCTAACGCAGGCCCCGGCACCAACGGTTCTCAGTTCTTCATCACCACCGTTGAGACCCCCTGGCTGAACGGTCGCCACACCATCTTCGGTGAGGTTACCGACGAGGCATCCAAGAAGGTTGTTGACGCTATTGAGAGCGTTGAGACCGGCTTCCAGGACCGCCCGGTCAAGGACGTTGTCATCTCCTCGATCGACATCGAAAAGCTCTAATAAACCCCATCGGAAGGCTCATACGAGCATTCTGCTGAAGGTGTTGAGAAAACACGTATAGTTCAGGGGCCCGCCAGGATTCTTCCGGTGGGTCCCTGCGCTTATATGCCCACGCGCGCCATCCCCCGCACACCACCTTCGGATAATCCTGTACACAACCCCTGGAGGTTCAGTGGAGAACTTTCCCAACTACGCAGGCTACGGGCAGACTCCCACCGTCTGCGTCAACCACCCCAACCGCGTTAGCTACGCCCAGTGCAAGCGCTGCAACCGCACCGTCTGCGGCGAATGCCAGGTAGCTCTGGATGTGGGCATGGTCTGCCCCGATTGCTACCGCGACCTCACCGGTGGTAGCTCGAAAGCACAGGGTTCGAAGGCAAAAGGCTCGTTCCTGGCGCGCCACTGGCACATTACGTACACGCTCATTCTGATTAACGTCGCGATGTACGGTCTGCAGCAGATTATCCCGAATAGGTGGATGGTCAACCACGGCATGATGTGGTGGCCCTATGTTCAGCACGGTGAATATTACCGCCTCATCAGCTACGGTTTTCTGCACTCACAAAACGACCCGATGCACCTGGTGTGGAACATGATTTACCTCTTCATCTTCGGTGTATCTCTCGAACGTATGATGGGGCGCTGGAAGTTCCTTGTGGTGTACCTGGGCTCAATCGTCTTTGGTGCCTTCGGCGTGCACGTGCTGACTCCTTCAACGAGCGTGGCGGGCGCATCAGGCGGCGTGTACGGCCTCTACGGTGCCTTCCTCGTGATCCTGCTTCTTAGGAAGCAAAAGGACACGGCGCGCCTCTTTATGCTGCTTATCGGCATTGGTGTGGTTCAGAGCTTCTTCAACCCGAATATTTCCCACGCATGCCATGCGGGTGGTTTTGTCGGTGGTGTGCTGTTGACACTGCTGTTTGTCCCGCTTGTGGATAAGCCCGAGCCTCCTCAGCAGCAGAGCCCGCAGCAATGGCAAAACGGCAGGTACTAAGCCTGAAAATCCGCAGAAAATCTTCGGAAAATCCGGCACAAAAATCTTTGGAGGGTCAGTGGAGAACTTTCCCAACTACATGAACTACGGGCAGAGCCCAACGGTCTGCGTCAACCACCCCGACCGCGTTAGCTACGCCCAGTGCGGGCGCTGCAACCGCACCGTCTGCGGCGAATGCCAGACGGCACAGGATGCGGGTGTAGTCTGCCCCGAATGCTACCGTGACCTCAATGGAGGCGCCTCGAGCCCGAAGCGTTCCTTCATCGCCCGTCACTGGCATATTACGTACACGCTCATTCTGATTAACGTCGTGGTGTACGGTCTGCAACTAATCATCCCATTCCGTTGGATGTACAACCTCGGCATGATGTCGGGTCCCCGTGTTCACCATGGTGAGTACTACCGCTTGATCACGCACGGGTTTGTGCACTCGCAGAATGACCCGATGCATATGGTGTGGAACATGATTTACCTCTTCATCTTCGGTGTATCTCTCGAACGCATGATGGGGCGCTGGAAGTTCCTCTTCGTATATATGGCCGCTACCTTGGGTGCTGGCCTCAGTGTGTACCTCTTCGACTACTCTCGTGGTGCCGTGGGCGCCTCAGGTGGTGTGTACGGCCTCTACGGTGCCTTCTTCGTAATCCTGCTTCTCAGGAGGCAGAAGGACACAGCGCGCCTCTTTATTCTGCTCATTGGCATTGGTGTGGTGCAGAGCCTCTTCCACCCGAATATTTCCCACGCGGGACACTTTGGCGGTCTTGTCAGTGGCGCACTAGCAACCCTGCTGATTATCCCGTTCGTGAAGAAGCCTGAGTCCTCTCAGCCGCCGCAGCAAAGCCCGCAGCAGTGGCTCAGTGGAAGGTATTGAACCCGAAAACCCGCGGAAATCCGCCGCAGAAAAGGGTTATCCACAGAGGTTTTCCACACTGTGCATAACTACATTCGTGTAATTCCACGATTGTGAGTACATGTTAAAAACCTGTGGATACAGGCTAAAACAACCGAATTACATAGGGTGAATTACATGGGTGTAAGAGTTTTCCCCAGATTTCTCCACAGATGTGGAAAACCTTAAATACCAGGGTGTGTGTAATTACAAAAAATTCCGGTGCTATGTACCGGAGAAAATAAAAAGTGCCCGGAAGGATCAACCTTCCGGGCACTTTCACGTATCGAGCCCCTCACGGGGCGAAGAAGCAGCGGGCGCGAAACTAGTTCGCCTGAGCCTCCGCCTCCTCAACCTCCTCGGGGGTGAGCTCCACGCCGGTGTACAGGCGGAACTGCTCAGCAGCCTGCAGAGCAATCACCTCACCGCCGTGAATAACTTCCTTACCCGCCGCGCGAGCCGCACGAACCAGCGGAGTCTCAACGGGCATCGCCACCACGTCAAAGACTACCTGCGCCTCAGCAATAGCCTCCTGCGGGTAGGACAGCTCCTCGCTCTCCTCACCGCCAGCCATGCCAATCGGGGTCACGTTCACCAGAATCGGCGCTCGCAGGTTGCCCACCTCCGGCGCCCAGGCATACTCGTAACGCTCAGCCAGCGCACGGCCAGTCTCCTCGTTACGGGCAATAATCATGCCCTGAGAGAAGCCCGCATCAAAGAACGCACCAGCCACAGCCGCAGCCATACCGCCCGAACCGCGCAGCAGGAACGGCAGAGACGGATCCACATTATGCGAACGCAGCAGGGAAGCCACCGCAATCACATCCGTGTTGTACGCCTTCAAGAAGCCGTCAGTGTTCACAATCGTGTTCACTGCGCCAATAACCGCAGCCGAGTGGTCCATATCGTCCATCAGCGGGATAACAGCCTGCTTAAACGGCATAGACACCGAGCAGCCACGAATACCCAGAGCACGCACGCCGGCGATAGCACCCTCAATATCGGTGGTGGTCATCGCCTTGTACAGGTAATCCAGACCGTGCTTCTCGTACAGGTAATTGTGGAACTTAATACCGTGATTCGACGGGCGACCAGACAAAGAAATGCAGACCGTCGTATCGCGGTTCAGCGCCGGGCGAGCCATCTTAAGCCTCGCCGCCAGCGTCGAGAGTGTTCTCAATCAGCTTCTTCACCTTGTTTCGGCTCACCAGGTCAGCGACCACAAAGTGGGTGTCGCCGGTGTCCACGGTGGGGACGGTCGCGTTGCCGTCGTTGAGGGACTTCACGTGCGCCTCAGCCTGCGGATCCTCCCAAATGTTCACCCAGGTAGCGTGGTCGCCCAGCTCGCCCAGCTTAGAATCCAGAGCCTCGCAGTAGGGGCAGCCGGGGCGCCAATAAATGACGACGCCGCCATCCTTCATGACCTCGCGTGCCTTCTGCTGATCGGACTGCTGACGTTCAAACATAGTTCCTCCATAGACGGGGTGCTCCGCGGTCTTCAGGAGGCGCTGAAACCTGCCTGAGGGCGCAAGCTCAATAAGTTGACATATCAAGCATAGCTGAGCGTGCAGGGGCGGGGGAGAGGTCCTCATAGGGCGAACGCCCGCGCCGCACTCCCACAACCCGTGCAGCACTCCCGCAGAAGCCTTCACCCTGCGCATTAACGGCATACGCCCCACACCAAGGTTGCCGGACCAATGATGCGGGGCGTATACAGTTCGCGAGAAAGCGCGAGTACTTGTGCTGAGTAAGAGTAAAAGAAGAGTGAAAACAGGCTACCATGCGGTAACCGAAGCTGAGCAATATGCCGAGTGAGTCGGTGAATGAAAGAACCCAGGCGGGGCAGAACGCCCCATTATTTGAGAGAGATGTTGAGTGAAAGCCGTTGAGTGAAAGTCTGTAATGCAAACCCAGGGAAATGGCGCCCTACCCCACGAGGAGGCGAGGCAGGGCGCCAATCCAAAGGAGGCTGTCGCCTTACTTGCCGAACTTCTCGGTCAGCTTGGAGACGTTCTCGGTCACGACCTCTTCAACCTTGGCAACGTGCTCGTCGGTGACGACCTCCTTGCCAGCCTTCTCGTTGATGACTTCCTGAGCCTTGTCGAGGCCCTGCTCAACGGTACCCTTGATATCGAAGCCCACGGGGGCCTCCTTTCTGCGCTTTCGCGCTCTAAAGCCTCACTCTTGGTGAGGGGTGATTCGCCCGTACGGGCGAAATCGGAGTGTGATGCTTTGGCGGACGAAACCTGCAAGCTGGGCTTGTATGTGACGGTCGAACCCAGTGTAGATGCTATCCATATGCCGGACTATGCGCATCGAAACTTTACAGCTCACGGATTGCGTCCGTCGATAAGTGTACATACCCGCGAAGGCAAGAAAAACCACCCTCAGAAAACGTGGCGCCACTTTTGACCAACGACCAAAAAATTATGGCTTATCAGCGCGTTATTACGGGGGATGAGCGGAGGAAAATTGCAGAAACTCGCAGGAAACTTCCAGCTAAGAATATTGTTCAAACCCCTGAAAAAACACCCCTATGACACCCCGCCGATTTATGACAGACCTCAGCGCCCAACCCTACAACACCGGAATATCCGTAGGAGCAGCGCCCGCAGCCCAATCATGAGACGCCGCAAAACCAGCAACCATTGGCAAAAAACGAGGCGCCGCATAGCCGCGCACAGCATACGCAGTCGCCACCGCATCCGCGGCAGCCTCCAGGCGAGAGGTCGGAATCAGCGCCATCACCGCGCCACCAAAACCACCACCCACAATACGGGCACCCAACGCGCCCCGATCCAGGCACACCTGCACCGCATCATCAATCTCAGGGCGAGAAACACGCAACTCATCACGCATCGACACAAACGACTCCGTGAAAATGCGGCCCGTCTCCTCAAACGCCGCGCAACCCAACTCATCAGCGTGCTGCAGCAAATAGCTCGCACGACCCACCAGAGTCATATCGTGGAACGCATGACGCACCCAACCGCGCGGGAACGAACACGGACGACCCGCATCCTCCAGAGCATCCAAGGCACGATTCACCGAAGAATCCACCAAATCAGCACGCCACGCCTTTGCCGCACGCGCATCCATACCCGCACACGACAAATCCTCCGGTAGGGCATCACGCAAAAAACGCAGACCCAAAGCATCAGCGCACGCCTCAGACGCCGCACGACGAGCCGCAAAACCACCATCCGTCAGCTCATGCGGAGTGTTCGTATCAATCACCAAAAAACTCAAGCCATGCTGAGCAATATCCACCGCAACCGGCTCAATCGAAAAATCACGGAAATCAACCACCAGAGCCTGCTCCGGATACGAACGCAACGACGCCGTCTGATCCAGGCCACCCGTATGCGCGCCAGCCATCTTATTCTCAGCCGTAATACACACCTGAGCCAGACGCGCACGCAACGCATCACTATCAGCCGGGGTAGCATCCGCCTCCGGGCACTCCTCACGCACCGGACACGAGAGCTCCAACAACGCCAACGCCGTAGAACACTCCAAAGCCGCCGAAGACGACAAACCGCCACCCACCGGAACACGAGAATTAATCAGCAGGTCAGCGCCAAACTCATCGGGCAGCATAATATCCCTGCCACCCTCCTGATTCATCGCCCACGCAACACCCGCCACATAGGTGAACCAGCCCTTTAAATGACCCGGCTGGATATCGCGAATCACGACCGTGCGCTCGTCGCCGGGCATCTGCAAAGAAGCCGCGCGCAACACACCATCACGACGCAACGCACCCGCCACATAGGTGCGGTACGGCAACGGCATCGGCAGGCACGAGCCACCCAAAAAATCAATGTACTCGCCCAAAAGATTCAGGCGCCCAGGCGCAGACCACACACCATCCGGCTCGTAACCATACGCAGTAATAAACTCCTCACGCACACGCGCAAACTCTGCGCTATGGTCCGGAAGAGCCGCCCACTGGGCGGTAGCGGTCATCGACATGGAACACCTCTGATAAAGCCCAACAGGGCGCTAAAACATAAACGACACCCTTCGCGCACCCGATACACTCCGGGTACAAGCATGTGTCACCTCTAGACTAAAGCAGAAAACCAGCGAACATCGACTCAGCCGCCAAACCGCACCGGTATCAGAGCGCGGCAGAGAAGCCAGCACCAACGCACGCAAAAGCCCCGCACCCCCACAAGGGGGCACGGGGCACCATACATAACTAATAAACCAAAAGAAGGGCTAAGCGATTACGCATCCTGCGTATAAGGCTCCTGCACCACCATCATCGTGTCAATGGCAGAAAGCAGATCCTGGCGGTAACGGTTAAACGCATTCTCAATCAGAGGAACATCGCCACTCGCCACAGCCTCCTGAGGCGAAATCAGCGGCAGAGTCTGATACTCCTCCACCAGGCTCAACGCAATATGGGTCAACAAACGAGCACGACGTAGCGCCTCCGCATGACCCAAACCAAGAGCCTGGAACTCATGAGCCATAGCCACCACAGGCTTCAACTCACGCGGGTGCAGAGCCAAACTCAAACGCACCACCTCAGGGCACTCACGAATCGGGTACAGCAGGGAGAACAACGTATCGCCGCGGCGAATCATCGAAGCACGAATAGCCTCCGGATTCGCCTCAGCCTCCTCAGACATCGACTTCGGGGCACGAGCCAGAATGTAATCCGCCAACAGAATCAGAAGCTGCTGCTTATTCTTCACGTGGTAGTACAGGGCGCCGGGAGCCACGTGAAGCTCCTGAGCGAGTCGGCGCATGGAAAGGTCCGCCAAACCGTAGGTCGCCAAGACCTCGTAGGCGGTATCTAGAATCTTTTCACGGGAAAGTACCACCCTTTCATTTTAGGGTGTTCAAATCTGTAACGTGAGCAAGATGCACCCCACGGCAAACAAAAACCCCACAAATACGCGGCACAAACCCAAAAAGCAATGTTGATTCTCACTCACCCGGAGCGAACGGTTCGCGTTTCACGAGCACTTTTGCCACCAAAACCACTCCAGCACGCACAGAACAGGTAGCCGCCCACGCTCTCGGCATAAAATCACGTCTTAAACCGCCCAAAACCGCCAAGACAGGTAAACCTCGCGGGCGCACGCCCCAAAATCAGGTGTTTAATATTCGGTATGAGCAATGCATTTTCTGAACTAATCGAGCGCGCCACCGCAGGCGAAGGCCTCAACCGCGAAGAAATCCACACCCTCCTCGTGGATGGTGAAGGCCAGGACTTCGCCCTCATCGAGGCAGCCTCCGTCGTGCGCCGCAACGAATTCCGCAACATGATTGCGATCCACACCGAAGATGAAGCACTCGCCGACGCCCTCGGTACCCGCTCCATCGCCGTGGACTCCTACGAAGTACTGGATATCTCCCGCGATATCGATTCCGAAGAACTCGCGGCAACCATCGAACGTATTGCTGAATCCTCCGCCATCGGCGTGACCGTACTACTGCCCGAAAATGCAGTACCCATGATGCTGATGCGCGTGCTGTCCATCCTGCGCCTGGCAGCACCCGCCAAGGTCATTCACCTGCCCGAAGGCTACGAACAGTCCCTGCGCTCGCTGACTTCCCTCGCAATGCACGTGGTCAGCGCCATTACCATTACCGACGACATTGAGCAGTGGCCGATGGTTAACGAGGTGCTCAAGGCACTGCGCCACGGTGGTATCGTCATCTCCGGCACCGGTGGACGCGACGCCCTCGCAGGCTACCTGCGTTACCTCTCCGACCTGGGTGTGGATCTCATGGGTCACCGCGATGCACGCGGCTCCGCCTGCGGCTCGGTCGACGGTGGCGGCTGTGGCTGTGGCTCGGGTGGCTGCGGTAGCCACGAGGAGCCGGCACATTCCGCCGGTGGTTGCGGTTGCGGCTCGGGCGGATGCGGTTCTTCCGCTGAAGCTCCCGGTGAGCCTCACGGCCACTCCCACGGTGGTGGCGGTTGCTGCGGCGGCCACGACGAGCCGAAGGAAGAAAAGGGTGGCTGCTGCGGTGGTCACGACGAGCCTGAACCGGTTGTCGAGGAAGCCTCCGCTGGCGGTTGTGGCTGTGGTGCTGGTGGATGCGGCTCTAAGTAATCCGCTAGAGGTAACTACCCCAAGCAATATATTCCAAATATAGAATTTTCCCCTGGATAACCTGCTGAAAAGCAAGGATATTCAGGGGAAAACTCTATATGCCACATAAAGCATTAGGCTCAGAGGTAAACAACACCACAATAAACGGTGCAGAACCCCCATATCCAAAAAGCGGAATGAGACCCTCCGGTAGAGTAGAAAGACGTAGCCGACTAACCCTAGCCGCGCGAAAGGAACAACACCGGACCAATGCTTTACCTCTCCGTTATTGTCATCATCCTGATTGCGACCGTGTTCATGGTCAGCGTCGGTGACCGACTCAACCTCCCCTGGCCGGTCATGATGACCCTGCTCGGCGCCGCCGCGCTCTTCATCCCCAACCGACCGGACATCACCATCGACAGTGACATCATCCTGCCGATCTTCCTTCCGCCGCTGCTGTGGGCCATCGGTGTTAAATTCTCCTGGGGTACCCTGCGCCGCCGCTGGAAATCGGTACTGCTCTACTCGGTTCTGCTCACCACCGTCTCCGCCCTGGCGATTGCCGGCGCAACCATGTGGTGGGTCCCCGGCATGACCATCGCCGTCGCCCTTGCCGTCGGTGCCGCCGTCTCCCCGCCCGACCCCGTCGCCGTGGAAGCAGTCGCTGAGCCCGTCGGTATTCCCCGCCGCCTCATCGGTACTCTGCAGACTGAAGGTAGCTTCAACGACGCTATCGCAATCGTTCTCTTCCACGCCGCAATCCACTCCATGACCAGCGGCCACCACATCGAGCCGCTCTCGGTCGCCAAAGACTTCGTGCTCGGCTCAATCCTGGCAGTCATTATTGGTTACATCTTCGGCTGGCTCGGCGGCTACGTTCGCCAGCGCGCCCACGACGTGGTCACCAGCAACGCTGTGACCCTCGTGATTCCCTTCGGCGCCTACCTGGCAGCTGAAAGCGTGCACGCCTCCGGTGTTATTGCCGTGGTGATTGGCGCTATCCAGTTCACCAGCACCAAATACATGGCGGCACTCGAAGCGGAAGAACGCCTCTCCTCCACCTCCTTCTGGCAGATCATTGAGCTGCTCATGACCGGTGTCGCCTTCGGCCTCATCGGCCTGCAGGCAAGTAGCATCATCGCCACCGCCGACCCCTCCCGTACCGCAGGCCTCTTTGTTGACGGTGCACTGGTCGCACTGGTCGCCATCCTGGTGCGCCTCATCTGGTTCACCATCGTCTGGCTGGCAGGACGCAAGAACCCCATCCACGAGGGTGCCCCCGAAAGCTTCGCCGAAGTTATCATCATGACCTGGTCCGGCATGCGAGGCCTCGTGACCCTGATTCTTGCCCTGTCCATCCCCGTGGTCAACGGCACCGAACAGGTCCGCCAGGACGCCATCGTCATGATGCTCTCCGTGCTCTTCTTCACCCTCGTGCTACCCGGCCTGACCCTGCCCATGCTCGTGAAGGTCCTTGGCGTGCGGGCTAACCATGAAGAAGAAACCGCCGTACCCGAACTGCTCAAGATTGCGCAGGTCGCAGCCCTCGAGGCGCTGCAGGCTGAAGCGAAGGCAACCACCGACCCTGAGACCTACGCCCGCGTGAAGGAAATGTGCTCCGCCATTACCCGCCGCGACGAAATCAGCGAGGCACTGCCCGAAGAATACAAGCAGCACATGGAGAAGCTTAAGGACAAGAGGAACGACTTCGTGCGCCTGCGCGATGCCGCCCTCGTCGCCGCGCAGAACGAGGTTATTTCTGCTCAGGACCGCTACGACTCCCACGACGTGACCCGCGTGGTGCGTAAGCTGGACATCCTGGCGCAGGCAGAAAGCATCCGCTCCTCCGGCATGTTCATTCTTCCCGCCATGACAGCCGGCGCGGTCGCCATGGAACGCTACAACCTCTGGAAGAAACACCAGGGCACCCTGAGCACCCGCGCAATCCCCGTGGTGGAAAACGCGCCCGCCTCACCCCTGGTCACCAACGAGGTAACCCCCACGTCCTAGCCGGTACCTGCACCGCGTGCATGAACGTTACGTTTCTGCCCCTGCCTACGCCACCGAGATAAGCCCGTTGGTCTTTAGCTCACAGGCGATAGACAAGGGCAGAAGCAGATTAAGCCTCAACTATCACCTAAAATAAGACAGGAAACGTAGTGACCGTACGTTAGCTCTCTCAAACTCACGAACACATTGAAAGTAGACATGGATTTCAAGACTCTCTCGCCTGCGTACCTGACCTCCCTCGGCGTGATTTTTTGCGGCGCACTCTTGATCGGAACCTCCAACCCCTGGCTCCTGTGGCTCGGCTGGATCCTTCTGATTCTTGCGTTGGGTCTGAACGTCCTTGCCTTTGTGCTGTCCGTGGGTAAGGCGAAGGGTGACCCGATCCCCGCACTGGTGACCAACCTGGACGGTCTTGAGTCCTCCGTTGAGAACCGCATCCGCGAGCGCTCGGAGCACCGCCGTGAAGAGCGTGAAGCTGCTGAGCATGAGGCAGTTGAGCACGAAGCTGCGGCGCAGGCTAACCAGGAAGTAGCTCCCGCTGAGGCTGCTGAAACCGTTGAGGCGACCGAGCCCGCTGAAACTGCAGAGGTCCGCGAGGAAGAGCCCACCGAATCTCAGCCGATTGTTGATCGTGCCCCCGGCCGTATGAGCGTTCTGCCCTCGCGTCCCCGTTCGGGTCGTGCCCCCAAGCCCCGCTCCAACGCACGCTAGGTAGGTCGGTAGTGAATACGAAGTTTTTGCTTTCCCCGGCGTACCTGGTTTCTGTTGCCCTGATGCTTTCCGGTGCGGTGCTTTCCGGTGGTCGGTTCATGCTGATCGGCTGGATTCTGTGCATTGTGGGTGTCTGCTTGAACGCCATGACCCTGGTGGTACTGACGAACCGTGAGCAGCTGTACACCATGGAGGCGAAGGCTGCCCGAGGCACCCGCCGCGGCTTTGATGACCGCCCCGCTGTGGTGCAGCGATTGGACGCGGCTCTGGCTACTGACAGTGCAGACGAAGGATCTGCGGAGTCCGTCGAGGAAGTCGCAGAAGAGCCTGCTGAAGCACCCGCACAGAAGACTAACTAGGGGTGTAACCCCTAAGACGTAAAAGACCCCCGCAGAGATTATCTGACGTGAATAAAAGACCGTAACCGCCCCCCCGTACAGGGGAGTGGTTACGGTCTTTTGTTGTGCCTGAACGCTCACCTCGATCTTGAATATTTGGGGTGGCGAGCGGGGTCTTTAGCGCTGAGCACCCAGCTTCTGCGCCGCGAAATCCGCGTACTCCTGCACATGCGCGCGAGCCTGCTTGGTCAGCGCCTTATTCTCATCCAGGATACGCGCCGACTGCGCCGCCATCAGCTTCAGGTACTGGCGGTCGCGGGTCTTCTTCCATGCGGTGCGTGCCGCCTCCAGCTCGGCGAAATCGTTGAGAGCCTGACGCTGCATCGTGTACCGCACCCACATGAGCACCAGAATCAGCACCAGCGGAATGAGGCACGCCCAGCTCTGCCACAGCCCGTACAGCGCCGCCGCAATGGCGCCCAAAACAATCAGCACCGGGGAAATGGAGACGATGGGGGACTCGGGACGGTTCTTCTGGTTCTTCACGAGCGATTCACGCGCCATAGCGCGGAAGGTGTCAGAGAAGCTGGACGGGTCGTAGGACTGGGCAGAATCGGCCTGCGGGCTCTTCTGGGACTGGTTTTTACGGGGTCGAGAAGCGGAAGGACACATAGAAACCTTACGGGGGTAATGGGGAGTAACGGGAAAGCGGACGTTTCACGTGAAACGGGGGAGTAGGCGGCGAGTACGCGAGAGAAGCGGCGAGTTGCGCGGAGGCGGGCGGCAGGCTCAGCGCTCGCCGTACCTATACGCCGCCTCGACAGCTTCTACAGGGAAGCTTCTACAGGGAAGCCTCAATAAACTCGTACGCCTTATCCACACAATCGGTGGTGACAGCCTTAACCTCATCGGGGGAGTAGCCGAAAGACGCCGAACGGTCAGCGTAGCGGTGCATGTCGATATCGTTCCACGAATCTCCAATCGTATGCACCTCATAGGAGCTACCCGGATGCTCCGACTGCAGGTACTCCACCAGATGCTGCAGACCGGTGCCCTTTGTGCAGGCGGGCGGCACAATATCCAGGAAATCCTGGTTCTTGTGGCAGTCCACCGAATCACCAAAACGCTCCAGAATCCAGGTGTACGCCGCCTCGCGAACCTGAGCATCCGGAATCCACAGGGGTACACCCACGTACTCGTGGTTCTGCAGGTCATCAGCCGGCAGGGGAGTGAACTCCGGCAGAATATTCGTCGAGGAGCCCACCCGGTCGCAGAGGCTGTAATCGTTATCCAGAGTCGTCGCGAACAGAGCCACGCCGTCCACGGTGCTGAAATGCTCGTAGCACGCCAGCACAACACTCACCGGAAGAGGCTGATGGTAAATCACCCGGTACTCCCGGTCGGTAATCACCGCACCCGTGTACAGCACGTGGTAGTCAAAGCGGATGGCGGTCGGGTTCAACGCCAGCTGAGTGGCAAAAATGCTCTTGCCCGTGCACGAGACCGCCAGGTTACCCTCCGCCTGCCAGCGGGCAATCGCCTGCTCATTGGCAGGCTCCACGGCACGGTTAAACAGGATCGTGCCGTCCAGGTCGAAAGCCATCAACTTGGTCATAGAAACTCCTTCGCGGGAGGGCTGCATTGCCGCGAATTGTGCGCCGCAACCGATAGAAAACGCCCATGAAAAACGGGGGTGCCGCCGGTACTTTTAAGTGTACCGACCACACCCCCACCACTTGAGACAAGCCCCTGAATCTCACGCCTTCACTGAAGGGTGAAAGGGCTCATCCCTCAGATTTTTAGAGAGCCAGGAAGCCCAGGTACGAACCGAGGATACCCACGGCAAACAGAGCGAAAATCAACCAGATAGCGTTGACCTTCTTCTTCAGCAGCCACATGCACAGGAAGCACAGACCCAGCGACGCAAGGCCCGGTAGCAGATCGTTCAGCACCGACTGAACGGTCACATCCACCATCGCGCCAGCCTGGTTCTTGTAGCTGGTTAGCGGCAACGGAATGTTCACGCTCGTCCAGCGGTACACCAGCGCACCCATCACGAACAGACCCATCACGGACGCACCCTGAGTGATCTTCTGCAGGGTGTTACCGCCCGCCTCAGTCACAATCTGGGTACCCTTCTCGTAACCGTACTTGAAGCCGTACCAGCGGGTTGCCCAACGAATTGCGGTCATGCCGAAGAAGAACAGCAGCGGGCCCAGAATATTGCCGGTCACCGCCAGGGATGCGCCCAGAGCCGCCAGCACGATACGTGCGGTACCCCAGAAAATCGGGTCGCCCACGCCGGCCAGTGGGCCCATCAGGCCCACCTTAACGTTGGTGATGGCGGCTTCGTCAATGTCCTTACCGGCTGCCTTCTCACGCTCCATCGCAGCGGTCACGCCCATAATCGAGGATGCAACCCACGGCTGGGTGTTGAAGAACTCCAGGTGGCGGGTCAGCGCCTCCGCCTGGTCTTCTTTCTTTGTGTAGAAGCGCTTAATCGCCGGAATCATAGAAACCGCGAAACCGATGGACTGCATACGCTCAAAGTTGAACGAACCAAGCAGGAAGGTGGAGCGGATGTAGGTGTCGACCTTATCGCGCTGGGTGAGCTCGGGAACTTCAACGAGCTCGACGTTCTTGTTTTCAGTCATGGTGATGCTCCTTATTCGAGCTCGTTGTCGAGGTCATTGGCGGCGGCTGCCGGTGCTACGGCGGGTGCCTCACTCTTATGGAAGAGCGGGTTCAGCTGCGTGTACAGCAGACCCAGGCAGGCGCCCACAATACCGATAGCAACCAGGTTGAACTGTGCCTGACCGGACAGGGTTGCGACAAGGTCCTTCGCGCCCTCGGTGCCAGCAATCGAAATCGACTGGGTTGCCGGGATAGCGGCAGCGGCAATAAAACCGAGGAAGAAGAAGGGCATGAGAGCCTTCGAACGCATCATGTTGATGACCATTGCGAAACCGACCACGGTAATCATGCCACCGGCGATACGCAGACCAACGGTCACCTCGGTGGGGATCATGTTCAGCAGGCGGGTCAGCTCTTCGGAGCTAATCAGTGCCACAATAGCGGTCGGGATAGCCACACGCAGACCCTGCAGAGCCATACCGCTAATGTGCATCAACTCAATACCGCGGAAGTTCGCGGTCTTCGCGAAATTATCAGCCTGATGCTGGAAGAACACCGTAATGGTACGAACGAAAATGGTCAGAACCTGACCTGCCGCAGCCAGCGGCACAGCAATAGCAATACCGGTGGTGATGTCCTGGTGACCCTGAATCACAACAACAGCGGAGATGGTGGATGCCAGAGCCGAGTCGGGAGCCATTGCCGCACCGACGTTCATCCAGCCCAGGGCGATGAGCTCCAGTGCGCCACCGAGCATAATGCCGGTAGTCGGGTCACCCAGCGCAAAACCCATCAGGGTACAAGCGACAAGGGGGCGGTGGAACTGACGCTCGTCCACCACGGATGCGACGCCCGCAATGAACGCCACGAGAACAACGAGAATAAACGTCAGGGCGCTCATGCGTCCAGGCCTTTCTGCTTGAGGATCTTTTCCAAATCAACCGGGGAATGGTTGGGCAGCTGCTGCACCGTCAGCTTCACACCGCGCTTAATGAGTTCGCGGTAGGCTTCCAGGTGCTCCTCGGAGGCGTACACTGCGTCCGAGAGCTGAACCATGCCGGTCTTGAAGGTGACGCCACCAACGTTCACTTCGTTGATCTTGACGCCTTCGTCGAGCAGTCGCACCACGTCAACGGGGGATTCTACGACGAACATGGTCTTCATGCCGGTGTACTTGGGGTTGTTGTACACGCGGCCAGCCTTAGCGATGTCCAGGACGTTGGTCTTCACGCTGGTCGGCGCGACCTGCAGCAGCAGGGACTTGCGCAGCTGATCGTGTGCCGCATTATCGGATGCCGCGATGAAGGTCTGCGGTGCGATATGCGGAACCCAGGTGCCTGCCACCTGACCGTGAATCAGGCGGGAGTCGATGCGGGTGAAGATAGCGTCCATGGTGCCGCCGGGAACCTGCTGAGCAGCCGGAACCTCGACCGCCTTGGTCTCTGCGGGCTTCGCCTCGGCGGGCTTGGCGGCTGCGGGCTGGTTCGCCTCCTGGAAGGAGCGAATACCCTTAGTACCAGCCTTGTGCGCCTTGGCAACCAGGGACTTGAGGGTTGCGTTCTTACGGCCTGCGCCGGAGATGACCTCAATAAGCATCGGTACGTTGACACCGGAGACGACGTCGACGCCCTCGCGGGTGGCTGCGAACTGCGCACCGGCGTTGTAGGGGCTACCGCCGAAGAGGTCGACCAGCAGCAGGGTTTCTTCTGCTTCAGACGCCTCAACGATGCGGGTGTACTCTTCGACGAGATCTTCGGGGCCCTGACCCGGCAGGAAGGTGACCGGGTGGACGTTTTCGAAGTTACCGAGGATCATGCCGGCGGTCTTCAGCAGAGCCGGAGCCGACTCGCCGTGTGCCGCCACAATGATAGTGACCATAGTGGTCCTCTCGTGTTCGTGACATGGTGTGTAGTGGCCCCGTGAGGGGCCTCATAATTCTCAGATAGTAACACGTTGTTTTTGTGTTTTGTGGGTTTTATCTAACTTTGCACACTTTAGGTTCTTGTGACATTTTTTCACGTGTTGGAATATGGGTTTTTGATGTCAAAACACGTATTTATTGCCAGGGTGTAAAAAATTTAAACAGAACACCGAAAAAAGGTTGCCGAAGTGGAGGATAAAGCGTTATTTTTGTGAAATTTCAGGAATGACGGCATCTTGTACGCGGGCTGACGAGGTGCTTGTTGCAGGATATTTTGACTGCGATGATGCAAGAAAATGATTTACAAAGAAAATACCGAACAAAAAATGGGTATGCGAGTCAAAAGATGTGGGATTTATAAAAAACCAACATTTTCCTGCGGTCTGTCCACAGAATGGTATTTCTGGAATACGCCGTTATAAACCGTCATTTCAAAATTTAAATCGACGCGCTAACGCGCGAAGGAAAACCCGGGAAAACGACATTTTAGTGACAGGTTGTATATATAAATAGCAACCCACCTTTAATGGCCACGTTCCGCCCGGCAGCACCCCTCTAGAATCCTCACTCCCAGATTCCACCACCCGAACCCCTCACTGGGGTTCCGGGACACAGAAAAGCTAAGGTATAGAAAAAGCGACCGGGAACCCTCCCGGTCGCTTTCTATCGAACATGCGCTACGCGTTAATGCCCCACATATCCCGCGCCAGACGCGCAATATGAATCGTCAAATACGTCAACTCATCACGAGTCAGGCTCTGCTTCAGCTGCATCTGCAGCACCAGCAAAACCTTCTGTGCACACGCGTAGGCACGCGGTACATCCGCACGAAGAGCCGCCAACAAACTCGGCTGCGACACCTCATCAATATCCTCCGCATGATTCGCGGAGGCGCGGCTCGCCCGCACAAACAGGTACCGCAGGTGCGTCACAAAACGTGCCGCACTCATTGAATCCGGGTCAATCTTCCGCTCGTAGCTTGCCTCAATAATTTCAAAAACCTGCGCGAAAACCTCGGTCATGCGGAATGCCTGAGACATATCCGCTGTTGCAAATTGCGCGTTGACCAGGTGCAACGCCAAAGGAATAGCCTCGTTCGGGTCCAGCTCAACATTCAGGCGCTCGCGAACCATCGCCAACACTGCGCGGCCGTACTCCACCTCGCGCGGGTAGAGGACAGTCACCTCCGGGGCGAGCGGATACTGCACCCGCACCCCGTCACGCGCACGAACCACCGCATAGTGCAGGTGATCAGCCAGCGGAAGAATAAACGAGTTCGACAGTTCCAGCGCACCCTCGGCGCGCACCTTCGACTCCAAAAGCGTGGCAATCGACAGAATCTCCGCCGGAATCTCAGACAGAGTCATGCTCAAACGCTCACCCGACATGCCCTGCTCCGGCACAAACGTCTGCTCCACCGCAGACGGGTCAATCAGCTGACCCTTACGCTTACCAAAAGCAATGCCGCGACCAATCATCACGGACTCCTTGCCGTAATGATCCACCGTGAGGACAACATTGTTGTTATAAATACGGCTAATGCGCATGTGTCCTCCTCTGCGGGTGTCGGGGCGCCTGTGTCGGGGTGGCACACTGAAACAATAAAAGGCGATTGAGTATCACCTAAGCTACTACAAATTTTACCGAAAGATTGAACCCGTATAGAAGGGGTAACGCGCGTGGTTGGGATAATGGGCGGCGCGAAACTGTGCCCCAGCTGTGATGCGGGCAAGCATTCCATAAGTTTGCGGCTGAAAACCGGCTCCCGCCTCACCGCGAACCCTAAATCGCGATACTCTTAACCACATGAGCAGCAAAGCAACCGAAATCGCAAAGAACCTTCCCGCGCTAGAGCACCCGGACGGTAGCCCCATCCGCGCCCTCGTCGTTGACGATGAGGAAATGCTCAAAGAACTCGTCAGCATGGGTCTGAAAATGATCGGCTGGGATGTGCAGTCCGCCGGCGACGGCCCCTCCGCGCTCGCGATTGCCCGCGATTGGCGCCCCGACGTGCTCGTGCTGGACATTATGATGCCCGGCTTTGACGGACTGGAGCTGCTCTCCCGCATCCGTAAGTTCTACCCCGAGGTTCCCTGCCTCTTTCTGACCGCGAAGGATTCGGTCGATAACCGTATCGAGGGCCTTGCCGCAGGCGCGGATGACTACGTGACTAAGCCCTTCTCTATGGAAGAGGTCATGATTCGTTTGCACCGCCTGGTGCAGCGCTCCGGTGTTGCCGCCATTGACGATGCTGAGCTGGTGGTCGGTGACCTGGTGCTGAACCAGGACACCCGTGAGGTCACCCGCGGTGGCGAGCAGATTAATCTCACCGCAACCCAGTTCGACCTGTTGCGCTACCTCATGGAGAACGCGAAGCGCGTGGTCTCCAAGAGTCAGATTCTTGATAATGTCTGGAACTACGATTTTGGTGGCCAGGCAAATATTGTGGAGCTGTACATCTCCTATCTGCGTAAGAAGATTGACGTGGGTCGCGAACCGATGATTCACACCGTGCGCGGTGCCGGTTACGTGCTGCGTCCCGCTGTCTAAGTTTATTCTCTGCTCTTCATATGGCGCGGTATAACACCCGGTTATACCGCGCCATATCAGTTATATTCCGTATTTCGAATATAGAAAGAAAGGATGCTCGTGGGCTCCTACTCACCCGGTGACCCCGCCTCCCCGGATAACGAAGCAACCCGCCCCCTGCGCGCGGGTGCCCCCGCACGAGACGGTGCCGCACCCTCCCAGGGGAACTTCTTCGTGCGCCTACGTGCCGCCTGGAAGAGCATGAGGAACCCCGAGGCGTCCCCCGAAGAACTCGGGTACGTACCTCACCTGCGTTCGCGCCTTATCGCCATCCTCGTGGCAGCCCTCGGCATTGCCTGCCTCATCATCGGCCTGTCCACCTACGTGACCCTGCAGAACTCCCTCTACCAGCAGGCGCAAAGCGACCTCAAAGAAACCAGCCACCGCGTAGTGCAACCGACCTCCCGAGACGGCAAGCGAGAAGAAGTGGACTGCAGTGACCTGCAGAGCAGTAAATCCCTCTTTGCGCCCGGTCAGGCGTCCGGAACCATCATTACCTGTGTCGAGTCCGAAGGTGCTGTGGAAGTCGCCAGCAAGCTCGGTAAGGACGGCACCGTACAAACCCTCTCCGCCAACGACCAGGTAACCCTCGGAACCATGGCGCTGAACGCCACCAAAGAAGAAGTCCGAGAGGTCAAACTGGAATCCGGCCTGTACCTCATCAAAATCACCCCGAAGGCTAATAGCAGCGCTGACGCCCAGGTGGTTGGTATTCCGCTCGCCAATGTACAGCAGACCCTCACCATCTTCGTGATTGTGGTAGCCCTCGGTTCCATCGCCGTGATGGTCGGCGCCGGCGTGGCGGGCTCCTACATTATTCGTGGCACCATGAAGCCCCTGGAGCGAGTCTCCGCGGTGGCAACCGATGTGGCGCACCTGGACCTGGAAGAGCACACCATCTCCTCGGCGGTGCGCGTGGATCCGAAAGATTCCGACCCGCGCACTGAAGTCGGTGCCGTAGGCTACGCCCTCAATCAGCTGCTCGATAACGTGAACTCCGCCCTGGAGGTGCGCGAACGCACCGAACACCAGATTCGCGCCTTTATTGCGGACGCCTCCCACGAGCTGCGCACGCCCCTTGCCGCCATTAAGGGGTACTCCGATATGCTCCGCTGGACCGAGCCGCTCAGCGAATCCGGCCAGTCCTCCCTGGCGCGTATTGATTCGCAGACCGAACGTATGTCACGCCTCGTGGAGGATCTTCTGACCCTTGCCCGCCTGGACGAGGGTCGCGAACCCAAGCTGGAGCAGGTTGACCTGACCGAGCTGGTGCTTGAATGCACCTCCGACATGCAGGCGGCAGCGCGCACCCACGAATGGCACCTGAACCTGCCCGACGAGCCGGTTGAGGTTGTTGCCGATCGCTCCCAGATTCAGCGCGTGATTCTGAACTTGCTCTCGAATGCTCGCAAGCACACCGATGAGGGTACGCGCGTGACCGCGGGCCTGTCGGTGGATGCTGCACGCCGTGAAGCTGTGGTGACCGTGGCCGATAATGGTCCGGGTATTGCCCCGGACTTCTTGCCGAAGATTTTTGACCGCTTCACCCGTGCCGATAAGGCGCGTTCCGGTTCGGATGGAACGACTGGTCTGGGTCTGGCGATTGTGCAGGCGATTGTGCAGGCGCACGGCGGTTCGATTCAGGTGCAGAGCCAGCCTGGACATACGGTCTTTACGGTGCGCTTGCCCCTGGATGCGCGTCTTCAGCCTGTCGCCTAGTTCCGTTGTCACCTAGTTCAGTACTTGGTCTACCGCCTGAGTTGCGCGTGTCCATTCTGTGAATGGCTGCTTGAGGGGGTGGGGTGTGCTGTGTGCGCATTCTGCTCCCCCGCGGTGTTTTTGAGGGTTTATAGCGCCTTGAGGTGCTAAAACGCTTAATTACTTGTTGAGTAAACATTAAATCTGCACTTCAAGTTTATTACCTAGAGTGCAAATATGTGGTGAATCTAACCCCCAAATAGTTACCCCCAGTGAAACAATGCGCGTATTGTAAAAAGCATGGCTAATCTTGTTGAATCCCCCGCAAACATCGCGGACAAGCGTTCCGCCCGCAAGGCAGAGAACCGTATCGCAATCGTTGAGGCAGCAGAATCCCTCATCCTCGAGGGCGGCTACGGCGCCCTCAACGCAGAAGCACTCGCAGAACGCGCAGGCGTCTCCCGCCGCACCATCTTCAACCACTTCGCCTCCGTAGATGACGTACTGGTCACCCGCATGAACCAGTACTTCAACCGCATCTTCGAAGAATGCGACTTCACCGTCTCCGGTGAAAACGCAAGCATGGAAGCCGAAATGCTCTCCATCGCCCGCAAGGTCTTCAAGAGCAACACCCTCGAAGAGTACATCGCACCCTTCGCGCACCTGCTCTACGCCCTCGAAATGGACAGCCCCGCGAAGTTCGAAGAATACTCGCACGTCATCCTCGAGCGCACCTACGACATCTTCCTCGAACGGTACCTCGCGGCATACCCCGACCTGCCCTACCTGCGCGTGGCAGTCTTCGCCTCCAACCTCGCCGAAACCATCGGTGAAGGCGTCTACTACTACCTCACCCGCGCCGAAGAAATGACGGTCAAGGTTGCAGCAGAAGCCCCCGAGGGCACCCACCCCGAAGCACTCGCCATTGAAGCAATGCGCCAGTGTGTCCTCGAAGCACTCGACTACCTGGGCCGTCTGGTTCAGGGCGAATTCGCAAGCTAAGCCCCCATAGCGTCAACGCTCAAACACTCTCGCTTCGGGCACCTCATCTGCAGGTGCCCGGGGCGGGGTGTTTTTTGCCCAAAAACAGGACACAGCGTTCGCCGTACAGGGCAAACCACACGCCGTATTCACACGCACCCAACACCCAAACTCTTCACTCACTTAACTTCAAAGGACTGAATCATGGCTACATGGCTCTACCGCATCGGTGAAGCTGCCGCCCGCCGCGCAGGGGCTGTCATCCTCACCTGGGTACTCATCGTCGCCGGTGTAGCGGGTGCCTACACCGCGTTCCACGGCAAGCTCAGCAACACCTTCACCATGCCCGGAACGCAGACCCAGCAGCTCTCCGACGAGCTCGCCCAACGCTTCCCCAGTGCCAACCGCGGCTCCGGCCAGATCATTCTCACCACCGGTGACGGCACCGCCCTCACCGAAGAGCAGAAGCAGGCATTCTCCGCCGCACTGAGCGCACTGCCCAGCGAGGTGCCCTCCGTGGATGCGGTCACCGACCCGTTCACCACCACCTCCAAGCTTGCAGAAGCGAAAACCCAGCTCGACGAGGCGCACGCCAAGATTGACGCCGCCCCCTCCCAGATCGAGGACGGCAAAAAGCAACTGAACGCCGCCACCTCGCAGCTTGAGGACGGCAGGAAGCAGATTGCCGACAACGAGAAGAAGCTTGACGACTCGCAGGCACAGATTAGTGCTGGTCAGGAGCAGCTCGCATCCGCGCAGAAGCAGCTGGATGACGCGCAGGAACAGCTGAAGGACGGCTACGCCCAGGCGGAGGCGGCAGGCTCACCCGCTGCCATGATGGAGCAGCTCAACGCCCAGCAGGCGCAGCTGACCGAGCAGCAGAACGCGCTCAATCAGCAGCGCGATACCCTGACCGAGAGCCAGAAGCAGGTTGACGCGGGTCGCGCAGAAATCGCCTCCAAGAAGGATGAGCTGGCTGAGGGCAAGAAGAAGCTGGACGAGCAGCGCAACCAGCTTCAGAAGACTGAGAGTGAGCTGCCGGCACAGCGTGAGCAGCTGGAGCGTCAGCAGAAGCTCTACGACTTCACCTCCGGCTACCGTATGGTCTCTGAGGACCAGTCCACGGTGATTGCGACTGTCTCGTTTAAGAAGAAGATTTACGAGGTGCCGTCCGCCGAATTGCAGAAGGTCATGTCCGACATTGAGTCGGCGAACCTGCACGGGGCGACCGTCCAGTTCGACGCGAACCTGAGTGAATCCGCGCTTGGCGGCGGCTCGCACACCGGTGAGGTTGCGGGTATGGCCATCGCCTTCATCGTGCTCATGGTTATGCTCGGCACCCTCGTGGCTGCCGGCCTGCCGATTCTGATGTCTCTGGTGGGCGTGGTGGTGGGTGTGCTCGGCACGCTCTCCCTCTCGTCCGTCGTGGAGATGAGCTCCACCGCCTACACCCTGGGTCTGATGCTTGGTCTGGCGGTCGGTATCGACTATTCGCTGTTCATTCTGAACCGCTACCGCATGAACCTGCTGGACGGCATGCCGAAGGTCCAGGCGATTGCCCTGGCGAATGGCACGAGCGGTAACGCCGTGATTTTTGCGGCGAGCACCGTGATTATTGCGCTTGTGGCGCTGAACGTGACCGGTATTCCCTTCCTGGGCGTGATGGGTAATGCCGCCGCGTTCTGCGTGGTTGTTGCCGCCCTGATTGCGGTGACTCTCACCCCGGCGGTGCTGTCCCTGGCGGGTACCAAGATCATGTCGAAAAAGCTGTGGGCTTCCATCGATACCCCGCAGAAGATTGCGGAACGCCGCGCGCAGGATGCCGAACGCACCGAGAAGCCGAACGGCTGGTTGCGCCTCGTGCTGGCGCGTCCGCTACTGACCCTGGTGGCCGGTACGCTGGCGCTGCTGGCGGTTGCCGCCCCCATGTCTCAGATGCGCCTGGGCCTGCCGGACGCTTCGAACTACCCCTCCGATAGCGCCGCGTACAAATCGTATGCGCTGGTCAAGGACAAGTTCGGTGAGGGCATGAGCGCCCCGCTGGTCGCGGTCGCGCACACGCCTGCGAACATGAGCGAGGAGCAGGCTCAGCAGGCACAGATTGATATCGTCTCTGCGGTGAAGGAGCGCGGCGGCGCGAACGTGCAGGCTGTGGTTCCCGGCGGTATGACCGATGACCGTACCCTGATGATTTTCCAGGTGATTCCTGCCCACAGTGCAAGTTCTGTGGAGACTGAAGAGCTCGTCCACGAGCTGCGAGCCGTGACCGTTCCGGTTCAGGGCTCTGAGGTGTCTCTCGGCATTGCGGGTCAGACCAGCGGCAATATTGACGTCTCCGAGGTGCTCGCGCAGAAGCTACCCCTGTACCTGGGCGTGGTGATGGGCCTGTCCTTCCTGGTGCTGATTCTGGTGTTCCGTTCGATTATGGTTCCGCTGGTTGCCTCGGTGGGCTTCCTCTTCTCGGTGCTGGCGAGCTTCGGTGCCGTGGTGTCGATTTACCAGTTGGGCTTCATGAGCTCCCTCTTCGGCGTGGACCACCCGGGTCCGGTGCTGTCCTTCTTGCCGACCCTGCTCATCGGTATTCTTTTCGGTCTTGCGATGGATTACCAGATGTTCTTGGTGACCGGCATGCGTGAAGCGTACGTGCACGGCAAGGATGCGGCGACCGCCATTGTGAGCGGTTACAACCATGCGGTGCGTGTGGTGGTGGCTGCCGCGATCATTATGATTTCGGTGTTTGGTGGCTTCATCTTTGCTGATTCGACGATGATCCGCCCGATGGGCTTTGGTTTGGCGTTCGGCGTGCTCGTGGATGCGTTCATTGTGCGCATGACGCTGACCCCGGCGATTATGGCTCTGCTGGGCGATAAGGCGTGGTGGATGCCGAAGTGGCTGGATCGTCTCACTCCGAATATGGATGTTGAGGGCGCCGCCCTGAGTGAGAAGATGAGCGAGAATATTCAGCACGAGCGTGAGTCTGCTGCCGCCGAATCGGGTAGCAAGCTCGGGTCAGAGTAAAGTATTAGTGTGCGTTTGTGCGCTACGGCGCACTCTGAAGACTAGTACGAGACGAAAGGGCAGGTGTACGGCGATGAAGAACCGCGCGAGTATCCGACAGTGGATAGGAGGCGTTCTGAGCCGTGTGCCTGCCCCTTTTCTTGTCTTTTTGGGAGGCGGTACGGGGGCGCTGTGCCGCGTGCACACTCCCGGCGGCGTGCTGGTGGCGAACCTGCTGGGTTCGTTCACGCTGGGCCTGCTGACGATGGTGTGGAACGCCTACGCGCGCCGTGACGGCGAGGATCGGATTCATTCGTTCCGTCTGCTCTTTGGTGCCGGCATGATGGGCGGCTATACGACGTATTCGTCGATTGCGGCGGTTTTGGCGCAGACGATTTTTCTGCCGTATACGGTGCATGCTCAATATATGGTGCTGGCTGTGGCGGTGCTGCTGGTGGGTGGTTTGGTTGCCGCCGCGGCTGGCATGCTGACGGGTCGTTTTGTGGCGTCCCGCTTGGTGCCCGCCCGTGATGTTGAGGAGGGCCGCTAATGTTTTTCGCTCTGATGGTTTTTCTGTGCGGCGGTTTGGGTGCGATGACCCGTTTCTTCTTGGATAAGGCGATGTCGCCTCGCCTGCGTACGGAGTCGTCGATTATTAGCCCGGTGTTCGTGATTAACCTGGTGGGCTCGTTCCTGTACGGCCTGCTGATTATGCCGGTGTCTAATCCTCGCGCGCTGGGGGTGCACTATAACGCCACGGATCAGGTGGCGTTCTGGTGCACGGTGATTACGACCGGTCTGCTGGGTGGTTTTACGACCTTCTCGACCGCCATGGTGGAGGCGCTGACCGCCCGCTCTGAGGGCAAGATGGTGAAGTTCCTGATGCTGTGGCTGGTGCAGGTTGTGGGTGCGATGGTGGCAGCGATTGCGGGTGCGCTCTTGTTTGTGCTGCTGTTTGGTCGGTATATTGCGCCGGTGTTCCCGCCAGATGTTCTGTACTGACGGCGCCGGCTGTGGTGGTTCTCACGGTGTGTTTGGGTGCGTGTACAGCTTTTTCACAGTTTCGCCTAGGGTGAGCCATAGAGCGGTCTTTTACACTGGTGGTGAACGATATGCGGCGGGTATGAACGGTAACCCGCTATATACCACCGGGAATATATATTAGAACAGGCATATATGCAGGTGGAGTTCATATAACTCACTCTCACGACCTAAGGAACACACGGCATGCAGGAACTACTGAATAAACACATGATTGGCACCTTCGCCATCGAGATTGCGGCGCTTACTGTCGCGCTCTCCATCATCGGATTTATTGGTATGCGCCTGCGCACCAAGAAGACCGGTCGAGCGCACAGCATCCGCCAGTACCTGTTGACCGCGTCCTTTGCGCTGTTCCTTGCTTCTATTCTTTCTCTGACGCTGACCCCGATTGGCTCTTCCAATAGCGTCACGAACCCCGAGCTGTACTACCCGCGTTTCTATGTGGGCTGGAGCTGGCAGCAGGCGTGGGATCTGACTGCCGGCATGGGTCTGCGCCGCTTCGCAACGACCGTGTATGCGCAGCTCTTCTTCAATATCGCCATGTTTATCCCCTTGGGCTTCTTTACTGCGGGCTGCCTGCGCTGGGGTCTGCGCGCCACGGCGCTGAGTGGCTTCGCGCTGTCGAGCTTCATTGAGTTGAGCCAGTTGACCGGTAACTGGGGCCTGGCGGGCTTCACCTACCGCACTTTCGATGTGGATGACATTGTGAATAACACTGCTGGCGCGGTTCTCGGTGCGGTCTGCATCTGGGTGGTGCGCGCGATTCAGAAGCGTCGCGCGGCTAAGCATGACCGGGCGCTGGCAATGGCTACCGCCGCCGCGTAGGAGCCTCTGAAAGTCCCCATGTGCCTTCCGTGAGGTAGACGCAACGAACCCCTCATTTTCATAACCTGACCGATATTGTGCAGGTTATGAAAATGAGGGGTTCGCTGTTTTTAGATGAAACCTCGCCGGATAAATCTATTCAGATAAACCCGGCTCGATGAAACCCTAGACAGGGAAGTTCTCGGGTGGGAAGACTACTCGTCCTCGGTCAGCCGGTTCACGACGCGGGTGCTACGGTTGCCCTTCACCTCTTCGGGGAGCAGAATCGGCATGGAGCCGGTCGGCGTGTAGGTTGCCGCGCGTGCCGCCGCGGTAGCGTGGGTATCCTCAAACTCGGGGATAACCTCGGAGCTGGGTGCACGGTACAGGTGGCTATTAGCCCACCACGCGAAGAGCAGAACCGCAATCGCCAGGGCGCTGGAGACGAACAGCCACGGGCTGACCTGACCCTCGTAGTAGAGCTTGAAGAATGCGCCACCCATGAAACCGCCGGCAATCGGGCCGCAGATCGGAACCCACGCGTAGAACCAGCGCGAGGAGCCCTTATCGTGGATGGGCAGCAGGGCGTGCATGAGGCGCGGACCGAAGTCACGGGCGGGGTTCAGAGCGTAGCCGGTCTGACCGCCCAGACCGATCACGAGTACGGTGACCATGAAGCCGAAGGCGAGGGGCTTGAGCACGTCGTTGAGGTTGAGAGAGAGTTCCACACCGCCGCTGATGGACGGCTTGAAGTTCACGCCGGTGTACAGTGCCGAGAAGACCAGCATGAACGTGCCGATCATTTCGGAGAGGGCGTTGGTGAAGTAGTTGTGAATAGCGGGGACGGTGCCGAAAACGCCGAGCTTAATCTTCTTGTCGGCGGTTGCTTTCCAGTGCGGCAGGTAGTTGAGGTAGACCAGTCCGGCGCCGACCATTGCGCCGAGTACCTGGGCGATGATGTAGCCGGGGACCTTCTCCCAGGAGAACTCGCCGAACGCTGCCAGGCCGATAGACACGGCGGGGTTGAGGTGGCCGCCGGAGTAGGCGTGGGAGGCGTAGACGCCGAAGGTGACGGCGAAGCCCCAACCGAAGGCGATGGTGAAGAAGTTGTCGCCGTGGCCTTTGGATCGGCGAAGTTCGACGTTGGCGATGACGCCGCAGCCGATGGTGCACATGATGAGCGTGCCGAGGAATTCGGCGAGGTAGGGGCTGATGGTGTACACGGGGTGTCCTTCAGGTAGTGAACTGCGGGTGGTAAACCGGGATTCGGTCGGGTGCGCAGTGCCGAGCGTGAGGGAGGTGTGGTTTTGTGTGGGGTTATGCCGCCCGAGTGGCGTGTTTAAACCTTTGGCATCTATGGAACCCTGAATGCCCTAGAAGGGCAATACTTTTGTGTTATTTCACCCTTAGACATAAGCGGTTTTTCGGGTTTTTCGTTTAAAAATAAATGTGGCGAATGAGGGGAAAATCGGTCATAGTCCACACCTTGGACTCATTCCATAAACTCGCGGTTGAACCCATGGAGAAACTCACGAATAAACCCGCGATCAAACCAACACTCACCCCCGCCATCAGCACCCGCCCACACCACTTGCCATCAGCATAAAAATGCCCGGGCACCTCACGGGGTACCCGGGCAGTTTCTGTAATTTTTATGCGGCTCTAACTGCGGCTCTTGCGAACCGCGGTGGACTGGCTGTTACGCCGCTACACGGTTGTTACATGGCCGCTACACGGCTTCTACTTGGCGCTCGCCCAGTCGAGAATCGCCTCGAAGAAGCGCTCGCATTCGCTCAGCTGCTCCAGCTCAATCCACTCGTTCGGGGAGTGCGCCTGGGCAATATCGCCGGGACCGCAAATGATGCTCTGCACGCCGGCGCGCTGGAACTGGCCCGCCTCGGTGCCATAGGTGACCTTCTGTGGTGCGTCATTGGTGCCCAGCCACTCGTGGGCGAGGTGCACGATGGGTGCGTCGTCCTCGGTACCCAGACCCGGCACGGCTGCGAGCAGTTCGTGCTTCACACCCACGCGGGAGGTGAGGCTACCGGGCTCTGCACCGGTCAGCTTTTCGGCGCGTGCGGCGCGTGCCTGCAGGTTGGGCAGGATCACCTCCGAAAGCTCGCGGTCAATACGCTCCACGAAGGACTCGGTGGTCACCTGCGGCAGGGTGCGCACATCGTACTCTACGACCGCCTGCTCAGCGACGATGTTGTACTGCAGGCCGCCGGTTGCCAGGTTCACGCTACCGGTGGAGTGGGGAATGATGAACGACTCGTCGAACGGGCCTTCTTCTTCCCACTGGTCCGCCATGTCGGTGAAGAAGGTGATGAACTCGCCTGCTGCGGCAACCGCGTTCACGCCGTGGGTGGCGAGGGAGCCGTGCTTGGGCACGCCGGTGAAGGTGACGCGGCCGCGGTGTGCGCCCTTGTGCGCGTCGATAATGCGCATGCTGGAGGGCTCACCAACAATCGCGTAGTTGGGGGCGAGGTCGCGCGCCACGAACTCCTCGATAAGGGAGGGTGCACCAATGCAACCGATTTCCTCATCGTAGGAGAACGCGAAGTGCAGGGGAGTGCGCAGCTTCGCTTCAGCCACGCGCGGCAGCAGCCAGAGCGCGACGGCGAGGAACCCCTTCATATCGCAGACACCGCGGCCGTAGGCGCGGGTACCCTCCACACGCAGGGTGAAGGGGTCGGCGTCCCACGCCTGACCGGCGACGGGTACGACGTCCGTGTGGCCGGAGAGAATGAGGCCGCCTCGGGTGGTGCCGTCAGCGGCAGGGACGGTGACCAGCAGGTTGGCGCGGGTGCCGTCCTCGTTGTAGGTGCGCACGCCGCTGTAGCCGTAGCGGGCAAATTCGGCTTCGATGAGCTCAATAAGTTCCAGGTTGGAGGTTCCGGAGATGGTGGGGAACGCGATGAGCTTTTCGAGCCAGGGGAGGGATGCGGGCTGGGTGGTTTGAGCCGTCATAACTATTCCTTCTGCAATGTAATGCTGTGCGCTGTCATGTGCTGCGTGCGCTTTTATGTTCAGGGTACGCCGCGGGGCGGTATTCGTCGCCTCATGGTCGTCGAATACCGCCCCGTGACCCCTGTGCGGGGTTAGATGCTGTAGTTGTTCACGTTCGAGTGGTCGCCCAGCGCGTGGAAGTTACGCGAGTGGTAGACCAGCGGGGTGCCTTCGCAGTCGTTGCGGATGAACTCTTCAACCTGTGCGGTGAAGACGAGTGCGGGGCCTGCCTCAACGCGGCTGAGCGGGGTTGCACGCAGTACGCGGCGTACGCCGTGGACGAGGGGCTCGCCGGTGTGGACGAATTCCCAGGTGCTGGGGTCGTCGAAGCGGGGGTAGTCGTGGGTTGCGAAGTTCTTCGCGAGGGTCACATTCTCAGCGTCGAGCATGTGCACGAGGAAGGAGGACGCAGCCGCGATCTTTGCTGCGGAGCCGCTGTTTGCCTTGAGGGAGAAGGCGATAATCGGCGGTTCTGCGGCGACGGAGGTCAGCGAGGAGGCGGTGAAGCCTGCGGGTTCGCCGTTTTCGTCGGTTGCGGTGATGATGGCGACGCCGGCGGGCTGGTGTCCGAAGGCGAGCTTGAACTGCTCGGAGGTGTCGGCGATGGGTGCCTGTGCTGCAATGGTTTCGGTCATGATCGACCCTTTCTTCTGCGGCTGCGTTTGAGGGTTCGTCCAGATGTGTATGCGTTGGGCGACCCTTTGTTAAGGGGAGATATGTTTCAGGGTAAAGCTAAAGGGTGGTGAACACCTTATTTATTGCCCTATGTTTCTTAGGTGCACCTTTCATGACGTAGGGTGTGAAATATTACGTCATATTCTTCGCCGTTTGGGGGTGTGCCGGTGGTGTCCCATAGGGTTCCCGGTGAAAGGTTCCGAACGGCGGGTTGTGGGTGCTGTCCCTCTCTCTTCTGCGGGGTTTCGCCGGGTTAAAGAAGCCTCTGGGGTATCCTTGCTAGGTACTCGAAAGCGCGCCGCGCCCCGTATTTGAGGGGTTTTTCGGTGCGTGAACTGTGGGGAGAAGAGGGTTAATGAGCTGGTTGGCAACTATTCCGCTGCTACTTTTTGCGGTCGTGTTGGCTTTCGGCCCCGGCTATGCGATGGGCTGGGCGTTGCGTGTTCCTGCACGTCTGCGCGTTTTTTATGCGCCGCTGCTGACTTTTGCCCTGGTGGCTGTCTCTGCGATTGTGCTGGGTAAGACCGGCATTCCGTGGAGCCTGATTTCTTTTGTGCCGGTCGCTGCCGTGATGGTGGCTGCGGCTGCTGGTCTCATGTGGCTGGTGGGTCGCCGTTGGCCTGCTCTGGCGTCTGCCTCGTGGCCGGGTAATGATGTTCCTGTGGCATGGCCGGTGGTGGGTGCTGTGTTAGGCGGATTCCTGGTGCTGCACATGACCGAGGACATGGTCTACGGGCCTGAGGCGTTCTCGCAGAGCCTGGATAACTCATTCCATATGAATGCAATCCGCTGGATTCAGGAGCACGGCGACGCTTCCAGCCTGACGATGGGTGCTGTGAGTGCAGCGGACCAGGAGCCTACCTTCTACCCGGCGGGCTGGCACGACTTTGTATCGCTGATTTACAGTACGACTGGCACTAGCATTGCGACGGCAACGATTGTGACGGTGCTTCTGACAGCAAGTTTCGTGTGGCCTTGCTCGCTGGTAGCGTTCAGCTTGAGCATTCCGAAGCTTCGCCGCCTCCAGGCGCTTGCCATCCCTGCAATAATTGGTGGTTTTGCAGCGTTTCCCGGTCTCCTCCTGCGTTGGGGTGTTCTCTTCCCGAACCTTCTAGGGTACGCTCTGCTACCTACGTTTGTGGCATTAATGGCGCATTTGGTTCAAGCTCTGTTACGTCGCGAGTTCTCGGTTCTACTCTCTCTGGGGCTATCAGCCCTGGTGAGCATCGCGGGTCTAGCGCTCGTACATCCGAATGCTGTGGTGTCCGCCGTGGTCTTTGCTCTACCGATGTTGCTAGCTGGTGTGGTACAAGTAGTGCGCTCGCACGAGTTGACCTCGCGGCAGAAGCAAATGGGTAGCCTTCTGCTGGTAGGTATATCAATCGGATGCGTGGGTGCTTGGGTAGTGCTACGCCCCGATAACGCGGCTAGTAGTTCGTGGTTCCCCATCTTGAGCGAAGGTGATGCTCTTTATCAGTTCCTTTTCCTGGGCCTGGAGAATGGTAATCAGCTGGGTGATACTTTCAATCCTTCTCATGTAGTGGGTTTCCTGGCGTTATGGGGTGTCGGGTATCTGCTATACAAGCGCCGTAACCTGTGGCTGATTGCTAGCTGGGCACTGATTGGTTACCTGTGGATTATTGCGGCTACTGTGCCGCGCGGTGACTTCCGTTTGCTGATGGTGGGCCCCTGGTACACTGACCACTTCCGCTTGGCGGCGCTAATCGTATTCCCCTCAGCAGTTCTGGCTGGTATTGGATTGGGTGGTTTCGTGGAGGGGCTGCTCACCTGGATAGTCCGTCGCGTTCCACGTACGGCGCGTCTGAATGTGGCGACGGCCGGAATGGGTGTTGCCGCGGTGTTGGTTTTGGTTCTTGCCGGTCTGACTTCGCGTGTTCCTTCGGTGCAGGAGACAACGTTGGCTGTGTCGAAGGAATATCGGGTAACGCCGTCTTCTGTGGTTGTGACCCAGGATGAGTTGAACGTCATTAATGAGATTCCGAAGATTGTTCCCAAGAGTGACACTATTGTGAATAATCCCTGGGACGGAAGCCCCTTTATATACGCACTGGCTGATCGTCACTTGACCAGTTACCACTTTGAGTTCCAGACCTCTCCGAAGTACGCGGCAATCATCAATGATTTGAAGGATGCCGCCACGAACCCCGAGGTGTGTCGTGAGGTAAAGCAATACCGTGCTTATTGGTACGTACATATGGAGAACCAGCTGAACTTCGGCCCTGGTGCCCAGAAGAATTACGATGCTCTGGTGGAGGCTAGCGCCACTGATTTGATGACACCGGTATATTCTTCGGGCCCTATTGTTCTGTACCGTATCACCGCGTGTGATAACTCTTAGCATAGGATTTCTATCCTCGCGGGTGTAGGTTTAAATAATTGGGGGGCGGCGTGTATGGCGTCGCCCCTTCGTTATCCTTTAAACCTGTACCGTCTGTACTGATAAGATGGAATTTGGTATGCCCGCAGTGTATGCCGACATACACATACACGAAAGCAGGAAGGTATAAGCACTGCATGAACTCTGAGGTACTTTCGCAGACTCCTCGAACACTCATTATCATGCCAGCATGGAACGAGGAGGAGGTGATTGGCGGGACGATTGAGGAACTTTTCCGCATGATGCCTGAGGTCGACCTGGTGGTCGTCAATGATGGGTCCACCGACCGCACCTCTGAGATTGCGCGCGCTGCTGGCGCTTTCGTGATTGATCTTCCCTACAACATGGGTATCGGTGGCGCTTTGCGGACCGGTTACAAGTATGCTCGCCAGGCCGGTTATGATCGCGCAATTCAGGTTGATGCCGATGGTCAGCATGATCCGAAGGGTATCCGCACTGTGCTTGCTGGCCTGGAGGATGTCAACATCTCGATCGGTTCCCGCTTTGCTGAGGCGACGAACTATAAGGTGTCTGGTCCGCGTAAGTGGGCGATGGTGGTTCTGGCCCGTATGTTTACGATGATTTCAGGCGAGAAGTTCACCGACGCCACCTCCGGCTTCCGTGCGGCAGACCGCAAGGCGATTGAGCAGTATTGCGAGCATCTACCTGCTGAGTATCTGGGTGACTGTATTGATGCCTGCGTGATGGCGATTCGTTCTGGCTTGACTGTTAAGCAGGTGCCGGTTGAGATGCGTGAGCGTCAGGGTGGTACTCCTTCTTCGAGCCCGTGGAAGTCTGCGGTGTACCTGGTTCGTTCTTTCTTCTCGTTTGGCATGTCGATGACTCGCCAGAAAACGAATGTGGGGTCTAAGTAAATGAGCGCAAATATTTTTTTCCTTCTCATCGTGGTGGTGATGGAGGTTCTCGTTCTGGCACAGGTACGCAACCAGAAGATGAAGGAAAAGTACGCTGCACTGTGGCTTATTGTTGGCGTCATCATGATTGTGCTAGCGCTTTTCCCGAAGCTTTTGGATGCCCTCTCGCGTCTGGTGGGTATTGAGACCCCGGTCAACCTGCTGTTCCTACTGGCGATTATTATGCTGATGGGTATTAGCTTGCACTTGACCCTGGCTATCTCGAAGATTACGGATGATATGCGTACCCTCGCTGAAGAAGTTGCGATTTTGAAGGCTCTTCAGCGTCAGCCGCAGGGCGCTTCCCGCGCTACGGAGCGAGAGCAGAAGAAGCCCTAAAGCCCCTGATTTTTATACGTTTCTACACGTTTGAGCTTGGAGTAATACCTCATGACCGTTGATATTCTGTTCCCCTACTACGGCGACGTCGCCATGATGAAGCAGGCTGTGCTGTCTGTGGTCGGTCAGACCAACCCGGACTGGCGCATGATTGTTGTTGATGACGGCTACCCGGACGACTCGATTCCCGGCTGGTTCGAGTCGCTGAAGGATGAGCGCATCACCTACATGCGTAATGAAACCAACCTGGGTGCGAACGCGAACTACCGCAAGTGCCTGACCTTCGTGGAGAACGAGCTGGTCACCGTCATGGGTGCTGATGACGTCATGCTCCCCAACTATGTGCAGTGGCTCGTGGATGCGGCGGCTAAGCACCCCGAGGCGTCCATTTTCCAGCCCGGCGTGGTCGTCATTGATGAGAACAACGGCCTGTCGAACACTCTGGTGGAGCAGACTAAGGCGTTCTACCGTCCCAAGGGTGAGGCTGTTCTGCAGGGTGAGGAGCTGGCTACCTCCCTGCTGCGCGGCGCGTGGTTCTACTTCCCGTCCTTGGGTTGGCGTAAGGACGCTATCGTGGGCACCGGCTTCCGTGAGGGCCTGAACGTTGTGCAGGATATGGCGCTGATCCTCGACATTACGATGCGTGGCGGCTCCCTGTACTACGACCCGCAGGTTGCGTTCATGTACCGCCGTCACGGTGGTTCTGACTCGTCTTGGCGTGCCCTGGAGGGTACCCGCTTTGATGAGGAGCGCCGTTACATGAACACCATTGCTGATGAGATGACTGCCCTGGGTTGGACGAAGGCTGCCCGCGTGGCTCGTATTCGCTTCTCTTCGCGTGCTCACGCGCTCACTCTGCTGCCGAAGGCAGCCCTGGCGAAGAAGTGGCAGGGTGTTAAGAACCTTGCCGAGCACATCGTAAAGTAAAGACTTCAATCTTATAGGTGCGACCAGTAGAGAACGGAGATAGCGTGGAATCATCGGCAGAGTCCCAGCCGAAGAAAATGACTCGTGGTCATTCGATGGCAATTTTGGGATCGTCCGGTTTAGCTGCACTATCTTCTCTAGGAATTACCGTTGTAGTGAAACGGTTTCTGGAGGGCGAAAGCCTGACGGAGTTCCTTCTCTTCTGGTCGCTTCTTTTTGCCCTCTACGGTGTGGTGGTAGGTATCCAGCAGGAAGCTACCCGCGCTGTGGGCACTGCACGCCGCGACGGTAAAACTGGTGCACGTATTGCCCCCGTGGGTGCTCTGGTGGGTCTTATTGTGGGCGGGTTGACCTTAGTGACGAGCCCTCTGTGGGCTCCTGCCCAGATTCCTTTGAGCGGGTTTAGCGGTGTGCTGCTCCTGAGCGCCGGTGTGGCCCTCTACGCCATGCACATGACTCTCTATGGTGCGTCTGCTGGCCAGGAAAGCTGGTACCTCTTCGCGAGTGTGTCGGGGTTCGACGCTATTTGGCGTATCGTAGCTATCTGTGCGGTCGGTCTGGTCTCTGCACATCTAATCGGTCTTGAAGCCGCAACGGTTTCTCCGGTACTTCTGTGGCTGCTGATGGTGCTTCTGCTTCCAGAAGCTCGGCGAGTTTTTAGCTCTCGTGCGGATGTTTCCTCGGGCCGTCTGCTGTATAACTACACGCTGTCGATGGGGTCGTCGACTGCTAACGCGGTTCTTATGATGGGCTTGCCGCTTCTGCTGAACGTTAGCATCGATTCAAACGACCCGCTACAGCAGGTTATTTTGGCGGTTCTGATTCTGGCGATTTCGATTACGCGCTCGCCGATTATGATTCCTTTGCAGGCTTTTCAGGGCGTGGCGGTGTCTGCTTTCTTGAAGCAACAGAACCATCCGTTGCGTGCTTTTGCGAAGCCTGCTGGTGCGCTGTTGGGCGTGGGTCTTGTGGGCGCTGCGGCGGCTTATGTGCTTGGCCCGTGGCTGTTTGGTCTGCTTTACCCGCCGAAGCCTTCAGAGGTTGGAGCGTACGTCCATGTGGTGACTTCTCCGGTGCTTGCGCTTTTGGTGTTTGCTTCTGCTTTCCTGGCGCTTCTGGTGTTGTCGGGGTCGCTGGTGATTGCGTTGAATATGCACCGGTCGTATGTGGCTGGTTGGGTGCTGGCGGCTGTAGTTGCTTGTGTGGTGGCGGTGTCGCCGTTGCCTCTTCTGACTCGCACTCTTCTTGCCCTGTATGTGGGGCCGATTCTTGGCCTGCTAGTACATTTGGGTGCGATGGTGTGGCAGGCGCGTTCTGTGTCGAATAGCGGCAATGCTGAGCTGGAGAATATTTAATAAATAAATGATGAGGGGTTGAGCAAACGAGTAGTTATGCTCAACCCCTCATTTCTAGTAGAGTGAAGAACCTCTAGGTCTCCGGGTTATACAAAGTAACCTTATGCTGTGGTGAATCGGCTGGATGCTTCATCCGTCGCGTAGGAGGGCATCTACTGTGGTCAGTATTCACCCATGCCATCCACAACCCCCAAAGGGCTATCGCGAGACCAGCCCACACACTAGCCTGCTCCTGCGATAGAATGCCGTAGGTTTGTAGAACAGCAGTGGCTGCTGGAATCACTGCATAGAGTTGCTTACGCCACCCCGGACGATGCCTAAGCACGACGCTTCGACTTCACAAGGTTCTCCAAATCTGCAATTTGCTTGTGAAGACGTAGCATATTCTCATCGAACCATTCCACGATAGCTCGAGTGCTGACTTTTGCCTGGCCGAAGCGCTGTACGGCAGGGTCGCCTTCACGCACAAAAGGCGCATCATACACATCAGTCAGAGCTCGATGAGCTGCCTGGTATGCAGTATTTTCAGAAATAGGTGCCATGATAATCTCCTTGGCGGTTGGGCAGCTATGATAGCTGCGGTTTAACAGAAAACCCCGCCAGGATAAACCTGACGGGGTGAACTACAGCAGATAAAGAACAGCTTCCTGCGGTAGCTTTATCTGCCTGGGAAAATGATGTAATCCTACTGGAACGGTTACCTATTTTCACAGGCAGAAGTTTAATACGGACGGTATCAGTCCTGGCTATGAAGTAATAGGGCTAAGGCCTTCATACCTTCTAACCCTTCCCACATAGCAGAGCAAGAACGACAAGATGCCCTTTCAGCGGTGTAATACAGTGCAGATCGGCGTATTGATGTTGAGCCGTCGCAGCTTGTTTTCATGACTTCCTGCTCCCCGCAGTTAGGACAAAATCCCTGCAAATCATGACTGGGATGGCGCAACGCGACGATGGCCCGAATCCAACTGGTCGTCGTTGCTAACGCCTCATCATGAAGCTCCTGATGTAGGTGATTGCGAATCCACGCAGAAACCTGATTTTTCAGCGGTGCACCTGGGAATGAGGACATTACAACGGAACGAATAGACTCTTGAATTTCTAATGCATTAGCAGAAATAGGTATACGACATCCAAAACGGCTGGTGCTGGATGCTCCTCCGGTACGTGAACCACCGGCTACATAATCTGCCAGCTCATCCAGTAATGCCTGATGGCGTGGAATACGGAACTTTGTGCGATGTAGACACTGACGGTCTGCGTCCTTCACTGGCGTGCCCACAGTTAGAGCGATTAGATGCTGCTGCAGTTGCTCGCCAGACGAAATGGTAGCCATATGATGTAGCCTCTCTGCTAAATGAGTGAATTATTGATATCCGCTACAGTGCGGAAGGTGTGTGAACCATAGTGTTGGCTCTACAAAGGGTTGCTCTGCTTCTGCTTCTTGGCAGGGAAGTTGAAGCATGTGACAGGCGTTTTCTCCGTGCGCGTAGGAATGATGCTAAACCAGCATCATGAACGGCCCATTCATCCTGTCCGCTCTTCTTGCCGATTGGAGCTTCAGTATCCTGGTGCGCATTCTGTTGCTTCATTTGCCGGTAGTGCTTGCGGCATAAGGGATGCCCGGCATGTCGAGAATCCGCATCTATTGGTTTCTCGCAACGCGTGCAATGAGAAAGCGCAAGAAAAAGAACCGGATTTGCTCGCGAAGGGTAAATTCGCTGCTTTGAAGTTCGTCGAGCTCGAGGGTTGACAGGAAGATAGACCCGCGGTGAATCAAGAGGTACGGTACCCTCTGGTGCGTGGATACATGCACGGCAGATGGAATATATGGGATTCCACTGATTCTCTATTGCGATGCGTTGTCCGTAATTTTCAGGTTGGATACTACAGGCTGGAAGAGAGATGCCAGCGGTTCTCCAACATCTAGGACAAATAGGTTGCCCTGATGATATGCGGGGATTCTTGTGGAGGCGTATCGCCCTATGCCGCGCTTGGCATGTGCGGCAACCAGTGCGATATGTGTCTGTCGGCTCGTGGCATCCTTTGCATAGCCGAGATGGGTACTTCATGAGTCCTCCTTGGAATCAAAACCTAGCAGAAGATTAATCCGATGTTTATAAAAGACGTAAATTAGTCTTTAATATTCATCATGGGGGGGGGGTAACATTTAATAAATATTTTTTGTATTTAATTGAAAGTCAACTCATAGAAGTTTATTTTTGCTCAAATAATTCACTAAGTGAAAATATGCTGATAGTTGAGTGTGTTATATATGGGAATTTAACTTGTTTTGGGTAGGGTCCATAGACCCTACCCAAAACAAGTTTTGATAGTTATATATCTATGAGGCTCTATGCATTAGAGAGCTCGGATTGCATTCTCCAGCTCCTTCAGACTGGTCTCCAGGCGGATCATAGAAGTATCAAACCAATAAACTACGGCACGTAGGCCAATGGTTGAATTACCGTATCGCGCTTTAGCGAGGTCGCCCTGGCGAACAAAAGGCTCATCAAAAATTGCATTCATTGCATTCTTAACTGCTCGATAGATAACCTCTTCTTCGTTTACTTCTGCCGGGGGACGATAAATCGTGATTGCGGGACCACCGTTGTACGACCAAATCGTGTCGTGTGGATTGATGGAAATACCATTATGGCCAGCGTTGCAGTGGATAATCGTGTCGTGGTCATCATAGAAAATGCCAGTATGACCGGCAGCGCCATAACTCTGTCCGCGCTTACCCCAAATAAACACGTCGCCACGTCGTGCCGGGTAATTACCCGATGCATCCGGTCGAACCTGAGTCCAACCGTACTTCTCCAAATCATTAAACAGAGACTCTGTACTACCAAGTCCCGTACTCTTCGGAAGAAGTCCCGCCTCATGTAGGGCCGAATAGACAGCCGAAGAACAATCGTAAGAATGCGGGCCAGTTCGATAATTCATCGAATAGGTCACCTTGCCCTTACGCTGCTCCATCCATGCAATCGCCTGATCAATCTTGGACATAATAAAATCCTTTCGGAAAGGCAGTAGCCCCGCACTATGAACCTCCCGGGAAGTCAATAGTTCGGGGCTACCGCAAATGAATTGGACACTAAAAACGCCGACCAGCTTTATCTTGGTCGGCGTGACTGCTCGGTAGGCACACTCCTGCCGAGGTGATATTCACTTTACGTGGGTTGGGGTGCGAAAGTCCTGTCGCGTATTTTTGAAATTACAAATTTCTTTATTGTTCACTCGGTCTCCGTGTTTCTACCTACTTCAAACCCTGGGAACTTAGGTAACCCTATGGAAAACAGGCGGGGTGCTCCCTACACTGGAAGGACACAATGACAAACCGCACGGGCCGCCCACACCGCGGCCCCGCCCCTCCCAACGGGTATAGCACCGAAGGAGCCACCCATGAGCCGACGCACCGACGCGCCCGCCCGATCACCACGACGAGCCGCCCTCGCCAGCTGGATAGGCTCCGCCCTCGAATACTACGACTTCGCCGTCTACGGCACCGCCGCCGCAATCGTGCTCAACCGCATCTTCTTCCCCGAAGACACCGCCGCCATCGGCATCCTCAAGTCCATGGTGGTTGTGGGCGTTGCCTACGTTGTGCGTCCCTTCGGCGCCATGATCGTTGGACCCCTCGGTGACCGCTACGGCCGCCGATTCGTCCTGATGCTCACGCTCTTCCTGATGGGCTTTGCCACCTTCGCAATCGGTTGCCTGCCGACCTACAGCGAGGCGGGTATCCTCGCCCCCACCCTGCTGGTCATCTGCCGCATGATTCAGGGCCTCTCCGCCGCCGGTGAGCAGGCAAGCTCCATCTCCATCTCCCTGGAGCACGCCAACGAGCATCAGCGCGCTTTCACGACCAGCTGGACCCTGCAGGGCACCCAGTTCGGCTCGCTGCTGGCAACCGCCGTGTTCATTCCCTTCGCCGCTCTGCCGGACGAGCACCTGCTCAGTTGGGGCTGGCGCGTACCCTTCTGGCTCTCCGCCTTCGTGGTGGTGACCGCCTGGCTGATTCGCCGCACCCTCTCCGAGCCGCCCGCATACCTGCAGCGCGAAAAGCTCACCGAATCCCCGCTCATGCTGGTCTTCAAGCACCACAAGCGCGCCGTGCTCACCATTGCCGTATGCGCCATGGTCAACACCGTGAACATGGTCTTCACGACCTTCGCGCTTTCCTTCGCCACCAAGGGTTACGGCCTTGACCGCAGCACTATGCTGCTGGTGCCGGTCGCCTCCAACACCCTCGGCCTGATTGCGATTCCGCTCGCCGCCATGCTTGCCGACCGGATCGGTCGTAAGCCCGTGTTCATTACCGGTGCGGTTGCATCGTCCCTGGTGATGTTCCCGTACCTCGGCGCGATTACCGAGGGCAACTGGGTGGGTATCTTCACCTACGGCGTGCTCATGCACGGTGCGCTGTACTCCATGGCGAACGGCGTGTGGCCCGCCTTCTATGCGGAGATGTTCCCGACCCGCGTGCGCGTGACCGGCCTGGCGCTGGGTACCCAGATTGGCTTCGCAATTTCTGGAGGCGTGGCGCCCGCCGTGGCGACGAGCCTCGCCGGTGCCGACCTGCATAACGCGGTGCTGCCCGCCATGTTCACGGTTGCCATGTGTGTGCTCGTGGCGTTGGGTGCGCTGACGGCTCGTGAAGGGTACAAGAAGTCCCTGGCTGAGCTGGATGCATAGCCCACAGAATATATTCCGAATATAGAATAAATACAGGTGGGGTTGGATAGATATCTATCCAACCCCACCTGCGTGTTTAACCTTCTAAGCCCCCTGCTGAGCTGCAATCAGCGCCTCAAAATGCGCCGCCATACGCTCAGCGTTCGGTTCCAATCCGGTGAAGAGACGGAACGCATCCACTGCCTGACCCACCGCCATGTAGCCGCCCGTCAGCACCTCGCACCCGGCGGCACGCGCCGCGCGCACCAGCTGCGTCTGTTGCGGCAGGTAGATGACATCCGCAACCCATAGGCCCTCACGCAACACCCCGGCGTTCAGCGCCGACTCGCTCAACGGCATACCCGGATGCACGTGCATACCCACCGGGGTTGCGTTCACTAAACCCTGAGCTTGTAGTAGAGCTTCAATCAAGCGCTCATCGTCGCTCAGCACCTCGACCCGGGTCTGCGGGAAGAGCCCGCCCAGCTGCTCCGCAAGCTCCTGCGCCTTCGCCGCGTCACGCTCAAAGAGACTCAGACGGCGCACCCCCAGGCGGCACAGCGCGTACGCCGTGGCGCTACCGGCACCGCCAGCACCCAGCTGCACCACGTGCTCCAGGCGCGCCGGGTTCTCCGCCACCTGCGGCAGGCCGCGCTTCAATCCCGCAATGAACCCGGAGTAGTCCGTGTTGTCGCCGTAGAAGCTGCCGTCCTCGCCAATCACTACGCAATTGACCGCGCCCAGGGCGCGTGCCGCATCCGAAAGCTCGTGCAGGTGCTCCATGACCGACTGCTTGCACGGGTGCGTGATGTTGAAAGCGTTGAAGCCGAGTAGCGCCGCCGCATCCAGAAGCGCCGGGGCGGAGGCGCCATCCAGGTTCAGGGCGTCCAGGTCGACGGGGCGGTACAGGTAGCGCACCCCGTGCGCGTCCGCCTCCGCCTCATGCATGGGAGGGGTCAGGGAGGAGGTGATGCCGTCACCAATGAGGCCCACCAGGAAAGATTCAGTACGCAAACTCATAGTTTCACTGTACGTGTCCGCCTCGTAAGATGCACCTACTTTCTTGAACCCGTACCAAATGCGCGCTGGAGTTGGGAAGAAGATAAAAATAATTTCTACGCCCACAAGAGCGATATGTCTGACAGAAACACCTCGAAGGTATAAGCTTGGTATAAGTGCTCGCGCGCCACGGCGCGCACATGAGACCACACAGACACCGTCACAGTGAAGTGATACCGATATTCGGAGGATAGATTGTCAATGACTGACAAGGCTATGGCACACTTCGCTGGCGCCGATGCATGGGTCGAGCAGTATTTCCTGAACAGCCCCGAAGATGAGCGTGAAGAGTTCACCCCGGCAGAGTTAGAGGATTTGGCTCGCACCCACCGTGCGCTGGCTCAAATCCGCCTGCCCAAGACCCCTGTCGTTGCCGCACGCAACGACGAGTACAACACCACCCTGTACGTCGCGACCGACGACATGCCGCACATCGTCAGCTCCCTGACCGCATGCCTTGCCACGCACTTTGGTGGTTTCGTCACCATTCTTCACCCTACCTTCCTCGCTGAACGCGGCCCGGACGGTACCCTCCTGAGCCTGCGCGGCACCGGCATGCGCGGCAACCTTGCCAGCGGTGATACCGCCACCCTTGGCGTGCCCTCCCTCAAGCTCAGCGAGAACGCCCCGGCGGGTACCACTGTCGCTATTGAATCCTGGATTGCGGTTCGCCTGACCCGCTACCTCACTGAGGAAGAGCAGCGCCGCTGCGAGAAGGAAGTTGAGCGCGTCCTCGCTGACGTTCGCGCCTGCCACACCGACCTGGATGCCATGGTCGCCCGCGTTTTCGACCTGGCGCAGTCCATGTACGACCTGCGCGGCGCAACCCTGGGTCATGGTGAGGAATCCTACGCCGCCAACCCGCGCGGTGTGGAGCCTGCATCCCGTGTGGAGGTGGCACAGGACTTCCTGCGCTGGCTGGCCCGCGGCAACTTCGTGTTCATGGGTGTTAAGGAGCGTGTGCTGGACGGCACCTCCGGCGCTATTTCTCTGGTGGACCGCCCCGGTTCGGCGCTCGGTATTCTGCGCACCACGGAGGGTAGGAGCCGCATCCCCCTTTCGGGTGAGACCCTGGAGCGTGCCCTGTTCCCGCGCCCCCTGTACATCACGAAGGCGAATTCCCGCTCCACTGTCGCACGGAACGACTACCTGGACTACATTGGTGTGCGCCGCTTCGACCTGAACGGCCGCGTGATTGGTGAGTACGTCATTCTGGGTCTGTTCACCCGCCAGGCGTACGCACTGCCCGCTATTGAGACTCCGCTGGTGCGTGAGCGTATCGCGATGGTGCGCCGCCGCCTTGGCTACCACCCCGGTTCTTACTCTGACAAGGCGCTTCTGGGTGCCTTGGAGGATTACCCGCGCCTGGAGCTGCTGCACGCTTCCGCTAATGATCTGACCGATACGTTCGGCGGCATCATGGGCCTGGAGGAGCGCCGCAAGACCCGCCTGTTCCTGCGCGCTGACCGGTTCAACCGGTTTATTTCCGCCGTGGTGTACCTGCCTCGGGATCGTTACAACACGAACGTGTGCTCCCGTATCCAGAGGGTGTTCCAACAGGAATTTGATCTTAGTGCCATCGACCATGAGGTGTACCTGTCCTCCTCATCGTTGGCGCGTCTATTTTTCCGCATTCGGCTCACCAACCCCAACGATGTGCCGAAGACGGATCATCAAGCTCTCGAAAAGCGACTGCAAGAAGCCGCCCGCTCCTGGGTGGAAGCAACCGCAGCTGCTATTGAGGCATGGAAACCCGGAGCGGCAGGCCGCCGACTCGCATCAGCCTGGGCAGATGCGACTAGCGCAGCCTACCGAGCCGATTACACAGTAGAACAAGCAATCGAGGATATCGTGATTCTTGAATCTCTCTCGGGCCAGAAGCCCGCCGCAATCAAGGTTGAAGCCGGCGAAGCCAACACCACCCGACTGAAGACCTACCTGTCCGCACCTCACACCCTCACCGAGCTTCTGCCGGTTATGCAGAATATGGGTCTGGTCGTTGTTGATCAGAAGCCCTACGAGTTCAAGCCTGAGGACGGCGAAGACTACGGCTACCTCTACGACTTCGGAGTTGAATTCCCCGAGGGCGTGGACGCAAACGCTGTGGCTTCCCTGTACGAGGATGCCCTGAACGCCTACCTGCTCGGTGAGCGCGAGTCCGATACCCTGGACCGCCTGATCCTGGCTGAGGGCCTGACCTGGCAGGAAGTACGTCTGTTCCGTGCCCTGAACCACTACCTGATTCAGCTGGGCCTGGGCTACACCCCGTCCTTCATGTCGAACACCCTGCTCGCTAACCCGGCCATCACCAAGCACCTGGTCGAGTTCTTCGAGGTCAGCTTCGACCCGAACAACGGTCTCAACGATGAGCAGCGCAATGCACGCCGTGACGAAATCGAAGCAGCCCTGGTTGAGGAACTGAACCAGATCCCCACCCTGGACGCTGACCGCTACCTGCGCTCCCTCGGCAAGGTTATCCGCGCTATCCTGCGCACCAACGCATACCTTGCTGACCGCCCCGCACTCGCGTTCAAGGTGGCACCGCAGGAGATCGACTTCGCACCCCTGCCCCGCCCCAAGTTCGAGATTTTCGTCTACTCCCCGCGCGTTGAGGGTGTTCACCTGCGCTTCGGTAGCGTTGCACGTGGTGGCCTGCGCTGGTCGGATCGCCGTGACGACTTCCGCACCGAGGTGCTCGGCCTGGTCAAGGCCCAGATGGTGAAGAACGCCGTCATTATCCCCACCGGCGCGAAGGGTGGCTTCTACCCCAAGCAGCTGCCCGACCCCGCAGTGGATCGTGACGCATGGATCACCGAGGGCCGCGAGTCCTACAAGGTCTTCATCGGCTCCCTGCTGGATGTCACCGACAACCTCGCAGTGGGCACCGACGGCTCCGAGACCGTTGTCCGCCCCGAAGGTGTTGTAGCACGCGACGCTGACGACTACTACCTGGTGGTTGCAGCGGATAAGGGCACCGCAGCATTCTCCGACACCGCAAACGCAATCAGCCTGGAGCGCGGCTTCTGGCTGGGCGACGCCTTCGCATCCGGCGGCTCCGTCGGTTACGACCACAAGGCTATGGGCATCACCGCACGTGGTGCATGGGAGTCCGTCAAGCGTCACTTCGCTGAGCTCGGCCACGACGCTCAGACCGAAGAGTTCACCGCAGTCGGCATTGGCGACATGTCCGGTGACGTGTTCGGTAACGGTCTGCTCCGCTCCAAGGCAACCCGCCTGGTCGCAGCATTCGACCACCGCGACATCTTCCTGGACCCGAACCCGAACGCGGCAGTGTCCTTCGACGAGCGTCAGCGCCTGTACAACCTGCCCCGTTCCTCCTGGCAGGACTACAACCGCGACCTGATTTCCGCCGGTGGTGGCGTGTACTCTCGCGGTCTGAAGTCCATCGAGATCACCCCCGAGGTGCGCGAGGTTCTGGGCCTGGATGAGTCCGTCACCGAGCTGGCACCGACCGAGCTGATTTCCGCAATCCTCAAGGCACCGGTCGACCTGATCTACAACGGCGGTATCGGTACCTACGTGAAGGCATCCACCGAGACCAACGCACAGGTAGGCGACAAGGCTAACGACGCACTGCGCGTCAACGGCAAGGACCTGCGCGCCAAGATTGTTGGCGAAGGCGGTAACCTCGGCTTCACCCAGCTGGGTCGTATTGAGGCTGCGCTCAACGGCGTTATCCTCAACACCGACGCAATCGACAACTCCGCAGGTGTGGAAACCAGTGACCGTGAGGTCAACATCAAGATTCTGGTGGACCGCCTCGTGGCACGCGGCGAACTGCCCGTTGAAGAGCGTGCTTCCTTCATCGAGTCCCTGCAGGACGAGGTCGGCGGCAAGGTCCTCGAGACCAACGTTGAGCAGAACGTTCTGCTGCAGGGTGAGTTCCACGGCTCCTTCCTGGGCACCAACCTGTACAAGCGCCTCATGCACGACCTGGAAGAGCACGCCGGCCTGAACCGCGCCGTCGAGTTCCTGCCCACCGACGAGGAGCTGGACGAGCGTCTGGAGACCACTGGCGACCGCCTGACCCGCCCCGAGCTGTCCGTCCTGGCTGCGTACGTGAAGATTTACCTCACCCACGCACTGGAGCAGACCGACTTCGCGGACGACCCCTACCTGGAAGGCGTTCTGCGCAGCTACTTCCCGGCAGCACTGGTCGAGCGTTTCGGTCAGCACCTGGACTCGCACCCGCTGCGTAAGGAGATCATCTGCACCCGCGTCGCTAACGAGCTGGTCAACATCGGCGGTATCACCTTCGCATACCGCGTGATGGAGGAGTTCAACGTCGGTATCGATTCCGTCGCACGCGCCTTCATCGTCGCTCGCGAGCTCTTCGAGCTGGGCACCGCAGCTAAGCTGCACCGCGAACTGCCCCCGAAGACCCCGCTGGATGCATGGTTCACCGTTCTGCGCGACAACCAGCGCGTTCTGGATCGTGCTGTCCGCTGGTTCATCACCGAGCGTGGCGTGGTTGCTGGCACCAGCATCTCTGAGCTGCTGGAGACCTTCGGCTCCGTCGTCGAGATGCGCCACAACCTGCCCGAGTACCTCTCCGGTACCTCCCGCGAGCGTGTTCGTGCAAAGCGCGACGCAGGCGAGGCATGGGGCCTGCCCGAGGAACTCATCGTCATCTGGATTCGCGGTTTCGAGGGCTACGCCCTGCTGGACGTCATCCGTTCGGCACGCGACCACGACTTCGAGGCAACCTCGCTGGCACCGGTCTACTTCGCAACCTACGACCGCTTCAAGGTGGACGAACTGCTCGGCCTCATCTCCGACCTGCCCCGCAGCGACCGCTGGGAGATTCTGGCACGTCAGGCACTGCGCGGCAGCCTCTACGAGACCGCTGCAGGTCTGGCACTGTCCGTGGCAGAGGGCGCGAAGGGTGACTTCTCCACCGTGGACGGTGCGCAGAAGGCACTGGCTACCTGGATTGAAGAGCACCCGACCCGCGTGGGTAACATCGACCGCATCCTGAAGGAGATTGGCGAGGCCGCTCTGGACGTCACCGGTCACCCGCGTCTGGCTGTAGTGTCCGTGGCACTGCGTACTCTCTCGAGTGCATCCTAAATAGCTAAGGCCCGTTAGGGTCGCTTAGAGCATCCCGGTTTCCTCCCGGTGGGAGGGGCCGGGATGCTTTTGCGCAGGGACACATGGTGCGTGCACAGGTAGTGCGGGGGATCCTTGGTTGGGTGAACCTTGTGCCGGTGTGCCAGCGCGTCAGCACCTCGCGTGGAGCACCCAAATCAAGGTTGTTGCACCCCGCGTATATTGCATAGAATATTGCTCTCACTAGATGTTTTGCATTCTTGTGTGACGCGCATTATGTGGGTGTGTCCTAAATCCCTCCAAATATCAAGTAGAGGGTTAAGGAAACCAAAGGTTTTAGTTGATATATGCCGTATATTGATTCACGGCGGCATCAGCGCAAGCCATGGGGACCCGGCACTTCTCGGTACGACGACTCTTTCCCCTGGCGCGTCACACGGTGCTGTTCAAACACACTGCCCCTAATCTTTACGATTATCGACTGAAAGTCTGCAAGATTGTCTACCAACCACGGTACTGAGGAAAAAAGCAACAGCGCATGGCGCCTCCTCATTAACTTTCTGCTTTACGTCTCTCCGGTCGCCCTGCTGACCACCGTCTTCCCCATGGTCACCCCGACCATTAACCGGTACAACCTCGATGGTGTACCCCTGATCCAGGTGATTCTGGCGGCGTCCATTACCGTTCCTTGGCTCAGCCAGGCAGCCTGCCTGCCCCTTTACCGTGCTATCCAGATGGAGCACAAGAAGATTGCAGACGCCCGCGAAGGCCTGCGTATTCACGCTGAAACCCTTGAACACCAGCTCAAGCGTGCCGAAGCACGAGCCGTACGCGCACGCATGTCCGAGCCGCAGTTCCAGGACATTACCGACCTGACCGCGTTCACCCGCAACTGGCTCTACCTCTTCTTCATGACCATGCCGCTGGTGCTGCTCTTCGCAATTCCGGTCGCCCTCGTTCTTCACTGGAGCCCGACTGCATTCGGTGCGTTCTTCGTCCTGGGCGTTCTCAACATTGCGTTCGCGCAGCTGCTGGTCATCCCGAACCTCGCGAAGAACCGCATCATCTGGTTCATCGCGTGGCTTGGCTACACTCTTGCCCTGTACTGCTACCCCGTCATCTGGTTCCTGCCGCCGCTGGTTGGTTCGCTCATCCTGCTTGTGAGCCTCGGTAAGGACCTGGTGCACCTGCTGCACTTCGCGCGCATCCCGCTCAAGGACATTGCGCTCGACGCCCTGCGCGGCTTCTTCACCGGCTCCATCATCTGGGCTGATAAGTACATGCTCTTCCTGGTCACCGGCGGTGAAATCAACGTTGTGGCAATCTACCTGAGCCTGATCCCCTGCGTTATCGCCTACAACTACTTCTTCGTGGTGGAGGCAGACCGCGTCAACGCAAGCATCCAGCACCTGTGGACCATCTTCGACCGCCTGCCCTACAAGGGTGTTCAGGCGGAGTCATCCAAGGCTCTGCGCACCTCCAACCACGCTATCCGCAACTCCCTGCTGATTTACATCGCCAGTGCTATCGTCACCGGCATCCTGATGTTCATCTTCCTGCCGCAGTCCTACCCGCTGGCGCTCTCCGGCCTGGTCGTGGCGTTCCTCTTCGTTGCAGTGGCACTGCTGATTTACCAGATCGAGTACATGACCATGTACGTCACCGTGCAGCTGCTCTCCGCAGCGCACCTGGTGCTGCTCTTCATCTCCTTCATGATCCTGCCCAACGAGACCGGCTACCTGCCCATCATCGTGGGCGAGACAGTGCTCGCCTTCGCATGCTACCGCGTCTACCGTCAGGCGTGGGCAGCACCCGAGTACTCCCTCTTCTGGCGTCGAGCCCTCGCCTGGTAAGAACCGCACGGTCCGCGAAAGATACACACGACAATGACTGAACAGATGTACCGAAACCACTACGCGCCGCTGCAGCTTCCGGCTCCCGGCCCCCACTACAACGACCCCGAATACCCGGACGTTGACGTCGCCATCATCATGGAATCCACCTACCCCTACCTCAAGGGTGGTGTGTCCGCGGTGGTGCACGATATCGTCTGCGAAAACCCGGATCTGACCTACGGCATTATTCACATCGCCTGGGATAAGAACTCCCCCCACGAAGACCTCTACGGCATGCCCGAGAACGTCAAGTGGGTCAAGGTGCTGTACCTGAGCCTGGAAGTTAACCGCGACGCCTTCGCGGAAGCCTGCGACCCCTCCGCACTGCGCATGAACTTTGCGGAGCGTCAGGCACTCACCCAGCGCCTCATGGACGGCTTCAGCGCCCTCATTGCAGGCGACGTGAACCCCCTCTGGAAGCTTTACGACGAGGGCATCAACCCCGCAACCCGCAGCTACAACCTCTTCGGTCTCTTCGGAACCCGTGAGTTCATGCAGGCGATTGCGGGTCTGGGCTTCTTCTCCGAGGTGCCCTTCGGTGAGCTCTTCTGGAAGGTGCGCGACTTCGTCTCCATCCTCTTTGCAATCCTGCACGAGCGGATGCCGCACGCCCGCGTCTACCACGCCCACACCACCGGCTACGCGGCACTCATCGCCGCCGCAGCCGCACGTGACCACGGCACCAGCTTCCTGCTGACCGAGCACAACCTGTACATTCGCGATACCGTGAACACCAAGCTCGAACGCAACATGGCGAAGCCCGTCGCCACCGACTACGCCTTCCTCAATGAGGAGCGTGAGCACCCCGGCCTGGGCCCGGTCACCCTCGACGAGCGTGCCTGGTCCGTCTGGTTCGTTGAAATGGGACGCTTCTGCTACCCCAGCGCCGACATGGCAACCTACCTGTACCCCAAGGCTCTGGAAGAGGCACGCGGTATTGGTGCGCCCATCGACCAGATGAACGAGGGTGAGAAGGACCGCGCAATCATTCTGCCCAACGGTATGCTCATCGAGTCCGTGGCGGAAGCCTACTACGCCCGCCAGGCGGCGCGTGCCCGCATCCTCGCTGAGGGCCGCGGCCACGTGTGGCGCTTCGTGTTCATCGCCCGCGTGGTGCCCATTAAGGGCCTGACCGACCTGATTCGCTCCCTCGCGGTGCTGCGCGATCAGGGTCTGGTGAACTTCCACCTGGACGTGCTCGGCCCCAAGGACCACCTGCCCGAGTACTACGAACTGTGCCTGCGCACCATCGAAGAGCTCAACATGGGCGAGTACATCACCTTCCACGGCACCGTGAACGTGCGTGCGATGCTCGACCGCTTCGACCTGCTGCTCATGCCCAGCTACAATGAGGGTCAGCCGATTGTGGCGCTCGAGGCGATGGCTGCGTCCATCCCGCTGGTCAGCACCGACGTGGGCGGTATGTCCCAGCTCATCGACGATGTGCTGGTCGCCCCCGATGGCCACGAAATCGGTAACTGCGGTATCTTGACTATCCCCGGCGATATTCATGGCTTCGCGGCGGCGCTGCGCACCCTCATGGAGGAGCCCAGTATCTACGAACGCTACTGTGTGAACGCCTACGACCGTATCGTCAGCTTCTTCCAGCTGCGACTGGTCATGGACCGCTACAACACAATCTACCGCGAGCTGGGCAAGTTGCCTCCTCGCGCCCCCGAATTCGACCCGGAGTACGATGGCGAATAAACTCACCCGTTTGGGCGGACCCGGCAAGTTTGGTGCCTGGGTCCGCTACGGTGGTAAGCCCATTACCCAGCAGCAGCTCGATTTTGCGGTCAAGAACTACTCTGTCGCAATCCTGCAGCCCTGGGAACTGGACGCGGCACGCTACCTGAAGAAGCGTGCACCTCAAATGGTGGTGCTGGCGTATAAGTGCCTGTCCTCCACCCGCTCTTATGAGCCCGGCCCGATCTATTCTTCGGGTGTGTCTTACCCGCTGGCGCAGTCGATGGCGAACTCCGGTAAGGATTTCTTCGCCCACCGCCTCAACGGCGACCGTATCGAGTGGAAGGGCTACCCCAAGCACTTCCAGATGCAGGTGTGGAACGCCGACTACCGTTGGCACTGGGTGGACGCTGTGGTGCGCGAAATGCGTAACTCACCCTTCGACGGGGTCATGGCGGATAACGACGTGGAGAACGACTACTACGGCCTGGACCTGCCCATCCAGGGCGTGGAGTCCATGACGAAGATTCGTGAGCACCTGGATTTTCTGGTCGCATATGCCGGTATTGAGCTGAATAAGATCGGCAAGATTCTGGTGCCCAATATTGCTGAGTCGCGTCTGCGTTACGGCAAATGGGAGCGTCACAGCGCCTACGGTGGCGGCTTCGAAGAAGTGTGGCTCGGCTGGGGTCCGAACGACTATCTAGCCTCGCCGTACGCCGTGATGCAGGGCCGTGAGATTGCGAACGGCTCGGCGGGCGATGTGAACCTGGGTACTACTTTTGCGGGTTTGGGTGGCCGTAGTGCCGCCTCGCAGAAGAAGGTGACGATTCTGCGCACCCCGCTCAGTGACCGCAAGGCTCCGATTACCGGCACAGATGAGAATTTCCTCTACGGTTTGGCGGGCTTCTGGGTGTTCGGTGGAGGCGCCTTCACCGGCATCAGCGCAACCCACCACGATGCCTACGACGAGATTCCGCACGCCCCGGAGCTTTCCTATGATCTGGGCGATTCGGTCGGCGGTATTATTGCTCAGCAGACCGCTCAGACTCGTGCCTTTACGCGCGGTTGGGCTGCCCTGAACGCCGGCTCGAAGGATGTGACCGTGAAGGTTCCCTCCGGTCTGGTGGATGCGGCAAACCGCCCGGTGCCCTCGAGCTTCACGCTACGGGCGCATCAGGGTGTGGTGTACCGCCGTAAGGCGTAATTTACCGTAAGCGGTAATTTTAAGGGCTGATTCACAGCGTAGTAGCCCTGTACTATGAAACAAGCGGCTGGAATATAGCCAACCGTTCTCGCGGTGTTGAGTTTAAGGAGTGAACTACAGTGAATATTCTTTTGATTGACGGCGGTAAAGCATTCGCCCACTCGGCGGGTCGCCTGAACCACACCCTGCATCAAGTAGCCCGTGATACGTTATCGGCGCTCGGTCATCATGTGCGAGAAACTGTGATTGACGACGGGTACGATATTCACCAGGAAGTAGAAAAATTCCAGTGGATGGATGCGGTCATCTGGCAGATGCCCGGTTGGTGGATGCACGAGCCGTGGACCGTGAAAAAATATATGGACGAGGTGTTTACCGCGGGCGCGGGTACCCTGTACGCTAATGATGGTCGCCACAGGGTCAGCCCCACTGAAGGATACGGCACGGGCGGTCTTCTTCAGGGTCGTCGGCATATGCTGTCGCTGACGTGGAACGCGCCTCGCGAAGCTTTTACCCGGGAGGGCGACTTCTTTGAGGGACTCGGGGTAGATGCCCTCTATATGCACTTTCATAAGGCCCATGAGTTCATGGGTACTACCCAGTTGCCCACCTTTATTTGCTATGACGTGATTAAAAATCCGCAGGTCGAACAGTATCTCGCTGACTATACTGCCCACCTCAACGAGGTCTTCGGTCAGGCGTAAGGGTTTTAAGCCTGCATGCCTTCATAAGCATGTCTGAGGTGGATGCGGCAAACCGCCCGGTGCCCTCGAGCTTCATGCTACGGGCGCATCAGGGTGTGGTGTACCGCCGTAAGGCGTAATTTACCGCTCACGTAGTTCTTCGGAGCCTCTGTGCGGCACCGCTTATTTGCGTATATAACCTCATAAACAAACCCACCGGCAATATAACCAATTGGCTATATGTACCGGTGGGTTTGTTATATGTGTGCTAGATGAGCTGGGGTAGCTTACTTAGCAGGGTAGGAGGGGACGTCGTAGCCGCCCATACGCTCCAGAACGCGAATCACCTGGCAGGAGTAACCGAACTCGTTGTCGTACCAGACGTAGACAATTGCGGAGTCATCGGTCACCACGGTAGCCAGCGAGTCCACAACACCTGCGGTGCGGGAACCCACGAAGTCGGTGGAAACAGCCTCGGGGGAATCCGAGTAGCCCACCTGGCGGCGCAGCTCGCCGTCGATGGACTCGCGGCGGAACAGCTCGTTCAGCTCCTCAGCGGAACCTGCGGGCTTGGTCAGCTTCACGTTCAGGATTGCCATGGAGACGTCCGGGGTGGGAACGCGGATAGCGTTACCGGTCAGCTTGCCTTCCAGCTGCGGCAGAGCCTTCGAAACAGCCTTTGCAGCACCGGTCTCGGTGATGACCATGTTCAGCACAGCGGAGCGACCGCGGCGGTCACCCTTGTGGAAGTTGTCGATCAGGTTCTGATCGTTGGTGAATGCGTGAACGGTCTCAACGTGGCCGCGCTCAACACCGTATGCGTCATCCAGAACCTTCAGTGCCGGAGTAATCGCGTTGGTGGTGCAGGATGCTGCGGATAGGATCTTGTCCTCATCGGTGATGACGTTGTCGTTCACACCGAACACGATGTTCTTCATGTCGCCCTTACCGGGAGCGGTCAGCAGAACACGAGAAATACCGGGGCAGTTCAGGTGCTGCTCGAGGCCCGGAACGTCGCGCCAGCGGCCGGTGTTGTCCACCAGCAGAGCGTCCTTGATGCCGTACTCGGTGTAGTCGACAGTGGTCGGGTCGGAGGAGTAAATGAAGCGAACCGGAACACCGTTAGCGATGATGGTGCTGTTCTCTTCGTCCACCTCAATAACGCCCTTGAACGGGCCGTGAACAGAGTCGCGCTCCAGCAGGGATGCACGCTTGACCAGGTCCTTATCGCCGTTCTTACGGACCACAACAGCGCGCAGGTTCAGGCCAGAACCCAGCGGCGAGGAGGAGCGCTCCAGCAGAATACGAGCCAGCAGGCGACCAATACGACCAAAGCCGTACAGCACAACGTCCTGCTCCTTCGGCTGGTCACCCTGGTGGTTCACGGAGGAACCCAGCTGCTCGGGCAGCCACATGGACAGCTCGGGGGAGCCCGCCTCGTGGTGTGCCTTGTGCAGAGCAGCAATGTTAATCGAGCACGCGCCCAGGTTCAGCTCAACCAGGGCGCGAACCAGCTCGAGGGAGTGCGCGGGGTTCAGGGGCGCACCGTCGATGTGGGATACGAAATCGTGCAGCTTCAGCAGCTCAATGACAGACTTGTTGACCAGGCTGCGGCCGTGAATGCTCAGCACCACGCCGTTCTCGCGGTGCAGCTTACCGATGAGGGGGATCAGCTCCTCTGCGGTAGCCTCACGGTTAACCCAGGTAGCGGTTGCAGTCGTCACGTATGACCTTCTTCCTAACTTCGTCGTTGGAGGGTAGGCGCGACGATGCTGTCGCGTCAATACCGTGCCGGGCGTTAAGACCCGGCGTCGGTTTAAGTCTAACCCGTGCGAACCCCTCCGGAGCCTCAAAATTAGTGATATTGGGGCTAAAAGTCAGAAGAGACAGAAGGCAGTTTGTGAACCCACACGACAAGCCAACATAAGCCCTCAAAAGGAAAAGTAAAACCACTTTAAATACCCACAAAAACACACTCCACGGCCCGGAAAACATGAGTAGAATTGAAACCATGTTGACTGTAATCGGTGAAGCACTCGTAGACGTCGTCCACCAGCACGACGGAGAAACCCGCGCCTACCCCGGCGGATCGCCCATGAACGTAGCCGTCGGCGCACGCCGCCTCGGCCACCCCACCAACTTCGTCGGCCACTACGGCCCCGACGCCTACGGCAAGAGCATTGACGCACACCTGGAAGCATCCCAGGTAACTCTGCCCTTCGAGCACAGTGCTGAACGCACCTCCGTCGCCCAGGCAACCATCGGTGCCGACGGCGCGGCAGAGTACGAATTCGACATCACCTGGTCCCTCGACTCCATCGCTGAGAAGCTCACCGAACTGGCACGCACCTCCGATGCAGTGCACACCGGCTCCATTGCCGCCATGCTCGAACCCGGCGCGCACGTGGTCGCCGCGGCCTTCGAAGCTGCCCGCGACAGCGCCCTGCTCAGCTACGACCCGAACTGCCGCCCCACCCTCATCCACAACGTCGACGAGGGCCGCGCCTGGGCTGAAAAGTTCGTGTCCCTCTCCACCGTCGTGAAGGCATCCGACGAGGACCTGCAGTGGCTCTACCCCGACCGCTCCCTCGACGACACCGCACGCGCATGGCTTGACCTCGGCGCTGAGCTGATGGTCATCACTCGCGGCGAGGACGGCCCCATCGCCTTCACCAAGAAGTACCCCGAGGGCATCAGCCAGCCCGCACACCGCGTTGAGGTTGCGGACACCGTCGGTGCCGGTGACTCCCTCATGGCGGCACTCATCGCGGGCCTGCTCGACCGCGGTATCGTCGGTGCTGAGGCGCGTGCCAAGGTCGCTGCACTGACCGCCGAAGACATCGCCGACCTGCTGCGTTTCTCCGCAACCGCAGCCGGCATCACCGTCTCCCGCGCGGGCGCTAACCCGCCCACCCGCGAAGAACTTGACGCCGTACTCGACGGCTAAATAATCTACGCCTCGCCGGCGGATAGCTCACTCTGTCCGCCGGCGTCACCATATCCACCCGCACCCCAACGCTGAGGAGCACCATGACCAACATCGGCACCGCACCCCTGCCCCGCGAACCCTACGCGGGCTTGCCCGAACTGCCCGAATTCACCCTGACCTCCACCGACATTCAGGACGGCGGCACCGCCCCCGAATGGATGCGCTCCGCCCTCTTCGGCGTGGCGGGCGGTCAGGACCGCTCCCCGCAGCTGTCCTGGAGCGGATTCCCCGAGGGCACCAAGTCTTTCGTACTGACCTGCTTCGACCCGGATGCGCCCGTCCCCAGCGGCTTCTGGCACTGGACTGTCTCCAACATTCCCGCCAACGTGACCAGCATTGACACTGGCGCGGATGCACCCGCCGGCGCCCTGACGCACCGCAACGACGCCGGTGTGGCGGGCTTCCTGGGTGCTGCCCCTCCGGCTGGTCACGGCCCGCACCGCTACATCTTCTGCGTCACCGCCGTGGATGTGGAGAAGCTCGACATTGACGAGAACACCAGCCCCGCCGTCGTGAATTTTAACCTGCTCGGCCACGGTCTGGGTCGCGCGTTCCTGACCGTCACCTACGCGGAACCGGCGGCATAGCGGCACGCCGGCACAGTCTCACCAGACCTGCGCCCTGACCAGCACCGATACACCCCACCACTGAAGGCATATCTGCATGATTAAACTCATCGCCAGCGACCTGGACGGCACCCTCATCGGGCACGACTTCCGGTTCCGTCCGCGTACCTTGCGCGCCCTTGAGGCCGCCCGCGCCGCCGGGATCGATATCGTCTTCGTCACCGGCCGCCCGAGCCGCTGGCTCACGCCCCTGCGCGAGCAGACCGACTTCGACTCCTACGCCATCTGCTCCAACGGTGCCGTGGTGTACCACCTGGGTGCGAACGAGGTGGAAGAAGTCAATGGCGCTGATCCCGCGGTGATTGCCCGTACTCACGAGCTGCTGGAGCCCATGTTCCCCGACGCCACCTATACCCTCGAAACCGTGGACACCGTCTACATTCAGGGCCCGCACGAGGGCGGTGAGGTACTTGAGGGCGCCCGCGTGGTGGAGGCGAAAATCGCCGAGGCGCTCGAACGTATTGGTTCAACCCCGGTCATTAAGTACCTGATTCGTGTGCCCGGCATGGACCCGGATATTCTGCAGGCGCGCGTGCATCAGGCGGTGGGTTCGCTGGTGTCGGTGACCCGCGGTGTGGTTGGTGAGCCGCTCGTCGAGATGGGCTCTAAGACCGTGAATAAGGGGCGGATTCTGGAGAAGTTCGCGGCACGCCACGGCATTGAGGCGCACGAGGTGATGGCGTTTGGTGATATGCCGAATGACGCGGAGATGCTCTGCTGGGCGGGTGAGGGCTTCGCCATGGCGTCGGGGCAGCCGGCGCTCATTGCGAAGGTGGGGCGTACCTGCCCGCCCTTCCATGAGGACGGTGTGGCGCAGACGATTGAGGCGATGCTCGCCGAACGGTCCTAGCCGCCTAGCACTAGCTATCCAGCACGAGCCATCCGGTGCTAGCGGCTGGGTGAGCCTCCGCAGACATAACTCAGACATAAACTTTTATGTCTACACATAAAAAACATTTGAGTCTAGACTCAAATTTTTGTGTCTGATTTATATCTGATTTGTGTCTAAGTAGGGTGGTAGCTGTGTGTAACGTCCAGAAGACGCAAAAGCGGCCCGGATGGAAACCAATCCATCCGGGCCGCTTTTCTACAGCCTACGCCTCAGGAACATCACTCCCAACGGGCGTAAGCGTATGGAGCTCTAGTGTCCCTCAGTGCTCTTCTCAGGATCGAAGGGCTCCAGCGGGTCGCCAGCAGCCTTCGTGTACTTCGCGATGAAGGTCATCAGGTGGAAGATAATCAGGGTCGCAGCGGTACCCAGTGCAATACCGGCGAAGGACAGCTCACCGAAGGTCCAGGTGTAGTCCGCAATACCCACGATCAGCGCCACAGCGGCGGTGGTCAGGTTGATCTGGTTCGAGAAGTTCACGCGGTTCTCGCTCCAAATACGTGCACCGAGCATACCGATCATGCCGTACAGCACGGTTGCGGCACCGCCCAGAACACCCGCGGGAACGGTCGCAATTGCCGCACCGAATGCGGGGAACATGGACAGCGCAATCGCGAAGATAGCCGCCACCCAGTACGCCGCGGTGGAGTACACCTTGGTCGCAGCCATAACGCCGATGTTCTCAGCGTAGGTGGTGGTACCCGAACCGCCGCCGAAACCGGCGATGGTGGTTGCCAGGCCGTCCGCCATGAGGGCACGACCCGAGTAGTCGTCCAGGTTCTTGCCGCTCATCAGCGCAACAGACTTCACGTGGCCGATGTTCTCAGCTACCAGCACCAGAATCACGGGGATGAACAGGCCGGCGAGCTCCCAGTGGAACTCGGGGGTCTGGAACTGCGGCAGACCAACGATGCCCTGAGTCTCAACTGCCTTGTCAATCTTGGAGAAGTCCACCTCGCCGCGAATCACGGCGGTGATGTAGCCGATACCCACACCCAGCAGAATGGACAGGCGACCAATGATGCCCTTGAACAGGACCGAAATCAGGATGATGGAGCACAGGGTCACCAGCGCGGTTACCGGTGCCACCATGAAGTTGTCCTTAGCGCTCTTCGCCAGGTTGAAGCCAATCAGCGCCACAATCGAACCGGTTACGACCGGGGGCATGAGCTTGGTCAGCCAGCCGGTGCCAGCGAACTGAACAATCAGACCGACCAGGAACAGCGCCACACCCGCCATGACGATACCGCCGAGGGCACCAGCGGGGCCGTGCGAGTTCATGGCAGCCGCCAGGGGCGCAATGAACGCGAAGGAGGAGCCCAGGTAGGAGGGGACGCGTCCGCGGGTAATCAGCAGGAACAGGATCGTGCCGATACCCGAGAAGAACAGGGTGGTTGCCGGCGGGAATCCGGTAATGATCGGCACGAGGAAGGTTGCACCGAACATTGCGACCACGTGCTGCGCGCCGATGCCGATGGTAATCGGCCATGCGAGGCGCTCGTTCGGGGCAACAAAGGAACCGGGCTTGATGCTGCGGCCGTCGCCGTGGATCGACCAGTCAAAGCCGAGAAGCTTAGAGATGCTCAAAGGGAGCTCCTGAGGTGAATGTGGTGGTGTATAAAATTCCACATAATTCTACGCGCATATGGGTTTAGGTCTCAGCTAAACGGGTGTAAATATGAGCAGGGATACGTTGAACAGGGCATATATTCTCTTATCGTGGGCTCTGTATCCCGTTATATAGCCCAGAAAGCATCAATACCCCGTATATGCAGTTCAAGGCATATACGGGGTATTGATGCAAAGAGCGAATAAAAACACTCGCTACACACAGCTCAATGGTTTAGAGAGCGTCACGCAGGTTCTCCAGGTGATCGTAACGCGCCAGCTCATAACGCAGGTGACCCTCGGTCGGGGACTGAACCGGCAGGAACGACGCCTCACGCAGGCGACGAGCGGTCGGGGAATCAGCCACGTAACCGGCGCCTCCAACGACCTGCAGCTCAAAGTGAGTAGCAATGGTCGCAAAGTGAGACACACCCAGACGCAGGCTCAGCAGGTCACGACGCTCAGCACGCTCCGGCTCAGAAGCCAGGCGAACCAGTTCCTCACGCAGGCTCTGGTACTCCGTCAGAATCAGCGGGAACTCAGGGCGGAACACGCCCTGCGAGACGTCCAGGTGCTTAGCAGCCTCCTGTAGAGCACCAGCAGCAAGACCCAGGCAGAACGACGACTGAACCAACAGGAACGGCGCGGTCACATCGTGCAGGAACGCCTCAATGTTGTCGCTGAGAACGTCCTCGCTCGGAACGAACACGTCCTCGAACTTCAGGGTGCCGGACTCGGTGCCGTTGAGCGCCAGCAGGTTGCGGTGGTAGTCAACACTCAGGCCCTCGACGTCCTGGCGGACCGTCACAATGTAGCGGTTCGGGTGGCTTTCCGGGGCGTTCTGCACAGCCACCGGAAGAACAATCACGCCGCCCGGGTACAGGTTCGATGCCCACGACACAGAACCGTTCAGCTTCAGACCGCCCTCAACGAGGGTACCCTCCACCTTGATCGGTGCCAGACCCGAAGCCTCCTTGTACGCCGCCGCCATGGCGGTAGTGCCGCTGACGGTCGCATCCGCCAGACCGGCGGGCAGCTCGCGGCCCACAGCGTCAAAGAACGCAATGGTCGAGCGGTGAGCCCACAGGGAGAACGCCGTGGAGGCGTCCTCGGTGGCAAGGTCGAAAGCCACCGAAACCTGGGGTACCAGGGAACCGCCGTCGCGGCCCAGGGTAATCAGACCGTCCTTAGCGATTTCGCGCAGGTTTTCGAAGGGGGAACGCTCGCCGCGGTCAACAGCATCTGCGTGGGTTCGGGCGAGTGCGAGCACCTGCTCGCGCTGGGGGTAATCGTAGAGGGGTTCGAGAGTGAACTCGGACATGGGGTTTCTCCTAAGCGGGGAGCATCGCGTCTATGCGTGCAGCTTGAACAGTCGGTCAATGGGGGTGCTGACGGCCTTACGGGCGCGAACAACAGCTTCTTCGTCGGGTGCGTCGTAGAAGCAGAGGCACTTTGCGGTGTCTTCGCGAACGTAGGTGCGCAGGAAGGAAACCTCGGGTACTTCAGCGTACTTGGGGGCGTTTGCCTTCTTGCGGGTCAGGTACTGTTCCATAGTAATCTCTGCGGGGATGTCCCACTCAACCAGGTAGTCTGCGTCCTTCTTGAGCTTCTTGATGTCTTCGAGCTCTGCGCCAACCAGGCGGACTGCGTCGGGGCCTGCGACGGCTGCGCGCTCACCGATTGCTGCGGCGAGGTCGGGGCCGAATGCGGTGTTCTCGGATTCGACGATGACGAAGACGATCTTGTGGTCTGCGGAGACCTGGGTTTCGATGAGCTCGGCGCCGTTGGTCAGGGACGAGTTGACGGTCTCGATGAGTGCGGTTGCTTCGTCCTTGGACGGCTGTGCGGGGGTCAGTTCTACCAGGTAAAGTGCCATGATTTTCTCCTCGGCTAAGGGTTGAAGGGTCGTGCCGGAAGGTTTTCCGGCTCGTTCTGGAATCACCTTAGACCTGTGGTTGAGGGCTGTCTAGTAGATTTCTGTTCGTGGCTTAATGCGTCCCTTTTTGACCCTGTGTTTCGTCACGCGCGTTCACGGGGAGACATAAATCGTCACAGTTCCGCGTGCGGCAACCCGCCTGTCACAGAAGGGATGCTTATTGAGACAATTGCCCTCGATTTTCTTATTAAGGCGCTTAATAAGAAAATCTGCGCGGATTGTCTCATTAAGGAAAACGCCCCTGAACCTGTCGTTACTTCGGCTGCCGGGAGCATACACCAGGGCGTACAGCAAGGGCCCCGAGCCCTTGATAATTCAAGGATTCGGGGCCCTAACCTATATGCGCTCGCCTATACACGCTCACGCCACCTGAAACAGCGAGTCAGCAGTGCAGGCAAGTAACTTTGTGGCTACTTCACGCCGCGCATGAGCTTCTGAACCGGCTTGTGCACCAGGAACAGCAGCACACCGGTCGCGATGGTGATAATACCCATCCAGGTGAAGTAGGGAACCTCAGTCTCCATGCTGTAGAACGGAGCCAGCCAACCGGAGAGCACGGTACCCATTGCCACGGAGGTGAAGTACAGCGCCATCATGTTCACGCGGTGCGCTTTCGGTGCGAGCTTGGTCGCCAGCGAAATACCCACCGGCGAAATAATCAGCTCAGCGATGGTGCAGACGAACAGAATTAGCACGATCCAGCCGACGTTCACGCTCTGGACGCCCGCCTGAGCGAGGAAGATCCAGAACGCAAGACCAATAATGATCAGCGCTGCGGAGAACTTCAGGGTGGTGACCGGCTGGCGGTCACCCCACTTGGTCCACAGGGCGGAGAACATCATGCCGAAGACGATGATGAAAATCGGGTTGATGGAGTTGACCAGGTTCGGGCTCAGCTCCATGCCCAGGATGTTCCAGTTGAGGCGCTCATCCGAGTACACCGCCATGACGGTGAACTGCTGCTGGTACAGTGCCCAGAACACGGCGTTTGCAATCCACAGGGGGATGAATGCGGTGACGCGGGAACGCTCATCGGAGGTTACGTCCTTGGCGCTCAGCAGCTGAGCGAACAGGGCGATAGCGCCGATGAAGATGAAGCCCATGACCCAGTTCTTGAGGTTGTCTGCGGTCATCAGACCGGTCGCCAGCAGGATGCCGAGAACGACGACGATACCGACCAGTGCCAGGAAGAAGTTACGCTTCTGGGCGCCGGTGAAGGGGGTACCCACGTGGTGCACGGAGGCGGGCAGGTTCTTGCGGGTCAGCGAGTACTGAATCAGGCCGGCAGCCATACCGATTGCAGCAAAACCGAAGCCCATGTGGAAGCCCCAGGTGCTCCAGCCCCAACCGGTCAGGATCGGGCCGATCAGTGCACCGGTGTTCACGCCGATGTAGAAGATGGTGAAGCCTGCGTCACGGCGTGAGTCGTTGTCGCTGTAGAGCGAACCGACCAGCACGGATGCGTTACTCTTCAGACCGCCGGAGCCGATAGCGACCAGCAGCAGACCAATCACCACGCCGGGGATGCCGGGGATGAGGGAGAGGGAGATGTGACCCGCCATAATGCCGATGGCGGAGTAGAAGAGGGTACGCTCGGGGCCGAGGATGCGGTCACCGAGGATACCGCCGAGGATTGCCATGAGGTACACGACTGCACCGTACGCACCGATAACGCCGGTGGCGAGGTCCTTGTCGAGGCCCAGGCCGCCCTTGTTGGCGGTGTAGTACAGGTAGTAAATCATGATGCCCTGCATACCGTAGAAGGAGAAGCGCTCCCACATTTCTACGGTGAACAGGTTCGCGAGCATGCGCGGGTGGCCGAAGAAGGTCTTGGTGTCCTTGGGTTCGGCACCTGTGATGGTGTGAGACATGGTGGTAATTCTTTTCTGTGCAAGCCCGGGGTTCTATGTGACCCGGGCAATATGTGTTTAAGTCTATACCCTTATAGGTGCATATGTATACATGGTGTGTGCCTGTATTTCAAAGATTGAACTATCAATCAGTGCATGAAAAACCATTTCGATTTTTTCGTATGCATCATTTCCGAATCTCACAAACCCCCAAATACCGGGCTAGATGCGCCACACACCCCCAACGCGCTAGAGTGGAACCACGACTATGCCCACCCGGCACCCCACCGTGCCGACCGGCCCGTCCTCATTCAATTCAAAGGAGAACCCCATGACTGCTGTACCCCAGGTTGACCCCCGCGACGTTCCTGCCGGCGCAACCATCATCGACGTGCGTGAAGACTACGAGTGGGAGGGCGGCCACGCCACCGGCGCCAAGCACATCACCCTCGGCACCATCGCTGAGCGTCTGGAAGAACTGCCCGCACCCGGCGAGGACTTCTACGTCATCTGTCACGGTGGCGGCCGTTCGAACCGCGCGGCAACCTTCCTGCGCGAACACGGCTACGCCGCACACAACATTGCGGGCGGCACCAGCGCATGGTTCGCTGCCGGTCTGCCGATGACCAGCGAAAACGGCGAAGCACCCGCAGTCGTTCACTAAACCGCCAGTTCGCCTGTACGCCATACAATGGAGTCCGTGACTGAAACTTCCGCGGACCGTACTTTTTCTACCCCGAACGCTCCCGCTTCTGCGTCCCCTCATGCCCTGCCGAGTATTCTGCAGAGCATCCCGTGGGATGCGCAGACGCGGGAGCTTATCGTGCGCCCGCTTCCTTTCGCGGTGAACTGCGAGGAGGCGTACCCGCTGCTGAGCGGTGGCGCTGAGTATTCCTTCTGGCTGGATTCGGCGCGTGAGGAGTCGCCTATGTCGGTTGCCTCGTATGTGGGTGTGGTTCCGGCGCAGCTGTCGCCCTTGCGCGTAGATTCGGCGCGTGCGGCGGCTGAGTCTGGCAGGGAAGACCCCTTCGCCCAGCTGGAGGCGGCGCTCGCCTGCGCACCGCGCGTGCATCCGGATACCGCGGCGGCAACCGGTCTGCCTGTGGGTTTGCGTGGCGGTTACGTGGGCTATTTCGGCTATGAGGCGCGTGCCGCCATGGGCATGGAGCACGGCCACCCGGTGCCGGGCTACCTGCCGGCGCATGAGGCGCCGACCCCGGATTCTCTGTGGTTGCCGGCGGTCCGCTACCTGGTGCATGAGCATGCCCGCCCGGGGGTTGCGGCGCGTAGCTGGCTGGTGGGCGATGAGTCGTGGTGTGAGGCGGCGGAGCGGCTGCTGGCTCCGGTGCTGAGTGCGGCGCTGAATGCGGCGGGGAAGCGTGCCTCCGAGGGAACCCCCGTCAATGCCCCTGAGCTTGCCGAGCTCCTGCTCTTCCCGGCACCCGCTGCGGAAGCCTACATGGACTCCGTGCGCGCTAGTCAGCACGAAATTTACGAGGGTAACAGCTACGAGGTGTGCCTGACAGCGCAGACGGTCGCGCGCATCCAGAATCCGAGCCCGGAGCTTTTCTTTGAGCTATACCGCCGCCAGCGCGCCCACAATTCGGCGCCGTATGCGGCGTATTTGCGGTGCGGTGATTTTTCGGTGCTTTCTTCCTCGCCGGAGCGTTTTTTGAGTGTGGATACGCACCGCAACGCGCAAACCAAGCCAATTAAGGGCACGATTGCTCGTGGCGCCACCCCGGAGGAAGACGCCGCAGCAGCGGCATGGTTGCGTACCGATGAGAAGACCCGCGCTGAGAACCTCATGATCGTGGATTTGCTGCGTAATGACCTGTCTACGGTGTCTGACCCGGCGTCCGTGCGCGTGCCCGTGCTCATGGGCGTGGAGAGCTATTCGACGGTGCATCAGCTGGTGTCTACGGTTAGTTCGCGTCTGCGCGAGGGAATTTCCGCGGTGGCTGCCGCGCGGGCGTGCTTCCCGGGCGGTTCGATGACGGGTGCGCCGAAGCCCTCGACCATGCAGATTATTGAGGGTCTGGAGGGTCGCGCTCGCGGTGTGTATTCGGGTGCTCTGGGTTTTGTGTCGGTGGATGGTTCGGCGAACCTGTCGATTGTGATTCGCACGCTCGTGGCGCATGATGAGGGCACGGTGACTCTTGCCGCGGGTGGCGCTATCGTGGCTGATTCCGACCCGACCGCCGAGTATGAGGAGATGCTGACGAAGCTGCGTGCTGCGTTGCCGCCGTCGGTGGGCCGCGTGGTGGAATAACCTAGCGCTGGAATAGCACAGGGAATAGCCTGCGCCGCTTGTACGTGAGCCGCTACACTTGAACTATGACTAAGCTTTCTGAAAACCTCCCCATTGAAGAAGCCCGTGAACGCCTGCGCCAGCTGATTATGGAGCTGGCTGTGGTGCGCGGGCACGTGGTCCTCGCCTCCGGTAAGGAAGCCGACTACTACGTTGACCTGCGCCGCATCACCCTGCACCATGAGGCTTCTCGCCTGGTGGGTCAGGTCATGCTGGATCTGCTGGATAAGAACGGCATCGAGTTTGAGGCTGCTGGCGGCCTGACTATGGGTGCTGACCCGGTGGGTACCGCGATTATGCGTGCCGCTGGCGATCAGGACCGTGCGATTGACGCGTTTGTGGTGCGTAAGGCTCAGAAGTCTTACGGCATGGGCCGTCAGGTGGAGGGCCCGAGCGTTGAGGGTCGCCGCGTGGTTGCTGTTGAGGACACCTCCACCACCGGTGGTTCTGCGCTGACTGCTGTTGAGGCACTGCGTAAGGCTGGCGCTGAGGTTGTGGCGGTTGCTGTGATTGTTGACCGTGCGACCGGCGCTAAGGAGCATGTGGAAGAGGTTGCGGGCGTCCCGTGCCTGTACGCATACTCGAAGGATGAGCTGGGCCTGGACTAGTCTCTACTGGCTTGGACTAGGACCTCGTGAATTTTTAAGACGTTCCCGTTGCGGCGGGTGAACCCGTGCCGCTGGCTGCTGTGTGTGGCTGGTGGCGCGGGTTTTTGTCTGTAAGATGGCTCTGTGGGCGCCGGAGTGGCGCTGGTTGTTGGCGTGAAGGTGGTTGTGATGGTTGAGAATCGTGAGGCGGCTGAGGCTGTACCTGCTGAGGCTGTGCCTGCGGAGGCGACTGTAGCTGAGGCTGTTGAGGGTACTGAGCAGGGTACTGCCCGTTTTGAGGTGGGTGTGGGCCCGTGGGAGGGCCCGTGGCCTGAGGGTGACCATTGGGATGAGGAGCTGCTGCGTGAGGGCGACCGCCGTAACGTGGTGGATAAGTACCGTTACTGGTCGATGGACGCGATTATTGCTGACCTGGATACGCGCCGCCATGATTTTCATGTGGCGATTGAGAATTGGCAGCATGATTTGAATATTGGCACGGTGGTACGCACGGCGAATGCGATGTTGGCGAAGGAGGTCCATATTATTGGGCGTCGCCGTTGGAATCGTCGTGGTGCGATGGTGACGGATCGTTATCAGCATGTGCGTCATCATCCGACGATTGAGGATTTTGTGGCGTGGGCGCAGGCTGAGGGCCTGGAGATTATTGGTATTGATATTTTTCCGGATTCGGTGCCCCTGGAGACGTATGACCTGCCGAAGAAGTGTGTGCTGGTTTTTGGTCAGGAAGGCCCGGGCCTGTCGGAGGAGTTGCATGCGGCGGCTAGGGATACTCTGTCGATTGAGCAGTTTGGGTCGACGCGTTCGATGAATGCGGCGACGGCTGCGGGTATTGCGATGCATGCGTGGGTTCGCCGCCATGTGTTTGGCCAGATTCCGTCGTAGTTTGGCGGCTGTTTATGAGGTGTTTAAAGGTTCCGATGCGTTGTGTGCGTCGGAACCTTTTTCGTTGTGGTTTGGGCGGCTTAAACCACGCATGAAATTATCTAGGCGTGTTAGTGTTAACGCAAGTCACAGAGGATATGAGAATTGCACGCTCGATTTCTGCCGGAGCGTACGATGGATTTCCTGGCTTCGGCTCGCCAATGGTTGCGGGTTGTGGATATGAATGACCGCGGCGTCATTCCCCTGAAAGGAGTCGGTAACAATGAAGAAATCTGCTGCTCTGTTCGCCTGCTTTGCTTTAGCTTTAAGTTCCTGCGCCGCTGCGCCTAAAGACACTAGCCTCAAAGCCCAGCTGGATTTTGAAAATAACTATATTACTCTTCCGCTCGACGAATACGACATGAGTGACCAGGCCGAAGATATAACGGGTAGGGCGTATTTGTTGATTCTTAAAGAGTGCTATGCAAAAAAAGGATACGATTTTGAAATTCTAGAAAACGGCTGGGTTTCTGGCAACGCCTCCCAGTACGGCTCCTGGAATGTGAAGCATGCGGCGAATCATTTTACGTCCAGCAAAGTCAGAGATGAGCAGGAAAGGATTTATGAGAGCATCCCTGAAGACGTCAGGGCCAGCTGCCGCGAAGAGCATCGGGAAGAACTGGATATGCTCTATTTTGATGAGGATGATGAGAAAAAGTACCGCCCCGTCGAGCGTATCCGTGGCGAAGCGTACCAGCGTGCGCAGGGTGACCCTGAATGGAAGAAAGCCCGCTCAGATTGGTGGGACTGTCAGCGTCAGGAAGGGTTGACGCCTCGCACCGGGGACGGTGAATGGTCGAGCAAAGAAACGGCCAGTCTGAATGCTGATGATCCCAAAGTGTTGGAGGAGGTTATTCGCCTGGCGATCATTGAAGCTCAATGTAGCGAGAAGGTGAGGCTGGCTCAGCGTTTGGGTGATGTTGAGGCGTCCTATCAGGGGCCTCTCATTGAGAAGAATCAGGCGAAGCTCAACCAGCTGAAAGAGGAGAAAGAAAAGCATGTGGCGAGGGCGCGTGAAATTATCGCCACCCACCAGTAGATATCAGTAACAAGAAGATAGGAGCTCTTGGGATAATTGGGGTAACTCCGTTTAACGCTACAACGAGGTATGGAGGAGGAAAAGCCTATGCGTAAGGCTCTCTCTGCGGTAACAGTATTCTGCCTGCTGGGGGCGTGCGTATCCTGCTCCAACAGTGCCGAGCGGGACACCTCACGAAAAGCTGTTCTCGATTATTCAAAGAACTACATACACCTTCCACTGGACGAGTATGCCTTCGATGAACTAACAATCCGTACGGTGAGCACGGCATGGCACACGCTCATGTCCGAATGCTACGCGCACCACGGGCAGTCCTACGCCGTACCCTCAATAGACACCCCGCAACCGGGAGGCCTATACGGCACCTGGAACGTCGAGTACGCCAAAAAGTACGGGTATTCCCATAAGGAGGAATCCCGAGGCTCGGACGATTCAGCAGCGGACGACATCAATGCCCAGTGCCAAGAAGAGGTGAAAGCCGCATTCTCTGACGTCGAACTGGACGAAAAAGAATACCGGTTTGTAGGAGAGCTAAACTCACAGGCATACACCTACGCCTCCCAAACCGATGAGTGGAAAAATATCCGCTCAGAATGGTGGACCTGCCTGCGTGAACGTGGGCTAACCCCCAGAGAAGGAGAAAGCGACTGGATGTCCGAAGAAAGCGCACATTTCATGGCCTCCTCCCAAGGCAACGAAGAAACTAAGCCGGAAGAAATTCGCCTCGCAACCATCGAAGCTGAATGCAACCAGAAGGTGGGTATGGCTCAGCGTTTGGGTGATCTTGAGGCATCCTATCAGGGGCCTCTCATTGAGAAGAACCAGGCGAAGCTCAACCAGTTGAAAGCAGAAAAAGAAAAGCGTGTGGCGAAGGCGCGCGAAATTATCGCCACCCACCAGTAGCCACACCCGCTGAAGGGCAGAACGGGGTGAACCACCCGCAGAATGCCCACAAGCAAATTTCACAAGAAGGAGCCGGGGAGTGTCACCACTCCCCGGCCCTCACTTTATTCACTCTCAACCTCGCAGCCTACGCCGGCGCACCTACATGCCCGCCAGCTCAAGGCCACTCAGCGTCAGGTTGCTTAGCTCTTTAGCCCACCGGAACGTTAACGTTCACCAGCGAGTACAGATCCTTCGGATCATCCGGGCTAGCAACCAGGTCAATGAACTGCTGCAGGTCGGTGTCCTGCGTAGCCGCACGGGCATAACGCAGACCCGAGAAGTCAGCAATCGCGAAGCCCACCGAATCAAACAGGGTAATCTGCTCATCCGAAACGCGGCCCGGCTCCTCACCGGTCAGAACCTTCCAGAACTCCACCACCGGGAAGTCCGGGTCCTTCTGCTGAATCTCGCCCTCAATGCGGGTCTGCGGCGGGAACTCAACAAACACGGTGGAGCGGTCCAGAATTTCGCTTTCCAGCTCAGTCTTGCCGGGGCAGTCGCCACCAATAGCGTTCAGGTGCACGCCGGGCTTCACTTGGCGGTCCAGCAGAACCTTCGCCTGCTGCTTATCGGCGGTGCAGGTGGTAATAATGTCGGCGCCCTCAACAGCCTCGTCCACGTCCTTAGCCAGGTGGATGCGGAAGCCCAGCGGCTCCAGGTTACGGCGGAACTTCTCCATCGCGTGCGGATCAACGTCATAGACGGACAGGTCCTCAATGCCGAGCACAGCGCGCATACCCAGCGCCTGGAACTCAGACTGCGAGCCGGTACCAATCATCGCCATCTTCTTCGAATCCTTGCGTGCCAGGTGCTTAGCAACCATGGCGGACACGCCGGCGGTACGCAGCGCGGTCAGCAGGGTCATCTCAGCCAGGAACACCGGGTAGCCGTTATCCACGTCAGCGAGCAGACCGAACGCGGTCACGGTCTGGAAGCCGCGTGCCGGGTTGGAGGGGTGGCCGTTCACGTACTTGAAGGAGTAGGTGATGTTGTCGGAGGTGGGCATCAGCTCAATCACACCGAAGGGGGTGTGGGAGGCGACGCGCGGAATCTTGTCGAAGCTCTGCCACTTCTTGAAGTCTTCTTCGAGGAAGTCGACCATGCCGGCAATGATGTTGCCTACGCCGTCCTTCTGAATCCACTTCGCCATCGAGGCGACGTCAACAAATTCCACCGCGTGTGCGCTAGGACGTTCAGTCATGATTTTCTCCTTTGAATATCTGCACAAAACTTCTTTGTGCATCTGGTGGTCACTGCGGATATCTATTATCTCAAAATATATTGCAGGACACACTGTATTAGAAATGCTGTAAATATGTACTTTGCTTTATGTATTACACGGATGTAATACGGAAGCGAACACGGAAGACGTGTAGGGAGGGGGTTCTAGAGTCTAGAGCTCCTGGAACCTACGGGCTAGGGTTTAGGACTAGCGTCTAGAACCCCCTCATCGCCTTCACCGGGATTGCACTGGGATATCACGGGATTGGAGGCTGCCGGTCGGGTTAGTTGCCCTTCGGCTTGTCCTCGTCCTCAGCGTCCAGCTCACCCAGGTCAATGTGGGTACGAGGCTCCGAAACGAGCTTCTTCACCACGGGGCGGGCAGCAATCACAGGCACGGAACCGGTGTAGCCTTCACGGACGCGAGCAATCTCGTTGACGCGGTCACGAACCGTGTACCAGCCGATAATCAGCAGCGGGATAACCACCAGCAACGACGCCAGGGTGTAGGTACCCACCGGGTAATCCAGAGCCATCAGCACCAGCACAACAGCGAGGAACACCATCACAGCCCAGTCGCTGAAACGACCGCCGGGTGCGCGGTAGTTGGGGCGCTTGTACTTGCCCTCACCGACCATCTTCAGGTACTTCTGGTGCGACATTGCGATAGCCGCCCAGCTCGCCATGGTACCCACCGACGCGATGTTCAGCACGACCTCGAACGCCTGCTCGGGAACGAAGAAGTTCAGCACAACACCGAAGAGACCAACCACACCGGTCAGCAGAATACCTGCCACCGGAACACCGGAGCGGGACACCTTGGTGGTGAACTTCGGCGCCGAACCCGCAACACCCATCGAGTGGAGGATACGGCCGGTGGAGTACAGGCCAGCGTTCAGCGAGGAAGCAGCCGCGGTAATAACGACCAGCTGCATAATCGGTGCGGTACCGTCAATGCCAATCGAGTCGAAGAAGGTCACGAACGGCGACTCTGCATCCTTATATGCGGTGTAGGGCATGAGCAGGCACAGCAGAACCACGGAACCAACGTAGAAGATCGCAATACGCCAGATCACGGTGTTGATAGCGCGGGGGATAACCTTCTCAACGTTCTTAGTTTCACCACTGGTGGTGCCGACCAGCTCAATACCGGCGTAGGCGAACACAACGCCCTGAACCACGATAAGAGCGGGAAGAATACCGTTGGGGAAGAAGCCGTCATTGGCTGCGATGAGTTCAAGGCCGGGGCGGACGCCGTTGATGGGTTCACCGAAGACCAGGTACCAGATACCTACCGCCATGAAGGACAGCAGGGCAAGAATCTTAATGAGTGCGAACCAGAATTCCAGCTCACCGAAGAGCTTCACGGAGATGAGGTTCAGAGCCACAGTGATGACAACGACGATGAATGCGCTGAGCCACTGGGGAATATCTGCGAAGAACTGGTTGTATCGACCGAACCAGCTGATGTAGATAGCGATAGCGGTGGCGTCTGCAACGGCGGTCATTGCCCAGTTCAGCCAGTACAGCCATCCGGATACGAATGCGGCTTTTTCGCCGTAGAATTCGCGGGTGTAGGAGACGAAGGAGCCCGAGGAGGGGCGGTGAAGGATCAGCTCGCCGAGGGCTCGAAGGATCAGGTAGCCGAAGAAGCCGATGACGGCGTAGATGACGGCGAGCATGGGGCCTGCGTCCTGCAGGCGGCTACCGGTGCCCAGGAACAGGCCGGTACCAATAGCGGAACCGATGGCGATCATCTGGAGCTGACGTGCGCCAAGCCCCTTGTGGAAGCCTTCCTGTTCGTGTGCGAACGGGTCGTCTGTGGGGGGCTTAGTGTACTGATCCGCTGCAGAAGTCTGCGGGTTCTTGTTCGGTGAGGTGCTCACGCTATACCTCCTTGGATAGTTACGTCTAAAGCACGTGCTACACGAAATGTGGTTGGGAACACGTCTGCGGGTTGTTAATGACTATAGCACGGCAATTTAGGTAATATAACTCGCATCACGTAACAATTTATATACATATAATGCATATCTTATAAATATATTTGGTTCATGTTGTATTGTGTGGTTTTCATTGTTTTGTGAAATAGATTAATTGAACTCTGAGTCCAAAAAATCAATTACCCCACCACCGCACAGCACAAGAGCACCCACAGCGGGGTGCTCTCACAACCTATTCAAAACGGGGACTTAGCCCTCCATCAGCCGGTCAATCTTCGCCCGCAACGCGCGCTCACGACGATTCAACCACCACCAGCTCGGCCAACGCATCAACGACTTACGGCCCACCTGCACGACCGAGGGGAGCTTCGCATCCGCAAGCGCCACATCAATCTCGTGGTCACTCGCGCCCTCATCACGCATTTTCTCCATCAATTCAAGGGATTTCGCCATATCGCCATGCCCCAAAACATGCCGACTCTTACGCTCCAGAACCTCATCCAACTGCGCGCGCACCGGGGCAATAGCCGCCGCATTCGGATGCTCACGCTCAGCACGACGCTGCGCCTGGCGGGCACGCTTCTCACGCTTCGCGTCGAGCTGTTTCGGATTATTTTTAGCGCTCGCCTTGCTCATGGGAGGTTCCTTTCGTCGCGTCCGGGTGATGTGTACGCTGGCCTGCACGCACAGAAGACATCAAGTCATTAACACCTCTACTTTACCGCGGTATTTGGCGGAAATTTCGCTGCAGTAAACCCAAAAAAACCCACAAAAAATTAACGATAAATAAGTCGTATCTTGGTAAAATAGTGCGAGTAGGAGGCGTCTCGCGCGCCAACAAAATATGGTGAACCGGCCCAGCATCGGTAACCGGTCGCATCTATCCAAGGAGTCAGCATATGGCTATTGCAACCCCCGAAGTTTACGCAGAAATGCTGCAGACCGCGAAAGAAAAGGGCTTCGCGTACCCCGCAGTGAACGTGACCTCCTCCCAGACCCTGAACGCTGCAATCCGCGGCTTCGCAGAGGCTGGCTCGGACGGCATCATCCAGGCATCCACCGGTGGTGCAGCATACTGGTCCGGCGCTTCCAAGAAGGACATGGTCGTTGGCTCCTTGGCCTTCGCAGCATACGCACGCGAAGTTGCTAAGCAGTACGACGTGAACATTGCACTGCACACCGACCACTGCCCCAAGGACAAGCTGGAAGGCTTCGTCCTGCCCCTGCTGGCAGAGTCCGAGAAGGCTGTTGCTCGCGGTGAAGACCCCATCTTCAACTCCCACATGTGGGACGGCTCCGCAATCGACCTGGACGAGAACCTGAAGATCGCTGCTGAGCTGATCGAGCGTACCTCCAAGGCAAACATCGTGCTTGAGGTTGAGATCGGTGCCGTTGGTGGCGAGGAAGACGGCGTTGAAGGCGCTATCGACGACTCCCTGTACACCACCGTTGCAGACGCAATCAAGACCGTTGAGGCAATCGGCCTGGGCGAGAAGGGCACCTACATGGCTGCTCTGACCTTCGGTAACGTTCACGGCGTGTACAAGCCCGGTAACGTTCACCTGCGCCCCGAGCTGCTCAAGGAAATCCAGACCGAGGTCGGCGCTAAGTACGGCAAGGGCGACAAGCCCTTCTACCTGGTCTTCCACGGTGGCTCCGGCTCCACCGAGCAGGAGATTGCAGACGCAGTGTCCTACGGTGTTATCAAGATGAACATCGACACCGACACCCAGTACGCATTCACCCGCCCCGTTGCTGGCCACATGTTCAGCAACTACGACGGTGTGCTGAAGGTTGACGGCGAGGTCGGCAACAAGAAGACCTACGACCCCCGCGTTTGGGGTGCAGCTGCAGAGGCAGGCATGGCCGCACGCGTGGTCGAGGCTTGCCAGCAGCTCGGTTCCGTCGGTACCTCCATCAAGTAAGGTGCTGTTCGCCCGCCGCAGCTCCCGTAGGTGCTGCCGGGTGTGAACCTAAGCTTCGTTAAGCGAAAGCGGTGCCCGCTTCCTCATCACGAGGAGGCGGGCACCGCTCTTTGCTATGTAGTTTAGAACCGGGCGAGCCAGGCGCTCATTGCCGGCAGGGGCGGGTTTACTTGCCGCCGCAGCCGCAACCACCGCATCCGCAGCCGCCGGACTTCACAGCCACCGAACCGGAGGTGGGGATACCGTCGCCGGTGTCGCCACCCATGAGGTTCACGCGGTTACCAATCTCGGGGCCGCCGACCGGCTGGGGTGCCTTACCCGCCAGGGTCGCCGCGAAACCGGCGGGCTCCGCCAGAGGGCTCAGGTTCGGGATCATCGACGCCGCCGGGGAGCCGGAGGGGCCGCACGCAGCCGCTGCCGCGTTCGCCTTCGGCTGGGCGACCAGGTGGGCGCGCGCAAAACGCTTAATCTGCTCGGCGGTCGGGTACGCGAAGGACACCTTCACCTCACCGTTGACGAGCATGAGCGGCAGAACCTCGCGGCCGTTCATCTCAATCTGCTCGGCGACCGGTGCGCACTCTTCAAATGCGGAAGGGTAGGAGTCGGTGGAGTACACCTCAATGTCCACGCCCGAATCCAGCGCCTCCTGCGCGGCGCCCAGGAACTCAGAGCGCTCCATATCCTGCGGATCCTCCGGGTTCTCGCCGGGGCCCGGAATAAATACTTCAAGAACGGTTTCAGCCGCTTCAGTCATCAGTTTCAGCCTTTTCTCTCTTATGGGCACCGGCTCGGGGGAGGGGTGCCGCTCCTTCACTAAGTGTACTCGGGACCTCAAGAGTGCAGAAGTGTGAGTTGAAGTTCCAGATTTGCGGAATATTTGCAGAATTCGAGTCGAATGACCCTCAGCTCGTGAGCTACGGGTTTAGGTGTTGTATTCTGAGTGCATATGCACCGGAGTGTGCGAACCCTGCAATTCAGGCAGGCGCCGCCCGGTGTGAAACCAAGAAGGCAACGACGCCCGCATCCGACGCGGACGCATCAGCGCTACAAATACACGCTATTCATAGCGCCACACGACCAAAAGGAGCATATATGTTCGGTTTCGGCAAGAAGAAGAAGGAAGCTGCCGCACAGGAAGCATCGTCCGCAGACGTCTACGTCGCACCTGCTACCGGCGAGTACCTGCCGCTGAGCGAAGTCTCCGACCCCGTTTTCTCTCAGGGCGTTATGGGCGACGGCTACGCAGTGAACCCCACCGCAGGCACCATCGTCGCACCCGTTGCAGGCACCATCGCACTGATTCAGGACACCCTGCACGCATTCATGCTCCGCACCGAAAACGGCGGCGAGGTACTGGTCCATATCGGTATCGACACCGTTGAGCTCGGTGGCGACGGCTTCACCAAGATTGCTAACGTAGGTGACAAGGTCGAGGCAGGCGCACCCATCATCGAGGTCGACTGGGCAGCTATCGAGGGCCGCATCCCCTCCAAGGAAACCATGGTGATGATCACCAACACCGCAAAGTTCAACATCTCCAAGGACTCTGAGGCACGCCGCCCCGTCGCAGCCGGTGACCGCGTCGCTCAGGCATCCAAGAAGTAAGCTGAACCAGCGAAAATAGCTCAGCTTCAACAGCGGTGAAAAACCTGCGAAAAATGTTTTAACGCAAAAGGTCGCGTCCTGTAGGCTCAATCGGGCTGTAGGCGCGGCCTTTTTCGTTACACGAGAAATTTTTTAACGCCGCATGAAATGCCGCTATTAAAAGCGGCGGAAAAGGAGGAACACATTCACCCGCATTACACCGCGGGTAAGAATGAGGCGCACATAATACCCTATTTTCCTGTAAACGCAGTGAATCACCGATAAAAAATCGTTATCCTACTTAGAGTTGTAGTTTGAGTTGAGAGAATCCGGACCCTCAGCTATAAACCAAAAACTTCAATGAACAACCACACACATTACGCTCAACTCATAAAAGAAAAAGGACTACTACGGTGACTGCATTCCCGAAGACCTCTAAGAATCTGAGCCGCCGCGGCTTCATCGGTGCCTCCGCACTGGCACCCGCCGCCCTCATGCTCCAGGCAGGCGAAGCCCACGCCGCAGCCAGCACCCGCGCACAGCTCGCGGCAGTACACAGCGGCTCCCCCGCACATCAGCTGCTCTACAAGACCGATGAATTTTTCATCGCCCACCGCGGTGCCGGCAACATCAGCCCCGAGCACACCGCCTACGCCTACGCAGAGTCCGTACGCCGCGGCGCCCTCGCCGTCGAAATTTCCGTACGCACCACCAGCGACGGCCAGTTCGTCTGCATGCACGACACCAACATCAAGCGCACCACCGGTGCGTCCATGGACGTGCGCGGCCATACCCTCGCCGAACTGCGCCAGCACAAGGTTGACATGCGCCAAAACTTGGGCGAGAAGACCGGCCTGTACGACATCCCCACCCTCGAAGAAGCCATCGCCGCGGTTGACGCCGTACCCGCAGGCGGCGAATACGCCTCCGTCGGCGGCAAGAAGGTCGTACTGTTCCTCGAAGCGAAGGACGGCCCCGCACAGGCAGGCCTCGTCAAGTTCATCACCGAACGCGGCCTGCAGCGCCGCACCGTCATCAAGATGTACCGCGACGGCAGCGGCGGCTTCAAACCCACCTCCCGCTACCTGAAGCTTGCCAACTCCGCAGGCTGCGCTACCTGGTGCTACTTCGACGGTGGCGACCCCATCGACAAGATTTCCGCAATGGCACGCCACGAAAACGTGGACGCCATCGGCGTACCCTACTACGAGAAGCCGACCGGCGCTTCCCAGGGCTCCATGAGCGAGGAGAACGTACGCGCCCTCACCGGCCTCGGCAAGGCAGTCATCGTCTGGGAAATCCACCGCCGCTCCGCCTACGAAAAGTACAAGGCACTGGGCGTTAAGGGCTTCATGTGCCCCGACCCCTACTGGGTAATCGGTGACCCCTTCGACGCCAGCGTGAAGATTAAGACCGGCCAGCGTCCCCACGGCATGCTGCCCGCCGACCCCTCCGTCGCAGCGGACATGCCCGACCTGACCGGCGCAGCCATCGTGCACAACCAGCGCTACGACGAATCCGTGCTGCTCGGCCCTCTGGCGAACTACACCACTCGCGACAAGTACACTCTCGACTTCTCCATGAAGTGGACCAGTGCAGTGCCGAAGCAGGATGGTCACTACGGCTACATTGCGTTCGGTCGCGAACACGACGGCGCCTTCGGCATCGGCAAGAAGTTCGCTGCAAAGCAGGAAGACGGCACCTACGTGCTCGCCATCCGCCCCAACTACCGCGGCGGCTCCGTAGCGCAGATTCTCTGCTTCGAACCCAACCAGGCAAGCCCGCGCGTGCTGCACACCATGAAGCTACGCCAGAAGGTCACCACCGGCCAGGCACTGAACTGCAAGATCGTGCTGAACAAGAACAGCTTCTACTACACGGTCAACGGCCAGTACTCCAGCCCCATCAACCACAGCGCCTACCGCGGCCCGTACGTACACTTCGGCCGCTTCCACGGCACCAACGATGGCGGTCCTCTGGAGCTGACTCGAATCGAGGCACGCCAGTCCTGGATCTGAGAGAACCGGTGGGCCTAGTCCACCTGGGTGCCCGCCTCACCGCCGCTCAGCGGTGAGGGCGCGGGTATCGGGCAGAGCGGATGCAACACCGAGCATCCCTTCCGGGCAATGCCTTCCATAATCCTCAGCTAGGACTCTCGCGCGCTGAGCGAGAATCTATCCGAAGGGGGTCGTATCCAACGCGGATGCGACCCCCTTCGGCGTGCCCACGGTCTTTTTGGGTGGGGAGAGGGCGAGCGGGGCAGGGGAGAGAGCCGCTGGATCGGTTCGAGGAGCAGGGGAGCGCGCAGGACTAGAATTAAAAGCGTCAGAGTCGACCGCACCGGCCGCCCCAACCCGAAAGGCACGCCATGACCACCTCACCCGAAAGCTCCGCCGCCGAGAGCGCTACTTCCGCAAAGCCCGCCGCGAAATCCGCTCAGCTGCGAGGCCGCACCGAACCGCACATGCAAAGCATCAACATGCCGCAGCGCGAACCCATCGACCCCTACGAACGGCCCTCCTACCCCTTCTTCTACGTGCCCACCGACCTGCTCATCGGCGGCACCTGGGTCACCGGCGACAACGGCTCCTTCCCCGTGCACAACCCCTCCTGCGGCCAAATCCTCGCGCACGTCGCCGACGCCAGCGTCGAACAGGGCATCGAAGCACTCGACGCCGCCTGCGACGCCCGCACCTCATGGGCGGCAACCAGCGCCCGCGAACGCGCCGACATCCTCAACCGCGCCTACACGCTCATGACGCAGCGCACCGAAGTCATCGCCCGGCTCATGACTCTCGAAATGGGCAAGCCCCTCGACCAGTCCCGCGGCGAAGTCGCCTACGCGGCAAACTACCTGCGCTGGTACGCCGAAGAAGCCGCCCGCAACTTCGGCCGCACCGCCGTCGCCCCCGAATCCGGGCTGCAGATCACCACCGTACGCCGCCCCGTCGGCCCCTGCCTGCTCATCACCCCCTGGAACTTCCCGCTCGCCATGGCGGCACGCAAGGTCGCCCCAGCGCTCGCGGCGGGCTGCACCGCGGTGCTCAAGCCCGCCTCCCTGACTCCGCTCAGCTCCCTGTACTTCGCGGACCTGATGCGCGAGGCGGGTCTGCCGGACGGCGTGCTGAACGTGGTGACCACCTCCCGTACCGGTGAGGTTGTCTCCGCGCTGATGGCTGATGAGCGTCTGCGGAAGGTCTCGTTCACCGGCTCCACCGCCGTGGGCCGCACCCTGCTCGCGCAGGCCTCGCAGAACGTTCTGCGCACCTCCATGGAGCTGGGCGGTAACGCCCCGTTCATTGTCTTTGAGGATGCGGACATCCCCGCCGCCGTGGAGGGCGCCTACGCGGCGAAGATGAGGAACATGGGCGAGGCGTGCACCGCCGCCAACCGATTCATCGTGCACGAGGACATTGCTGAAGAGTTCACCCGCGCCTTCGTGGAGCGTATGGAGGCGACCGTTGTGGGTGACGGAACCGTCGACGGAACCGAATGTGGGCCGCTAATTCAACCTTCAGCGGTTGAATCCATACTTTTTATGGTCGAAGACGCCCTGGGTAAGGGCGCGCTCCTCGCCTGCGGCGGGTACATTCCCGAGCTTGAGGAGAACGTTCCGAGCGATACCGGCGGCATGCCCAAGAACCTGAACAAGGGCAACTTCGTGACCCCCACCGTGCTGACCGGCGTGACTGATTCGATGCGCGTGTGGCGTGAAGAAATTTTCGGCCCCGTCGCCCCGATTGCCACGTTCAGCGGCTACGGTGAGGAGGGTGAACGCACCGCCCTGAAGCTCGCCAACGACACCGAGTACGGCCTGGCAGCGTACGTGTACACGAGCAACCACCCGCGCTTTACGCGCATGGCTGCGGGTCTGGAGTTCGGCCTGATCGGCTACAACTCCGGCGTTATCTCGAACGCGGCAGCCCCCTTTGGCGGTGTGAAGCAGTCCGGTATGGGTCGTGAGGGCGGCCCCGAGGGTCTGGAGGAGTACACCGAGCTGCAGTACATCGGCGCGCCGAACCCGTTCGCCGGATAAGCCTGCTTGTCGGATAAGGTTGAAATATCGGTTACGGTGAACCCTGGATACGCCGAACCCTGAATACAGCGAAGCCCCGGCGGGTACCCGAGAAGGTGCCCGTCGGGGCTTCACGCTGTCTACATTATGCGCGGGTGCTAGAGCTGAAACAGACCGCGCAGCTCGCGGCTGAAAGCATCTGCGGGACCCTTGCCGCACGAGTTGGGGCGCGGCTCAAGGGCGACCCGCTCGAAGAAGGCGACCCAGGTGCGTCCGTCGGTGTGGGAGGTGAGTGCCGCCTCCATGGTGGGGTTTTCGGCGGTATCTACCGCGGGGTCGATGCTCGCTTCGAGGAGTGTACTCAGTGCCTCCGCTACCGATGTTTCACGTGAAACCAAACCTCCAGAGGTTACTTCTTCACCCTTTTTCTCCAATTCGAGGCGTACGGCAACCTCCGCCGCCTGCTCCACCGGAGTATCCGTGCTGCGGCCTCGCAGACCGTGCAGTGATGGAATGGAACGACCCGCCAGCGACAGGTACGCAGCCAGCGCCGAAGGCTCCGAGAGGCGACCGTAGGTGTAGCCGGTGGGCAGCATAATGCCGACCGGGGCAAAGCGGTGGCCGCCCGTATGCGAGCACTCCCAGACCGCATTACCCGGCAGGATATCCGCCAGGTGCGCCGCAATGGGGCGACCGCGCAGGGCACAGCAGCGGTCACGCTTGGAGTGGGTGCATACGAGAATGGCGGGGGAATCCATGAGCTCCGCGCCGGTCGCCTGAATCAACTCCTGGGGGTTGCCCAGGGGTAGTTCGAGGAGCTGTTCGGGGGTGCTCACGCTGAACGAGTAGAGCTTCTCCTCACCCGGGGTGCAGAGCGCGTAGAGTACCCGGTGGGTCGGGTCGCCGGATGCATCCGGCGCGCCGTGCAGTACACGCCCTGCCCTGCCCACCTGGCGGATCAGCAGGAACTTCAAACCCGCCTGCGAGACTGCCTCGCCCAACGCCTCCGAAAGTTCCTCACCGAGGGCGGAGCCGTCCAGCACGTCGCGACCCCACTGGCCCACGTGCTCGAGCGCCAGCCAGGCGGTGGCGCGTCCGGCGGTGCCGCCGAGCGCCTCGTCGTCGTAGAGGGAGCAGGAGTCTGCCGGGATGCTCGTGGCGCGGGTGCGTGAAGAGAGCTCATCGGCGTGTGCGGCACGCAGGTTGTTCAGCTCGGCGGGGTTGGTGGCGCGCGGCTCGGGGGTTGCGGGGGTGCAGGATTCAGTCATGGTTTCTCGATTCTACGCCTGCAGGATGTGAATGACCTATGTTGCCCCTGCACGGTCTAAATGCTGAAAAACAACCGATCAAGGGTGATTTTTAGGGGCTATCGGGCGGTCAACTACTCAGGAAGGAGCGCCAAAGCGACGCGGTAGAGGCGGTCCTTTTCCTCGGGGGCGCCGAAGAAGGAGCGGAGCATGTACCCCTGGAAGACCATCATGAAGGCGTCTGCGGTGTCGCGGGTGTAGTCGGTAATGAGCGCCTCCTGTTCGGGGGTGCGCTGCGCCGGATCGGGGTTGATTTCGTGTAGAACGCTGAGCTGTTCGGCTGCCCAGGGGGTGAGGGTCTTTACGATGATGCCCTGCAATAGAGGCATGGTGTCTGCGGTTGCCCTGGCGATTTCGGGTGCGTGGAGCGATTTGGCGCGGATGCGCAGCATGGCGGAGAAATTGTCGTTTACCAGCTGGTTCGTGTGGATGGTTTCGAGAATATCCTGGGGGCCTGCGCCTTCGGGGAGTGTTTCGTAGAGCTCCTTGACGTTGTTGAGGCGCTCGTTGATGGCGGTGATGAGGATGTCTTCTTTGCCGGAGAAGTGCGAGTAGATGGACCCGGAGGACAGTCCGGAGGCTTTGATGATGTCGCTCATGGAGGTGTTGGTGTAGCCCTTTTCGAGGAAGCAGCTAATGGCGGCTTCGATGATTTGGGCTCGGCGTGCGGCTTTGGTGGCGTCTGTTAGTCGGGGCATGGTTCCAGTCTAGGGGGTGGGGCTAAAGAACGCGTAAACACAACACTGATTCTTTTTGTGACTTTACAAACAAAATAGCTATTTTGTTTGCACTCGGTAAAAATCGAGAGTAGAGTTCTGACTCGTAAACGAAATAAGCATTTTGTTTGGAGATTGTCATGAACAACGAAACCGCCACCGCAGTCACCGCAGAAGCAGTGACCGCCGCAGCCACCCAAGCTGCCGCATCCCAGAAGATCGCGGCAAAGAGCATTGCAGAAACAAGCACGCAAGAAACCACCGACCGTTCCTCCTGGCTCAAGGTCATCACCACCTCCGTACTATCATCCTTGGTGGTAGCACTCATCGTCCTAGCTTTCACCTGGCCCACCAAGACCATGGAAGCAAAGAACCTGCCCGTCTCTATCGCAGGCCCCGAGGTGACCGTCAGTCAGTTTGAACAGTCCCTCAAAGACCAAGGTATTGAAACCTTCGACTTGAAGCAGGCATCCTCCCGCAAAGAGGCTGAACAGCAAATCAAGCAGCGCGAAACCTACGGCGCAATCATCTTCACCGAAGGCGCCGCCCCCGAAGTGCTGACCGCACCAGCCGCAAACGCCGCAGCAACCCAGATGCTCAACGGTGTTGCCACCCAGCTGAACGCGCAGATTCAGCAGAAGGCACTCGCCGCTAAGACGGAAGCCCTCACCCAGGCGGTGCAGACGGGCGGTGAACAGGGTGCGCAGGCCGCCGCCCAGCTGGAGCAGATGAAGGTGCAGGCCGAGCAGGCATCCGCAATGGCGGTGAAGACCACCGTCGTGGTACCCCTGAGTGAGAATGACTCCTCCGGTTCCGGTATCGCTATCTCCGCATTTCCGCTGGTCATTGGCGGTATTCTCGGCGGTTCCTTCTCCGTACTGCGCGTGAACGGCACCTGGCGCCGCTTCGCCACCGCAACCCTGTACTCCGTCATCGGTGGTGCACTGACCGCCCTGATTCTGAACGTCTGGTTCGGCATCATCCCCGGCGACTTCGCAACCCTGTGGGCTGCGTTCGGCGCTACCTACCTGGCGACCGCCTTCTTCATTGTGGGTGTGGGTGCACTGTCTTCGCCGCTGATTGGTCTCGCAGTAGGCGCGGTCATCACCATGTTCATTGGTAACCCGATTTCGGGCGCAAGTATGCCGAGCGCGTTCCTGCCCGGTGCGTGGGGTCAGATTGGCCAGATGATGGTTCCGGGTGCCTCCTCGACGCTGCTGCGTTCGATTGCGTACTTCCCGGAGGCCGCAACGAGTGGCCAGTGGCTGGTGCTCGGTTCCTGGATTGCGTTCGGTCTGCTGACCGGCGTGATTGGCTGGGCCGTCAAGGAGCGCCGCACCGCAAAGGTGGAGGCATAAGCGCCGCGGGTTAGACCGCCGGTACAACGTGGCCGACGCAATGTAGTCGGCAAAACTTAAGAAGGGTGTGTGCCGTGTTCACTGAACACGGCACACACCCTTTTCTGCCGGCCAACCGACTGTTATTCGCTGTTATTGGTTGTCGAGGACGTACTGCTTAAACTGCTCGTCCCGGCGCTTGAATTCTTTGAGCTCATTCTCCAGGGCAGCCTGGTTCTTAGCGACGAGCGGCTTCTGGTACTGCGCCTCCAGGTCGTAGAGCTTCTGCGAACGGCCTACATCCTGATTGCACTGCGCCTGAATGACGGCGATTCGAATTTCCTCTTCGGAGGGGGTGGTGCTCTGAGGAATATTCTTTTCTTCCTTGACGGTCACCTCACTATCGGGGGTGAGACCCTTGTCCTTGACGCATCGCTTCCATTCGTCGTCGAGGGATTTTTTGAGCTGTTGATCCCCAGCGGCGTTTCGAACGTCAGTCTCCACACGCCTATACGTGGCGGAGCCGCCGGGAATCTCTCCAATTTGCTTCATCTCGTCGCTGGCGCGCTGATAGCATTCGGTGCTGACATCCTTCCCAGGGTCGGATGAGGGTACAGGGGAGGACAGATCCAGCGTATTCGAGTCTTCGCGCTCGTGGAGGCCGTATTTTTGGGCGTGCTCAACGTTCCAGATTCCGTAGGTCCTGCCGAAGTTCCTGCCGGATCCCTCGGTGCGGACAAACATCTTGTAGTGCTGCCCGTGTTCGGCAAAGCACTTTTTACGGGCGAGCTCAAGGGCCTTGGTGAAGTATTCGTCCTTGCCGTCGGTGTTGTAAGCGTCCAGGGGTAGGATTACCTGGTCATTTTCTGCGTCGAAAATCGCGCGGGCGCTTTCGTCCTTCTCCAGCGTGGGACCGAAGGAACAAGAAGACAGCATAGTGCTGATGAGGGTAGCCGCCAGGAGCTTTTTCAAAGCTGACATGGTGTATATCCAATCTGTTACAGGGAGCCCGTGGCGTCGCGGCCACACCCCCCCGTAGACCACGCGAACGATGTGGCCTTGAGAACACTTCTTGAGAAGGTGACTTAACAATACCCCTAGTGGATGCGGGTTTGCGCTCAATAGGCTGGTGCGTGCAGCAGAAAATTTTCCGCCGCATGGCGGGTTCGGTGCCGGTTGCGGATTTGCCCGGTGAGATTGCGCAGGATAGGTGGGCGCACCTGATTTGGTGCCCCGCCCGCCTCGCGCCACAATGAACACATGACCGCAGAAGACACCAACACACTAACCAGCGCCAGGCTCGACCTCTGGCTCTGGTCAGTGCGCATCTTTAAAACCCGCTCCCTCGCCGCCGACGAATGCAAAGGCGGCCACGTGCGCGTCAACGACGCCCCCGCCAAACCCTCCCAAAAACTCAAAAAAGGAGACGTGGTGCGCGTGCGCTACCCCGGCTGGGAACGCGTCTTCAAAGTTGAAAAACTCCTCGTCAAACGGGTAGGCGCACCCATCGCTGTCACCTGCTACGAAGACCTCTCGGGCCCGCGCCCCGCCTACCTCTCCATGCCGCCGGTTGCCAAACGCGAACGAGGCAGCGGCCGCCCCACCAAGAAGGAACGCCGCGCCCTCGACGAACTGCGCGGCCGAGGCGCCTAAAGCGCATCTCGTACACCTATCTCGCAGAGTGCACCCCGCCCCGCGCGCAGGCACCCGCCGCCGCGGCGGGGAGTAGCCTAGAAGGATGAGCACACAGAAGCACCTTATGGCTGAATCCAGTAGTACCGAACCCGGCGGCACTGAATCCGGTAGCACCGCGTCCGGCGCGCCCGCGAAGAATACCGCTGAGCCTTCGCTGAACCGGCGCATCCTCGCCCTCGCCGTACCCGCCTTCGGTGCGCTCATCGCCGAACCCATCTTCGTGCTCACCGACTCCGCCCTCATCGGCCAACTCGGCAAAGCAGAACTCGCGGGCATGAGCATCGCCGCCACGCTCGTCACCACGGTCGTGGGTCTCATGAACTTTCTAGCCTACTCCGTTACGCCCGCCGTGGCGCGCGCCTTCGGCGAGAAGAACCTGCGCCGCGCCTGGCAGATCGGTGTGGACGGCGTGTGGGTCGCCTTCGGCCTCGGCATGCTCCTCATGATCGCCGGATACGCCTTCGCAGACCCGCTGCTGCGCGGCCTCGGCGCGACCGACGAAACCATGAGCTACGCCCTCGACTACCTGCACCACTCGCTCTGGGGCATCCCGCCGATGATGATTATCCTCGCGCAGGTCGGCACGCTCCGTGGGCTGCAAGACACCGTCACCCCGCTCAAAGTCGCCACGGTCGGCACGCTCGTGAACATTGTGCTGAACTGGCTGCTCATCTACCCGGTCGGCTGGGGTGTCGCCGGTTCGGCGACCGGCACCTCCCTCACCCAGTGGGGCATGGCTGCCGCTCTCGGCGCGGTCATGATGCGCGGCACCCGCGAGCACGCCGTCCGCTGGGCACCCGACGTTGCCGGCATGCGTTCGGTGCTTTCGCTCGGCTCCTGGCTCATGCTGCGCACCCTGTCCATGCGCATCGCCTCCCTGCTGACCGTGTTCGTCGTGGCACGATTCGGCACCGAACACACCGCCGCCTACCAGCTCGGCATGGGCGTATTTAACCTCTTTCTCTACGCCCTGGACTCCCTCGCCATCGCCGCGCAGGCGCTACTCGGCAAGGAGCTCGGCGAACGCGACCTGAACGTAGAATCCGAACGTGCGAAGGTGCGCCAGCTGAAAAACCGGCTGCTCCGCATGAGCCTCATCTACGGCGTCATCACCGGCCTGATCTGCCCGCTCATCGGCTTCTTCGGCTCCTGGATTTTCACGCAGGACGCGCAGGTGGCGTTCCTCTTCACCATCGCCACCGTCATCATTGCCCTCGGCCAGCCCATCGCCGCGTACGTGTTCACCCTGGACGGCATCCTCATGGGCGCGCAGGACGTGAAATACCTGGCAATCGGCTGCTTCATCATGCTGGTGATGTACGTGCCCGTCATGCTCGGCCTGCACTGGGCGGTCGGCGCCGGCACCATGGATGCGCTCGCCGGGTATTGCGGCTTGTGGGCGGCGTATATTCTGTACTTCCAAGGAATCCGCGCGGTCATTTTCGGCCGCCGCGCCGCCTCGGATGTGTGGATGAAAGCCGGTGCCGAGTAGGGGCATCATAGGAGGTGCTGGGCAGGTGCGCTCTGGGCGCCTTGGGTACCAGCCCACCGGCTTCGTACACCCTGTAATACGACACCGGCAATACGGTCCCGCCGCTCGCGGGCGTATTTCCTGCAGGCGTAACTGACCACATTTTCCGCCGCCCGCACCCTCCGCGGGTGTAGCATGACAGGGTAATGAAACCCTCATGCAAAGGATGAAACCGTGACCGTAACCCGCGAAGAAGCCCTCGAAATTTTCGCCCGCCGCCGCGCAACCCGCGCCTACGACCCCGACCGCCGCGTCAGCGACGAAGACTTCGCCGCAATCCTCGAATTTGCGCGCCTGTCGCCCAGCTCCGTCGGCACCGAGCCGTGGAAGTTCCTGGTCATCCAGGACCCCGAACTGCGCGAAAAGCTCAAGCCGATCGCCTGGGGCATGGCTGGCGCCCTTGACGATGCAAGCCACCTGGTCGTACTGCTGGCGAAGAAGGGTCTGCGCTACGACACCCCGTGGATGCGCCGCACTCTCGAAAGCCGCAACCTCACCGAAGAGCAGATGGAGGCCGCACTCGAGCGCTACGGCAACTTCCAGAAGAACGACATGAAGGTCCTGGAAAGCGACCGCGCGCTCTTCGACTGGGCCTCCAAGCAGACCTACATCGCCCTGGGCAACATGATGACCGGCGCCGCAATGCTCGGCATCGACTCCTGCCCCGTTGAGGGTATGAACTACGAAGCAGTGAACGAGCTGCTCGTTTCTGCTGGCCTGTTCGACCCGGAAGAGTTCGGTGTGTCCGTGGCTGTGACCTTCGGTTACCGCGCCCACGAGATCGCACCGAAGAGCCGCCGCTCCATCGAGGACCTGGTCACCTGGGCATAAGGTTCTGCTGGGCTCTCGGCAAGGTTTTCTTGCCGGGCTTTCGGATTCAGGCTTTCAGGCGGGGCGTTTGAGCTAGGTGTTCAAGCCGATGCCCGTGAAAACTAAATATAAAGAAATGCACCGCCTTTACACGGGCGGTGCATTTCTTTATATCTTTTACCGTGCAAAAAGCACGGTGAGATGCGCTTTTGAAATTTTCGTTTGAAATCGCGCGCAGCGATTCATT
>NZ_JAPWAI010000006.1:0-95616 GCF_041432785.1 Rothia sp. 27098_8_29
TGCAGGAGCGTCTGACCACGCAGGTGGTGGAGGCTCTGGAGGAGCACCTGAACCCGCGCGGCGCGATTGTGGTGATTGAGGCTGAGCACATGTGCATGTCGATGCGCGGTGTGCGTAAGCCGGGCGCGAAGACCGTGACCAGCGCGGTGCGCGGTGCGCTGATGAACGGCGCAACCCGTGCGGAGGCGATGAGCCTGATCTTCTCACAGCGCTAAGCGCACTCTAGACACGCTGAAAGGGGCGGAGGTGAAAACCTCCGCCCCTTTTCGCATCGCCAAAGTGCTCTGAGAATGTGTTCTGAGCCGGTACCTTCCGCGGCCGTGGCGGCGCCGATCATGCCGCACCGCAGAAGCTAGAAGAGCCCCGCCGCTAACGCTGCAAGCTACCCTTCGCCTCGCTCGGATTATCCCAACCCAGGGCAAGAGTCACGATCAAGCCCACGGCAATGAAACCGCAACCGGTCGCGGTGCCGAAAGCAATCCAGCGCACGGCAGGAGCACCTTCAGCGAGCACAATAGTCACCAGCGCGGCAAGAGCTACCAGGGAGAGGATCCAAGCTCCAGTCTTCATATTCACAATGAGTCACTTCCTAGAGTATGTATGTGTGGGTGCGCGCCGCCGACCGGGAACGCGCCCGGCACGGTATGCGTGCCCTCCCAGCATACCCTTAAATAAGTATCTGTAATGCAAGTATTGCATGCCGTGTCCCCAGAATCGACCCCACAGCTACCCCAACCCCTGCCCCAATCACTGTGTCAATCACTGCGCCAAACTCCACCGCACCGCAGATTCGGTACGATAAACCCATGACTGAATCCACACACACCACCCGTGTAGCCCCCCTGCCCTGCGACGCGCTCGCCGCCGAACGCACCCTCGTGATGGGCATCCTCAATGTCACCCCCGACTCCTTCAGCGACGGCGGCCAGCACTACGCCGCCACCGACGCCATCGCCCGCGCCGCCCGCATGATTGCCGAGGGCGCTTCCATTATCGACATTGGCGGCGAATCCACCCGCCCCGGTGCCGTGCGCATCAGCGTGGAGGAGGAGCAGCGCCGCATCCTGCCCGTCATCGAGGCAGTCGCGCAGATGGGCACCACCATCAGCGTTGACACCATGAACCCGCAGACCGCCCGCGCCGCCATTGCCACGGGTGCGCACATCATCAACGATGTGTCCGGTCTGAACGTGAGCGATGAAATGATTGAAACCGCCGCGGAACTGCAGGTGCCGTACATCCTCATGCACGCCCGCGGCACCTCCCAGACCATGAACAGCCTGGCGGAGTACCCGCGCGGCGTGGTCACCGAGGTTGTGGAGGAGCTGACCGGTCTGCGTGAGCGTTTCCTCGCCGCCGGTGTGCTGCCGCAGAACCTGATTCTTGACCCGGGTCTGGGCTTCGCGAAGGGCGGCATGCAGGATTGGGAGCTGCTCGCCGCCATTGACGAGCTACAGGGCCTGGGCCACCGCCTGCTCATTGCTGGTTCCCGCAAGCGTTTTATCGCCAACGCCCTGACTGCGGCGGATATGGCGCTGGCTGAGCGCCTGAACGCGAGTGGTTTCACCGCAACCGATGCGGGTGAGGCTGAACGCGAATTGTGGCAGCCGCTGTCGGAACCGCGCCCGGCTCAGCATCGTGCGGCAGCTTCTGCGGCGGTGACCGCCCTGGTGGCGGCGCGCGGCGTGTGGGCGGTGCGCGTGCACGATGTGCCCGCCAGCGTGGATGCGGTGACGGTCGCCTCCGCGCTGCGCTCCGTAAGCTAAGGCTCTGCCAGCTAGAACCACTACCCGCGACCACCGACTACCCGAATACCATCTAGGAGACCCCCCAATGACCCAGGCAGATTACGCCCGCCACGACCGCATCACCCTCACCGGTATTACCGCCAAGGGCTACCACGGCGTGCTCGACTTTGAGAAGCGCGACGGCCAGCCCTTCGTCGTGGATGCAACCCTGTACAGTGATTTTTCCGCCGCAGCTGCTACCGATGACCTGACGAAGACCACGAACTACGCGCTCGTGGTTGACCTGATTCACCGCCACGTGACGAACGGTTCTCTGGACCTGATTGAGACCCTCGCGGTGAACATTGCCGAGGGTATTCTCGCGATGTTTGAGCTTGTGGAGGCGGTGGAGATTACCGTGTCGAAGCCGCAGGCGCCGATTGAGCTGCCGTTCGGTAACGTTGCGGTGAGTGTGTTCCGCGAACGTGCCGCGGAGCGTGTCGTGGAGGGCGGCCGCTAGTGGCGGGCGCAGCAGAATATACACACCGCGCGGTGTTGGCGTTGGGCTCGAACCTGGGCGAAAGCGAAGACACCCTGGAGCGTGCCGTCGCCGACCTGGTGGCGGGCGGCGTGCAGCTGGTGCGCGCCTCCGGGTTGTACCGTACCGCCCCGGTGGGTGGCCCGGCGGGTCAGCCGGATTTCGTGAACGCGGTCATTGAGGTGGCAACTGACCTGGGCGCCTACGAGCTGCTGAAGTTGTGTAATGCGGTGGAGGCGGCGCATCACCGTGAGCGCCTGGTGCGTTGGGGTCCGCGCACCCTCGATATTGACGTGATTGACTATGACGGCGTGATCTCTGAGGATCCGATGCTGACTTTGCCGCATCCGCGGGCGCAGGAGCGTGCTTTTGTGCTGGTGCCGTGGGCGCAGATGGACCCGCAGGCGCGCCTGACGGTCACCCGGCGTGCGGAGCCTTCGGGGGAGCGGCCGGATGAGGTTCCTGCGCCGCTGAGCCGCGAGGTCGTGAACGTTGCGGAGCTGTCCCGCACGCTGCTTGGTGCGGATGAAGACGCTATCAGCTATATGCGTGAGATGCAGGTACCTGATCAGCCTTAAATGTGGCACTCTGGAAGGTAGAAGAACCTACCGAAAGGAAACACCATGAAGCCCCTGAGTTATCGGGCGATTATTGTGGCGGCTGTGTGCGGTGCCGCTGCCGCTCTTATGGTGAATTCCGTGATGATTGGCGCCGGTTTTGGTGAGCTGAATTTCTCGTGGATGCTCGGCGCGGTGTGCCTGCTGGTTGCGGCGGGCGCCGTGTGGCTGGGTGTGCAGGTGGCTCGTTATCGTCGTATTCAGACGCGTGAGAAGGTACCCCATATGGGCCCGATTCTTGCGGCGCGTGCGGTGGCGTATGCGCAGGGTTCCATCATGACCGGCGCCCTGTTGACGGGCTGGTGCGCTGCGATTCTTGGCTACCATCTGGTGATGGTGTCTGTGCGCGGTTTTTCGGTGGTCTTTTGGGAGGTTCTTGTCAATTGTGTGGGCAGTGTTGCCCTGCTGATTGCTGGCCTGTGGGCGCAGCATTGTTGTCGTATTCCGCCGGAGGATGATGAGGATGCGGCCTCCTCTTCCGGTGCTGTCAAGCCGCGAGAGGGAGGAACCTATGTCGGCTCCTAACCAGAATAGTTATTCGCCGAATGGCCAGTACGGGCAGGATGCCCAGCAGGGTCATTATGGTCAGAGCCAGCCTGCTCAGCAGAACCAGTACGGGCAGTACCAGCAGGCGCAGTATGGACAGCAACCACAGTACGGTCAGCAGGTTCCTGCGCAGCCGGCACCTTCTCAGCCCGTGCCGGAGCCGCAGTGGGTGCCCGCCGCCTCCGGCTACCTGACGGTTCGTTTTGTTCACACTATTTCTGCCCTGGCGCTCCCGATTCTTGCGGGTGTTGCCCTGTATTGTGCGGGTGCGTTCTTCGGCGGCCCGGAGGTGCTACGCATCGTCGGCCTGGTGGTGGTCGCGGTGTTTGGTCTGTGGGGTCTGTGGTGGATTCTGACCACTCCGCGCCGTACTCGCGCGCTCGGCTACGCGCTGGAGTCGAATCACCTGATGGCTCGCCGCGGTATCGTGTTCCGTTCGATGAGCTCCATGCCGTACGGCCGCATCCAGTATGTTGATGTGGATTCGGGCCCTCTGGAGCGCATGTGCGGTGTTGCCCGCCTGACGGTGCGCACCGCGGGTACGACCACCGGCACGATGGTGCTGTTCGGTATTCCGCTGAACGTGGCGGAGGAGCTGCGCGCGGATCTGGTGCGCCGCGCCGATGAGCGAATGGCGGCACTCTAATGAGTACCCCGAATCCGGTCAACCCCGCGCCGCAGGCACCGCAGCCTCCTGCCTCCCAGACACCGCAGGAGCAGAAGTGGTGGCGTGCCGATATCCGCACGTTCATCATGAACCTCTGGTTCATTATTCTGTTGGCGTTTGGTTTCTTCCAGAGCATTATCCTGAATATTTTGACCACCCCGCCGAACGAGTGGGGCGCGCGGCTGACGCAGGCATTCGACGAGAACAGTAGCTACTTCAGCGCAACGTACTCGCAGCTTATCGGCTTCGCCGTGCTCGTTCTGATTCTGGTTGCTGGCTCGCTTGACTGGTGGTTTACCCGTTACAGCCTGGACGATTTGGCGATTCACCGCCGTAGCGGTTTTCTGTTCAAGAAGAACCGCACGATCCGCCTGGAGAGCGTGCAGAGCGTGGACATTTCGCGTCCTCTGGTGGCGCGTCTGCTGGGCCTGTCGGAGCTGCGTTTTGAGGTGGCTGACGGTTCTTCGGAGGCGCTGCACATCAAGTACGTTTCTGCCCGCAAGGCGGAGGTTCTGCGCCGCACCGCGATGGCGAGTATTAACCTGCTACGTTCGGAGGTGGCTGGCCGCCCGGTCGACGTACTGCCCGATAGCATGCAGATTTCGGCGGAGCGCATGCCGGATGCGGATCAGCTGCATCAGCCGTTTGAGGCATCCTATGGCACGCCCCTGCAGGACGGCACTCAGCAGGTGGCGCCTCAGCAGGGCGCCCAGCAGCTCGCACCCGAGCAGTCTGCACCCCAGCACCCCGGTACTCAGCAGCCCGTCGCATCCCGCCGCGGCGCTCGCATGCCGATGCCGGTCACGGCTGACCCCTCGCAGCCGCCGATTTTCCGCATCTCGAATGTGCGTCTGATTGCCTCCATCATGCTGGAGCACCTGGTGTGGCTGGTGCCCGCCGTGGCCCTCATGGTCGGTGCCGCCGTCTTCGCCGCGATGATGGCCGGCGAGAGCCCGTTCCTGATTTTCATGGCGATGCTGCCCGGTATGTTCGCGCCCATGGTCGGTTACGTGGTTGCCCTCTGGACGCGTTTTGATGGCGCCGCGAACTTCAAAATCACCCCCAGCGGTCAGGGTGGCGTGACCCTGCGGTACGGTTTCACCGGCACGCACACCCAGAACGTGATGGTTGAGCGTATTCAGGCACTCGCCGTGGAGCAGTCCATCCTGTGGCGTGCATTCGGCTGGTACCGCATCAAGATGACCATTGCCGGTATCGGTATTGAGAAGAACGACAACCAGAAGCTGGTGACCCGCAACGTTGCCCTGCCGGTCGGCAACAAACAGGAGACGCTGATGGTGTTGCGTCTGCTGTTGCCCGCCCTGGATGAGGGGCAGGCGCAGGTGCTGCTGGATACCGCCGATGGTTCGCTGAAGAGTCAGAAGCCGCAGGTTCCGGCAATGATTGTGACGCCCTCTTCGGCGCGCTGGATGGATCTGCTCACCTGGAAGCGTAACGGCGTGACCACGGTCGGTTACACCGCCGGTTCGGTGCAGGCGAGCACCCGCATTGATTCTGATGCGGCACGTTCGAGCGTTGGTGAGCATACGCGAGGTGACCTGCTACTGATTCGTGGCGGCTACTTTATCCGCACGCTGTCGATTGTGCCGGTCAGCCGTGTGCTGAGCGTGAGCAGGGGCCAGGGCCCGCTGCAGCGTGCCTTCGGATGCGCGAGTGTGCATTTCGGTACGGTGCCCGGCCCGGTGCGCACGCTCATGATGCACTTGCCGCCGCGTGTCTGCGAGGACCTGGTGTGGTTGATGACGGTTCGGCTGGAGGGTATTGAGCCCTACTACCGCGTACCGGAACCCGCGCTGGGTTCTGCGTCCGATGCGAACGGGTACGGTGCGTGCTAACCCGCCGGGTTAGCGGGCAGCAAAACTACAGAACGCGCCCTGCCGTCAGTGTTCTTCGTGACACCGGCGGCAGGGTCGGCGTGAAAGGGAGAATATACTTAAAGCCGTGATACAGCATTCAAAACCTGCGCGTTTAGGCATTGGAATTATTTCAGCCGGGAGGGTCGGATCCGTCCTCGGTGCGGCTTTGCGCGCCTGTGAGCACACTATTGTGGGTGTTCACGCGGTGTCTGAGGCTTCTCAGGAGCGCGCCGCGATGCTGCTTCCCGATGTGCCGTTGCTACCGGTGGAGCAGATTGCTGAGCGTAGCGAATTGCTGATTCTTGCGGTTCCCGATGACGAGCTGCCGGGCCTCATCACCTACCTGGCGTCCTCGGGAAGTATTACCGCCGGTCAGATTCTGGTGCACACCTCCGGCCGTCACGGCACCGAGGTTCTCGCACCGGCGACCGCGCTGGGCGCTATCGGTTTGGCGATTCACCCCGTCATGACGTTTACCGGCATGTCCGTGGACCTGCAGCGCCTGAACGGCACCTGCTTCGCAGTGACCGGGCCTGCACCGTTCATCCCGATTGCTCAGGCACTCGTGGTGGAGATGGGCGGCGAACCCGTGCACGTTGCCGAGGCCGACCGAGCGCTCTACCACGCCGCTTTAGCGCACGCCGCGAACCACCTCGTGACCATCCTGGGTCAGTCCCAGCAGATGCTCGCCTCCATCGGTATTGAGGACCCGGCACGCTACATGGGGCCGCTCGTGCGAGCCGCCGTGGACAATGCGCTCGCCAGCGGTGAGGGTGCTCTCACCGGGCCCGTGGCACGTGGAGACGCCGGCACCGTGAAGGCTCACCTTCAGGCTCTGAATGAGTACTCAGAGCATGAGAAAACAGGTGATATTACAGACTCTTACGCCGCTCTGGCACACGCAACCGCAAAAAGAGCGCATAATAGAGGTTTGTTAAACGATGAACAACTGGGACGAATTGAGAATCTGCTGGGTGAGTCTTCGGACCGCAACCACCCCGGCGATATTGATGATTCAGCCCCCGAAAACAAGGAGTTCTCGTCATGACTGAGACTTCGATGCCCCGAGTCGTGACCACCATTGCGGATTTCCGCACGGCAATCACCGAATCCCTTGCCGCAGCGCAGGAAGAACTGGACCGGACAGCCCGCCAGGAGGCGGAGCAGAACGGCACCGCAGTTCAGTACACGAACGCATCCCTGGGCTACGTGCCCACCATGGGCGCCCTGCACGACGGCCACGCAACCCTGTTGCGTCGCGCCACTGAACAGAATGATGTAGTGGTCGCCTCCATTTTCGTGAACCCGCTGCAGTTTGGCCCCGGCGAGGATTACGAAGCATACCCGCGCACCCTGGAGGCAGACGCTGCCCTGGCTGGTGCCGCCGGCGTGAGCATCATCTTCGCACCTTCTGTGGAGGAAATGTACCCCGATGGTGACCCGCTCATCCGCATTTCGAGCGGCGAGCTGGGCACCAAGTTTGAGGGTGCGACCCGTCCGGGCCACTTTGATGGCGTGCTGGCCGTGGTCAATAAGTTCTTCAACATTATTCGCCCCGCAGCCGGTAACCACCCGGTGAACGCGTACTTCGGTCAGAAGGACGCTCAGCAGTACATCCTGATTCAGCGTATGGTGCACGATTTCAACCACGACGTGACCATGCGCCCTGTGGCGATTGTTCGCGACGATAACGGTCTGGCGCTGTCTTCGCGTAATGGCTACCTGTCGGATGAGGAGCGCGAGTCTGCCCTGGTGCTGTCCCGCACCCTGGCGATGCTGCGTGAGAATTCGCTGAACCGTGGCTTCCACGAGATTGATTTGGACGGTGCGCGTGAGCGTATCAACTCCACTCCGGGTGTACGCCTTGACTACCTGGAACTGGTCGACCCGATGACTTTCGGTGAGCCGACTGAGGAGTCGGAGCGAGTGCTGGCACTGGTTGCTGCGTTCGTTGGCCCGACCCGCCTGATTGACAACATGGACCTGCGCTAAGCGTTCGTTCGTTTAGAAGAGTCCCCAACACACTACACAGATAGGTATCACTGTGAGCACTGAGCACACTGCCGCACCGGCGATTGCTGATATGTCTGAGCAGATGCAGATTCGCCTGGAAAAGCGTGCGAAGCTAATCGAGTCGGGTCGCGAGGCATACCCGGTGGGTCTGCTGGATTCTGAGGGTAACCGCGTGGAGCCCAACCACATTGAGGATTTGCGCGCCGAGTACGACCCGAAGCTGGAGTCCGGCGAGCTGAAGGCAGGCGACGAGACCGAGCGTGTGGTGCACGTGGGTGGCCGCGTGGTGTTCGTTCGTAACACCGGTAAGCTGTGCTTCGCGACCCTGCAGGGTGGTACCGAGGGTAAGCGCATCCAGGCGATGCTTTCTCTGGCTGAGGTGGGCGAGGAGTCCCTGGCGGAGTGGAAGTCCCTGGTTGACCTGGGTGACCACGTGTTCGTGACCGGCCGCGTGATTGTTTCTCGCCGTGGCGAGCTGTCCATTATGGTGACCGACTGGAAGATGGCGTCGAAGGCTCTTCGCCCCATGCCGGTTCTGCATAAGGACCTGAACGAGGAAACCCGCGTTCGCCAGCGCTACCTGGACCTGATGGTTCGCGAGGAGGCTCGCGAGCTGGTGAAGAAGCGCGCCCTGATTACCCGCACTGTCCGCCGCGTGCTGGAGGATCACGGCTACATTGAGGTTGAGACCCCCGTTCTGCAGCTGGTGCACGGTGGCGCGACTGCTCGCCCGTTCCGCACCCACCTGAATGCTTTTGATCAGCCGATGACCATGCGTATTGCGACCGAGCTGCCGCTCAAGCGCGCAGTGGTCGGTGGTATTGAGCGTGTCTACGAGATTGGTCGCGTGTTCCGTAACGAGGGTGTGGACTCGACCCACAGCCCCGAGTTCACCACCCTGGAGTGCTACGAGGCGTATGCCGACCAGTTCGTGATGGCTGAGCGCATGAAGGAGATTATCCAGAGCTGCGCAAAGGCTGTCGGTACTGAGCGTATTGAGACTGAGAACGGCACCATCGACCTGTTCGGTGAGTGGAAGTGGGTTGGCGTGTACCCGGGCCTGTCTGAGGCTGTGGGCGTTGAGATCACCCCCGAGACTGACGCTTCGGTTCTGCGTGAGATCGCTGAAAAGCACGAGGTTGACATCGACCCGAAGTGGGACGCTGAGAAGCTGGTGACCGAGCTCTTCGGTGAGATTGTTGAGCCGACCCTGGTGAACCCGACCTTCGTGTACGATTACCCGCCGAGCGCTCAGCCGCTGGCGCGTCCGCACCGTTCCGGTGAGCCGCTGATTGAGGCGTGGGACCTGATTATTGGCGGTATGGAGCGCGGTACCGCGTTCTCCGAGCTGATTGACCCGGTTATTCAGCGTGAGCGCCTGACCGCTCAGTCGCTGCTTGCTGCTGCCGGTGATGACGAGGCGATGGAGCTGGATGAGGACTTCCTGCGCGCCCTGGAGCACGGTGCACCCCCGATGGGTGGCATCGGTCTGGGTATTGACCGCCTGATCATGCTGCTGGCGGGCGACCAGGATCCGGAGCGTCCGGGTACCGTGGTGCGTCAGCCCGGTATTCGTGAGACCATTCTCTTCCCCCTGATGAAGCCGGAAGCCTAAGCTTTAGCTTCACCTCGAGGGTTGCTTATACTTCGCCTTGAGAGGCGATAATGCGGCGGGTGCCGCGGATACGGTTGTATCTGCAGCACCCGCCGTTTTTGCGTGCACTCTTTTGCACGGTGTATAGCGTGTGGTGTGGGCTTGGATTGGTATTTGCACAGGTCAGGGGCGTTTTTCGGTGCTTTTTTGCTCTATTCGGGTGCTGATTTATGCTGCTCTATTCGTTCTGGCGGGTGTTTCTGTTCTTGTACACAAATGTGTTGTGCAGAAAAGAATGAGGTGCTGGGATAGGGGTAGAATTTCGCTTTTGAATAGAGCTGAAATGCTATGGTGCGAATGGTCTATTGTGCAGACTCGTACGGGCGCTATATTTCACTCAGATTGTCGGGGACGCCGGGGCGCATTATTAGGTGTCTTTGTCTCTGGGGGCTGTGTCTGCTGTCTGGAAGAATCCAAAGTATTTGCACTCTGAACTTCGCTTTAATGTTCTTGTGGCGGATGCAGATTTAACGGGGATGCACAGAAGCGATATATCGCTGCGGGTGATTGGTGCATTGTTTCAATGCTCAGAATATTTTCGGAATTTTTAATATAGTTCTGTTACTATATGAAAGAAAATTAGTACATAAATATATCCGGCACATTATTTTCTCAATCCCGATAGAGGCTTTTGGGTTTACTCCACAGGATATATGCAACAGATGAGGAGGTGCCTCAATGGCACAGAAGGTTCGCATCATCCTTGAAGACGATCTCGATGGCGGCCCCGCAGACGAAACTATCCGTTTTGGCCTGGACGGCGCTCACTACGAAATCGATCTGTCCTCCGCAAACGCAGCTCGCCTGCGTGACGCTATCCGCCCCTTCGTAGCGAAGTCCCGCCGCGTGCAGGGTGCCGCTACCCAGCGCACCCGTGCTCCCCGTGGCACCGCTGCTCCGGTTAAGCGCAACCCCGAGACCGCAGCAATTCGCGAGTGGGCTAAGGCTAACGGCCACAAGGTTTCTGACCGCGGTCGTATCCACCAGGACATTCAGGACGCATACTACGCAGCAATGAAGGCTCAGGACTAAAGGTTCTAAGTTATTGCGTGTAACCGGAGGTGCTGGTTCTTTAGGACTATAAACCTCCGGGTGCTCAAGGCGGGCGGTGTTATCACCGCCCGCCTTTTGTTGTGCCCCCTTATGCGTTGTGTGTTTTGTGTATCTAATGGGGCGTGTTTTGTGCCTAATTCCAATTAACTATTTACATGTAAAATATATAGGGTTGGTTGATGGTGCAATCTATGCAATACCGAGAAGGGTATTGGTTGGCCGAAGGGGCATAGTTTACATTCGGATTCTGTGTTCGTTTACTGTGTTCGTTTAGATTGCATGCATCGGCAGGAAGGCTAAAGGTGTTGTTGCATTAATCTCTTCGGTGCGGTTGTTATGTGCCGTTGTTGTGCGCCGAGATATTCCCTCTGTAAGAGGTACAGAGCGCACCCTGAATAGAGTCGAAAATAATAAGTGCCCTACCTATGTGTCAACGTGGGGATTTCCTCTGATGTCGAGATGATTATCGGATGGAATTCTGACGCAGATCGCCTGAATATTATGCGGAAATATATACCGGAAATGGTGCCGTATATATTTTTGCGAATTATTGAAATTTCTCACTTAAACATATAAATTTTTAAAAATTTCTGCAATATATTCATGCACGTGCAGGAAACAAGGGGTTTAGGTGTTGGTCTGTGTGGGTTCTTGTGCGTTCACCTCTTCCGCAAACCCTCGTATTGGCACTGTAGTCCCTCAGAACCCACCTGTAGCACCTTCCCGCGGTACATCCGACGGTAATATGCGCACACTCTGCACAGACTGCCTCCGCAAAAACAGCCAGCCCCGGCAAAAACAGGTAGCACCGACCGGGCGGCACCCGTCCATCTTCAGGGTAGGCTCACCTGCGTGAGCTAGACCCCTCAAAACCGCCCCCGAACCCCGCCAGAAGCCCCGAAGCCGCGCCTAAACCGCCCCTAGAACGCCCCGAACAGCTCATCTGTTCTCTTGATGGCGAACAGACGCCCATCAGCCCGCCCTTTCAGCCGCGCTCAACGTACTCTTGTATCAATAGGAAAATGCAAGGAGTGCGTAAATGTTTGAACGCTTTACCGATCGAGCTCGGCGCGTTGTGGTGCTTGCCCAGGAAGAGGCACGCATGCTCAACCACAACTACATCGGTACCGAACACCTTCTGCTCGGTCTGATTCACGAGGGCGAAGGCATCGGTGCCCGCGCCCTGGAATCATTGGGCGTTACCCTGAACGCAGTACGTGAACAGGTTCAGGACATCGTCGGCCCCGGCCCCCAGGCGCCTAACGGCCACATCCCCTTCACCCCGCGCGCGAAGAAGGTTCTCGAACTGTCCATGCGCGAGGCTATTCAGCTGAACCACGGCTACATCGGCACCGAACACATCCTGCTGGGCATGGTTCGTGCAAACGAGGGCGTGGCAAACCAGGTGCTGGTCAAGCTGGGCGCTGAGCCCGCTGCCGTGCGCCAGGCCGTTATGGACCTGATTTCTGGCTACCCTGGCAACAACTCCGGCGATAAGGAAACCGCCGGCGTGGGTGCGGGTAACTCTCGCGAAGGCACTCCCGCGGGTTCGACCATCCTGGATCAGTTTGGCCGCAACCTCACCGCAGCAGCACGTGAGGGCGAGCTGGACCCGGTTATCGGCCGCCACAAGGAGATGGAACGCGTCATGCAGGTCCTCTCCCGCCGTACCAAGAACAACCCCGTGCTGATTGGTGAGCCCGGCGTCGGTAAGACCGCCGTCGTGGAGGGCCTGGCACAGGCTATCGTGCACGGTGACGTCCCTGAGACCCTCAAGGACAAGCACCTGTACACCCTGGACCTGGGCTCCCTGGTCGCAGGTTCGCGCTACCGCGGTGACTTTGAAGAGCGCCTGAAGAAGGTTCTGAAGGAAATTCGCTCCCGCGGCGACATCATCCTGTTCATTGATGAGATTCACACCCTCGTCGGTGCAGGTGCCGCAGAGGGCGCAATTGACGCTGCCTCCATCCTCAAGCCCATGCTGGCTCGAGGCGAACTGCAGACCATCGGTGCAACCACCCTGGACGAGTACCGCAAGCACATTGAGAAGGACGCCGCCCTGGAGCGCCGCTTCCAGCCGATTCAGGTTGAGGAGCCCTCCCAGGAGCTCGCCGTGCAGATCCTCAAGGGCGTGCGCGACAAGTACGAGGCGCACCACCGCGTCACCATTACCGACGAGGCCATCGAGACCGCCGTGAACCTTGCGGCACGCTATATCTCTGACCGCTTCCTGCCGGATAAGGCTGTCGACCTGATTGACGAGGCGGGCGCACGCCTGCGCATCAAGCGCATGACCGCACCCCCGGAAATCAAGCTGCTCGACGAGAAGGCCGCCAAGCTGCGCCAGCAGAAGGAAAACGCCATCAACTCCCAGGATTACGAGAAGGCCGCAGGCCTGCGTGATCAGGAGCAGAAGGTCCTGGCTGAGAAGGAAGAAGCCGAGAAGGCATGGCGCGAAGGCGGCGACGCATTCGGCACCGTGACCCCCGAGGTTATTTCTGAGGTTCTTGCCGCTTCCACCGGTGTTCCGGTCTACAAGATCACCGAGGAAGAGTCCAGCCGCCTGCTGACCATGGAGCAGGAGCTCCACAAGCGCGTTATCGGCCAGGAGCACGCTATTGCGGCACTGTCCCGCGCTATCCGCCGTACCCGCGCAGGTCTGAAGGATCCGCGCCGCCCCGGTGGTTCGTTCATCTTCGCCGGTCCGACCGGTGTGGGTAAGACCGAGCTTGCTAAGGCTCTGGCGGAATTCCTATTCGGTGATGAGGATTCGCTCATCACCCTGGATATGTCCGAGTACCAGGAGAAGCACACCGTCTCCCGTCTGTTCGGTGCGCCTCCCGGCTACGTTGGCTACGATGAGGGCGGCCAGCTGACCGAGAAGGTCCGCCGCAAGCCCTTCTCCGTGGTCCTGTTCGACGAGGTTGAGAAGGCTCACGCTGACCTGTTCAACTCGCTGCTGCAGATTCTGGAAGATGGTCGCCTGACCGACTCGCAGGGTCGCGTGGTGGACTTCAAGAACACCGTCATCATCATGACCACCAACCTGGGTTCGCGTGACGTGAACCGCCGTATCCCGGTTGGTTTCCAGGCGATGGATGACACCGCAGCCGACTACGAGCGCATGCAGGCACGCGTGATGGAGAACCTCAAGGAGCACTTCCGCCCCGAGTTCCTGAACCGTGTGGATGACATTATTGTCTTCCCGCAGCTCTCCGAGTCTGAGATTCTGCAGATTGTGGACCTGTTCGTGGGTCGCCTGGCTAAGCGCCTGGCGGAGCAGGATATGTCCATTGAGCTGACCAACGCTGCGAAGGTTCTCATGGCGGCTAAGGGTTACGACCCGTCCATGGGTGCTCGTCCTCTGCGCCGCGAGATGCAGCGCAACATTGAGGACGCCCTGTCTGAGAAGATCCTCTTCGGTGACATCAAGCCCGGCGAGAAGATTACCGTGGACGTTGAAGGTGAGGGCGACTCCGCGAAGTTCGTCTTCTCTTCTCAGCCGATGAAGGAGCTGGCTCTGGACTCGGTGCAGGAGCTGAGCGAGGGTGAGTCTTCCGAGGCTCCCGCGGCTGAGGTACCTGCCGCTGACGTTCAGGGCAACGACTAGGCTCTGGATAGCTAAGTTCTAGCGTACTAAACGCCTGTGGGGCGGTACCGGATAATTCCGGTACCGCCCCACAGGCGTTTTCTGTTGTTCGACCTCTTAAGGAGCAGAGTGTGCCCTAGCCCCGATGGAGGCTGAGAGGCCTAATTGATACCTTGTGCAACCTAACAAGCAGTTATGGACGGGCGAGCCGCCGGCTTGTCTGTCAGATAGACGCAGAGTATCGTAGTGATAGCAGGGGCCTCATATGAAGCCTCTGCAGCCTTAAGACAGCACCCGGATTTTGACGTGGAGGGTACTGGCTTAGAAGGAGTCGCCGTCGTCGAAGAAGGTTTGCGCGCACAGTGGGGATAGTGCTGCTATTCCACAAAAGACAACGGCGCGGAAGCTTTCTTGGACGGGCGGTGGGCAGTGTGATACAAATACCGCTAGTGTGACTAGGGCTAACATGACCACTCGAAAAAAGGCCTTCTTCTGGCTTGTTATTTGAGTTACCTCAATTCTCTAGGTTTGTACTTACAACGCTAGTCTACCATAAATATCTAACATATGTTTATTTTCTGTTAATAATAGCGCTCCTCGTCGATATAGAAAAGCCTGTGGGGCGGTACCGGATCATTTCGGTACCGCCCCACAGGCGTTTTCTGTCTTCTCAAGGCTCCAGCTTCTAAAGGCCCCAGAAGCCCCCAGGGGCCTTTCTGCGGCGGGTACTAGAGCGAGACGAGCACTGCATCGCCCTGCGTGACTTCGCGGGCGAGAGAGTCCGCCAGAAGCCCCGCGTAGCAGCGCTGCAGCTGCTCGGCGGCGGGGGAGAGCGCATACAGCGCCTTGAGCGGGCGGTGCACCGCGGCGGGTGCATCCGCCGGGAAGGCCAAGTCAGGCGAAGCTGATGCACCAGTGGCCGCAGTGGTGCCTGCACCCAGGATGAGGTCGCGTTCCACCGGCTCATGCGCCGCACGCAGCACCGCCATGACCGCCCCGCGCACCTGACGGTCCGTGCCGTGCCAGCTCTGACCCTTGGGGGTGTAGTCCGCCTCCGGCTTACCTGCCGCAACCCAGGCGCACAGATCCTCAACCGGGCACAGCTCGCAGCTCGGGGACTTTGCCGTGCAGACCAGTGCACCGAGCTCCATGGTCGCCGCGTTCCACAGGCAGGAGGTGGGGGTGTCGGCGGGCATGAGCGCCTCCGCCAGGCGAGTCTCAGCCGCCGTCAACGAACGCGAGGGCAACGCCTTGCCGGATACAGCGCGCGCGTGCACGCGGCGGATATTCGTATCAATCACCGTGGCGCGCAGACCAAACGCGAACACGCTAATCGCCGCCGCAGTGTAGGAACCCACGCCCGGCAGAGCCAGCAGCGCATCATACTCGGCGGGAACCTCACCGCCGTGCTGCTCCACAATCGCTACAGCGGCACCGTGCAGACGCTGCGCGCGGCGCGGGTAACCCAACCTGCCCCAGGCGCGCACCGCCTCCGAGGCGGGCTCGGCGGCAAGGTCGGCGGGGGTGGGCCAGCGGCGCATCCACTTCTCCCACACGGGCAGCACGCGCTTGACGGGGGTCTGCTGTAGCATGAACTCGCTGACCATCACCCCCCAGGGAGTGCACTCGTCACGGCGCCACGGCAAATCGCGTGCCTGGTCAAGGAACCACTGGTTAATGCGTTGGTGAAGCGCTTCAACATTGGTTCCTTCGGGGAGGTGCTGAGTAGAGGTGGATGCTTCTGTGGTCATCCGAAAAGCCTACGCCACGGGGCATATATTCCCAAAACCGCATGAACAGAGTTCACTGTGAATCTCAGGGTTAAACCCGGTATCCTTGAGGTATGTCTGAAAATGGTCCCGTTCTGCCTCCCGAAGTGTACCGCCGCCGTCGTATCGTGGCAGTTATTGCTCTGCTCGCTGTCATTTTGCTGTTGGTCGCTGGCGTGACCTCCATGGTCGGCATGATTAACGGCAAGAAGGAGGCTACCGTAGCCTCCACCGCGACGGCTTCCGGCGCGCCCTTCCAGAGCTTCAGTGCTCGCCCCTCCGAAACTGCTTCGGCAACCCCGTCCGCTAGCGCGACTGCATCGGCTACTGCTTCGGCAACCCCCTCGGTGACCGCTTCTGCGGCACCCACTGCAAGCGTGACCGCCGCCGCGGCAACCCCTGCGGCAACCACCCCCGCGGCGACCCCGACTACCCCCGCACCCTCGGTGACCACTGCGGCTGCTGTTGCGGCGTGCACCGCGAACGACCTGAAGGTGACCGTCACCCCCGCGAAGCGTACCTTTGCAGCCGGTGAGCAGGTGTCCTTCCACGTGACCTACACGAATTCCTCGAAGACCCCCTGCGCTGTGGGCGGCGAGGGTGCAAACACCGGCGTGGACCTGAAGATCACCTCCGGTGCAGCTCAGGTGTACACCCGTAGCCTGTGCGCGGCGACCGCCGTTCAGAAGTCTGAGGTGGCCGCAGGTGCCGAGGATGCAACCGACCTGGCGTGGGATCGTAAGATCAATGTCCTGGGTTGCTCCTCCACTTCGACCGCTCAGAAGGGATCTTACTGGGCGACTGCCACGGTGAATGGTGTGACTTCGGCTCAGGTGAACTTTGTGATTCAGTAGTTCACTTCTATAGTTTTTGCCCGTGAATGGGCACGCAAAAGCCCCCGTGCTGGATATTATCCGGCACGGGGGCTTTTTGTATAGGTCTATTGCGTGGCGCTATTTGGAGGTGCGCGGCTTGGCGAAGCGGCGCTCGCCCAGGTACCCGAGCAGGCTACCGAATGCGGTCCACTGTAGTGCCGCCAAAAGCAGGGTGGACAGGTCGGTCACCTCAAAGGAATTGGGGATGACCTTGAACCACAGTAGCGGCAGGTAAATCAGGAACAGAATGGGGGACGCCCACACGAAGAACGGGACGGGGCGCTTAGCCGACGGATACTTAGCTCGTGAGTATGACATTGTGACCTCCTTGGGGTGTCAAGGTGTGAAGGGTAACCTCCACTGTCACTACATCATAATGCAAAAGGTTCTTGTGGGGCAGGAAAAGGCCGCCGAGTAGATGTACTTCTAGATGTATTTTTCTAGGCTGCTCTCGGCCATGCGGGAGAGCTGCTCACGCACCGTGCGGGCGCGAGCCTCACCCACACCGTCCACGGCACGCAGGTCCTCAAGGGATGCCGCCATGAGAGCCTGCAGGCTGCCGAAGCGCTCCACCAGACGCTCAGAAATAGCGTTCGGGATGCTCGGAATACCGGCGAGCAGACGGAAACCGCGAGGCTGCAGGGGGAACTCCAGGTCGGGGTTCTCGCCAAAGCCGACAGTGCGGGCAATCGTGCGCAGATCCACGATAGCCATATCGTCCAGGTTCTGAAGCGCCTCAACGCCGGCGGCGATCAGCTCGTCATTCGTCTCGGGCAGATAGTCGCGCAGAATCAGATCGCTGGCGGTCATCTCGGGGGCGCGCAGCTCCTCCAGCTGCAGGGCAATCAGGCGGCCGTGCACGCCGAGCTCCAGCACGTAGTGGCTGACCTCGCGGATAATGCGGTTCACCATCTCCATACGCTGAAGGGTCATCGCCACATCCGCCAGGGACACGTTGGACTCAATCTCCAGGGCCGAGAGTGAGGAAAGCACCGAACGCAGGCGCTTCTTATAGCTTTCAAGGGTCTGAATCGCCTGGTTCGCGCGGGCCATGAGGTACTGGCTGTCCTCGACCGTGTAGCGGGTGCCGTCAACGTACACCGAAATCATAGACATCGACGCGCTCACCGAAATCACCGGGAAACCGGTCTGAATCGCGGTGCGTTCGGCGGTGCGGTGGCGGGTACCGGACTCGTTCGTGTCAATGGAGGCGTCCGGCATGAGCTGCACGCCGGCGTGCAACAGGCGGGTGGCGTCACGGTCGCAGATGATAGCGCCGTCCATCTTCGCCAGCTCGCGCAGGCGCGTTGCCGAGAACTCGGTGTCGATGTTGAAACCGCCCGAAGACAGGGAGGATACGGTGCGGTCGGATCCGAGTACGATGAGCGCGCCCGTACGGCCACGCATGATGCGTTCCAGGCCCTCGCGGAGCTCGGTGCCGGGGGCGATTCGGGCGATAGTTTTAAGCAATAGGTCACTATAATTCATCTGCACAAAAAACATTGTACCTGTAAGGGTGGTTATTGAGCCAGGTCAGGGGCGGAACGGCGGGCTAAAGTGCCTCAAAAGCGAACGGATATTCTCGATATTTATACGGGAGTGCACGAGGTGAAACTATCTGCATTTAAGGGTAAAAGTGTGTTCTGCGGTACCCCTTTTCGCCGTGACTAAACACCGCGCACCATATCGCCCCAGACCCTAAAATAGACCCATGACCGCGCGCACGAAAAACACCAAAACCGCACCCGCCTACCGCTGCACCGAATGCGGCTGGACCACCGCCAAATGGGTAGGCCGCTGCGGCGAATGCCAAACCTGGGGCACCGTCGAAGAAGCCGCCGGGGGCACCCGTGCGCGCACCCGCGCCGCATCCAGCGTGCAGAAACCCGCCCAGCCCATTGCAGAAGTCGACTCGCGCGTAGCCGCCTACATGAGCACCGGAAACCCCGAATTTGATCGCGTGCTCGGTGGTGGACTCGTACCCGGCGCGGTCATCCTCATGGCGGGCGAACCCGGCGTGGGCAAATCCACCCTGCTGCTGGATGTCGCCGCCACCTTCGCGCGCGGCACCGCCGGGATTGCGGGACAGCAGGGGGCGCAGAATATCGCACCCCAGCCGCCGCGCCCGGTCCTGTACATCACCGGCGAGGAATCCGCCGCGCAGGTCAAACTCCGCGCCGACCGCATCGGCGCCATCGCGGACACCCTCTACCTGACCAGCGAAACTGACCTCGGCACCGCCCTAGCGCATATTGAGCAGGTCAACCCCTCCCTGCTGGTCATCGACTCGGTGCAGACCCTCGCCTCCGCGGAAGTTGAGGGTAGCGCCGGCGGTGTGACCCAGGTGCGTGAGGTTGCCGCCTCCGTGATTGCCGCGGCTAAGGAACGCAATATGTGCACCCTGCTCGTGGGTCACGTGACTAAGGAAGGCACCATCGCGGGCCCGCGCCTGCTTGAGCACCTGGTGGACGTGGTCTGCCAGTTCGAGGGCGATAAGCACTCGAATATCCGCATGCTACGCGCGATTAAGAACCGCTTCGGACCCACCGACGAGGTGGGCTGCTTCGACATGCACGAGGACGGCATCGCACCGGTGCTGGACCCCTCCGGCATGTTCGTCTCCAGTACCCCGCACCCGGTGGCGGGCACCTGCGTGACCGTCACGATGGAGGGCCGCCGACCCCTGCTCGCGGAGGTACAGGCGCTACTGGATCAGGCGGTGGCACCCGCCCCGCGCCGTACCGTTTCGGGCCTGGATTCGGCGCGTATTCAGATGCTGCTGGCGGTGCTGCAGCGCCGCGCCGGGCTGAACGTGGGCAAGCTCGACTGCTATGTATCCACGGTGGGCGGCGCAAAAATTGCCGAGCCCGCCGCCGACCTGGCGTGCGTTATGGCGCTTGCCTCGGCGGCGCAAAATAAGCCGCTACCGCGCAAACTCGCAGTCTTCGGCGAGGTGGGCCTGGCCGGTGAAGTGCGCGCCGTGCCGGGCATCCGCCAGCGCATTGCGGAGGTGGGCCGCCTGGGCTTCACGCACGTGCTGGTGCCCGCCTCCCCGACCGGCGTGGGGGACGTGCCCGAGGGCGTGACCGTGCGTGAGGTAACCACCCTGGGCGAGGCGCTCGCGCTGCTCTTCCCACAGAAGTAACCGCCCGCGCATCAACAGCATAGAGATAGCGGAGGAGGGGGCTCCCGGCTGGCGTGAATACCGGCCGGGAGCCCCCTCCGTTGCGTCTTGATGGGTTGCCGCTGACCCCGCTAGAAACCCTCCAGAAACCCGCTAGGAGGAGCGGCTCTCCTCCTCGTTCTCGTGCAACATGATGTTGATCGAGCGGGTGTTGAGCTTGTTCGTGTGGTGGGTGTTCACCGCGCTATCGGTCACGTCATCAACCACCGTGGAGTCGTCCATGTCAGCGTCAACAATCGGGATTGCCGAGGTACGCGGTGCATGTTTGGTGACCGCCTCACCCAGGGGCACCAGAACCGCCACGGCGTCCTTGTGGGACATACCGGTTGCCTCCATAAAGTCCACCACAATCAGGCGGAGCATCAGCACGAGCGACTCGCCCTCAAAGGTTGCCACACCCATCGTGCGCGGCTCGAGGGTGCCGGCAAGCTTAATCATGCGCTCGCGTGCCTCCATCATGTAGTGCTCGCGTTCGCCCTCCGTCGGGGCAGACATGCCCAAGCCGAGGCTCTGTGCCGCCACCGACAGCTCGGTCAGCGCGTCACTGAGCGAGAGCTGCGCGGCAGTGCGTAGCTGCACGTGGTGAATCGTGGACGCCATGCGGCGGTTGAGCACACGGTCGTTACGGATCGCCAAATCCACCGCGGCGAGGGTCTTTGCCATGCGCGCCAGCTCGCCCTTGCTCTTGCGGCTATTCCAGGACAGCTCATTCATACCCTGCGCGGTGATTAGGTCGCCTCGGCACGCATCATACAGTGGTTGCAGGGCGCGTGCATCAAGCAGGCTCTGGTACGCCTTGTTGTAGTCGTAGTAGCGGATTGCCTCAGAGGAAAGCTGGAAAACCTTCGCGAACGCATCCATGAGAGCCTGCGCGCGGGCACGCGGGTTCTTACGCGGGTCGCGCGGCATCAGGTACATGGCGAGGAACGCAAAGGCGCCACCAACGATACCGTCGAAACTGCGGGTGAACGCATCGTCAGGTACGGGCAGCAGCAACGTGAAACAGGCCTGGAAGCTGAGCTGAATCGTAAAAATAATGCCCTTATCAATAAATCGGGCAATAATCACGGTCAAGAAAAGCACCACTGCCGCCTGCCAGGTACCGTGACCGAGCAGAATCAGCAGAAGGTCGCCAATGAGAATGCCGAGGGTCACGCCGAAGGAGACCTCAAGGATTCGGCGGGAATGCTTAGCGCCGCTTACATAGCCGAGGGATACGAGGGCAGCGACCGGCGCGAAAATGGGTTCCTGGTGGCCCAGGATGTGCTCAGCGAAAAGCCAAGCGCCCATAGACGCCGCAACAATCTGCACAGACTGAAAGAAGTCTGCTCGGACTCGGTGAATACCCTCATGAATGAACTGCCGGGTGTTCTGTTCAGTAGTGCGTAGAATCTCTGCGAAGCGTGCCATGAGCACCATCATACCGGCGCGTGTGCGGTGCACAAGAGGCTAGGGCAGTGTTGGGGGCAAGTGTGAGAGACCCCGCGCCCCGGCCCCCGCATAGCACTCTGGCTTGGGTGGTTTTTCGCGCGGAAACTTTAGCTCAAGGGCTCAGCCGCGAATCTAGCCGCGGAGGCGGCGCGCCACCCTCGCCAGCAGACCCGGCTGGGCGGGATGCGCCTCGGCGGGTGCTTCAGAATAAGCCTCAACGGTGACGGGGCGCGTCTGTTCTGCACCGTGCGCCCCGTGAATACCGTGCGCGCTGTACCCGCCACCGATTGTGCGGGCGCGCTCGAGCTGCCGGCGGTGCTCGGCATCCCAGGAATGCGCCCGGTCAGACATCGCCCACTCGAACCCCGCGGTGAGGGAGGTTTCGGTGAAGAGCTCGCGGGCGGCACGGACGGTCGCACCCAGCGGCTCGGGGAGCGCCGGAACCTGCTCCACGGCGGGGAAGGGCGCGGGTGCCTCTACTTCGTCCAGCTTTTCTGCGCCAGATGCAAGAATCTGCGCCAGCAGGTAGGCACGTTCGGCTCGCAGAACCTCCAGCAGCTCGGTGCGGCGCGCATCCGATGTCACCGCCGCGTGTCGCAGGGCGGCGGCAACCATCAGCTCGGGAACACCACCGGCGAGCATGCCCAACGGCAGGGTGAACTCGCCCAGCCCGTACAGGCTCAGGGCGCCGCCCACGCGCATCTGCGTGAAGGCATCCGGCACGAGGGCAAGCACGGGAATACCCGCCGCGGCGGAGAACACCGCCGGGTGGTAGCGGCTGGTCAGCGTGAACGCCGCGCCACGGTGCACGGTGACGCTCTGGTCGGCGTGCAGAATCGGTAGCAGGGTCGCCGGGGTGGAGGGACTGAGTTGCTCGGCGATGCGCTGGTGCGCCTGAATATCGCCGTTGGTCGGGTCCTGCGGGTCACCGTAGTGGCTCAGGAACACGGGGGCGTAGCCGTGCTCGCGCCACATGCTATCGAGCAGGCATGCGATCTGCTGCGCCTGCTGTTCGGTGCACTCGTTGACGGTCACGCACACGTAGCGTTCGGGCAGCTCATCCAGTGCCTGACCTGCGGAAACGCCTTCCGCATAGTGCAGGGTACGCGCGGGGGAAGCCGGCAGGTAGTCGGTGGCATCGTCCACGCTCAGGCGCGCGTCAATACCCCGCTCACGGCACCAGGCGAGGGAAGAATGTTCGCGCACCGTCACCGAACGGGCGGTGCGCAACATGCGCTCCAGAACCTGCGCGTCCTCGGGGTTGAGCACCGGGCCCAGGGACTGACCGGTCACATACACGGGCACGCCCGCATGCTCGGCGGCACGCACCGCGGCGGCGCGTTCGTAGAGCAGCCAACCGTAGCGGGAGTTGAGGTTGCCGCCGCCGGAGACCACAACTGCGTCCATGGTGGCGATAGCGTCCGCGAATTCCACCATGCGCTCAACGGTCTGCTCCAGCGGATGCAACACCTCCGGCAGCGCCTGCACCTGCGGCAACACCGACAGCTCGGTAACGGAGGGGCGCTCTCGGTCGGCGTGCAGCTCCGTCAGGACGCATTCGAACGCCGCGAGGGTCAGCTCGCGTTCAGCCGGTGCCCAGGGGAAGAGGAGGAACGGCAGGTACTCGTAGGGCGCGCCCGCCTCATGCTGTGCCGCCTCATGATTCACCGCTGCGCCAATATAGCGCGCCGAATGGCCCACATCGCGGGTCATGAGGGTGACCGCCGCGCCGCCTTCGGAAAGCGCCTGAGCGCTCGCAATGGTCATGGCTTCGTCGCCCACGTGGTAGGTGTGCTGGCCGATATCGCCAATGACGAGCACGCGCGGTGCTTCAGTAACGGGCAGTGCTGTAGAAGAATGATTGTTCTCTGTCATGGCTATGCGCCCTTCTGATCTGCCGACTCAGCCTCAGCACCGCGACGAACTAGGGAACGCTTCGCCAAGGAACGCAGTGCGCGGCCCGGGGTGCGCAGGTGCTTGAGAACCCGCAGACGCTCCTCAATAGCCTGCTGGCGGTTCTCAATGGCCTGCTGACGGGCCTCAATACGTGCCAGGCGGCTCTCAATAGAGCGCAGAATATCCAGGGATTCGCGGGTCAGATCGTGCCCGTCAATCACGCGGCGCTCCAGGTCAGCCGCCAAATGCGCCTGATACAGGTACGCACCCGGTCGGGCACCCGCCTGCAAATCCTCACGGATAGCGCGGGCACGCACCATCGAATCGAAGCGGGCGTGATCAGCCTGGCGCTTCACGCTATTCGCCTCGGAGCCCTCCGCGTCGGGGCGTAGCGACCAGTACGCCAGCGGCTCATCCACCAGCAGAATATCCGCAACGGAGGCGGCACGCATGTTGAACTCCCAGTCGCCGACCACCGGCAGGGACTCATCGTAGAAACCGACCAGCTCGTGTAGGCTGCGGCGGTAGAGAATACCGATCGGCACGGCACGGTTCGTGCGGAAGAGGAACTGCAAACCCATGCCGGGCAGGCCGTCGTGGAAAATACGCTCCTCGTACACCTCGAACTCGCCGTCGGCGTTCTCACGTTCGTACCGCTCCACAACGCGGGTGGTGCACATGAGCGCGCCGCTCTCTTCCAGCGCCGCGACGGTGCGCTCCAGGAACTCGGGTGCCCACAGGTCGTCGTCATCGTGAATCGCCACGTATTCGGAGGTGGTCGCCGCCAAACCGGCGTTGGATGCCGCCTCCATGTTGCCGCCGGCGGTGGTCAGCAGCTGCACGCGGCTGGAATCGTGCGCGTTAGAACCCAGCAAACCCAGTGGAGAAGCCTCAATGACGGCGCGGGTTGCCTGCTCGTCGCCTCCGTCGTTAATCACGCAGACCGTGTAGTCGGTGAAGGTCTGCTGCGCGATATTCTCCAGCGCGCGGCTCAAGAAGCGGGGGCGGCCCTTCGTGCGGACCAGAATAGCTACGGTAGGGGAAGACATAACCACAATCAGTCGAGGGTGAGTGGGCGCGTGCCAGCCCAAGAACTCAACCATTATGAGGGTGCGCACCGTTCAGACTCAACCCGCCGCCCGGCTATCCCGCGGCAGTGAGCATGCACCGCCCCTAAAATCTAGTGGATGGACTGTAGAGCCACCATCGCCAGCACTCCGAACACAAAGCACGCCGGGATGGTCACCAGCCACACCAGAAGAATCTGCAGAACAATCCTGGACTTCAACGCATTAAAACGCTGGTTTACGCCCGCGCCGAGCGCCGATGCTGTTGCCAGGTGCGAGGAGGAGAACGGCACCTGCAGCAGGAAGTAGCCGATTACCTGCACCACAGCGGTGGTACCCTGAGCGACCGCACCACGGAACGGGTCTAGGCGCACCATCTTGTAGGCGAAGGTGTAGCCGATGCGGCGGCCACCGGTCAGCGTACCGGCGCCCAGGCTGAGGGCAATGATGATGGTGCCCAGCAGCATCCCGCCTCGGGTGAGGGATTGAAGCAAATCCGGGTCTATGATGCGTTCGCTCAGCAGCGCCCACAGCAACAGGTACAGGTAGCCGGTCTGCAGGCCGTGCAACAGCGAAATTGCGGAGGCAGAGACCGCCAGCACCTCGCGGGCGTGCTGATTCACCAGGCGCGGGTTATGCCCCACCACGAGGCGGTAGAACGGCACCACCATCAGCCAGGACAGCAGAAAAATGAGCGGCGGTAGGTAGAAGAGCGGCAGCAGGGTCGCCCCAAAAATATGCGGCAGGAAGGCGAGCGAACCGAAGCCTTCAGCGGCGCTGTCGATCCTTGTTTGGGTCCACCAGCTCACGCCGGCAAGGGCACCCACCAGCGCGTGGGTCGAGGAAGACGGAATCCTCGAAACCCAGGTGAGCACACCCCAAATAGCGCAGACCAGTAGTGCCGCAACAATGCCGTTCAGGCCGGTGGTACCCTCCGGGGCACTCACCCACGAGGCGGAATACTCACCGAGCAGCAGGAACGCACCGACCACACCAAGCACGTTGAAGAGCGCGGCAAGGTACAGGGCGGAGCGCTCGCCGAGGGCGCGGGTACGCACCGGAACAGCGACGGCGTTTGAGGCGTCGTGCACACCGGTCACGTAGACCGCGGCAATGAAGGCACAACAGGCTAGAAGACCCAGGAGCATTAGGATTCCTGAACGATAATGCGGCCGATCTCGGCGGACACATCACGCATAGCGTTGGAGGCGGCGGTCAGCTGCGCCAGGAAGGTGGCGTAGCGGCGGTACCGTTCGGGGGTGTAGCGTTCGGCAATGTACGCGTCGTATTCTTCGGCGGTGCGCAGCGCCTGGCGGGAGATGCGCAGCATGTCCATCCAGTAGTTGTCGAGGCCGCGAATATCAGCAAGTTTGGGGATGACGGCGGCGGTCAGCACCGCCTGACGCTGAATAATGTCCAGAATCGAGGTGATGTGCGTGGCGAAGCCGTCAATGCTGTGCAGGGACAGCACGTGTGCGGCGCTGGTGAGCTTCTCAACGGCGTTGGTGAGCTTGCGTGCCAGCGTGTACAGGTCTTCACGCGGAATCGGCGGGGAGAAGGAGCTGCGCACCTCGGTGAGGGTGCGGAACAGCAGGTTCGTGGAGTCCGCCTCGTGGGTGAGCATGCGTTCGAAGAGTTCGGGGTACTCCGCGACGGGGGAGCCGACCATTTCAGAGAGCAATGCCGCCGCCTCACCGACCTGCGCTGAAATTTCAGCGAGGGAGGCGAGGGATTCGTTGGCGTGGGGGAAAAGTCGGTGCAGCATAGTTCCCAGTCTAACCAGTATTGGGTGCTGCGGGTGCGCATAGCCTGCGCGCATCTCACGAGCGCCCGACCTGCAAACGTCACTGCAACGACCAGTAAATGTTATAGCGCCGCCCTGTTCGCGGTTACGCATGGGGGTTTTAAACAAAAAACGGTGGGGGTCGATTTCTCGACCCCCACCGGAACGTTTAGGGATGTCGGGTTGGGAGCGCCTCTCGGCGGAAGGCCGCTCGAAGCGGCTAAAGATTTGGAGCCCGGGGCTACCTATTAGCAACCCGACATCTTGTAATTATTATCCACCCGCACCCGGTGCAGAGTCAATCGGAAACAGGCTTTTCAGGCCTTTGCGGCCCAATGTGGAACCTGTGCCAATTCGCGGCACGAACCCGTATTTTTAGGTGCTCAAACGTTGCAGAAGACTAAAATGCTTCGAGGTTGGTCTGTGATTTTTCCTGCGCAGAATCAGCCTCCAAAGCCCCGTTAGCCTGCTGACCAGCCTCAACGGCGCGCAGCTGGGCGGCGACCGCCTCCAAATCGTGCGCGATCTGCTCCATCTGCTGAGCCTGACGCGGCAGACGAGCACGACGCTCCACCGCCTCACGCTTCACCTCGTGGCTGCCCGGAACCGCACCATCCTGCCCGGCAGAGCGCGCATAATCGGTGCGGATACCCAACGCCACCACGTGCGCAAACGCGGCGCAACGTTCCATCGCAATGTCCATATCGCCGGTGTACAGGCCCGCCAGAATCTCATCAATCGTGCGGACCACCTCGTCGGCACTCGGCGGGTCGGGAACACCCGCCACCACGTGCGAACGGTAATCCTCCGCCATGCCCAGCTCAAAAGCGCGGCTCACCCCGCGCGGTGAACGATGCACCACGTCCCGCAGCCAGTACATACGCCACAGCGCACCCGGCAGAGAGTGGGCGCTCGCGTGCGACCAGAGTTCGGCGAGCATCTCAATACCGTAGTCGTCGGTGAAGCTGACGAGCCGCTCGGTCATCTGTTCATCGGTGTTGCGTCCGCGCATCAGTAGGATGCGTGCGGAGGCATGCGCCGCCTCTTCGCGTGCGGCGGGGTCCATGCCGCCTTCATGGCGTTCAAATTTCTCGGCGGAGTAGAGGACGGGGCGGTGGTGGGTGCGGTGTCGGGTACGCCCGGAGGCGCCGGTTGATGATGCGGGTGTAGACATAGGATTTCCCAGTGTACCGTTCATTGGCTGGGGGCCGGTAGTGTATAGTATTTCTATCTGCACACTTTCAGTTTTGTGTGGATAGGAGCGCCTTTAGCTCAGTCGGTAGAGCTACGGACTTTTAATCCGCAGGTCGTGGGTTCGAGCCCCACAGGGCGCACTAGCCGACCCGTCGCCTCCCGCTTTGCGGGGGTCGGCGGGTTTTTGCGTCTTCACCCTAGTGTGCGGGGTTTTACCCCGTGTTGATTCCGTGTGGTGGGGCGTGTCCTGCCGGGTTGGCCTGGCAGTTTTTGATTTGTGTACGTTGACCCGAAAAGATGAGGAAATCCGTGAGCGTCACCATTAAGAACCCCGAAGAGATCACGATTCTTGCCACTGGCGGCACGATCGATAAGTTCTACTCCGTTGCGGGCACCATGGATATTGGTGAGCCTGCCGCTAAGGACCTGCTGGACCGCGTGATTACCGATATCCGTTTTGATATTCGCCCGCTGATTGGCAAGGACAGCCTGGACATGACCGATGAGGATCGTGCCGAGCTGACCGAGGCGCTGAACGCTGTCACTAACGACCAGGTGCTCATCACTCACGGCACCGACACCATGCCGGAGACCGCCCGCTACCTGGTGGAGCATGCCGATCTGGGCGATAAGGTTGTGGTGCTGACCGGTGCGATGCAGCCCGCCGTGATGGCTCGTTCGGATGCAGGCTTCAACCTGGGTGCCGCTATTGCTGCCCTGAACCTGCTGGAGCCGGGCGTGTACATCAGCATGAGCGGCCGCATTTTCCCTGCTGAGAGCGTGCGTAAGGATCGTTCTCGCGGCATTTTTGAGGGCTAAGATGGCTGATTCTTCTGCTCGTATGCTGCGGGGTGAACCGGTTTCTGCCGCCGAGCTTGCGCCGGTGGAGGGCTCCTCGGATCTTGTGCCGCAGGAGCATATGTCGCAGGCGCAGCTTATGCAGCTGCAGGCTATGGATGAGCTGGAGCAGCAGGCTGATGAGTTCTGGAATGTCACCAGTGATTACCCGCTGCCGGCTAAGAACCTGTACCTGGTGCGTGTGCTGCTGCTGGTCGTTCCCTCGCTGATTACTGTTTATTACTTTATCCGCGTCACGCTTTTCCCGATTGGTGCGGTGCCGCTGGTCTACCTGGTGATGCACATGTGGGTTGCCATGATTTACCGGGCGAACCGTTCGGTGAAGTTGGTGTTGCTGGCGAATGCGGCATCCGGGGTCGCGGCGGCGATCATGACGGCGTTCTTTGCCTATGCGCTTGTGACGGTGCAGGGCCCGCAGACGCTGCTGGACCGTGTGGGCGTGGTCTATACGGTGAGCCTGCTGACGGTCATGGCGTCGTTTGCGTTGGAGGTTCTGTTCTCGCTGTTTTATAGTTTGGCGGTTCGTAGGAGCTTGCGTCTGACGCAGAAGAAGCAAGAGGAAGAACAGCGGAACGCAGAACAGCAGCATGCAGAGGACCCGAACGCGGAGGCTTCGCAGGTAGCGGAGTAGGGCTAACGCGCCCCGGCGGGCGGGGATTCTACCCCGCGTATCCGCGCCTCCGACGGGGTGATAACGAGGCGATAAGCGGCGGTGTGACACGCTCCCCGCGACGCCCAGCTACTGCTCAGATTCCCTTAAAGTACGCGTGATACGGTAGAGACAGAAACACGACCCGCACCTGCCAGGAGGCCACTCATGGGCGCTACACACCTGAACACAGATGCCGCTTCATCCGCAGAACACCCGGATGAAGATATCAGTATGCAGACCCGCTTTCAGGCGCCTATCCGTCACGTGACTCCTGCTACGCCGGAGGTATCCGTTCCGCTGAACGCGCCGCCTGTGGTGACTGGCTCGCATCCGGTTATTTCGGCGACTTCTACCGTCATCATTCAGGATGGTACGAACCCTCCGATTGTGGTGCGTACACACCCGACGGGTCCTCTGCCGCCGTTCCCGGGGCAGGGTCAGGTTCCCGCTTTTCTGCGCACCTATACCGCTGATGAGGTGAAGGAGCGCAAGCAGAAGCTCAAGAAGAACCTCCTAGTCCGCGCGGTTATCCTGTGTATTTTGACTCTGGTTGAAGGCCTCATTATCTCCCAGTACACGCAGCCGTTGGCGATTTGCTTTGGTTTTGTGGCGGCGCTTTACCTGGTGGTTCAGATGTGGCCGCTGATGCGCCCGCCCAAAGACTCGGCGGATGCCTCCGTATATAGCGTTTGGGCTATATGCTCCCTGATTGGGTATGTTGCCGTGGGGCTGGTGCTTTCACCGATTACGTTCCTGCTGCTGATGCTCGACTGGGCTGGGGTTTCGATGGGGCTTGACCCCCTGCTGATACTTGTTGTCTTGGGCTTGGTCTGGTTGAGCGAGGTCGGTTTATCGTTGCTGACCATTTACCGCTTCAACAACTTGCGAATTGCGATGGCGAATCGGGCAGATTCTCCGTTGCTACCTGAAAGTATTTCTGCGACGGTTGATCCGTCCACTTCTGCCTAAAGTTTTGAGGCGGCGCGGTAGACGAACGCCGCGCCGCCGCCCACACTCACATCACACACTCGCTCATACGTTTTCCGCACACTATCAGCCGATATCCGAAAGATTCAGCTATGTCCGCCGTCGAGTCCTCTCCGCCATCCGCTCCGAACACCACGCATCCTACGAAGCCCGCCACCCCCACTCTCGTGTCTGTGGCGGGTTGGGTTCTGCTTGTTATTGCTGTGGGCTGGCTGGCGCTGATTGCGTACACCGGCGTCTCCTATGCGACTACCCATTTGTCGCATTTTTCGACCTGGCGCGCCCAGTCGCTGGTGGATGCGCAGGCGTACTATCCGGTGCTTTTCCTGATGGTCAGCGCGTTCGGTAACGTGACCCTGCATGGTTTCTGCACGGTGGCGTATCTGCGTGGTTACCGGTGGGCGGCGTTGGTGCTGTCGGTGGCGTTGGCGTTGGGTGTTTTGGCTTCTTTGCTGATTATGCTGACTGTGGCGGCTCTTCTGGGCACGTTGAATGGTGCGCCGAGCCAGGATGTTGAGCTGCTGCTCAGTAGCGCTTCGCCGCTGTACACGCCGGTGTATATTGCGGGTCCGTACATGCTGGTGTGTGTTGTGGCGTTGGCGTTGGTGTGGTCGCGTCAGTCGCGTTCTTATATGGAGGCACGCCGTGATTGGCGTGTGCGCCGTAGCGAGGATTACCTGATTTAGCCTCATTTCTTGCCGCGGGCACTGTGAGACACAGGTCAGCGGCTCACCGATAATTTTATTCACCCAACCACAGTTAGGACGACTCGTGCACCCTACTTCCGAACCTGCGCACGAATCCTCATCGCAGACTAGCCCCGGCGCCGCGAAGCGCACATATGATGAGCGGGCGGCGTTTGAAGAGGCGAAAAGAAACCTTGGCATAGTTGGCGATAGGGAACAGGAATTTAACCGGGGACTGGAGCTTCTTGGTAAAGCCTATTCCATCGGTATGACGCTCATCCTGGTGTATTTCCTCTTGGATGCGTACCAGATTCTCGTTACTGCGGGTCGTAGTGTGAACATTGGCTCGTTCCTTAGTTATGCCCTGCCGAAGGTTCTTCCTGACGCCGTCATTGTGGTGCCGGTCCTCTGGATTGTTCTGGGGTGGGTCAAAGACGGGTACATTAATCCGCGCCGCCTGACGATGCTGTACCTGCTGCTGTGCTGTGTGAGCGGTGTGCTTTCTTTCGCCGGTGTTTTTGGTATGGCGCAGGTACTTTTCCCTGCATTCACTGCTTTGGATCCGGCGTCGCATCCTGCCGCCGCTTCGTCTATCGTGACGCAGGCTCTGGTCGCGGTCATTACGGCGGGTAGCGCTGTTCTGATGTTTCTGCTGACCCGCCCGGCTGTGGGCGCGGTTCCGAGCTTTGCGGTGATTCGGAAACAGATGAGGGCTATCGAGGAAAGCACCTCGGGTGCTGAGGATGAAGAAGAGCTGACTCGTGAGGATGTTCTTCGTCAGCTTGAGAAGGAAGAAGGCCCGGTCAAGGACTCTACCGAGCAGCTGTTGCGTGAGCTTTCTGCCGATTATGCGCTCTCGAATGATCCGGCGGAGAAGAACCGCCTGCTGGATGAGATACAGCAGGTTCAGCGCGCCCAGAAGGCGGGTGTAAAGCCCAATCTTGGTGGCGCCTCCGCTGGTGAGTCGGGTAAGCCCCACGAGCAAGCACACGGGGGCGAGAAGGCTACTGCTGGCTCTACCGCGCCTGCCGTGCCTAAGGTGGTGCTCCCGCCGCGCCCGAAGGCGTTACGCGGCGTCATGTGGTGCGCTACAGCGATTATTATTCTGTCCGCAATCCAACGTATCTATGTATCTATCCATAACGAGGTGCCAGACCGCGTTATGGAAAATATGCCGGGCATCATCATTTCAGGCATATTTGCTACCTTCATTTTCTCTCTCATACCCATTTTTGTCCTCCGCCGATTGTGGAAGGGCCGTAGATGGGCGTACTTCCTCACCCTCTTCGGTAGCGCTTTTGCGGTTTTTGTTGGGGCGCTAAGTTTGCAATCTTTCATCTCGGCTGATTATTTCTCCAGACTGGCGGATGAATCGTTGACTTCAAGGCCCCGAGACTACGTAGTTTCCATCGTGGTGAGTGACATTATGGGAGCTTTTCTTACGGCCTTCTACCTGCTGATAGTTGTGCTGCTCATTAGCCGTCCCACCAGGTCGTTTATGGCTACCGCGAGGTTGGCATGGATAGAAGCACGTGAACAGGTGAACGCCGGTGACGGTTGGATTGTTGCGCATCAGGATGCAGAAACGCGTACTCACCTGGAAGAAGAACAGACACGCAGGGAAGAAAAGGAAGCTAACCGACGCGCTGAAGAAGCGGTCGCTCAACAGTACAAGAGGACCCGCCGCACGGATGCACGGAGGAACTCCCGCAGCGAACAGCGCGGCTACAAGGACACTTCCGTGTACACCGAAGAAGGCTACCGCCTCAACTAGGGCAAGATGCCCCTCCTCATGGGGAAACTCTCTTCTGCACCCGCCCTGCGCTATAGCGTGCGGGGCGGGGCGCGAAGAGTAGAAAGGAACAATGATGTCAGAACGCACCCCAAAGCAACCGTTGAATGACCCGGAGTACACGGTTCCCGAGTACAGCGTGCTGTTGCCCTCCGACGAGGCTGAAAATAGCACTGCAGGAGGCGATGCCGCCTTCAATAACGTAACTTCCGGTAGCGCCGCAGATAACAGCGCGGCGGAGGGCAACGCACCCGGCGGCAGCGCCTCCGAGCACGACGCTAGCACCCCCGAGCAAACCACTACCGGCTACACCGCGACTGTCTCCGCCGAGCAGGTAATCCCGGAGCGCCCTAAGGCTATGCGCAACGTCATGTGGTGTGCAGTCGCCATGATTGCGTTGATGGTTCTTAGCAGTTCTCTTCGGATCCTGCTCCCAAGCCAGTCGTATATCGATTTTGAGATGGTGGTGAGAACTCTCTTCTCTATGCTGGCGTTTACCCTCTTCGCCTCCATCATCCCGATCTTTATCCTCTGGAAAGTCTGGGATGGCCGTGAGTGGGCGCGCATTCTTACCATCATCGGCAATGCTTTTGCAGTGGCTAACGGTGTGCTTATTTTTGCGAATAATTTCATGGACTCAAGGTATTCCTCCAGGGCGATAGGCGGGTCTTCGTATTCAGCCTCTTACCTGGTAGATACCGTTAGCGGCACTCTTATGTTTGTCCTTCATATCCTAATGATTGTGCTGCTGACTCGTGCTCCTATTAGGATGTACACACAAATCGTTAGCGGGGCACGTGCACTAGAACATCAGCAGATGATGTCTGAGACGAGACAGGCTGCCGGTCAGGTACCGGCGGAACTTCGAGAGCTTTTCGCTGATGATGAGGACGGCGAACGCACATCATCAGGGGAGAACACCCCTCGACCCCCGCACCGTAGCGCGGGATGGGGAACATAGAAAGGAACAATGATGTCAGAATATGGATCTCCGGGGCTAGCCCCGCACTATCAGCAGAACCAGCCGTATCAGCCGCGTTCTAACGGCCGCCCTGCTGCTCTGATATGGGTAACGGTGCTTACTGCGCTGGTTATTCTGATTGGGGCAACCCAGTCTACTGTGAGTGCTTTGGAGTCGAACCACACCTCCATGAATTCAGAGGCGCTGGTGCAAGTAACGATCCCTGCGCTGGTCAAAATTATCCTGATGGATGCGGTGACCCTCATTGCCCTGTTGTTCCTCTGGCTGAGGCGTAATTGGGCGCGTATCGTCAGTATTATTTTGAGTGTTCTCGGTGCGCTGGGCGGTCTTTTTTCTATTTTTGGTTCCGTCATACTCTTCAACTCTGTTGATGTGCAGGCGCTGAGCGGCGCCGAGCTGGCGCACTTCATCTTTGTTCTTGCGTTGGTAAATCTGCCTACTGTCTGCCATGCGGTGATAGCGGTATTGCTGTTCACTCCAGGTATGCGCCGATACACGTACGCGGCTGGCTCATACTAAAGGCCTGTTGACGTGAGAAGGCGGTGATAGAGCCCGATGCGTGAGCATCAAACAGAGCTTGGGGGCGGTAAATTTCTGTGCCTCTTCTGCTGGGCTTGAGAGAATGCGAAAGGGTGGGGATACCAGACGGTATCTCCACCCTTTTGCGTTAAATATCGAAATCTTTTAGCTGGTAAAACCCTTTGAGTTACCTAAAAGGTTCCAGGCTTCGTATAAAAACGTTACTAGGCTCGAAGAGCTTACCCTATACTGAAAAAGTATTATTCTCTCAGCTAACTACATCAAATAACTCTTTTAGGTACGTTTAAGACAAATCTACCTATACGAGCACAACAATCACCGACTGACGCACCACAGTGCGAGCATACGAGAGAAAGAACAATGATGTTTAACAATACTTCCGGTGCCTCCGCGGGCACGCTGGCACCGCAGGCAGCTCAACCTAACGCCGCAGCAGCGAACTTTCCGGCACCGAACTTCGCGGCACCCGCCGCAGTGGCGCCTCAGCTTCCGGTTCCTGTAGCTGCCCGCCCCGTGCATGGTGTGCCGGGTACTCAGCGCGCTATTACTCTTCCGTCGCGCCCCATTGCCATCTGGACGGTAAGTATTTGCGTGATGTTGCTCCTGCTTACGTACCCCCTGCAGCCTCTTGTGGGTCTAGAGTTTATGTTTGCGTATGTACTGGCAGGCGCAACCATGGGGCTTACGATGATTCTCCCTATTGTGCTTGGAGTAGTCTCTGCCTGGTACCTCAATGAGGGTTATGAGTGGGCGCGAGTGGTGATTATTATCGAGGGCGCACTGCGTATGCTTCTGGATATTTTGGTTGTAGCTGGCTCTTCCCGATTCTTCCTGAGCAATGACTATAATTCGCAAGCGTTCAGGTTTATGTTTTTTGGTCCGTTTATGACCCTTGAGGGTATGTATGTGAAGCTCGCCTTTGATTTCATCATCCGTATCTTCTTTATTGTTCTTCTCTGCCAGCCGCAGGTTGGGCGGTACATCCATATGCGTGGAGACCTGCGACGCATGGGCGTGCGCTAAACATAACTAACCGGGGCGCAACCCCGCCTGCCTCTTGAGGCAGGCTTCGCATGAGCCTGCCAGGTTTGAACAATCTCTTGAACAATCACCGACTCACGCATCAGCGTGGGGCACATACAAGAAAGAACGACGATGTTTAACAACGCTCCCAACTCTTCGGCTACTGGCCCGGCATCTCAGCCAAACGCCGCAGCACCGAACTTTCCGGTCCCGGGCGCACCCGCTCCTTCATACGGCATGCTGGGCTCCTACGGAGTCGTTTACGTCCCTTCGCAGCCTGTCGCCCTGCGTGCGGCGATGGGCTGCGCAATCGCCGTGATGGTATTGGCCGCCCTATCATCCCTATACATGATGAGCTGGCGTGGTGTGGAGTTCTCTGATCTTTCATGGATTGGCTTTACCGCTATCGGCGGGCTCGTCATCTGGCAGCTCTGGCAAGGAGCCCGCTGGGCGCACATACTGGTCATCGTTGACTGTGCGCTATACCTCACCCTTAACCTAACGGGCTTGCTGTTGCTCCCCGTTTTGAGTCAGGCTGGTGTGCCCGTCCTAGAAGTGGTTGGGCTAGCAGGCGCATACCACTATGGAGATCCTAATATCTTCTTTGTGCTGCTTATAGGCAGGACCGCACTTGATGTTGTCTTGCATATTGCCATCATTATTCTTCTGGCTCAACCGCAGGTATTGCAGTACTTCAAAGCTCACGAGGACCTTCGAAGCATGTGCGTAAAGTAACCTCGCGGAGGTGTAGCTGGCTTCCGGGGTATCACCTCCACCGGGTTTGAGAGAACGCAAAAAGGTGTGGGGATACCAGACGGTATCCCCACCTTTTATCATCCCCGGCTCAGGAGCCGAGAAGGACTCACGTATTACTCAGCAGATTCCTGCTTCGCCTTCGAACGGCCACGCAGGTACTCGATAATAACCGGCACCACAGAAACCGCCACAATAATCACAGCAATGTACTCAATGTTGTTGTGCACGAACGGGATACCGCCCAGCAGCACACCCGCCAGACCAATCAAACCAATCCACGCAACCGCACCAACGATATTCCACAGGTGGAACTTCTTACGGTCGTACGAAGAAATACCAGCCGCAAGAGACACAAAAGTACGAACAATCGGCACGAAACGACCCAGAACCAGAGCCAAACTACCGCGCTTCTGGAAGAACTCCTCAGTAGTGTGCAGGTTCTTGGTGCTCAGAATCTTCGCGTCATCCTTGAAGATCTTACGGCCGTAACGGGCACCAATCTGGTAGCCAACCTCAGCGCCAGCAATAGCAACCAGCACCAGGACCGGGAACGCAACCCACAGGGACAGGCCCATCTGCTCATGCAGCATACCCAGAGCAAAAATCAGGGAGTCACCCGGCAGAACAGGGAAAAGGACACCGGACTCAATAAATACGATAATTGCCGAAACTACCAGAACCCAGGGGCCGGTATCGAGCAGGAACTGCTCAAGGTCGAGACCCAAGAGCGCAACCGGAAGATGCGCCAAAGCGGTGGCAAGAAAAGTCATGAAAAATCCTGAACTGTGAGTGGACCGCACGCACGGATCGGCGGCGGAGTAACACCAGCATAGAAAGCGTACCTATGGTGAACATTGTGCAAAACTATGCGGAGGCTGTGTATTACTGGCACAATTCTACCGGCATTTACGCCGGATGCACGGGTGAGCGAGGCGTAAATCTCGGCGCCCGCATGGCGAAACAACCCGAGGTGACGCGGCGCTCGCGTGCCTCCCCAAGAAATGACCATCCGCAGAGCCGGAGGATACGGGGTGTGACATGATGGAAAGAGAGCACGGCGCGTCGCGGCGTAGCGAACGCCCCAACCACCCACCGTTGGAGAGAACCATGAACCCCCAGCAGTCAGCTTCCAGCCCCGCGGACTCCCTGTGCGCTGACCCTCTGCACACTGAAGCCCGCGAAGTGTTGCGCCGCCTCACCGGTGTCGCTGATGCCGAGTTCCACGGCGGCCAGTACGAGGCGATTCGCGCCCTCGTAGCCGACCGCGCCCGCACCCTCGTCGTGCAGCGTACCGGCTGGGGTAAGTCCGCGGTCTACTTCATTTCTTCCCTGCTGTTGCGTGCCCGCGGTATGGGCCCGGCGCTTATCGTCTCCCCGCTGCTTTCCCTCATGCGTGATCAGGTCGAGGCGGCATCCCGCGCGGGAGTGCGCGCCGCCATGGTGAACTCCGCGAACGTCACCGAATGGGATGAAATCCGTACCCGCCTCGAAGCTAATGAGCTCGACGTGCTCCTGGTGGGCCCCGAACGCCTCAATAACCCGGCGTTCCGCGAGCAGTGGCTACCGTACCTGCTGCCGCGCCTGGGTCTGCTCGTCATTGATGAGGCGCACTGTATTTCTGACTGGGGCCATGACTTCCGCCCCGACTACCGCCGTATTGGTTCGCTCATTAGATCTCTGCCGGCGGGTGTGCCGGTGTTGGCGACTACCGCAACCGCGAATGACCGTGTTAGCCGCGATATTGCCGAACAGCTCAGCACTGATACCACCGCACCCGTGCATGTGTTGCGCGGTCCGCTGTCCCGCGAGTCCCTGCGCCTGGGTGTTCTGACCCTGCCTCATGAGGCGCAACGCATCGGTTGGCTGCTCACGCACCTGAACAGCCTGCCCGGTTCGGGCATTATCTACACGTTGACTGTCTCTGCGGCAGAAGATACCGCAAATGCTCTGCGTGCCAGCGGGTACGAGGTGCTCGCCTACACCGGTAAAACTGACCCGGATGAGCGGCTGGTTGCAGAGCAGGCACTCAAGGAAAACAGGGTGAAGGCTCTTGTTGCGACGAGCGCCCTCGGTATGGGTTTTGATAAGCCTGATTTGGGTTTTGTTGTGCACCTGGGGGCGCCGTCGTCTGCGGTGAGCTACTACCAGCAGATTGGCCGCGCCGGACGAGGTGCCGTTAACGCTGATGTTCTGCTCCTGCCCGGTCGTGAAGACCGCGCCATTTGGGAGTATTTTGCGACCGCTTCCATGCCCAATGAGGAGCAGGCGCTGGCGGTGCTGGATGCCCTCGCCCAGTCCCCGGAGGGGTTGAGCATTACCGCGTTGGAGGCGCGCGTTCAGTTGCGCCGCTCCACCCTGGAGCTTCTGCTGAAGGTCCTGGACGTTGAGGGTGCCGCCGTGAAGGAAGGCAACTATTGGCATCGAACCTCTTCGCCGTGGCAGTACGATAGCGCCCGTTATGCGGCGGTGGCGCAGGCGCGTGTGGTGGAGCAGAATGCCATGCTCGAGTATGAACGTACTAGTCAGTGCCGTATGCTTTTCCTAGCTCAGCAGCTTGATGATGCTTCCGCGACTGCTTGCGGTCGTTGCGATGTGTGCGCGGGCCCCTGGTACCCGGTTGAAGTCCCCGCTGAGGCGCAGCAGGCGGCACAGAGCAGCTTCAATACGGTGGGCGTGCCCCTGCAACCGCGCCGCATGTGGCCGAGCGGGCTGGACCAGCTGATGGGTGCGGATGCGCCGCGCGGTCGTTTGTCTAAGGACGAGCAGGCTGAATCCGGTTACGCTTTGGCGCGTCTGAGCGACATGGGGTACGGTACTCGTCTGCGTGAGCTTCTGGCGACGAATGAACTGGGTGAACCGGTTGATTCTGAGGTCCCTGCCGAGCTGGGGCGCGCCTGCGTGAAGGTGCTTGCCGCTTGGGAGTGGTCTGAGGCGGGTCGTCCGGTGGCGGTGTTGACTTTGCCTTCGCCGGTGCGTCCTCGTTTGGCTCAGTCTCTGGGTAGGGGGCTTGCGTCGGTGGGTCGCCTGGTGGATTTGGGTCGGGTATCTCTGGTGGGGGAGCCGCGTTTCTTTGGCGGTAATAGCGCGTTCCGTTGTGCGGATGTGCTGTGCTCGTACCGGGTGCCTGCAGAGGTTCTGGACTATGTGCGTGAGCATCGGTGCCCTGTTCTGCTGGTTTCTGATGTGGCGGATTCGCGGTGGGCGTTTACGGCTGTGGCGCGTGAGCTACGGCTGGCGGGTGCTTCTGCGGTGTATCCTTTCTCTTTGGCTGCCACCCACTAGTTGCGCCTATTAACATTTATTTATTCCCCTGACGAGGTTGTATGTCATATTCGGAATATTCAAAATTGACGGTCACAGACGGCTCTTCCGCTGTGCTCAGCGATATTCCCGCTCGCCCCGAACACAGCGAGTGGATGGTCCGCGCCCTCGCCGAGGGTGCCGCCGCAGGTGAGCGTGGCGAGATTCCTATCGGTGCTGTGGTGGTGGATGAGCAGGGTGTCATTATTGGTTCGGCAGGCAATACCCGCGAGCGGGAGCATGACCCCAGTGCCCATGCGGAGGTGAACGCGATTCGTCAGGCGGCGGCGCATCGTGGTCAGTGGCGCCTGGACGGGTGCACGCTCGTGGTGACGGTTGAGCCGTGCCTGATGTGTGCTGGCACGATCCTGGCGTCGCGCGTTTCGACGGTGGTTTTTGGCGCCTGGGAGGAGAAGACGGGGGCTGCTGGCAGTCGTTACGATGTACTGCGTGACGGCAGGGTTGCTCCGGTTCCCGAGGTGTATGCGGGGGTGCGTGCTGATGAGTGTGCACAGCTGATGGTGGACTTCTTTAAGGAACGCCGCCCCTGACCTGCTCTAGGCATCACCCCTAAAAGATGGTTTGTATAACGCGAAAAGCCGCGCAGAGATTGCGTGGCTTTTCGCGTTATTTGTACGAAAAACCCCATTTATTTGAAAAATAGTTCAAAAATTTCAAAAATGACCCCTGTTTTTCAGGAAAAGCCCACCACATCACACACAACCGGGTCTACCATATATAGGCATTGGAGCCTCCGCCTGCCTGCGCCTGACGTTCTACACCCCGCGTGGTGCCCGCGGATGACTCCCAGAAACTCACCCGAACCATCCATTCTCTGAGGGGATATAACCGTGTTAAGCGTTGACAATATTTGGGCGAAAGGGCGCCACACTCCGCTTTTTGACCGCACCACCTTCTCAGTGGGTGAGGGTGAAGTCATTATTGTTCAGGCGGATAGCCAGTTAGAGCGTACCTCTCTCGCGTTGGCGCTGACTGGTCGCCTTCCCCTGTCCGGCGGAACGATTAGCTGGAGCGAAGGCGATGATGAGCCTCGCCGTATTTCGATGAAGCGTCTGCGTGCTCTCAGCAGCGTGGTGGACTCTCCTGATGTGACTGCTCCTGAGCAGCATATGCGCGTGCATGATTACGTGTCGGAGATGCTCTCCTATAACCTGCCGATTTTTGGTCGTTCCCGTGCGAGCCGCTGGTTGGCCGAGCGCGGTCTTGAGGAGCTGGACGGCCTGTGGATGGATGAGATTAGTGGCGAGATGAACATTGAGCTGATGGCTGCTTTGGCGCAGCATAGCCCCTCTGACTTGCTGGTTTTTGATACTCCTTCCCGACACCTGAACCACACGTACATGTGGCTTCCGTATCTGGAGGAGCTTGCCGCCGATGAGGACCACCCGCGCACGGTGGTGGCTGTTGTTCCGCATATTTCTGAGTCCTGGCATGGTGCGCGTGCTGTGGTCGGTCGTGCCCCTGAGGAACAAGCCCCTGGGGAAAACGTGCCGGCTCTTGTTGAGGGTGAGATTGAACCCTCCAATGATTCCCCCGAACATGGCGAAAACGCTGAGAAGGAGTAAGAATGACTGTTCTGCGTGTTGCACTCGTTGAGCTGAAGCGCCTGACCAGCGGTGTTCTGCCGGTTCTGGTGCTGCTTGCGATGTCCTGCATTCCTCTGCTGTACGGCGCCTTGTACTTGTACGGTAACTGGGATGCTTACGGCCATGTGAATGGCATTGTGGGTGCCCTGGTGGTTGAGGATGAGGGCGCTGAGGATTCTGAAGGTAAGCAGGTGAATACCGGTGCGGACGTGAAGAAGAACCTTCTAGACGCTGGCACGTTTGATTGGCGTCAGGTGCAGACCCGCGCTGAGGCTGTTGAGGGCGTGGAGAACGGCACCTATGACTTTGCGATGGTGATTCCTAAGGATTTCTCCCGTAATTTGCAGAGTGCCGGTTCGTTCAAGCCTGATGCTGACGGCAAGACGGGCACTATTGATGCGCGTTCTGCGGGTATTGAGGTCATTACGAATGATGCCAATAACTATGTACTGACGAATATTGTCACGAAGGCGGGCACTTCGGTGCGTGATTCGGTGGCTGAGAAGGTCGGTAATTCTACGGCGAATTCGCTGTTGGCTAGCTTCACGACTATTCATTCGAAGATGGGTGAGGCTGCTGATGGTGCGTCAAAGGTGAATAGCGGCACGGTGAAGCTGGCGGATGCTATCACTCAGCTGAAGGACGGCACTGCCACGGTGAATGATGGTGCCGTGAAGCTGAAGGACGGTACTTCCTCCTTGGCTGATGGTCAGTCCCAGTTGTTGGATGGTCAGAAGCAGTTGGCGGAGGGTGCCGCGAAGCTTGCTGATGGTGTTTCGACTTTGGACTCTGGCGCGGCGAAGCTGGATTCTGGTGCGTCGAAGCTTGCCGATGGTGCGTCGGGTTTGAAGGACGGTTCGTCGACTTTGGCTTCGGCTGCGGCGTCTGCTTCTGATGGTGCGGCGAAGTTGAAGGACGGTTCGGCGACTCTGGCTGAGGGTACTGCGAGCTTGAAGAGTGGTTCGGCGGCGGTTGCGAAGGGCGCTAATGATTTGGCGTCGGGTATCCATCAGATGCGTGAAGGTATGGATCAGGCGGGTATTCGTGAGTTGCCGGCTGAGCTGAATGCGATGTGCACGCGCCTGCATGAGACGGATACGTCTGCTGGTAGTGGTGATTTTGGTCGTGACTTGTCGAATACTGTGGTGTCTGCGACTGCGCAGAAGATGCGTGCTCAGTTGGTGCCGTTGGTTGAGGCGGGTACGTTGACTCAGGAGCAGGCTGATCAGCTGGTGGCTGCTGTTGATTCTGAGGAGACGAAGAATGAGGTTGCTGAGCTGAATCAGAAGGCTCTGCAGTCGCACCTGGCTACTCGTGATGCTGCCGCTGCTGATGCCCTGTCGAAGCTGAGCGCATTGAAGTCGAGCCATTGTATTTCTGATGGTTCGTCGTCGACTGCGGTGAAGATTCAGACTTTGGTTGCTGGCGTGGATTCGCTGGATTCCGGTGCGTCTTCGCTTGCCAAGGGCGCTTCGTCGGTAGCTGATGGCGCCGCTCGTGTGGATGCTGGCGCGTCCTCGTTGGCGTCAGGTTCGGCGAGCCTGGCTGATGGTAATTCTAAGATTGCTTCGGGTGCTTCGAGCCTTGCGAGTGGTTCTGCGACTTTGTCTGGTGGTGCTTCTGAGCTGAAGGAGGGTACTGATTCTTTGAAGAGCGGTACTGCCGAGCTGAAGGATGGTAGCGGTACTTTGGCGGAGAAGGAGCAATCTGCGGTTGAGGGTCAGCAGAAGTTGGCTGATGGTGCGAATGAGCTGAAGGACGGTGCGTCGCAGCTTTCTGACGGTACGGCGAAGCTGTCTGATGGTTCTACTCAGCTGAATGATGGTGCTTCCGAGTTGAAGGATGGTACTTCGTCGCTGGAGAGCGGCCTGGCTTCTGGTGTTAAGCAGGTTCCGAGCCTTGCGCCGACTGATCAGGCGAAGGTTGCGGATACGATGTCGAACCCGGTGACTTTGTCGCATGATTCCTTGGCGTCGGGCCGTAACTATGGTGAGGGCATGGGCCCGTTCTTCATGTGCTTGGCGTTGTGGATTGGCGGCTTGATGCTGGTTCAGACGTTGCGTGTGATGAATAACCGTGCGTTGGCTTCGCATGCTCCGTCGATTCGTGTGATGCTCGGTAGCTGGATGCCGTTCGGCCTGGTGGGTATTGCTCAGGCGACTTTGATGTTTGCCGCGATTAAGTTTGGTTTGGGCTTTGAGATGGCTCATCCGTGGCTGGTGTGGCTGTTCCTCTGCTATGTGGCTTTGGTCTTTACCGGTTTCATTCATGGTTTGACGGTGATTTTGGGTGCGCCCGGTAAGCTTGTTGCTTTGGTCATTCTGATTCTGCAGCTGATTACTGCGGGCGGCACGATGCCGTATGAGACTTTGCCTGAGTCGATTCGTTGGATGCATGATTTCTTCCCGATGGGTTATGCGGTGGCGGGTACGCGTCGTTTGGCGTATGGCATTAATGAGTCGAGCCTGTGGGGCATCATGCTGGTTTTGACTCTGTGGGGTCTGGCTGGTCTGATGTTGGGTTACATTGGCACGCGTCGTGATCGTACGTGGTCGCTGAAGAAGCTGGCTCCGGAGATTACGGTGTAACAAACCCTGTTTGGTCGCACCGGGGGAAAACTGTCTAATAAAATAGAGATATATCTGCAAAAAGGGAGGGAGGACTGCTGATGTTGCAGCGCCCAGTCGCTGAAGCTTCAAGTCGTCGTCCCGGCCGTACAGGTAGAACTCAGTTGAAGTTGTTCAACGCTGCTATGGAAATCATGACCGAAAAGGGGCTTGAGTACGCCACTGTTGAAGAGGTGGCTGCCCGGGCGGGTGTTTCTAAGGGAACCGTGTATTACAACTTCGGTTCTAAGAAGACCATGGTGGATCAGCTGGTTCAGTACGGCACGCAGTTGCTGCTGAGCGATGCGCGTCGCGCGGCGTCGGTTCATTCTGATCCGCGTGAGGCGTTGCGGAGTGCTGTTCGCGCCGCGTTCCAGTATCTTGAGGACCGTCCGGGTTTTACTCGGATGTGGCTTTCGGAGGCGTGGAAGGGTGCGGATGGTTGGACTGAGGCGATGAGCGATAACCGTCTGAATCTTCTGGATTTTTTGGAGGAGATGACGGAGGCTGTGGCTCGCCGCTATACGGTTGATACCGCTCAGAATCCTCGTGCGATTGCGATCTCTATGTTCGGCGCGATTTACATGTTTGCTATGGATCGTGAAGTGCATCAGGCGGAGCGCAATGCTGAGGATGCAACGCGTGCTGTCATGCTGGTTGTAGATGGGTATATCCGTCATTAGGCGGACCTGTTGGGGTCTGTAGACGTAGCCGGGACTTCGGTGTCGGGTGTCGAAAAGGGCACGGTGAAAAGGGGCCGTGAAGAGGGCGACACCCGGCTGCCGCACGTGGTTTTTCTTGCTCTCCTGTTGGGGGTGTGCTATAGTTTTCCACTGTTGGTGGTGTGTCCGAGCGGCCGAAGGTGCATCACTCGAAATGATGTTTGGTGTAAAAGCCAACGGGGGTTCAAATCCCTCCACCACCGCACCAACGAAAACCCGTCGAGATTCGTCTCGGCGGGTTTTTGCATGCCTGGATTGTTCTGGGGTGGTGTTGGTGGGTGTTTGCGCGGCGGTATTCGCCTCGTTTTATAGGGTGTGTGCCACTTCCGGGGCTTTGCCGGTGCTTGCTGATTCGGGGGTGGGTAAAATCGTATTATGCGTATTAAGATTCTTGACCACCCGCTGGTCTCTCACAAGATTAGTGTTCTGCGTGATAAGAACACCCCGTCCCCGATTTTCCGTCAGCTGGTTGATGAGCTGGTGACCCTTCTTGCCTATGAGGCGACTCGCGAGATTCGTGTGGAAGAGGTTGAGGTTGTGACTCCGGTGGCGACTACTACCGGTGTTCGTATTGCTGATCCGAAGCCGCTGGTTGTTCCGATTCTGCGTGCTGGCCTGGGCATGCTGGAGGGTATGACTCGTCTGGTTCCGACCGCTGAGGTGGGCTTCCTGGGTATGGCTCGTAATGAGGAGACCCTGGATATTGTGACTTATGCTGAGCGTCTGCCGGAGGACCTGACTGGTCGTCAGGTGTACCTGCTGGATCCGATGCTGGCTACCGGTGGCACTCTGATTGAGGCCATTAAGTTCCTGCGTGAGCGTGGTGCTGAGTCTGTGACTTGCGTGTGCCTGATTGCTGCTCCTGAGGGCATTGCTGCTCTGGAGAAGGGTATTGAGGGTATGGAGAATGTTGACCTGTTCCTGGCTGCTCGTGATGAGCGTCTGAACGAGAAGGCGTACATTATTCCGGGTCTGGGCGATGCTGGTGACCGCCTGTACGGTCTGGCTGAGTAGTTTTTCAGCGTTATTCACGTGATGTGAGTGGGGCGCCTCTGCATATGTTTAAGCATGTGCGGGGGCGCTTTGTTGTGTCTGCTGGAGGCTGTGCGCAGGTTATATGGTGTGGTGTTGGGGGATGTGTGTCTAACGGTCTGCTGTCTTGGGTGTTTATGGTGTTGTTGGGCGCTTGTGTGGGTTTATGAAACACCCTCGATAGTATGTGATGAGGAACACTATAGTGTCTTGAGGGATTCAAAATATATTGAGCATATTCACAGCTTCACATGAAAATACAGGGTGAAACCAGTAAATAAAAGAAGCTATGAATATTTATAAGGAAAAAATGCTGAAAGCTTCAGGTGGTCCCTGAAACCCTAAAACATGAGAGGGGGCATTGTACTCCTCTCGCCCATAAAGATGAATCCACTATGCTGAATCCGCTTGATTTATCCGTCAAATAGGAGAAATATTAAGTAAGAGGATTGAAGCTCGAACAGGTATTGGGGACTGTTTTAGCTCCGCGTCACTTCCGGCGCACCCCACACTACGTACGACAGGGATCCCGTACACAGACTTTGAGAGAAGGTTGAATCATGTCAGGCGCTGTACCTGGATATGTGCACATCTCCCAGCGCGGCCGCGCCGCTAAGCGCCAGGTCGTGCAGCCTCAGCGTCCCGTTGCGCAGGCCGCAACGTTGCGTCCGATGACTTTCTCAGCCGGTGACCCTGCCCATAAGCAGGCTCAGGAAAATGAGGCACGCGGCTTTGTGCTCTATGTGGGTTTGAACGAGGAACTTGCTGCAGCGAACGGCACCTCCCTGGTGCGTATTGTTCAGGATCTGCGCACTTATGCACACCACCTGGCTCCCGAGTCGGAGTCGTACGCCGCTGTGGCGTTGGCTCCGGTGAACGCTGAGGGTAGCGACCTTGAGGTGGTACGTAATGCGCTCGGCGACCCGACCGCAATGTACATGCACCCGGAGGCGAATGTTGCCCGCGAAGCAGAGACCACGAATAGCCACTCTTCGGGTGTGCTGATTGATTTGGCACGCCGCGAGGTGTTCCTGGATGGTGAGCCGCTCATGCTGACTTTCAAGGAGTTCGAGCTGCTGGCACACCTGGTGGAGAACTCTTCCCGCACCGTGGGTCGTGAGGAGCTGCTGAAGGCGCTGTGGAGCTCCGGTGACGAGCATCCGCATGAGCGTACGATTGACGTGCATATTCGTCGTCTGCGTTCGAAGCTGGGTCGCCTGTCGGGTACCGTGCGTACGGTGCGCGGTCAGGGTTACCGCTTCTTTGAGCACCCCGAGGTTGTTGTCTGGGCTGCTCCGGAATACTCGATTTAGCGTGTACAGAATTTAGCTTCTGTAGAGTGCACCCCGGTGTGCTGGCGTGATGCCGGTGCGCCGGGGTTTACTTGTGCCCGCCTGGGGGTGTTAGTGTGCGTGCTGTGGCGGCGTGCGGCACGTTCCGGCGCCCTCTAGATAGAATGAGTGTATGGCTGAAAATTCTTCCAACACTGCATCTGGCTCGCACCGCAGCGGGGTCAAGCGTCTGATTATTATGCGCCATGCGGAGGCTGATTGGGGTCTGAATGATTTTGATCGTCCGCTGACGAAGCGCGGCCATGAGCAGGCTGCCGCTGCTGGCGCCTGGCTGGCGGCTCGCGGTTATATTCCGGAGCAGATTATGTCGTCGTCGGCTTTGCGTACTCGTCAGACGACGACTTGGGTTTCGGATGGTTTGGGGGCGAAGGCGCCTACCGCTCATCTGGATGAGGGGCTGTACGAGGTGTCTGCGTCCCGCATTATTGCGCGCATCAACAGCGTTTCGGAGAATGTTCATTCTCTGATGGTGGTGTCGCATCTGCCCGGCGTGCAGGATACCGCGCAGCGCCTGATGAGCCCGGATTCTGACCCGAACGCGTCCATGGATGTGTATTACGGTTTCCCGCCCTCTTCCATTGCGGTGTTTGAGGTGCCGGGGGAGTGGGCTCTGCTTGATGGTGCGGATGCGCGCCTCGTGGACTTCAAGAGCTTCTAGACCAGAAATTTCTAAACCAGGAGTTTCTAGGCTTTGTGCCTGAATGAAATGGGTAAAGCAAAAGCCCCGTACCAGCCGGTACGGGGCTTTTTGTGGCGGAGACGGGGGGATTTGAACCCCCGGTCGAGTTTAACCCCGACCCTTCATTAGCAGTGAAGTCCATTCGGCCGCTCTGGCACGTCTCCACGGTGCGCTCGTGAGCGCATCCCTATAAGAATATAGGCTGTTTTGCGCTTGGTCAATTCGGGTTGTGTGGTCGGTGAGGCATAGGTGGACGGGGGTGGTGGCTATCCCTTCACCGCCATGATTTCTTTACCTGCGAGAAACATGTGAATAAAGCTGTTTAACCTTTAAATACCCTGAATTTAGGCGTTTGAGGTATTTAGGTGATGTAGCTTTGAGGGTAGAAGCGACATTGCGGTCCAGATAGAAAGGCTCCCTCCCGTGACGACCACCGTTCCTCAGTTGCCCCAGGTTCCTCAGAAGACTCAGCCTCCTCAGGGTGCTCCCTCCTCCTCTGTGAATAACCCGGCTTTCAACAACCAACAGCTTATGGCGCATCCTGCGCAGTTTGCGCAGCCGGTGTATGTTCTTCCCGAACAGGAGAACACACACACTCAGGGCTGGATTATTGCGATGGCCTCGGTCATTATCGGTGTTCTTGGGCTGATTAGTGTTTTTGTGCTGAATTATTTGACGGGCGGAGGCGCTTCCCTTCTTCTGGGTCTTACGGGCTGGGTTCTAGCGATTGCTTCGCGCCACCGCGGTCATATGCGTGTGGCTGGTGTTGCGTTGGGAGTTATGAACATGTTGCTTGGTATCCTGACTGTGCCTTTCGAGATGCTGCTATTGATTCTGGTCATGATGCATGTTTAGACAATATCGTTCATAGCTACTGGTCAGAGAAAGCCCGCGAGCGCCCCGTGTGTCCGCGGGCTTTTGCGTGTCCGCCTGCTTAGCTGTAGCAGTTTTTATGGTCACCTGACGCGGGTTTTTCGTCGTGGACTATGGGCTAGGGGCTTTGAGGTTCATAAGCATGTTCGATACACTGCATGAGTCCCAACCGATAAATAGAGGGCATCTCTGACGTTTTATCTTCCGATACAGCACATCAGAGGCACCTCATCACTCAGCGAAGCGAGAAATCATGTCTGAAAACCCCAATAACCCCCAGCCCCAGTTCAACCAGGACCCCCAGTTCAGCCAGCAGGCGCCCCAGTATGGTCAGCCGGTGCTGACCCCCGAGCAGCAGGCTCAGGTGAAGAGGGCGAAGATTCTGTCGATTCTCGCTATTGTATTTGGCGCTATTGGTCTGGTCCTTCTAAGCCCGCTTTTCAGCGCACTGGGCCTGGCTTTTGGTTTGGCGTCTCTGCGTGTCCCTGAGCTGCAGTCCCGTGGTCTGGCACTGACTGGTTCCATTATCGGTGGTACTGCTCTGGTCCTGAGCATTATTGTTGTCGCGCTGGGTGCTCTCAAGAACCTGGGCTAGGACCTTATAGCGTTTTAGCCAGCATCCTTCATGGAGATTGGCTACAGAAAGCCCGCGAGCGCCCCGTGTGTCCGCGGGCTTTTGCGTGTCCGCTAGAGCGGCTAGCTAATGCATTGGGGTGCGTTGTTATAGGCTTGGAAGACGGATGTAGTTGTACCCGTTCCATTCATGGGTTAGGGTGAATTAGGTTTAACGCACACCAGCCGTACGAAAGTGAGATGCCATGTCTCAGAATCCTCGAGGTTCAGACCCCTACGATTACAACCCGGACTACAACCGTCTGAACGAGCAGTACAACCAGAACGGCCAGTACGGTCAGTATGGTCAGGGTTCTTACGGCCAGTACGGGCAGAGCTCCTACGATCAGTATTCCTACGACCAGTACGGTCAGGATTCGTACGGTCAGAATCAGTATGACCCGTACGGTCAGCAGTACCAGCAGCCCGACCAGTATGGTCAGCCCATGATGGTTCCTGTGGGCTTTTTGCAGAAGACCCCCGAGCAGCTTGCCGGTGAGAAGGCAGCTCAGACTTCCACGGTGCTGGGTATTATCAGCTTGGCGTGTATAGTGACTCTCAGCTGGTGGCTGTTTGGTCTGCCTTCCCTGATTCTGGGTGTTATCGGTATTCTCAAGGCTAATGAGGCAGAGCGTTATGGTGTGGCTGCTTCAGCTGGTCGTATCTTGAACTGGATTAGCGTAGCCATTGGTGGCATGTTCCTGGTGCTTTTCGGCGGAGGTCTTCTGCTGGCGATTATGCTGGCTCTTTCTGATTCTGCCGCAAATTCTAGTCTCGTGGAGACTGTGCAGATACTGGCATTCTTCTAAACACTTTCACCCTCATTGGAGGGTACGCAAAAGCCCCGCTCCTCAATACGAGGAACGGGGCTTTGCTGTGTATATGCCGTATATCTCGTGGATTGGTCCTGACATGCTTGTTCCCTCGGCGGGGAAAGCATAGGGTGGGCTTAACACCCGGTATTGAAAGGTTATGATGCAACGATGCAGGATCCAATCCTAGGCCCGTATTCCGACCCAGCAGCTGGTCTGCGCTCGAAACCTCATCGCCACAAACAGGGTGCTGATATTGAAGAGCCCCCTATGATGCAGAGCGGTGGGAAAACAGCGACTAATCTAGGGGAGCGAGCTTCCCAACTTTCACTCACTTTTGGTGTGCTCAGCCTCATCAACATCTTGGTGTTGGGTTCGTGGTTTTTCGGTATCCCCACTGTCATCTTGAGTGTCCTTGGTCTACAGAAAGCTAAGGAAGCGGATAGTTACGGCGTAGTTTCTCTTGCGGGTCGAATCCTGAGCTGGATAGCTATCGCTGTGCTTGTCCTTGGGTACGTACTGATTGTGTGGGCGTGGTTCAATGCCGAATAGGTTTTTGCGAAGCACCAGGCTGAGGTATTCAACTAACGCGTGTAGATTCTGAAAGGTTGTGGATGCGATGTCGCAGCTACCCCAAAACATTGAAGCCTTCGATTACAACCCCGAATACGCCAAGCTCTACCAGGAAGATAACAACGAGCTGCCTAGCCCGGATACATCTGACGAGCAGCTACTGCCCGCAAATGAGTCTCTGGATGAGTTCTCAGATCAAGCGGCGGGTAAAAGAGCAGCGAACCTCTCCCTACTTTTTGGCTTCCTCAGCCCGCTGTCTTTCTTTCTAGGGTTCTGGTGTCTTGTCCAAGGTCTTGAAGAAAGTGCTCTGCAGGTAGCTATCCTTGCCCCAATTCTGAACATCCTGGGTATCTGGCAGGGGTTCGCGGCGAGGCGGCGCGGTACGCGTGCCAGCGGTGGCCTGATTCTCAACGGGCTGGGGCTATGCATTTTCATCGGTATCGCCGCCCTCATCATGCTGATTGTGAACGCCTTGTCAGGCATCAACTAACGACGCCGGATCGATAGTGAGCCCAGATGCTCTCTCGAGTCGCTAGACACTTAACACCCGGTATTGAAAGGTTGTGGATGCGATGTTGCAGCTACCCCAAAATAACGAAGATTTTGATAACAACCCCGAGTACGCCAAGCTCTACCAGGCGAATGACAGCTACCAGGCCGACGTTGATGACACGGACGATTGGGAGCAACCTGCGAGCGAGCAATCTTCCGACGTGCAGAGGGAACAAGCCGGTGAAAAGGCCGCGAGCTCCTCCCTGACGTTCGGCTTCCTCGGTCTGCTGTCTCTCTTCCTAGGAATTAGTTGCCTTGCCAATGGCCTTGGAGCTGGTTTAGTTCCAGCCTTCATTGCGCCATTCCTGAGCATCTTAGGTATTTGGAAGGCTTTCGGGGCAAGAGAGTATGGCGTTCGCGCCACCGGAGGCCTAATCCTCAGCCTGGTAGGAATCATCATTGCCCTTGCTATCATCGCCCTCATCATATTGATTCTGAACGCATTGTCACACATCCACTAACGACGCCCCCGGTAACTCGAAACGGCATATGCGAAGAGCCCCGTTCCTCAATACGAGGAACGGGGCTCTTTGCGCTCCACACGTGGAGCAGAAGCTATAACGCGGATGGTAAGGGATTTGAACCCTTGAGACGGGGTTACCGCCTACTGGTTTTCAAGACCAGCTCCTTCGGCCGCTCGGACAACCATCCATACGCACCAGAGACCGGCATTTTATGGCAATACCGTGCCGCAGGGCACTACGAGATTATCTCATGCGATAAGCTTTCTGTAAATCACGCACCAACGATGGTGCTTCCGGCAATGAGGAGGACTCATGAGAGCAATTATTGAGAACAGTCACGGTGGACCTGAGGCTCTGACAATCAGCGAAGTCCCCGCCCCCGTACCTCGATCCCACGAAGTTCTCATCCGCGTTCACGCCGCCGGAATCAACCGCGCCGACGCCCTGCAGCGCCGCGGATTCTACCCGCCGCCCGCCGGCGCGAGCGCCATCTACGGCCTCGAAGTAGCCGGCGTTATCGAAGCGGTCGGTGAAGGTGCCTCCGTGGAGAACCGCGGCACCCCCGTCATGGCGCTCCTGCCTGGAGGTGGCTACGCCGACTACGTGACCGTACTGGTCGACCACGTGCTACCCGTACCCGAACAGCTGAGCTTCGCCGAAGCCGCCAGCATTCCCGAAGTCGCGGCAACCGTCTACTCGAACCTGGTGCTCACCTGTGGTATGAGCATGAACCCCGCCGAAAACCTCAAGGAAGACGGCGAACCCGCGGTGGTGCTCATTCACGGTGGTACCGGCGGTATCGGTGTGCACGCCATCCAGCTGGCGCTCGCCGTAGGTACCCGCGTGTTTGCAACCGTGGGCACCGAGGAAAAAGCAGAATATGTGCGCTCACTAGGTGCGGAACCCATTATTTATATCGAACATTCGTTCCGTGAAGTTCTGCTGGCTGAAACTGGCGGACGCGGCGCCGACTACATTCTCGACGTCGTGGGCGGAAAGTACCTGGACGACAATCTGCACACCCTCGCCGACGGCGGTCACCTGTGCATTATCGGTCTGATGGGCGGCGCCAAAGCAGAAGTGAACCTGGGGTATATGCTCTCCCGCCGCCTGTCAGTGCACGCCACGAGCCTGCGCACCCGTTCGGACCGGCAGAAGGCTGAGATTCTGCGCGGTGTACGCGAACACGTGCTGCCGCTGATTGAATCCGGCAGGATTGGCGTGGGTCTGGACCGTATCTTCGACATGGAGGAGGCAGCTGCCGCTCACGAGTACTTCGACTCCGGTCAGCATCGCGGCAAGATTGTGCTGCGCATGGTCTAGAAATCGCTGTGCCCCCGCGGTGCCTTTTTAGGCTGGCGCCGCGGGGAGTGTTGCGTGAGCGGCGTAATGAGAATCTGGGCTTGAAATAAACAGCTGACTGCTGACATCTCGTCACTAAAAGAAATTTAGGGTAACCTAAGCATAGGGAGGTTTGCGGGTCGCCGCAGAGCCCATCACCGGCAGCCTCCACCGACCAACAGACACGGCACACACACCACGCAGAGGAGGGCATATGGGACTTAAAAGCTACCTGCAATCGCGCCGCGACGACGCCGAACTCGGCAAAGGCATCTGGCGCCGATCCCACGACCGGTTTATTCGCGGCATTGACCGCTTCCACCAGGTCCTCGAACGCCTAGCGGCAACCGATTCGTCCACCTCCATGATTGAGCTCATCGTGCCGGACGCAAACGCGCTCGCCGACCTGATTCCGCGCGTGCGTGCAGTCGCTATGGAAGCGCACCGCCTCGCCCCCAGCGACGGCGATATTCCCGCCTCCCCGTTCGGCACCTACTCCGACCTGAACCGCGCCCTCTCCAAAGCGGGTAACGCCGTGGCACTCTGCGCCGAAGCGCTCGCCATGGCACGCTGCTTCGGCAACTGTGCCACCGGATGCGACCGCCAGGTGAGCGTGCACCGTCGCGTGGAAACCGTCATCCAGCACATTGAGGATGCCGAACGTCTGATTCAGCGCGCCCAGAAGGAAGCCGCCGGCGAGCTGACCTTCGACGACGGTATTCCGGTGGGTCGCACTCAACTGGTGGAAGCCTAATCGTAAACTTCTGAACTGCCCGCAGTATCCGCACCGGATGCTGCGGGCAGGTTCGTTGACAATGCACCCTGACCCGCGTCCGCCACGTGAGCAGGGCAAAGTCGAACGGTGACTAACAGGCGAGCTAGTTTGATGTGCACCTCAACAGGCGATACGCTTAAAGAAGAGGTGTAGGACACTTCTTATGCGGTTCCGTCACAATGGAGGTGACGACACAATGCGATGGTACGCGCGGAAGAACCGCAGGCTTTTTCCTGCCCCTCTACGGCACAACCCACTGCATATACAATTCACGGAAGAAGTCACACACCATGTTTGAATTCCACCGCAATGAGCGTGCGCGTCAGCTGCGCCCCAGCCTCTCACGCTCCTGGCTCCTCGTGCGCGCCAACTCCACCGAAGAAGTTTTTGAAGAGGCCTTCGAATCCGAGGCTGACTCCATCATCATCGACCTCGAAGACGGCTGCCCCGCCGAAGAAAAGGACGCAGCCCGCGAACAGGTCGTCCGTATGCTCAACTCCGGCGTCGTCGCATGGGTGCGAATCAACGCCATCACCACCGAACACTGGTGGAAGGACGTCAAGGCCCTCAAGAATGTGAAGGGCCTGCGAGGCGTCATGCTCGCCACCGCAGAGCACGCCACCGACATTGACCGCACTGCAGCCGAGCTGCCCCCCGGAACCCCCATCATCGCGCTGATTGAGTCCGCACTCGGTGTGCACCACTCCGTCGAAATTGCGCGCGCAATCGGCACTTTCCGCCTCGCATTCGGCGCAGGCGACTACCGCCGCGACACCGGCTCCTCCGCAACCCCCATGGCGCTCGCCTACGTGCGTTCGCAGCTGGTCATCGCATCCACCCTGGGTGGTCTGCCCGGCCCCATCGACGGCCCGACCCTCGGCGCATACGGTGCCGACCTCTCCAAGGCATGCGGCTACGCGAACGACCACGGCATGACCGGTAAGATCACCCTGGACATCCGCCAGACCGAGACTATCAACGCGGCATTCTCCCCGAGCGAGATTGAAATCGAAGAAGCACACCAGATGCTCGACGTGCCCCTCGACGGCCCTCGCGACGGCTCCTACCTGCCGCGTTACCTGCGTGCAAAGAAGGTCAAGGAACTCGCCAAGGTTTACGGCCTGTGGGGCAAGACCGACAGCGACTTCCAGCGCGCCTCCAAGTAAGGTGCTCGCCTAAAGTACACGCGCAAAAAGCCGCGCATCCGACCCCTGAACGGGGGAACCGGATGCGCGGCTTTTATCTGCCTGAAACCTCTGGCGCGCTACAACTTAGCTACTAGTTGCGGGGCGATTTGCCGCCCGTCAGCGCATGAGCGCACACGTATGAAGTCACCAAAGAAATCACAATCGGCACCAGGAACGAGGTGTCATCCTCATACACGGAACGGTAGAAGAACCACACCGCCAGGGAAACCACCAGCGCCAACACGTACACCAGAGCAAAACGCATCGTGGGGCTCATCGGGCGTGCAGGGCCCGTGGAGGCACGATCAGCCTGCGAACGGCCCCTCTGGCGCTTAGCGGATGCGGATCGAGAAGACATGAGAATCTCCTAAAGTTCGACGGTGACATCTTCGAGAAAACGACAACTCTCAGATGCTAAAAACCGCCGCAACACACCGGAAACCGGCACGCGTTACGGCGGATGTGGAGCCCCCAGTGGGATTCGAACCCACGACCTTTTCTTTACGAGGGAAATGCTCTACCCCTGAGCTATAGAGGCGCATATACGTTTGTTCCCAGACGCCCGAAAGCAACCGGCGAACAGTGCATACCCCGCAATAGTACCAAAAAGGCGGGGGAGAGGCTAATTACTTTCAACACCGGCCCCGCAGCTGGGAGCAGGCGACAGGGCAGCTATGGTGTGCACTGCATTCACCCCGCAAACCCGCCCGAAGATAGGGAAAGTTCAGGGCAGAGGCATACAATAAACCCTATACCCACGGCGGCTGGCAGCACCTCACCGCGCCCAACAACCACTGGCACATCAACCACAGAGGTATCAACCACAGGCCAGCCCGCCACCCGTAGAGAGAGGAACCACCATGACTTCACCCCTCAACCGCCGCACCCTGCTGCTGGGCGTAGTGCCCGCCGCCGCCCTGGGACTGAGCGCATGCGGTTCCAGCTCCTCCCAGCCCTCCGCATCGGCATCTGCGAGCGGTTCGGCGAGCGCCACCGCAAGCACCGCCGCTACCTCGGCAAGCGCATCCGCAAGTACTACCTCGAGCGCTTCGGCATCCGCGGACCCCTCGGCTTCTGTGAGCGGCTCGGCAACCGCCGATGACGGCTACGTCGGTTACCGCCTCAACCGCGAAGTACCCGGTGCAGGCACCGCAACCCTGTACACCGACTACCAGTGCCCCTACTGCGCCAAGGCAGAACCCAAGTTCGAAGAAGCTGCCAAGAAGCTTGACGGCATCATGAACGTGACCGTGCGCCACATGCCGCTGAACATGCACGCCAATGCCGTACCCGCCGCACTCGCCGTAGAAGCCGCAACAGCTCAGGGTAAGCACGTCGAAATGGCGAACAAGCTCTTCAACACCCAGAACGACTGGAAGAACATCAAAGAGCGCGACAAGCTGCGCACCCTCTTCAACGACTACGCCAAGGAACTGGGCCTGAACGTCGAAGAATTCGACAAGGTCCTACTCGCCTCCGACACCGTCAAGCCCGTTCAGCGTGACTACGAGCACGCCGTGAAGATTGGTGTGAAGGGCACCCCCACCTTCGCCGTGAACGACAAGGTCGTTGAGGGCCTGGATTCTTCCTCCTCGGTGGACGACCTGGTCAGCACCTTCAAGCGTGAAGCTGGCGTGAAGTAGTGGCGCACATTCAGCTCTCCGGCGGGCAGCGCGCCGAAATTCACCCCGACGGGTTCAGCGACCACGGCCACGTCCTCGAAATCGGTGGCGCCGAGCAGTCCCACGTGGACGTGCAGAACCCCGACTACGTGTTCTACGAGTACCTGCGCCGCATCGCAAACGCGGTGGATGCGCTCGCACCCGTCGGCGAACCCATCACCGCCGCACACCTGGGCGCCGGTGCGCTCACCCTCGTGCGTTACATTCAGGCGACCCGCCCCGGCTCCCGCCAGGTTGCCGTGGATATTGAACCCGAGCTCATGGGCTTCGTAACGGACCGCCTGCCGCTCCCCGCCGGAACCGACTGCCAGCTGGTGGTCGGTGACGCCCGCGAGCAGCTGGCGAACCTGCCCGAACTGCTGGGCGTGCCCGGCTTCGACGCGATCATTCTCGACATCTTCACCGGCATGGATGCGCCCGCCCACCTGGCGAACCGCGACTTCTACCGCGAACTCAAGGACGCCCTGAACGAGCGCGGCATGGTCGCCATCAACGTGGGTGACGACGCGGGTCTGCCCTTCTTCCAGCTGCAGGCAGCCGCCATGCTGGAAGTCTTCGACCACGTGTGGTGCCTGTGCGAAAGTTCCATGCTTAGCGGGCAGAATGAGGGCAACCTCGTGCTGGTTGGTACCGCCCGTGAGCTGGACGAGGACACCCAGGACTGGCTGTACGCCCTGGGCCCGCATCCGGCGGAGGTGCTCACCACCGATGAGCTGCGCGACCTGCTGGACGAGCTGGCTGAGAGCTAAACCTGACATACAAAACCGTTGAGGCGGGTACCAACCAGGTACCCGCCTCAACGGTTTTTTCTATGGATTTTCTACAGGGGTTTTCTATACGCCGCGCGCCGGCGGAATTTTGGTTCTTACTCAGGACTTTGGCTTTACTCGGGTAGCGGCATGGGAACGGGGTCCTCGCCGACATCCTTCTGCTTGTGGGAACTACCCTTCGTGGTGGTCAGCGTAATGCCCACACTCGCAGTCATCAGCAGGAAAATTGCCACCCAACGAATCGGGCCGGTCTCCTGATTCAGCAACGCCCAACCGGCAATCGCCGCAATAGCGGGCTCCAAGCTCATCAGCACACTAAATACGCGCTCCGGCAGGTTGCGCAGAGCCATCAGCTCCGCGCTATAGGGAATCACCGAAGCGAACATGGCGGTACCAAAAATCATGAGGAGCAGCATCGGATCCTGCGCCGCATTCCAAATCGGCTGAGGCGCCGGAACAACCGCCGCCACCGGGGCAATAAACGCAGCACCAACAAGCATCGCCACCGCCAGGCCGCTCGCACCCGGAACCAGGGCACCCACCTTCGCGCTAGAGCGAATATACAACGCCCAGAACACGCCAGCAATCAACGCGAACGTCAGACCCAGGTAATCGGTATCCTTACCAACCGCCGCCTCATAGCCGAGCACCAGCATGCCCGCCAGGGCGCAGAGCACCCACACCGCGTCGCGGAGCCTGCGCGTCAGCATGGACGCCAACGCCAGCGGGCCCAAGAACTCCACCGCAACCGCCAAACCAATCGGGATGCGGTCAATCGCGCAATAGAAGAAGCCGTTCATCAGACCGAAAGTCATACCGAAAATGATGACGGCACGCCACTGCTCCTTCGACCAAGATAGCGCACCCGGCGGCATTTCGCCGCCGCATCGGGTACGCCAACGCGCCGCCAACCACACGGCGCTACCCACCACCATGGAAGCAATCGCCAGACGGCTGACGCTAATAGCCAGAGCACCAAACAGCGGGAAGAGACTCACCGCGAACGCGGCACCGAACTGCAGCGACGAGCAGGATATCAGCACAAACATAATGCCCAGTGCGGGTCGTTGAGATGAAGTATGCGGCATGATTCTCCTTCCTGCGCCTCACAAGGAGGCGGTGCATCTCTCAAGGTGTACAGGTGACGTATCGATTCGGGCGGAGGCAAGAACCTGACCAGTGCAGTTAAAAAGCGCACCCCCGGGCAACACGAGATACTATCCTACTCGTCACCCGGGGGCGCTAGAAACCGTTGACACGGCTACAGTTCAGTAGATTAGAGGCCTTTCGCCTCACGGTCAGCCTTAATCTGCGCAGCCGACGGAAGCGTAATGGAACTGGTTGCCATCTGCGCAATATCTACTGCGTGCGCATCCACCGCACCGGGCAGGTAACGTTCGTTATCCTCCAAAGTGCCGTCTTCCTGCGCCTTCTTCTGCGCGCGAGCGTGAGAAATTGAAATACCGATACTCGCAGCCACCAGCAGAGCAATAGCAACCCAGCGGACCAGGCCAGTAGCCTCACCAAGCATCACAATACCCACAGCCGCCGCAATCGCAGGCTCCAGGGACAGCACCACGCTATAAATATGCGCGGGCAACAGACGTAGCGAAGAAACCTCACCCAGAGCCGGCAGAGCAGAAGCCAGCAGACCCATCAAGCAGCCAATAGCCAGCAGGTTCACATCCTGAGTTACCTTCAACAGGTTATTGCCACTCAGAATAAACGGGAACGGCAGAACCAACAGGGTCGAAACAGCGTTACCCATGACCATGCCACCCATACCCGGAATCAGCGCGCCCACCTTCTCCGTCGCCAGAATGTAGGCGGCACGAGAAATAGCGGTCAGCACCGCAAAGAACACACCCACCAGGGCGAAATCCTCCGGCTTCGCCTGCGACTCAGCCGTCAGAATCGCCATGCCCGTAAAGGACAGAGCAATCCACACCAAATCCAGCTTGCGGCGCGACATGACCGTCGCCAACACCAGCGGACCCATGAACTCAATAGCCACCGCAATCGCCAGCGGAACCTGCTCAATCGCCACATAGAAGAACGCATTCGCGCCGGTCAGGGCAATACCCATGACAATAACTGTCAGCCACTGCGCGCGAGTCCACGAACGAATCTGCGGGCGGAAAAACGCCCACATCAAAATGGTGGAGGTCAGCAGGCGCAGAGTCACCACGCCCCAAGGGCCCAAATCACCCATCAGCTGCTTAGCAAGAGCCGCACCGAACTGCGCCGAAATAATCGCGCCGGTCGCGTACGCAACACCCAACCCTTGAGTCATGACGGGGGAACGCGCAGCATTGGGCCTATGGGTGGAAGAAGTCATAGCAATCCTTATTAGTCCAGAAGAGGTATTAGCCGCTATCTGTCATCAGGCGCGACCCCGAATCGTCGTGAAACAGGTCACGCACTATGCAAACAATGAATAGTGTGTAATCTACGACAATTTTACGCGCTTTAAAATCCGGCGCAAATAAAGACCAAAACACCTTAACAAGCAGACAAAAAACCACACGCCCTCGGTGAAATTTCACCCCCGCACCCCACCACAACCCCCTATATCCAGGAAATATTCACCCAGCCGTGATTTACTGAGAGCATGCTTGACCCGAAGAAGTCTCTATTCGATGAAGACGGCAACCCCCGTCCCGCGCTAACCACCACCCTCGACAACGTACTGCGCATGCAACGACCGCTCGCGCTGTCCATCGTCAAAAAACTCCGTGAAGCGCACCCCGACGAAACCCCCGAACAAATCCACAAGCGCCTCGACCGCACCTACCTGCGCGATATCACCGCTATCGGCGGCGTCACCGGCGCATCCGCATTCGTGCCCGGCGTCGGCACCGTCACCTCCATGAGCCTGTCCGCGCTCGCAGTCGGCGGCTACCTCGAACGCACCGCCCTCTACGCCCAGGCAGTCGCAGAACTGCACGGCGTGCACGTGCACGACGCCGAAACCGCCCGCTCCATGGTCATGGCAATCATGCTCGGTGAAGAAGGCTCCCAGCTCATGAACACCGTGCTACTGCAGACCGGCAAGGCAGGCGGCATCTCCAACAAGTGGGGCATGCTGCTCGGCAACTCCTCCAGCGGCAAGATGTTCAGCGTTGAACGCACCATCCGCAACCTGTTCATCCGCCGATTCCTCACCCGCCAGACCGGCGCACTGCTCGGCCGCGCCCTGCCCTTCGGCGTTGGCGCAGTCGTTGGCGGCGGCGCAAACCTGACCCTCGGCAAGGACGTCGTGCGCAACACCCGCCGTGCCTTTGGCGACGCACCCGCGTACTTCCCCGCAGAGCTCATGATCACCCCGCGCGCACCCCGCGTACAGGGCGGCGAAGGTTCGGAAAGCCCCTCCGGTGTGGCTGGTGCCCTCCTCAAGGGCGTCAAGGATGCAGGTAAGGCGGCAGGCAAGGTCTTCACCCGCGGCAAGGGCAACGACACCGAAACCGGCCACCGCCGCATGCTCGGCCGCTAAAATCCATACTGACCAGCCAAACATAGCAAAGACCCAACACACTAAAGACCCCGGCTCCCTGAATACAGGGAACCGGGGTCTTCTGTTTAATCCTTTGCTACGGACTAGGCGTTCTTCGCGTGATCCAGCAGCTGAGCCGCAATACCGTTATAGGTGTGCGGAGTCAGAGCCGACAGACGCGCCTCAGCCTCGGGGGAGAGGCCCAGAGTAGCCACAAACTCCTTCAGACGAGCAGCATCCACGCGGTGACCGCGAGTCAGCTCCTTCAGACGCTCATACGGGTTCTCCATGCCGGGAACACCTGCGATAGCCTCAGCGCGCATCACCATCTGGATTGCCTCAGCCAGAACCTCCCAGTTGGAATCCAGATCAGCAGAAATAACATCGGTCGCAATATCCAGACGCTGCAGACCCTTCACCACATTGGAGATAGCCAGCACCGAGTGACCAAACGCCACGCCAATATTGCGCTGCGCCGACGAGTCAGTCAGGTCACGCTGCCAACGAGAAGTCACCAGGGTCGAACCCAGCGAATCCAGCAGAGCGTTGGACAGCTCCAGGTTAGCCTCCGCATTCTCAAAGCGAATCGGGTTCACCTTGTGCGGCATGGTCGACGAACCGGTCGCACCGGCCACCGGAATCTGACGGAAGAAACCAATCGAAATGTAGCTCCACACATCGGTGCAGAGGTTGTGCAGCACGCGGTTGAAATGAGCGATATCCGAGTACAGCTCAGCCTGCCAGTCGTGCGACTCAATCTGAGTGGTCAGCGGGTTCCAAGTCAGACCCAGGTGCTCCACAAAACCACGAGAAATCTTCTGCCAATCAGCGCTCGGCACCGACGCATAGTGCGCGGCGTAAGTACCGGTCGCACCATTAATCTTGCCGAGGAACTCGGTCGCCTTCACGTGCTTGACCTGGCGCTTCAGGCGGTAGGCGAGCACGCCCATCTCCTTGCCCAGGGTGGAGGGGGTCGCCGGCTGGCCGTGAGTGCGGCACAGCATCGGCACGTCGCGGCCGTCCTCAGCCAGCTTCAGCAGAACATCAATCAGCTCCTCCGCGGCGGGGATCCACACGTTCTCAGCGGCGTCCTTGATACCCAGCGCGTAGGAGAGGTTGTTAATGTCCTCAGAAGTGCAGCCGAAGTGAACCAGCGGCACCAGGTGACCCAGGCCCAGGCCCTCCAGGCGGCGACCAATGTAGTACTCGACCGCCTTCACATCGTGAACGGTGACAGCCTCAATCTCAGCCAGCTCCGCCACAGAATCAGCGTTGAAATCGGTCACGATGGCGCGCAGGCCCTTCTTCTGCTCCTCGCTCAGCGGGGACAGACCCGGCAGCACCTCGTGCTCGCACAGGTAAATGAACCACTCAACCTCAACGTGGATGCGGTCGCGGTTCAGAGCCGCCTCAGAAAGGTAGTTGGTCAGGGGTGCGGTTACGGATGCGTAGCGTCCGTCGAGGGGGCCCAGCGCAAGTTCGCCGGTGCCCAGGTCAATACGGCCAGAAGGCAAGAAGGTGTTATTGGTGTGAGACATAGCTCTATTTTTGCATGAATTCGCTGAAAAAAAGAGGCGGAAGAGCATATGGACGTGACGGGCGGCTTGGTTAGTTACAGAAATATGACAAAACGAGGTGCTGCGGAAGGGGTATTTTTCGGGTCTTGAGGGGTCAAAACGTGCGAATTTTTCGAAACAAGCCTGAGTTATCCACAGGTTGGCGTACTCAGCCTGCACAGTCACCGCGGCAGATTTAGCCTAAAACAAACCCAAAAACAGGACAGAAACAGGCGCACAAACAACCAGCCCAACCACCGAAAGGACGCCCCATGAACACAATCGTCGACACCGCACCGCCTCCCGCACCCCAGCTGCCCCGCATCGAACCAACCGATATCCTCCGCGCAGCAGGACACATGGGCATCGGCACCGCCTCCGGCCACGCCCTCGCCGAACAGCTCATGGCCGCCGCCGTGCTCGCCCGCGCCAAAGGCGCAGAACTCGCCCACAGGATGCGCACCGAAGCCCAAGAAATCCGCACCGCACACCAACGCGCCAACGAACTCAACGGCGAACACTGGGCATCCGAAGCCGGACGCGCCTACCGGCGACAACTCGAAGAACACCGAGAAAAAATCCGCCACCAAGCCGAACAAGCCGAAGGCACCGCCGCCATGATCGCCGCCGCCGGTGAAGAACTCGCCAACGACCTCACCGGCAAAGCGCAGGCAATCAAAGCCGCCGCCTCCGCCGTAGATAACCTACTCGGCAAACTCGCCGACGGTGCCGCCGACGCCCTGGAAAAACTCAACCCCGGCGAAATCATCGCCCGCTCAGGCGTGCAAAAAGCCCAGTCAACGCTGGATTCACTCATGCACGTGAGCCTGCCCGACGGGCTGAGCTCGCTCATCCGAACCCACTAACCTCACCCTAGGAGACACCATGATTACCGGACCCACCGTTGCGCCCATCGGTGACCTCAGCAACTCCGCAGGGCCCACCGCAGGCACCATCAGCGTTGAGCTTGAAGAAATGCCCGCCATCGCCGACGGGCTAGACACCGTCAGCCGCACCTGCGCCGACCGCACCATGCCCATTCTCGGTATCGCCGCTGAAACCCGTCTTTTCCTCGGCATCAACGGACGCGCCCAGCAGGCTGCCGCCCTCTGCACCAGCCTCGCCGCAGACCTCGGTATGAGTGCCGCAAAGTTCGGCGCCACCGCAGCCGCCGTCCGAGCCGCCCACAGCTCCTACCTGCAGACCGAAAATATCGTCGCAGGCTGGTTCGACTCCATGGGCATCGCAAAGGACGGTAAGCTCACCGACGGACGCAGCACCCGAGACCACCTGCGCGGCCTCATCGCTGGAGAACCCGGCGAAGCTAACTACCTCTTGAAGCTCACCATTCCCGAGCTTGGGTACTTCTCGGCCTATTGGGTATTGCCTCATTCACCTGTAGTAGCAGCCATTATCTTCGGCTTTACTGCCTACATGGATGCCAAATGGAACCCCGAAATTGCCCGTCAGCGTATTGCTGGGCGACTCTCCGCTATGACAGGAATACCCCAGGAATTCATTGAAAAAGTCTTGGCCGTAGGCGGAGTTGGAATCGTCGGCCCCCTCCGTGATCCGGATTCTGATAAGAAAGCGCATAACATGCGCACTGCCACAGCCGACGAGTATGGGGTTAGTGCGCATTCCGGCGAGAAAGACCGTCTCACAGTGGACGCTAGTGCTGAACGTCTGCAGGCAGCCGCCAAGGCACAGGACCAGGAGTTTGAACGCTCCCAACAGGACCCGACTAAGGGTGAACGTGGTGCCGTGCTCGTCACCGTCATGTACGAAGCAGGACACGAAGGCGATCCCGCCTATGCCCTATACGTCGTGAGTATTCCGGGTACTAACTTTTCTTCCTTTGGTGGGTCTCCTATGGATGTCCCTGGGACTCTTCGCGAAGCACTGGGTAACGATACTCTGGAGAACCCCGCCTATCAGATGGTTCTGCAGGCTCTACGTGATGCTGGAGCACCTCAAGGTGCCCGCGTGTACATGGAAGGCTTCAGCCAGGGAGGCATGATTGCCTACAACATGGCTAATAGTCTCGAGGTTGCCAAGGAAATCAATATTGTGGGTGTCTACGCTCAAGCCTCCCCGCTACGAGGTCTACCGGCTAAACGCCGCGACTTTGGAGTGGACTACGTGGAAGGAGATGGAGACCCGGTTCCTGACTCTGCATTGAGGCCTGAGGGAGGGTGGCGTCCCGATGAACGTGATACCGCAATTACAATCTCAAATTTTAGACATAATAGCGGGGAATACCGAGAAACCCTGCAACGTGAAGGATATGGAAACCAGACTCTGGGTGCCCTCAGAGCGGCCATGGGCAACAAAGGTTACGTGCAAGGGGAACAAAAGGTTACCTCGGGCTCTGCTATGCCAGATGGTTACACGTTTGAAGAACGTCTGAACGAGTATGGACTGCGTGGGGCTAGGTACACTCAACAGGCTCTAGAAGCTGGGGTGCAGCTTGATTCTCGAGTTTTATATGAGGGTATAGACCAACTAACAGATGGAGAACTGCACCGAGTAGATAGTGTAGTGCGTGGCAACGTCGAAAATACTCGGCAGAAAATCGAAGATACCGTCTCAGATGTCCAACAGGGCATGGAGATTGCCAAGCAGAGGGCCGAGGGTCTTCGGCGAGAAGTTGGAGAAACCGTACAGGCGGCTGCTAAGCAAATCCCCGCCGTCATCGAGGGTGCCCAAAAGACCATCCCTCACCCCGAGCCGACTCCGCAGGAAAAGCCTCAGAACCTGAAGCCTGCATGGCCCGAAATGCCTGTGCCGCAGATGCCCAAGGTGCCCCTCCTACAGGGATACAACCCGCAGCATCTGCCGCCCGCCATCAAGATGCCGGGCGACCTGAGTCGTCCAGAGCCTGCACCCATCAAGATGCCCGCTCGAATCGAGGCAGAGGGGCAGTTGCCCCCTGCAAGTCTGATCCCGCCGGACATTCTGCCCAAACCTGCAGATCTGCATACGCACATCGAAAAGGCTGTTACTCAGCCAATCATCGATCGCTTGCAGTTCCCTAGTCCTGGTTCTGTGCTCAGGGACCCGTTCTCCGGGCCCCGGCAGGGTGGAGACTACGACGGCAGCGAGTCGCTCATCCCCGCCCTACCGAATCTGAAGCCTGCACCCATGCTCCCGCCCAAGAGCATTGACCCCGGGTTCCTCGCACCAACTCCGCCCGAGAACATCGACCCCGGGTTCCGCGCCCCAGGCCTTCCCGAGGACCTGACTCCCATCGAGGAGAGTGAACCCCTGATGGTCTAAACACCGAGTCTAAAAGCACCAATCTCAACGGCTCGGTGGAGGGTGGAGGGGACGAGTAGAGTAGAGAAGAGAAAAGGAGAGGCGCCACCGGGAACAACCCTGGCGGCGCCCCTCCACCTTTGCGTACGCAGCCTTTGCGTACAGCGCTTGCGGCCAGTATCTGCTGCCTGCACAGCTACAGCCTGCTCGCGACCTGCTCTCCAGGTGAGAAGCGTTAGCCCCCGAGCCGCCCGCAGGCACATACTGGAACCATGAGCCAGTCAGCTGAACACGCCAACATCCCGGTCCGCCCCGTCTTCAACACCCTGCCCAGCTACGCGGCAGGCAAGCCGCCCATACCCGTTGAAGGCCTCACCCAGTACAAGCTTTCCTCGAACGAGAACCCGCTGGGCCCCGTACCCGAGGTCGCGCGCGTCCTCGCAGAATTTGCGACCGCGCACCGCTACCCCGACCCGCTCTCCACCGCCCTGCGCCACAAGCTCTCCGCACGACTGGGCGTGGACGCTGACGACATCGTCACCGGTGCCGGAAGCCTCGGCGCGCTCAACCAAATCCTCAAAACCTTCGCCGGCGTAAACGCCGACGGCGTGCAGGACGAAGTCATCTACGCTTGGCGTTCCTTCGAGGCATACCCGATTCTCGTCGGCATTATGGGCGCTCGCAGCGTGCAGGTGCCGAACCTGCCCGACGGCTCACACGACCTGGACGCCATGGCGGCCGCCATCACCGACCGCACCCGCCTGATCCTGGTCTGCACCCCCAACAACCCGACCGGCCCCGCCGTCACCGAAAGTCAGATCCGTGCGTTCCTGGCGAAGGTGCCCGCCCACATCCCCGTGGTCATTGATGAGGCGTACTTCGAGTTCTGCGCTGCCTCCACCGTGCCGGACAGTGAAGAAGCCCCGCTGAACGGCATGGACATCTACCGCGACTACGAGAACGTCATCATTCTGCGCACCTTCTCCAAGGCGCAGGGCCTGGCGGGTCTGCGCGTGGGCTACTCAATTTCGCACCCGCAGATTACGCAGCACCTGCGCGTGGCGGCAACCCCGTTCGCCGTGACGGCGCTGGCTGAGGCGGCGGCTATCGCCTCCATCGAGCATGAGGATGCGGTGATGGAGCGTGTGAGCCACCTGGTCGCTGAGCGTGAGCGCGTGACCGCTCGACTGCGCGAGCTGGGCTACGATTTCCCGAGCACTTACGCGAACTTCGTGTGGCTGCCTCTGGGGGAGCGCACGGGTGAGTTTGTGCAGCTGATGTCTGAGCATGCGCTGTCGGTGCGTGCGTTCGGTACCGAGGGTGTTCGCGTGAGCATTGGTGAGGTGGAGGCGAATGACCGTTTCCTCTCGCTCTGTGAGGTCTTCGCGAAGGGGCTCTAGAGCGTCTTGTGAAGGGGTGGGGGTACCCACTCGGCCCTAATTGAACAATGTACTATTTTCCCTTGTCGAGGTTTGTTTGGGCTTTTCAAATGGTTCTCGCGCGGGAAAAATGATGGCCCGAAAAAGCTCTCAGTAGTTAAATTAAACCTCCCATATATTCTCAAAAAAGAATATATGGGAGGTTTAATTTAATGATGTTCAAATAGTGAATGACAGGGCATAATACACTGCGTTATCAGCGTAACTGCCGCGAGATAAAGCCGAAAAGAGTAGACTGGTAACTATATATGCCCAGACCCTCACAAGCTTGCCGGAACACCTCAAACCCTGCACCATCAGGTGAAAGTTGAGACTAAAACCCAAGCCGCTGAGGGCCAAGCCCTCGTCACGTGTGGAGGTTAGATGCACGAGAACGACAAGTACCCCGGAGTGCCCGAACGCATCCAGCTCATGGATGAAAACGGCACCGTACACGAACACCCCACCTACAGCCGGTACATCGAAGACGTCAACGCAGACACCCTGCGCGAGGCATACCGCCTCATGTACACCACCCGCCGATTCGACGACGAGGCAACCGCCCTGCAGCGCCAGGGTCAGCTCGCCCTCTGGGTACCCAGCCGAGGCCAGGAAGCCGCACAGGTCGGCTCCGCACTCGCCTACGCGCCCAACGACTACATCTTCCCCTCCTACCGTGAGCACGCCGTCGCCCTGACGCGTGGCGTGGACTTCCGCGACCTGATCACCATCTTCCGCGGCTCCACCACCCACGGCTGGGACATGAAGGCACACAACTTCCATACCTACACCAAGGTGCTTGCCGCCCAGACCCTGCACGCAGTCGGCTACGCTATGGGTCTGAACTTCGACGCCGACATCGAGGCTGAAACTGGCATCCGCCGCACCGGTCAGGGTCAGGCAACAGATCCTGCCGAGGACACCCAGAAGCCCGCCGTGGCGGTCTACTTCGGTGACGGCTCCTCCACCGAAGGTGACGCACACGAGTCCATGGTTTTCGCCGCCTCCTATAACGCGCCGGTGCTCTTCTTCGTGCAGAACAACCGCTGGGCTATCTCCGTGCCCTTCGAGGTGCAGTCCCGCGTTCCGGTGTCCACCCGCGCCGCAGGCTACGGCTTCGAGGGTATTCGCGTTGACGGCAACGACGTTCTCGCCGTACTGGCTGCAACCCGCTACGCCATGGAGAAGATCCGTGCCGGTGAAGGCCCGGTGCTGATTGAAGCTGAGACCTACCGCCTCGGCCCGCACACCACCGCGGATGACCCCACCAAGTACCGCACCGACGCCGACCTGGAAGGTCCTCTGCGCCGCGACCCCATGATTCGCCTCGAGAAGTACCTGCGCGAGCAGGGCTACGCCGACGATGCCTTCTTTGAAGAGGTTGCAGAATCTGCACAGCAGGTCGCGAACGGCGTGCGTGAGGCAGTGCTGAACTCCGAAGTCGCTGACTTTGAGCGTTTCTTCGACCGCGTCTACGTGCAGGAACACCAGCAGGTGGAAGACGACCGCGAGTTCTACCGTAACTACGTCGCAGGCTTTGAAGAGGAGTAAGCATGAGCGAGAAAATTGAACGTTTGACCCTCGCCAAGGCGATTACCCGCGGCCTGGAAGACGCCATGGAAGCCGACCGCACCGTCGTCATGCTCGGTGAGGATATCGGCAAGCTCGGCGGCGTGTACCGTGTGACTGAGGGCCTACAGGCGCGCTTCGGCAACCGTCGCGTCATGGATGCGCCCCTGGGTGAGTCCGGCATTATCGGCACCTCCATCGGTATGGCGCTGCGCGGCTACCGCCCCGTACCGGAGATTCAGTTCGACGGCTTCGTGTTCCCCGCCTACAACCAGATCACGAGCCAGCTGGCGAAGATCCACAACCGCACCGATAAGCAGTACACGGTGCCGGTGACTATCCGCATTCCGTACGGTGGCGTGATTGGTTCGGTGGAGCACCACTCCGAGTCCCCGGAGGCGCTGTTCGCCCACACCGCGGGTCTGCGTATTGTGACCCCTTCGACCCCGCACGAGGCGTACTGGATGACCCGCAAGGCGATTGAGTGCCCCGACCCGGTCATTATTTTTGAGCCGAAGCGCCGCTACTGGCTCAAGGGTGAAGTGGACTTTAGCGACACTTCCTTTGATCCGTTTAGCGCCCAGGTGGTGCGTGAGGGTACGGACGCGACCATCGTTGCGTACGGTCCGCTGGTGCCGGTTGCTCTGGCTGCGGCAGAGGCTGCGGTGGAGGATGGCCGTTCGATTGAGGTCATTGACCTGCGCTCGATTTCGCCGCTGGACGTGCCGACCGTTGCCGCTTCGGTGGCGAAGACTGGCCGCCTGATTATTGCGCACGAGGCGCCGACCTTTGGCGGTATGGGCGGTGAGTTGGCTGCGGCGATTACGGAGCGTTGCTTCTACAGTCTGCAGGCGCCGGTGATTCGCGTGGGTGGCTACTACATGCCGTACCCGGTATCCCGTGTTGAGGAAGAGTACGTGCCCGATATTGACCGTATTCTTGAGGCGGTTGACCGCGCTTTTGACTACTAGGCATTCCCTGATCTGACGTATCAGCGTGTTGCGCTATGGCGGGTTGCGAGCCCGCACAGAATATTCCGTATAGGGTATATGCCCTAGTGAGAGGTAAAAATGTCCCAGATTTTCCCGCTCCCTGACGTGGGTGAAGGCCTGACCGAAGCAGAAATCCTCAGCTGGAAGGTGGCAGTCGGCACCGAGGTCGCCATCAACGACGTCCTCGTCGAAATTGAAACCGCGAAGAGCGTTGTGGAACTTCCCTCGCCCTTCGCCGGCACCGTCGAGGCGCTGCTCGTTGCCGAAGGCGAAACCGTTGAGGTGGGCACCCCGATCATCAGCATCTCCGGCGGCGACAACGCACCCGCAACCCCGGCGGCACCCGCCGCGGCAGAGGCTGAGTCCGGCACCGCACTGGTTGGCTCCGGCCCCAAGGCGGACGCTGTGAAGCGCCGCGCCCGCAAGCGCCCCGCCTCCGCAGCCCAGCCCGCACAGGCTGCTGCGGCACCGGCCGCACCGGCTGTTCAGGCACCCGTGGCGCACACCCCCGCCGACTCGGCGAACCGCAACCAGGGCCTGCTGAGCGAGCTGGCTGAGCGCGCCTCCCGCTTTGTGGAGAACACCCCGCTGAACTCGGTGGTGCAGCGTCTGGCACCCGAGCCCGCAGCGGCTCCCGCGCCGACTTTGGCTCCCGAGCAGGTTCCGCACCGCCCGACCCTCGCGCCGCCTCCGGTGCGTCTTGCCGCAAAGGAGCTGGGTGTTGACCTGGCGAACGTGACCGCTACCGGTGCGCGCGGCCAGGTGACCAAGCAGGACCTCATGAACTATGTGGCGCACCTGAGCGATGTGCAGCATAGCGGCGCCCGCCAGCCGTTCTGGCAGCCCGCAGCCACCCCCGGTGACCGCATTGAGCGCATCCCTGTGCGTGGCGTGCGTAAGGCTACCGCGAAGGCTATGGTTGCTTCGGCGTTTAGCGCCCCGCACGTGTCCATCTTCGTGGATGTTGATGCCTCCCGCACCATGGAGTTCGTGAAGCGCTTGAAGAAGTCCCGCCACTTTGAGGGCGTGAAGGTCACCCCGCTGCTGGTGCTTGCCGCCGCGGTCATTTGGGCTGCTGAGCGTAACCCGCAGGTCAACGCGACCTGGACCGATAGCGAAATCCAGATTAAGCACTTCATGAACCTGGGTATTGCTGCGGCAACCCCGCGCGGCCTGATGGTTCCGAACATTAAGGACGCTCAGGAGCTGTCCCTGCGTGAGCTGGCTATTGCGCTGAACAACCTGACCACTCGCGCCCGTGAGGGTAAGACTCAGCCCGCTGAGATGGCGAACGGCACCCTGACCATTACGAACATCGGTTCGCTGGGTATTGATACGGGTACCCCGATTATTAACCCCGGTGAGGTGGCGATTGTTGCCTTCGGTACGATCAAGCAGAAGCCGTGGGTGGTTGATGGTGAGGTTATTCCTCGCTGGGTGACGACCCTGGGTGGTTCCTTCGATCACCGTGTGGTGGATGGGGACCTGTCGGCTCGTTTCATGGCTGATGTGGCTGCGATTCTTGAGGAGCCTGCACTGCTGCTGGACCACTAGGCGGCACATTTGGGCTAGTCAGCACCGTATTGCTGGGTAGCTGAGGCCGTTTAGGATACAGATATTTAGATACAGAAAACCTCCGGTACCTTACGCAAGGTACCGGAGGTTTTCTGCACGTTTTATCCCTATCGCAACGAGGCGCAGGTGCTTAGAAGTCTATGCGTCTTCGCGTGCCACCTGGTCGCTCGGGTACTTGTCCACGCGGCGGTGGTACAGGCGTCCGCACAGGCCGCCGAGGATAGCGCCGAGGAAGCTCAACGACAGAACCAGCAGAACCGCGAGCAGGCCGTTCGCGAAATCGCCCGCAATCAGCTTCTGCAGGGACAGGGACGCGACACCGTTCTGGAACAGCTGAGGCGTGAGGAAGGTCGCCAGGGACCCGAGGATGAGCGCCATAATCTGCCAGAGCCACACGGCAATGCCCTGCTTAGCGCCGGCGAATCGTGCCATGCGTCCCGCAGCGTAACCGCCCACCAGATAGGCGAAGAAAATGAGCACACTCAACGCCACCGCGACCGGCACGGCGTTCGACGCGCCGCTAAAGAGTCGGGAGACCACCGAGGCGTACTCGATGGACTCGCTCTGACCGGTCAGGGTCAGCCACGACTGGATAGCCCATAGGCCACCGTCCATGAGGGAGATGGTGATTAGCCAGCCGAGCAGGCCGGGCAGCAGGTGCATGCGGGAGTAGCGGCTCTTCTGCATGGACAGCGCGGTTGCGGCGGTGAGGATGGGTTCCGAGCCAGCGGCATCACCTGCGGGGGTGGGGATGACGAAGTGGTCATCATCCGCCGGATTAGCCTGCGGGGCACTGGGTGCCGCATGGGCGTTGCCGGGTGCGGGCACCTCGTAGCTTGCCGTAGCGGGGGCAGGCGCGGTAGCGGGGGCTGCGCCGCCGCGCACATTGTCCGCGCTGGGGGCAGCAGGCTTGTCGAGCCAGCTGAGGTTGTCGGTAGCGGGTTCACCCAAGTCAGCGCCGGAGTCTGCACTTTGAGCGGCGCTGTTTGCGGAGAGGAGCGGCTGGGTTGCGGTAGCCGCCTCAGCAACAGAGAGAGGCAGGGTTGCATCCTGCGAGGACTGCGCGGAGGACTGCGCCGAAGAGGCCGCCTCGCGCGCTTTTTCGTGGGCGCGGCGTGCGGCGTTCAGGCCCTCATCGGTCAGAACCACGGTGGGGTCGTCGGAGGAGAATGCCGCCTCCCACAGGTCACTTTCGGTGGGGGAGGACGCCGCGGCGGCCGGACGCTGCTGCGGGGTGTTGTTCTGTGCGTTCATTAAATCCTTTGGATTCTAGTCCTGGGTGCTGATTTAGCGGTTGCGGTCAGCGTAGAAGGCGCGCGCTTCTTCCAGGGCTTCTGCGGAGTAGGTGTGCGGGTATGCCGGGCGTTCGTTCTCGTCCAGGGTACGGACCACGCGGCCGGGGTTGCCGACCACGAGGGAGTTTTCGGGGACATCCTTGGTGACGACGGTGCCCGCGCCAATCACGGAGTTCTTGCCGATGGTCACACCGCCCAGGATGATGGCGCCGCCACCGATCCAGACGTTGTCTTCAACGGTGATGGGCTCGCCACCTTCCCAGTATGCGGCGCGGTCGACCGGGTTGAGCGGGTGGGTGGGGGTGAGGAACTGTACGTTGTTGCCGACGAGCACGGTGGAGCCGATGCGGATCGGGCAGACGTCCAGGAAGACGCAACCAAAGTTGAAGAAGGAGCCGTCACCAATATAGGTGTTCACGCCGTAGTCGAAGCGTGCACCGGGGCGGATGTGGGAGTGCTCGCCCAGATGGCCGAGGTGTTCACGGTAGACGTGCATTGCCTGTGCCTGCTCGCCGCGTGCGTAGTGTTCTTCGGCGAGGACGGTTGCAGCGTGGATGCGCTTAGTCTGCGCGGCGCATTCGGCGTCGGGCATGTAGGCGGCGCCGGAGACCATGCGGTTGAAGATGTCGCCGTTGGGGCGCTGCGGGGTGCGCATTAGTGGGCTCCTCCCAGAAGGTAAGCAAGTGCGATGATGGCCATTCCGAACAGGATGACGACTCCTCCGGCGATAGCGAATCGTTTGGAAATTTCGCGGAGGAGCTTCTTGAACTGCTCGTCAGTGATGTCTTGCTGTCGTTTACTCATGCTTTAAGTATCCCAGAGTTGCTGGGTTCTGCCTTAGTGTTTCGGTGTTTATTGCGGTATCTGGGGCGGGTGTACCGTGTGATTTTCAGCGTGGAAAGAAACGGTGCTGAGTTGAAGCGTGAGGGTGTGGGAAGGCACAATCAATGCATGACTGAGGCTCAGAAGAACACGAACCTGCAGGATGCGGCGGCACCTGCATCCCCCGCTGGCGTATCGGCTGGTGCGCATCCGTTGGCGCATCGACCCTGGTTGAAGAATTATTCTTCGTGGACTGCCCGCGATATTGAGCTGCCCGAAACCTCGCTGAGCCACCTCATTGACGAGGCGGTCCGCACCGTACCCCACAAGGTGGCGCTGGAGTTCTTTGGCGCGACCACAACCTACGCCGAGTTGGGGGATCAGATTGAGCGTGCTGCGGAGGGTCTGCGCGTAGCGGGTGTGCAGCCGGGTGACCGTGTGGCGCTGATTTTGCCGAACTGTCCTCAGCATATTGCGGCGTTCTACGCGATTTTGCGCCTGGGCGCGATTGTGGTGGAGCATAACCCTCTGTACACGGGTGCCGAGTTGCGCCACATGTTTGAGGACCACGGCGCGAAGGTCGCGATTGTGTGGGATAAGATCGCCTCGCATATTACGGGTCTTCCGGCGGATATCCGCCCGAACCATATTTATTCGGTGAACATGATTTCGGCGATGCCCGCGCTGATGCGTACCGCGCTGAAGCTGCCGTTGAAGAGTGCGCGTGCTTCGCGTGAGAAGCTGACCGGTCCTGCGCCGGGTACGGTGCCGTGGACTCAGCTGGTGAAGAGCGAGCGTATTGACCCGTCGCATCGCCGCCCGACCGCGCACGATATTGCGCTGCTGCAGTACACCTCGGGTACGACCGGCCTGCCGAAGGGCGTGATGCTCACGCACCGCAACCTGGAGTCTAACGGTCGCATGGGTGAGGCATGGATTAACCCGGGCGATGACGAGGTGATTTACTCGGTTCTGCCGCTGTTCCACGCGTACGGTATGACCCTGGGCGTGACGATTGCGTCGTTGTGCCGTGCCCGCCTGGTGCTGTTCCCGACCGTGGACATGGACCTGATTTTGAAGGCGATGAAGAAGACCCGCCCAACCATTCTGCCTGCGGTTCCGCCGGTGTACCGCCGCCTGATGGATGAGGCGAAGAAGCGCGGCGTGTCCCTGGAGGGTATCCGTTATGCGGTCTCTGGTGCGATGAACCTGCCGCCTGAGCTGGTTGCCGAGTGGGAGGAAGCGTCCGGCGGTTTCATGGTGGAAGGCTACGGCCTGACCGAGTGCGCGCCGCTGGTGTCCTGCAACCCGCTCAATGACACTCGCCGTGCCGGTTTTATTGGTGTTCCGTTCCCCTCCACCGATATTCGTGTGGTGGACCCGGAAACTGGCGAGGATGTGCCTGATGGTGAAGAAGGCGAGCTGTGGGTGAAAGGCCCTCAGCGTTTTGCCGGCTACTGGAAGCGTGAGGACGAAACGGCTAAGACCATCACCCCCGAGGGCTGGTTGCGTACCGGCGATATTGTGCGCCTGGATGAGGACTACTTCATTCAGATTGTCGACCGTATTAAGGAAGTCATTATTACCGGCGGTTTCAACGTCTCCCCGACGGAGGTTGAGGTCGCGCTCAAGCAGCACGACATGGTCGCGGATGCGGCGGTAGTCGGTATTCCGCTGCCCGCCGGTGGCGAGATGGTGGTCGCCGCTGTGGTTCCCGCCCCGGGTCGAGTGGTGCAGGAGCATACTCTGCGTGAGCACTGCTATTCGAAGGTGACCCGTTATAAGGTTCCGCGCCGCATCGTGGTGGTGGATGACCTGCCCCGTTCGATGCTGGGTAAGGTTCTGCGCCGTAAGGTGCGTGAGCAGCTGATTGCTTCGGGCGAGTTCGATCAGTAGGCGCTAGCGGCTCGCTGATTGCCCGTTTTACGAACGCCGGCGTGGGTTTTTGTACCCGGGCCGGCGTTTTGTGTGTGCCTGAATACATGGTCAATGACGCTTTGTGACCTGGAAATAATCACTGCGTGACGAATTGTGACAAAATATGACGACCTTGACGTTCTGTGTCTCATGAATAGCCATTAACTTCCACACCCGCCCTTGTGCGTGCTGTAATTGTCCCATCATCATTCCCATCGGACGTGCTAATACCAACGTCAGCACCCGGTGGAACGCATCATCATTCAACAGAAAGATTCATAGCCGTGAAGAAGTTTGCTGCTGCACTCGCAGTTGTCCCCATGGTCTTTGGCCTGGCAGCCTGCGGTTCCACCAACTCCTCCTCTTCCTCCTCTTCCGCATCCAAGAAGGTCACCATCGGTGTGGTTGGCTCTGAGAAGTTCAACAAGACCCTGAAGGAAGAAGCTAAGAAGCAGGGTATCGACATTGAGTTCAAGGAGTTCAGCGCGTACACCGAGCCGAACCCCGCACTGGACGCCGGTGACATCGATATGAACCGCTTCCAGCACATCGCGTACCTGTCCAACTACAACGTGAGCGCTAAGAAGGACCTGCAGATTGTTGGCCCGACCGTCATCTACCCGATGGCTCTGTTCTCCAAGAAGCACTCCAAGTTGGCTGACATCCCCCAGGGCGGCGAGATCGTTATCCCGAACGACACCGTGAACGAAGCACGCGCGCTGAAGCTGCTGAAGACCAACGGTCTGGTTACCTTCAAGAACGCTGATGTTGACGCACCCACCATCGACGACGTGGACACCGCTAACTCCAAGGTGAAGGTCACCCCCGTCGACGCAACCCAGACCGTGGTTGGCATGGAGTCCGCTGACGGCGCAGTCGTCAACAACGACTTCCTCAAGGATGCAGGTCTGAAGCCCGCAGACGCACTGGCTCAGGACGACCCCAAGACCGACCCCTCCGCTATCAAGTACGTGAACCTCTTCGTTGCTCAGAAGGACAAGGCTGACGACGAGACCTACAAGAAGATCGTTGAAATCTTCCACACCAAGCCCGTCATGGATGTTGTTCAGGAAGAGACCCGCGGCACCGCCGTTGAGGTCAACGTGAGCACCGACGAGCTGCGTCAGTCCCTGGCTAACGAAGAAGCCAAGCTGCGCGCCAAGAAGTAATCTTCTAAATACACGCCTCTTCTAGGCATACGCAAAGGCGGTAAGTCTAAGCACCCGATGCGGGTCACGACAGGCTTACCGTCCTTTGCGTAACGGCGTTAATGCCCTTTAGCGCCCCAACCACGACATTTACGGATACAAACTTATGAGTGAACTGGTACAGAGCTTCGGTGACAGCACCGAGCCCATGGTGGTTCTGGACGGAGTCTCCAAGGTCTTCGGCAACGGCCCCAAGGCGGTAGTTGCTGTCGACAACGTCTCCCTCACCATTAACCGCGGTGAAATCTTTGCAATTATCGGCTACTCTGGCGCCGGTAAGTCCACCCTGGTCCGCCTCATTAACGGCCTGGAAACCACCACCAGCGGCACCCTGACCGTTGGCGGCTTCCAGATTTCCGGTAAGCGCGACTCCGAACTGCGTGAAGCACGCACCAATATCGGCATGATCTTCCAGCAGTTCAACCTGATGAACTCCCGCACCGTGCTCGGTAACGTCGAGTTCCCGCTGAAGATTGCCGGCTGGTCTAAGAAGGACCGCCGCGAACGCGCCCTGGAAATGCTTGAGTTCGTGGGTCTTGCCGACCGTGCAGGCCACTACCCGAACCAGCTGTCGGGCGGTCAGAAGCAGCGTGTGGGTATTGCTCGTGCGCTCGCGACCAGCCCCGCCCTGTTGCTTGCGGATGAGTCCACCAGTGCACTGGACCCGGAAACCACTCATGAAGTTCTTGCGCTTCTTAAGCGTGTGAACCGTGAACTGGGTGTGACCGTCGTGGTGATTACCCACGAGATGGACGTGGTCTCCAGCATCGCTGACCGTGTGGCTGTCATGGAGTCCGGCCGAGTGGTGGAGCAGGGCAACGTCTACGACGTCTTCTCCAACCCGCAGACCGACGTGGCAAAGCTGTTTGTTGCGACCACCGTCAAGCTCGCCCCCACCGGCAAGGAAGCGGCTGAGCTGCGCGCAAACCACAAGGGTTACCTCATCAACGTTGAAATCGTGGAGGGTAACCAGGAGCTCGGTAAGGTGCTGTCCTACCTGGGCGCCCGTAACGTCCGCTTCAACATTGTGGGCGGCGGTATTGAGACCCTGCAGGGTAAGGCGTACGGTACCCTCACCCTGGAACTCCTTGGCGAAATCACCAGCATTGATGCCGCCGTTGCCGAACTGAAGACCGTTGCCCGCGTGCAGGAGGTGCGCTAAATGTTTGCTACTACTCTTCCGCTGGCTGCGTCTAAGACGGATTGGTCCGAGTTCCTGCCCGAGAAGCTGCTCCCGGCTATCGGCGATACGTTCTACATGGTGTCTATCACCATGCTGTGCGCCGGTCTGGTCGGCCTGATTGTGGGTGCTCTGCTGTACACCACCCGTGAGGGCAACATCTTCCAGAACCGTTTCGTGTACACGATCCTGAACATTCTGGTGAACGTGATTCGCCCGATTCCGTTCATTATTTTGATTGCGGCTTTGGGCCCGCTGACGAGCGCCGTGGTGGGTACCCGCCTGGGCGTGAACGCTGCAGTCTTCGCAATGAGCTTCGGTGCTGCATTCGCTATTGCCCGTATCGTGGAGCAGAACATGGTCTCCATTGACCCGGGCGTGATTGAGGCGGCGCGTGCGATGGGCGCTTCAAAGCTGACCATCCTGTTCACCGTGATGATTCCGGAGGCGCTTGGCCCGCTGATCCTCGGTTACACCTTCCTCGTCATTGGCGTGGTGGATATGTCCGCTATGGCCGGTTACGTGGGTGCTGGCGGTCTGGGTAAGATCGCGATTGTGGACGGCTACCAGCGCTTCAACGATGAGATCACCTGGGCTGTTGTGGCGATTATTATCGTCCTGGTTCAGCTGGTTCAGTTCATCGGTAACTTCCTGGCGAAGAAGGTTATGCGCCGATAAGCTCGTGCCGCTATAGGCGCAGCTGATAAGGCATAGAAGACCCCCGGCCTGCTCTCTACGAGCGGGCCGGGGGTCTTTTTTATGCTACTACGAGGTGGAGGGCGGATGCCGCTTAGTTCTGCGCCGCCTCCAGGTACATATCCGGGGCAGGCTTACCGGTGGGAACGTCGTTGCTGCTGACCCAGGTGCGCACCAGCGAAAAAAGCATACGCACGTAGGAAAGAAGAAGAGAGGTGGGTGAAAGCAGCAGGGGAAGTGAAGACTGTTTACCGCTGTATCTGCGATAAGAACCTAGAAATGTTTAAGGCAGAGGAGCATCTGAAGCGCATTAAGACGACTTAGGATGCAAGTTTGCTGAGGAGAGAGAACAGGCTGGGAGCTTTAGCAGCTAAATACTATAGTTTGTAGTGGTGCAAATTATTATTGAATCGTTACTAAAATAATCTTGACTCCCATTTTGCTAATTGATATCATAAAAGTGTTCCGGTTCACATCAAGCTAGAGATATCATCAACAGCTATTGTTGGAGCCGGTATAGAAGGACGTGGAATCGCGTTCTACGCAGATTGGGGTATGCCACCGCTGAAAGCAAAAATTGAATAAATATCTGAGGTGATTAAGTTGGTCGACACTAGATACATACCGGTACCTGAATTATGTTTCGCAGGTTATTCTTTCTATTATTTTACATCTTCGCATGATATAATGTTTTATAATGTTGCCAGTATTTTAATTCTTTGTGGATTTGTTGGGTACTCTGCATATCGTGCAAATAAGAACTACGTACAACCTGCGGCATCCTTCATAAAATCCGTATTTTTTATGTTGGCTGTGGTAATTTTACAAGTGTATTGGCTTGACCCTTTGGCTCAGGTTGTAGTTCTACTTATGAGTATCCTGTACGCTTTTGTTTTCTATAAGCAACAGCCGAAATAAGCATCCTTGGAGTTCTAAAACACCTAGCATCACGAGAACCTGCCAATGTTCAGGTTCTCGTGATGTTTTGTATTGGTACCGTTTAGTGAGACTTTGGAAAAGTAGCGCTCCGCGAAAGTGCTGATGAGGTCAAAGGGCTACAAGAGCAGGTGCTAGAGAGGCAGCTGATAAAGCATAGAAGACCCCCGGTCTGCTCCTTGAGGAGCGGGCCGGGGGTCTTTCTTGATGCTGCCTATCAGGTGAGGCGGTGGCGCGGTGAGGCGTCTGCGGTACGTGCTTAGTTCTGCGCTGCCTCAGACTATTGAGCTGCCTCAGACTGCTGTGCCGCCTCAAGCTTGGCGATCCAGGTGCGTGCCGCCTCCCAGAGCTGCGGGTCATTGAACGAATCGAAGCGCCCAAAACCGGCCGGTGCCTTTGCCGGGTCGGTGCCTTCCGGAACGTAAATCATGACCTTCGTACCGGCGTCACGTGCCGCCTGCGCGCCCGCGGGGGAGTCCTCGAACGCCAGCGCCTCGTGGCCTTCAAAGCCGAGGCGACGTGCCGCCTCCAGGTACATGTCCGGGGCGGGCTTACCGGCCGGAACGTCGTTGCTGCTGACCCAGGTGCGCACCAGCGGGGCGTAACCGTAGCTTTCCATCTTCAGGGTCAGAATGTTCGCGGTGGAGTTCGACGCCACCGCAACCGGCATGTGCTCGCTCAGGAAGCCCAGGAACTTCTGCGCACCCTCAATCAGGTCCACGCCGGAGCTGATGACCTCGTGCTCGGTGGTGAGCAGGTCCTTCATCACGCGTTCATGGTGCTCGGCGTACTCTGCGGAGGCGGTGTCCGGCTTCTGGCCGTTCTGCGCCTCGTAGGAGAGCAGTGCAAGCTCCTGCGCGACGTCGGCTGCCGCCAGGCCGGTGAGGCGGTGCTCCACCTCTTCGGTGAAGGGAACAGACCAGCGGGCGAAAAGCTCACGCTGCACATCGTTCCAGACGGTCTCGGAGTCGAGGAGGATGCCGTCGCAGTCGAAGATTGCGCAGCGGGGGAACCAATCGGAGGGTACTGTGTGTTCAAACATAATGTCAGTCTCTCACAGGGCTTTAGGCGATGGAAGCGGTGGCCCGGTGCGTGAGAAAACATGCAGGGTGCAAACCGGGTGAGGGTACAAAAGCACGCAACACAAACGTTGGACATGAAGAAACCCTCCCGCCGCATCCACTGAGAACGCAACGGGAGGGTAGCAGCCGTACAGCTTAGAGAGCGGACACCGGCTTATGAGTCACCTGACGCATAAACGGAATGGTCGCCAACAGGCCCACATAGACCAGTGCCAGACCCAGCGCAATAGCGCCGAAGGTCATACCGAACATCTTCGCCAGAATCTCACCGGAAAGACCCTGCGCCGCAATCAACGCTGTCAGCGGCAGACCCAGTAGCGCAGAAACCACGCTAATGAGCACCAGCGGACCGAAAACCACGGTAAGGCGCGAAGCCTGCAACATCCTCGTGGGGGTACCCATCATATTCAGCGAAGAATACAGCGAACCACGCTCGTAAATGGCGGCGCTCTGGTTCAACACTGCGGAGAGGGTGACCAGCAGGTACGAGAAGAACAGCATGAGCAGCATGCCCTGGAACATGTCCGACATGATGGTCATGAAGGGGCCGGCGGCGGGGCCTACCTCCTTCGCCGTTTTGTTCATCTCACCCGCCAGAATCAGGATGGGGCCGAAGAAGGTCACCAAGAAGGTCGACAGTGCCACACCCGAAACCTGACGCCACGCCCCGCGCGGGGACTCCAGCACCGCACGATAACCCAGCAGAACCGACGCCTTCTGGGTCATGCGCACACGAATCTTTGCGTACGCCCACACCAGGAAGGTACCAATCAGGTCGATAGCAACCATCATCAGCAGACCCGGCAGAGCAATGAAAATCGCTAGGTTCTTAATCGCGCTATCGGCACCGCCGTCCTGGAAGGGTGAGAACATGCTAAAACCCTTCGAGGTCGAAGCCAGAATCATCACGGCAATGACCAGAACAACACCGATACCCAGAGCAATGTAACCGGCGGAACCGGCCTTCGCGCGGGTACGCACACCCAGCGGGCTGATGCTGACCTTCGCCAGACCGAAGAGGGAGCTAAGAGCCGCCAGAACCATACAGCCCAGGAAGCAGTAGAAAATCACGCTCACCGGCAGGAGCATATTCTCAGCACCCAGCGGAACGTTCATGAAGTGCAAAGCGCCAAAGGGGAAAATCAGCACCAGGTAAAGCAGCAGACCGATGACGAAACCCACAAGAGAGTACACCAGCGCGTCCGCAACGGACAGACCCACAATCAGGGTCGTGGAAGCACCAATCAGACGCAGGGACGCAAGGCGCTCGTCACGGCGGCGGGCACTCAAACGAGCAGCCGAAGCGCCCAGGGTAAAGAGCGGAACAACCAGCACCAGAGCGGCAACCCACGCCAAACCCATGTAGAGTTTCTGAATGCCCATCAGGTTCACCAGCTCGTGGTCAACGTTGGTGGCGTGGTCAAGCCAGGTGCTCAGCGCTTGAACACCACCGGCAACCGTCAAAAACAGTGCCGAGGAGGCGGCAAAAGCCAGCACGGGAAGAATCGCCTGCGAACTCCATAGGGTTCGCTTGGCGAGTAGAGCATAGATTTGCATTATGCACCTGCCTGAGGCTGAGCGCCGAGGTTCTGAGCACCGGGGTTCTGAGCGGGAACACCGCCCTGGTTATTGCGCTGATCGCTCACAATCTGACCGTCCTGCAGGTACACCACGCGGGAGCACGCCGCCGCCACGTTCGGGTCGTGAGTAACCACCAACAGAGTCTTACCCTGCTGCGGAATCATGGTCAGCAGCAGAGCCATCACCTCACGCGCGGTCTTCGAATCCAGCGCGCCGGTCGGCTCATCCGCGAAAGTCACGGGGGCACCGTTCACCTGGGAACGGGCAATCGCCACACGCTGAGCCTGACCACCGGACATCTCACCCATACGGCGGTCCAGCATCTGCCCCAAACCCAGACGGTTCAACAGATCAGCCGAAATGGAACGCGCCTGCTGGCGGGGAACACCGGCAATCATCGCGGCGAGGGAGACGTTCTCCTCCGCGGTCAGCTCGGGAACCAGCAGACCCTGCTGGAACACGAAACCAAACGAGTTAGCGCGCAGGGAGGTGCGCTCACGCTCGCTGAGGGACTCCACCGCCACCTGACCGGTCGGGCCATTGAACAGCACAGAACCGGCATCGAGCTTGATAATGCCCGAGAGCGCATGCAACAGGGTGGTCTTACCGGAACCGGAAGGACCCATAATCGCTACGGACTCGCCGGGGAAAATATCCAGGCTCACGTTACGCAACACCGGGTTATTGCCGTATGACTTGTGCAGGTTACGGGCAGAAATAATCGCGCCGCGCGCGAAGGGCGCCTGCTGCATCTGCTGAGGTGCCTGAGCCGGGTAGCCCTGCGGCTGACCCTGATAGTAGCCCTGCTGGCCGGGCTGACCCTGCTGAGCGGAATACTGACCGGCAGGCTGCGCCGCCTGCGGAGGGGTCATTGAATACGGGTTCTGAGCCTGGAACTGCGGGTTCTGAGATTGAGGATTCTGCGTCATGACAACCTTCATTGGGTATGAACTAACGGAAGTACACTTCTATCATCTCAGCTTCTCGGCGGCTCACCCCTCCGTCTGGGGGCTGAAAAATATGGGAATACCCTGAAAAAATTCGCCCGACCGGGCGCTCAACCACCCCGCAGCTCATACCGCGGTATGAGTGCGCTTCATGAGAGAATACGCCTCTTGCCCCCTTGAACTGCGCGGGGGCAATGCCATACTAGAAGGATGACCGACGCACAGAACACCCCCATCATCACTCCTGTAGCCGACCCCGAGGCAGGAACCCGCATCATCTTCCTGCGCCACGGCCAGACCGACTGGAACATCGACCACCGCTTCCAGGGCGGCACCGACATCCCCCTCAACGACACCGGCAGAGAGCAGGTCCGCACCGCTATCGGCGCCCTGCAACAGGCAGCAGCTGAGGGCACCAGGGTGGACGCTATCGTCTCCTCGCCCCTTTCCCGCGCCGTAGAAAGCGCCGAAATCGTAGCCGAAGGCCTGGGCGTACCCTACCGCGGTGCCATTGACGGCTTCCAGGAACGTTCCTTTGGTGACCTGGAAGGCCAGATTGCTACCCGCGAGCTGATTCTCGCCTCCCGCCAGTCCAACAATGCTTTCAATGTGGAGCCGAAGAAGGACTTCCTCGCCCGCTCCCTCGCGGCGCTGAACCGTGTCCGCCGCGAATACGAGGGTCAGACCGTTGTGGTCGCCGCGCACGGCATGCTGATTGCCATGACCATGACCGCCCTGATCGCTGAGCGCCACCCCGAACTGCTCAACGAGGACGGTATCTACCCGATCCCGGTGAACGCCTCCCTGACCGAGGTGCCCCTGCAGTACCTGGACGACGCGATCGACCGCCTGGTCGTGCAGCATCTGGAACCCGAGCTGGGCCCCGAGGAAGTACCGGCGGGTGCCGAGAACACGACCCTCACCCTGATCCGTCACGGCCAGACCGACTGGAACAAGGCGAACCTGATGCAGGGCATCACCGACATTCCGCTCAATGACACCGGCCGCGAGCAGGCACGCACCACCGGCAAGAAGCTCGCCGACATGGGTCTGGAGTTCACTGTGCTGGTGTCCTCGCCGCTGTCCCGCGCCTACAAGACGGCGCAGCTGGTCGGTGAGTACTTCGACCTGCAGGTGCACAAGACCTACCCCGAACTGGTGGAACGCGCCTACGGTGCCGGCGAGGGCCTGGACATTCCCGCCCCCGAACGCCGCGCCCCGGAACGCTACTACCCGAACGTGGAATCCGAACGTGACGTGTACATTCGTGCGGTGCGCACCCTGCGCAATATCGTGCGTGAACTCTCTGAAGCCTCGGGCGACCAGAAGATTATTGCCGTCAGCCACGGCAGCTTTATCCGCCGCGCCCTCTCCGCCGCAGCCGGTGAAGAGTGGACCGTGACCGTGCCGAACGCCGAACCGCTCACGATTGACGTACCGGGCCTGTTCGCGTGGGATTCGACCAAGCAGTTCGACGAGGTGGGCCGCCTTGTTTGGTAAAGGACAACCCGGTAGCGGTCGCTCTAGCGCTCGCGTGTGGCGGCTGATTCTCTGGCCGGTTACGGCGCTGTACTGCGCGGTGGTGGCGAGTATCGTGTTCGCCCCCGTACACGTGGACGATAACGAGATGGGCGGCCGCCTGGCGCAGCTGCTGGATACCGGCCATGCCGAGGGCTGGCTGCCTGCGTTCATCACCTATTCGAGCATTGAGCAGCTTTCGAACGTCATCATGTTCATTCCGGGCGGTTTTCTTTTCGCCCTGCTGCTCAAGCCGAAGGCTCGCCCGCACGTGCTGTACTCGGGATTTTTGGTCAGCGCCTGCATTGAGACGATTCAGAGTTTCATGCCTGATCGCACCGGTGACCCGGTGGATGTGCTGATGAACGGTTCGGGTGCCCTGCTGGGTGCGGCGGGTGCTTTGGGCGTGCATCGTTGGCGTCGTGAACGTCGTGAGCGTCAAGGTAAATAAAGTTTTGTGCCCGGTGGAGGCGCTGGTTTCGAGGATTCTCGCTGAGGATTTTCGGAGCTGGCGCCTCCACTTTTTACCCTGTGAGGGCGCCGTGTAGGTGTTGGATACTGTGCGGATGAGGGGGGAGCGGGAAAACCCAACAGTTCATTAGGTCAAACAGACATAAACAGGCAGTGACCTCCGATATAGTGTGGTTTCTGTAGGGAACATTCGGGTAATATTCCGGTAAATACAGCGTTTTATATTGACTTACCCACAAAAACCCACATAAAATCAAGTATTACCCTCAAGTGTTCTGCTGGCTCACTGAAACCATGTCTCTCACGGTTATAAAAGCCGAGCAGAGCACAGAAAAGAACGCACAGATTTCCTCCCACTAGCCCAAAGGAACACCAGATTTATGTTCGCAGAAGAACGCCGTGCCGAAATTGCAAAGCTTGTTGCCTCCGCACGTCGTGTCAACGGCGCTGACCTTGCGCGCCGTTACGATGTGACCATGGAGACCGTGCGTCGTGACCTCGCCGCACTGGAAGAGGCAGGTAAGCTCCGCCGTGTCCACGGTGGTGCTGTCACCATTGAGCAGTCCACCTCCCTGGAGTCCTCCATCTCCTCCCGACAGGGCATGAACACCCCCGAAAAGCGCCGCATCGCCACCAAGGCATACCAGATGCTGCGCGACTCCGAGGCGGGCTCCATCGTCCTGGACGCAGGCTCCACCATCGAAATTCTCGCCGACCACATCGGCGCTGAGAACTTCAGCCTCAAGACCGGCAATGACCGCATCGTCATCACCCATGCACTGCACATTGCAGTCAAGCTCGCCGAAGCCGAAGGCGTGACCCTTGAACTGGTTGGCGGCCAGCTGCGCAAGATGACCTGGGCTGCTGTTGGTGCACGCGCCGCAGAGCACTTCGGCACCATGCGCCCCGATATTGCTTTCATTGGTGCCAACGGTATTGAAGCCCACTTCGGCATCTCCACCCCCGGCATGAACGAAGCCATCGTCAAGACCGCAATTTGCAAGGCGGCCCGCCGCGTGGTCTTGCTCTGTGACTCCGCGAAGTTCGGTCAGGAATCCCTGGTCCGCTTCGCTGGATTTGAGGATATTGACACCCTCATTACCGATCGCGAGCCCGAAGGTGCCCTCCGTCAGGCACTCGAGGCCGCAAACGTTGAGATTGTGATTGCCTAATGATTATTACTCTGACCGCAAACCCCAGCCTGGACCGCACCATTGAACTGGGTGCGCCTTTGGCTCACGGTGCCGTGCAGCGTGCTGTCGGCGCCGTACAGGATCCCGGTGGCAAGGGCGTGAATATTTCGCGTGCCCTGCAGGTTTCCGGCGTGCCGACCCTCGCCATTGTGCCCGGTGAAGCCACCGACCCGGTGCTGACCGCACTGCAGGCTGTGGACGTTGAGTTCGCTAACCTGCCCACCGGTGAGCCGATTCGCTCGAACATCACCGTGGTTGACCCGGATGGCACCACCACCAAGCTGAACGCCCCCGGTACCGTTTTTGATGCTGAACTGCGTCAGAAGCTGGACGAGCTGGTGGTTGAGCGTTCCAAGGGTGCCGACTGGGTGGTTCTGGCTGGTTCGCTGCCTCCGGGTCTGGAACCGACCTACTACTCCGAGCTGGTTGCGGCACTGCGCGCCTCCGGCTACGAGGGCAAGATTGCTATTGATACCTCTGAGGCGCCGCTGATTGCGACCGTCGCCGGTGAGCACAAGCCCACCCTGATTAAGCCCAACTCGGAGGAGCTGGCTCAGCTGACCGGTAGCGATAACTGGGAGGAGCTGGAGGCTAGCCCCGAGCTGACCGCCCGCACCGCCCAGAAGCTGCTCGGCGACGGCATCGAGTACGTGCTTGCCACCCTCGGCGGCGGCGGTGCAGTGCTGGTCACTGAGCAGGGTATCTGGCATGCTGTGCATGAGCCGATTCAGGTTCGTAGCACTGTGGGTGCCGGTGACTCGTCGCTGTCTGGTTTCTTGATTGCTCACACCCGTGGTGAGGATGCCCCCGGTTGCCTGGTTCAGGCGGTAGCTCACGGTTCGGCTGCTGCTGCTCTGCCCGGTACTCGCATGCCTTCGCTGGAGCAGACCACTCCTGAGAAGGTCACTGTTCGTCAGCTGCAGCTCTAATTCGGGCTGTTTTCGCACCTCCAGCTTTTATTCTCAGAAGGGAATATAAGCTGGGGTGCTGTGCGCATATGTACACACATATACGCACGCTGCACACGCAACACACACTGCGCACACTTTGAACTCATATAGGGGAGAAGTCCAGCACCGCTGAGTGAATCCCCGCCCCAACACATACCCGAGGAGGGAATATGTCTGATCTGATCACCGCAGATCTCGTCCTGCTGGACGAGAACCTCGGCGAGACCCGATTCGACGTAATTGCCAAGCTCGCCCAGGCAGTCGTAAATGCCGGACGCGCTACCGACTTCGAGCAGCTCTACGCGGCTGCCGAGGCACGCGAATCCAAGACCGACACCGGTATCCCCGGCGGTATTGCGATTCCGCACTGCCGTAGCGCCGCCGTCACCGAGCCGACCCTGGCAATGGCACGCCCCAACCCGGCAGTTTCCTTCGGTGCAAAGGACGGCCCCGCCGACCTGATTTTCTTCATTGCTGCACCCGATGGCGCTGACCAGGCCCACCTGAAGCTGCTCTCCACCCTGGCACGCTCCCTGATGAAGAAGAGCTTCACCGCGTCCCTGCGCGAAGCCTCCTCGGCTGAAGAGATTGTTGAGCTGGTCAACGGTGCGCTCGGCGTGGGCGAGAAGAAGGCAGAGGCTAAGCCCGCCGAGGCTGCACCTGCCGTAGCTGCCACCTCCGCTCAGGAAACCCCCGCCGCTTCGGCTCCGGTGAAGAAGATTGTTGCTGTGACCGCGTGCCCCACCGGTATCGCTCACACCTACATGGCTGCGGACGCCCTCAAGTACGCTGCTGAAGAGCTCGGCTACGACCTGAAGGTTGAAACTCAGGGCTCCTCGGGTAATGAGAAGCTGACTCAGGCTGATATTGACGCCGCAGACGCCGTGATTTTCGCGGTGTCCGTGAACGTGCGTGAGCGTAACCGCTTCGCGGGTAAGCCCTTCGTTGAGTCTCCCGTCAAGCGCGGTATTGACGAGCCTAAGGAAATGATTGCGGAGGCTCTAGCTGAGGCTGAGAACCCCAACGGTGCACGCGTTGCCGCTGCCGCATCCAGCGGTGAGGACAGCGCAGGCGCTACCGAAGGTGCATGGGGCTCGCGCATCTACAAGGCCGTGATGACCGGTATCTCCTACATGATTCCGTTCGTTGCTGCCGGCGGTATTCTGGTCGCCCTGGGCTTCGTTTTCGAGGCAATTACGGTGCCGAACCTTGGCGATGTGAACACCAAGGCGATTCTCGACTCGGCAACCCTGTTCAACCTCGGTGACGTGCACTGGACCCTGTACCTGGGTGCTGTTCTGCAGACCATCGGCGGTTTCGGTCTGAGCCTGATGGTTCCGGCTCTTGCCGCGTACATTGCGTACGGTTTGGCTCAGCGTCCCGGTATTGCTCCGGGCTTCATCGCCGGTTCGGTGGCTCTTGCGGTGAACGCGGGCTTCCTTGGCGGCATTGTTGGCGGTATTCTCGCCGGTCTGATTGCGTACGCTCTGGGCACCCTGAAGCTGCCCCGCTGGCTTGGCTCGATGATGCCTGTGGTCATCACCCCGCTGGTAACTTCTCTGGTTGCCGGCCTGGCAATGTACCTGCTGCTCGGTGCGCCCCTGGCGTGGGTTATGACCACCCTGCAGGATTGGCTGACCTCCATGTCTGGTGGCTCCGCTCTGCTGCTGGGTCTGATCCTGGGTGCCATGATGGCTTCTGACCTGGGTGGCCCCATCAACAAGGCTGCTTACCTCTTCGCAACCGCTGGTCTGTCCTCGGGTGCGACCGTGAACCAGGAAATCATGGCTGCCGTCATTATTTCCGGTATGGTTCCGCCGCTGGCTATGGCTCTGGCAACCACCCTGCGCCCCAAGCTGTTCAACGAGAACGAGCGTGAGAACGGTAAGGCTGCGTGGCTGCTGGGTGCATCCTTCATCTCTGAGGGTGCTATTCCCTTCGCTTCGGCTGACCCGGCTCGCGTGATTCCTTCGACCATTGTTGGTGGCGCTATTGCCGGTGCAATCTCCATGGGTGCGCACGTGGCTTCCCCGGCTCCGCACGGTGGTATTTGGATTATTGGTCTGGCACAGAACCCGCTGATGTTCCTGGCGGCTGTTGTTGCCGGTACCGTTGTTTCGGCGCTACTGTACGTGGTGCTGAAGTCCCTGGGTGCCCGCTCTAAGGCATCCGCATAAAGGCCGTATAACCTCACCTTCATTTGATCGTCTGTTTGCAAGCGTGAGCGTGAAAAAACACGTTACACTGTAGACAAACCACAGATAGGACATGAATTTATGACTACCTACAAGGGCGTCGGCGTATACGCCGGCCGCGTTATTGGCCCCGTTCTTCAGATGCCTAAGCCCATCGAGGAACCCAAGGATGGTCTGCGTCTGAGCGGTGAGACCGCTGAGGCTGCAGCGCAGCGCATCAAGGACGCTTCGGTCCGCGTGAAGGAAGACCTGCTCGCTCGTGCAGAGCACGCTAGCCGTGACGGCAAGGCTGTTCTGAAGTCTACCTCTCAGATGGCTACCGACCGTGCACTGATTAAGAGCGCTATCAAGCTGGTTGAGACTCAGGAGATGGCTCCCGAGCGCGCAATTTGGGAGGCTGCAACCTCCTTCGCTGACCAGATGGCTGCCCTGGGTGGCTACATGGCTGAGCGCGTCACCGACATCCACGACGTGCGTGCCCGCATCGTTGCTGAGCTGACCGGCCAGCAGGCTCCCGGCATCCCCGTTTCTGATGAGCCGTTCATCCTGGCTGCTATTGACCTGGCACCGGCTGATACCGCGACTCTGGACCCCGAGAAGGTTATCGCTCTGATCACCTCTGACGGTGGCCCCCAGGCACACACCGCTATTCTGGCTCGCGGCCTGGGCCTGCCCGCTATTGTGGCGGCTAAGGGCGTGACCGAGATCGCTGACGGCACCGTCGTATACGTGGACTCCAACGAAGGCATCGTTGATACTGAGCCGACTGACGCTGACCGTGAGGCAGCAATCAAGTACGCAAACCGTAAGCCCGTCGCTGACTTCGACGGTCAGGGCGTGCTGGCTGACGGCACCCGCGTTGAGCTGTACGCAAACGTTGGTGACGGCAAGTCCGCTGAGAAGGCTGCAAGCCTAAAGGCTGAGGGTGTTGGCCTGCTGCGCACCGAGTTCGGCTTCCTGGGCCACGACTCTGAGCCTTCTATCGAGACTCAGGCTAAGACCTACAAGTCCGTGTTTGACGCATTCCCCGGCAAGCACATTGTGGTTCGTACCCTGGACGCTGGCGCTGACAAGCCCCTGCCGTTCCTGAACGTGAACCCCGAAGAGAACCCCGCGCTGGGTGTTCGCGGTTTCCGTACCGACTGGACTGTTCCGGGCGTTCTGACCCGCCAGCTGGAGGCTATCAAGGCTGCTTCTGAGGACTCCGACGCTGACATCTGGGTTATGGCTCCGATGATTTCGACCACCTCCGAGGCACGCAACTTCGCGAACATGCTCAAGGAGATCGGCCTGCCCGTTCACGGTGTGATGGTTGAGACCCCCGCAGCTGTGATGAACGCTGAGGCTATCCTGGGCGAGGTCGACTTCGTGTCCATCGGCACCAACGACCTGACCCAGTACACCATGGCGGCTGACCGTCTGCTGGGCGACCTGGCGCACCTGAACAACCCCTGGCAGCCTGCAGTGCTGAAGATGATCAAGATGACTGTTGAGGGTGCTCAGCGTGCATCGGTCACCGCGGGTAAGAAGAAGTACGTGAGCGTCTGTGGTGAGGCTGCGGCTGACCCGGCTCTGGCTGTTGTTCTGATTGGTCTGGGTGTTGACACCCTGTCCATGAACGCTGGCGCTATCCCCGCTGTGGCTGCGGTTCTGAAGTCCGTGACCAAGGAGAAGGCACAGCAGATTGCGGCTATCGCTCTGCAGCAGATTTCTTCTGCTGAGGCGAAGGAGAGCGCACGCAAGGCTCTGCCGATTCTGGACGAGCTGGGCCTCTAAGCCTTAAAACGATTTCGGGGCTGCCTGCCGCTTCTTGATGGGGTGTGCTGGGCGGTGCCTGAGTCCATGAAAATGCCGGGTGTAGAGTTTTATTTCTGCATCCGGCATTTTTTGTACTTGTTAGCGTATGGCTGAACGGTACAATTTATAGAGTAAGGGCGGGTCCTGAAGCGCCCCGTTCATTTAGAATAGGTACTGATATATTTCGGTTCCTTGATCAAAGGAGAAACATAATGGCAGAGCGCGAAGCCACTATTGCAAGCCGTGTTGGCCTGCACGCACGTCCGGCAGCTATCTTCGCTGAGGCAGCTGGCGACCTCCCCGTCGAGGTCACCATCGCAGCTAAGGGCGAGCCCGCAGATGAGGCTATGGACGCTGCATCGATTCTGTCCCTGATGTCCCTGGGCGCAAAGCACGGCGACGTTGTTGTCCTGCGCGCTGAGGGTGAAGGTGCTGAAGAGGCTCTGGACTCGCTGGTTAAGATCCTCGAGACCGACCACGACGCTGAGTAATTGACTTTCGCCTCTGAAGTGACCCCGAGCGGTGCGCTTCGGATGCTGTGAAGGCTACAGCCTTAAAGCGTGAATATCCCGTCACTTCGGTGGCGGGATATTTTTTGTTATGAATAATTCATTTTTTATTGAGGTGTGAGTGGGGATAGATGGGGGATATTTCTCTGCAAATCTTAATGTATATATAACCTTTATTTTTCCTCGAAAATAGCTCTAGAAATATCTCCCAAAATATCTTCTGTGCAGTAATGACCTGGATTTCTCTTCATATCAATGAAGCCTTCTGCCGTAAGTGCCGCAGAGCGCTTTTTGCTCACAAAATCACCGGGCAGAAAAGTGATATTTCTGCTCTTCAGTGCTACCGCAGAATCGTGCCCTTGTTAGACTAAAAAGGCACTGTCTATCTGGGAGGGACATTGGCAGAATCGAGGAACACCCCCGCGACCCCCACATCGCGGGAAGCTTCGCATGCAGGCGAAGCAAACACTGCCGCAACGGAAGGAAGCGAGCAGAATACCACCGCGGGCTACATCGCCGGTAAACGCGGTTTTCCCCTGGTTTCACTAGACCAGGTCACCGACGAGAAATTGCGCCGCGTGCTGGCTCAGCATGCCGCCTCCGCGAAGAACTCCGAGGGCACCGTTAAGGCAGAAGCAGTGAGTGAGGTGCTCCAGGAAGCTGCTGCCGACATGGGCATTACCCCGCAGGAGACCGCAGAGCCCGATTGTGGCCCGGAACTGTGCCCCCACGAGCACGATCATGGGGCGCGCACCGTCATTGACCCCTCCCTCGTGCCTGATGACGACCTGGATGCGTACCGTGAGGACCCTAACCCCGTCACATCCAGCAACTTGGTAACTGAGGCGGCGCTGACTCGCCCCTCCCAGCCGGTGCCCATGACCGGCATGATTCCGCAGGTGCCCAACTCTCACGCAGCCCGCCGCTTCGGCGCGGATCCTACCGCAATGCCGAAGACCGGGCCTGTCTCGATGCCCACCACCTCCGTACCGCTGGTTGAGGGCGGCTCTCGCGGCCTGTTTGGGCGCGGTAGCGGTGGTCGCTGGGGTTCGCGTCGCTTCCGCTCCTTTGTGCGCACTGAGGAGGCGGCACCCGCCGCCCCGCGCGGTGCCCAGCGCATCGCGCAGCGCCAGTTCGTGCCGACTATCCGGTCTGACGAGCATGAGCGCCGTGAGGCGTTCCGCCGTGAGAAGGAGTACGCACGCGATACCCTGAACTTCACCCTGCGCCTGGCGGAGGCGATGTTCCACTACGGCGCGGACGCAATGGATGTGGACTCGGCGATTATTGCGGTGTCTTCGGCGTACGGGCTGGACTCGGTGGAAGTCGACATTACGAACCAGTCGGTGACCATCAACTACACGTCGGACCCCGATATTTACATGGAGTCCCGCATCGCCAAGCGCAATGCGAACGCTGAGGAGCGCTTTACCCACACCCTGGTGCGTGTGGTTCGTTCCTCTACGGAGAACTACGAGGCGCTTTCTGAGGTGTACGGCCTAATCTACAAGATTACTCGCGGTGGTATGACCCTGGAAATGGCTGATTTGAAGCTGAACCAGATTACCCACCGACCCAAGCCGTTCCCGCCTCTGGTGGTGTGGTTGGCGAACCTGGCGTGTGCCGGAACCCTAACGGCGGCGCTGGGTGCAAGTTTTGCGACGGCGTTGAGTGCGGCGATTATTTTTATTCCGGTGTACCTGCTGATTCAGTGGTTGAGTTCGATTGGTATTCCGGCGTTCTTCCGTATGGCTGCTAGTGCGGGTCTGATGACCTTCTTGGCGATTTGGCTGGGTGGTGAAGGGTCCATTCTTTCGGTGCTGCAGCGTCAAGGGGAGGCGATTTCGGCGCCTCTGGTGGTGGCTGCGGGCATGATTATGTTCTTGCCAACGCCGCGCCTGGTGGGTGCCGTGCAGGACGCGATTAATGGCTTCCCGGTGACGGCTGCGGGTCGTTTCGTGTCTACGGGCATGAGCTTCTTGGGTCTGGTGGTTGGCATTGCGACCGCGGTGAGTGCGATCAATATTTTCAACGGCCCGACCCTGGATATTGAGCAGTTGCGTTTTGAGCCGACGACCCCGCTGGTGGCGTCGTTCTTCTTCCTGGTGGCGATTGCGACCTTTGCGATTACCTTGCAGACGAAGCTGGTGAAGGTCGGGTGGCTGATGGTCATTACGGGCTGCGGTTTGGCGGCGTATTACGGTTATGAGTTGCTGGCTGGCCCGAGTACGGGCCGCGGTCCGACGGCGTGTGCGGCGGTTGTGATTGGTGCGTTGAGCACGTATTTTGCGTACCGTCTGCATGTGCCTCAGGCGATCTTCTCGATTCCGGCGATTACGTTCTTGCTGCCGGGTCTGTCGTTCTTCCGTGGCATGTATTTGTTGACGGTTGAGACGGACGTGATTCTGGGTATGCAGAATATGATTACGGCGGTTTCGATTGTGGTGGCGATGGCTTCGGGTGTTGCGTTGGGTAATTACACGATGCAGTATGCGCTACAGCGTTTTACGACTCCGAGGAACGTGGAACCGGCGGATTCTTAGCCCTTTTTCAAGGGTATATAGCCAATATTGCATATATTGGTGGCGAAAAAGGGGCGGTAGCTTGCGAGTTCAATTCACAAGCTACCGCCCCTTCACTACGCCCAATGCGCCAGCTCTCATACTGGCTCATGTGCTGCGCCTAGCGGACCGTCCAATCCACCGGCTCAGCACCCTGCTGCACCAGCAGGGAATTTACGGTCGAAAACGGGCGCGAACCAAAGAAACCACGACGAGCAGATAGCGGCGAAGGATGCGCCGACTCCACGCTCGGGTACGGCTGCAACATGGGTGCGCACTTGCGCGCATCCGCACCCCACAGCAGACCCACCAGCGGCTGATTACGCGCCACCAGTGCACGGATGGCGCACTCGGTAATCTCCTCCCAACCCTTGCCGCGGTGCGAACCCGCATCAGACTCGCGCACCGTCAAAACCCTGTTGAGCAGCATGACGCCCTCATCAGCCCAACAGGACAGGTCGCCGTGATCAGCCGGGGCGATACCCAGATCGTCTTCAAGTTCCTTGTAAATATTGTTCAGCGAACGAGGTAGCGGCATACCGCGGTGCACCGAGAACGACAGACCCATCGCATTGCCCGGAGTAGGGTAGGGGTCCTGGCCAATAATGAGGACCTTCACCCCGCTCATCGGGCGGCGGAACGCATTGAAAATATCGGCGGCAGGCGGGAAAGTACGGTAGCCCGCCGCGTGCTCCTCACGCAGGAAAGCGCCCATGGCGTGAATCTGCTCTTCGACGGGGGCGAGTGCTGCCGCCCAATCCTCGCTCATAATGCTGCTGAGGGGCTGGTTCATAAATCTCCTCGGGCTGATGCGGCTCCGGCGGTCACGGTGCCGGGCGCGCTGCGGTTACTTCTCTTCTAGACTAGGGGATGACGAATACTTGCGGTAGGCGACGCCAACCGCGGCAGACGAGCTGCAGACAGGAGGGAACGTGTCAGAACAGGAACGTACTGAAACCGCTGAGGCCCAGCCGGAAGCACAGAACCAGCCGGAGGTAGGGAGCCAACCCGGTGGCCTGACCCCGGTGGAGCGCCGCATCCTTGAGGTGGAGCGCCGCCGCTTCAAGCACCAGGGTTCCAAAGAGAAGGCGATTATCACCGCCGGATTCACCCCGATTGCCTACTACCAGCGCCTGAACGTGATGCTGGACGATGAGCGGGTACGCGCCGCAGCGCCGCAGATGATCGACGTTCTGCGCGTCCGCCGAGACGCTGACTAGGGGCTCAAACTGGGGGAGTCGTGCGAGCTTTCCAACTCCTGCTTTCAACCCCGCGCACCTCAAGTTCAGCTAGAGATTGAACACTGTGCGGTGCCCGTCTCTTTCACAGCCGGTTGCGGGGCGTTCACGTTGGTTCTCGCTAGTTGAGACGGTACTCTAGGTACTAGAACACCAAGACCGTACCTTCCGTAGCCGCGCGATGCGTCAGCCCATGCGCCAGGCAGGACGGTACGGTACCAGCCGGTAAACAGAGACCCGTGAAATGAGGATAAATGAGCTACCCCCGCGACGAATTTGACGAGGTAGACGAAAACACCGCCCGCCGCGGAACCTACCGCGCGGTCAACGCTGACCCGGCAAAGAGCCCCAAGGGCGCTATCCCCCTGGTAGCTGCAGGTGTAGTTGGTCTGCTCATCGGCGGCGCGATGTACGTGTATGCGCCGCGCACCGCCTCCCCGCAGTATTCGGCGTCCACCGCGAAGAGTAGCTCCGCCCCCGCAAGCTCCTCTGCGTCCTCTGCGCCGGCTAAGGCTTCCGCCTCGGCAAGTGCTACGAAGACCGGCCTGGCTGAGTCCATCTCTGTGGCGGTCTACAATGCGGCGGCTCCGGCGGGTAGTGCATCCCGCGCGGCGGCTCTGCTGACCGGCTACACCATCAACGAGACGGCAAACTACACGGGTGTGGCACCGGCAACCAGCGTGGTCTACTACGCTGAGGGCTACCAGTCGCAGGCACAGAGCATCGCCTCGAAGCTGGGCATTACTCAGGTGCGCCAGGCGACCGCCAACGTTGAGATGGGCAACCACGAGGTCATCGTGATTCTGTCGTCGGATTACACCGCCTCCGCTACTGCCGCGGAATAGGTTTAGGCGGTTGCTCGGGTGATTCTAAGCCCGCGACTCTAAGCCCGTGCCAGCTGTTTCATCCATAACGACTTCTGCTCAACCCCATCCGCGCAATTCCACTGATGCGCCGGGTGGGG
>NZ_JAPWAI010000007.1:0-56724 GCF_041432785.1 Rothia sp. 27098_8_29
TCCGAACGGGTCAGCACAATATCGGCTGCCTCCGCGGCAACGTCCGTACCCGAACCCATCGCAATGCCCAGCTCAGCAAGAGCCAGCGCCGGGGCGTCATTCACGCCATCGCCGACCATCGCCACGCGGTGACCGGCAGCCTGCAACTTCTCAATCACCTGCGACTTACCCTCCGGGGTCACGCCGGCGTACACGTTCTCAGTCGAAATACCGACCTGCGAGGCGACCGCCTGCGCAACCTGCGGGGCGTCACCGGTGAGCAGGATCGGCTCCATGCCGAGCTCACGCAGCTGCGCCATGGTTTCTGCCGCCTCCGGCTTGGGGGTGTCAGCAACCGAAATCATGCCGACCGGCTGCAGAGCGGAGGTGCTGCTCGGGGCCTCATCAGGGGCCTCGTCAGGGGCCTCGCCGCGGGCGACAACCACCGTCGTCAGACCTGCCCGGCGAGCCTGATCCAGCAGAGCCAACTGAGCCTCGCTCAGCTGCGCACCCGCCGCCTGCAGGTACTCGGGAGTACCCACCACAACCAGCCGGGAGGCGCCGCTCTCGGCACCTTCACCCGCGCCGCTCAGTACGCCGCGCACGCCTCCGGGGATACCCTCGAAGTCGCTCACGCTCGGTGCCGATGCGCCCTCCGCCAGCACGCCCTGCTCACGGGCAAAACCGGCAATCGAGCGAGCAATCGGGTGCTCACTCAGCGCCTCCACGGCGGCAGCATCACGTAGAACAGACAGGGAACGTTCATTCTTGGAACCGGTGGATTCCGGCGAAATACCGGACAAGTCACCCACCGACTCATAATCACCAAACGTGCCGTAGAACGCCACAGACATCTCGCCGGTCGTCACGGTACCGGTCTTATCCAACACCACGCGATCAACCGTGCTCGTCGCTTCCAGAACCTGAGCATTACGAATCAAAATGCCCAGCTGCCAGCCGCGGCCCGTACCCGCCAGCAGAGCCGTCGGGGTCGCCAAACCCAGGGCGCACGGGCAGGCCACCACCAGCACCGACACCGCTGCGTTGAACGCCGCCGCACCGTCACCGGAAATCAGCCACCAGCCGACCAGGGTCAGCGCCGAAATCGTCAAAATCACCGGCACGAACACGGCAGAAACACGGTCCGCCAGGCGAGCAATAGGAGCCTTCGTCTCCTGCGCGCTCGCCACCAGCTCACCCATCTTCGCCAAGGTCGTCTCAGTGCCCACACGGGTGGCGCGCACCGTCAACGAACCAGACGTATTCACCGTCGCACCCGTGACCGCATCACCCGGATGCACCTCCACCGGCACAGACTCACCCGTCAGCAGGGACGCATCCACCGCCGACGACCCCTCAACCACTACACCATCCGTGGCAATCTTCTCGCCCGGGCGCACCAGGAACAGGTCGTCCGGCATGAGATCCTCCACCGGAACCTGCACCTGCTTGGTCACGCCCTGCTTGTCGGTGCGCAGCAGAGTCGCCTCTTTCGCGCCCATGCTCAGCAGGGTGCGCAGCGCCTCCGAGGAGCGGTGACGGGTGCGGTGCTCAATTGCGCGGCCAATCAGCAGGAACAGCGTCACCATGGACGCCGAATCGAAGTATAGCGGCGCGTGGTGGCCGGTAAACATCGACCAGAAACTGCCGCCCGCATGGTGTACGTGCGCCGTCAGTGCCGGGTTCATGAGCAGCTGCGCCAACGAGTAGAAGTACGCCACGACCACGCCGAGGGACACGAGCGTATCCATCGTGGAGGAGCCGTGACGGGCATTGATGAGCGCGGCGCGGTGGAACGGCGCGGCGCACCAGAACGCGACCGGCGCGGTCAGAATCGCCACGACCCAGCCCCAGTTCGGGAACTGGAACGACGGGAACATCGAAATCAAGAAAATCGGCACACCCAAAATCGCCGCATAAATAATGCGGTCAGTGAAGCCGCCCTTCATGCTCGGGGTGCTGTGCTGGTTGCCGCCGCCGGATGCGCTCGCGTTCGTTCCAGCGCCCGCGCGCGGCCCGTTCTTGAGGTGCGCCGTGTAGCCGGCATTGTTGATGGTCTCAACAATCTGCTCGTCGCTCACACCCTCAGGTACGATGACGCGCGCCGACTCCAGCGGCAGGTTCACCGCCGGGTCAACGCCGGGGATTTTGCGGAGCTTACGCTCCACGCGACCCACGCAGGATGCGCAGGTCATACCCTGAATATCCACGTGGATGATTCGGGTTGACTCCGTTGATTTTACGGTCGTTCCGGCGGGATTAAAAAGAGAGCGCTCACTCTGTGATGAGGGCTCACGGGTGCTTGTTGAAGGCTGTGTAGAAGACACAATACTTCCTCAAAACTCAAAAACGGGAGGGTAGAAAAAAGGTACACCAAGCCGGGGGAGGGGCCCCGAAGGACCCCGCCCCGGACGGTGTATGGTGCAGTGTTTAGGGTGCAGTACTGAGGGCGTCGCGGGAGTGAAAGCCGCGGGTAAAACCGCGAGGCCGTAAACGCGGCGGCGGGAGTAATACTGCGGCGGCTCAGTGGTCGCCGGGCAGCCCATCCGGCCTGCTCGTATGCGGACGAATACCGGTCACCTTCGCACCACGATCAGACACACCGTAGGCACGCTTCACGGCAGCCCGCGGGAACGGCGAAGCGTTCGCCTTCTCACGCGCCTTCACGCCCTGCTCATGCTCGGCGGAACGCTTATTCGCGCTCGTGCCGCTACGTCGCGCCGCACCGGGTGCATCCTCACGCGCCGTATATTCGGGGCTCTGCTTCACCCACGAATCGACCAGCGCCGCATCCAGATTCATCTGCCTGGCCACGCGCGCAATCGCGTCGCGCAGGTGCATGTTTTCGACGCCGACAAGGGTGCGAACCGCGCCAACAACCATCGCAATGTACTGCGGAGGGTAAGCCATGATGACTCCTAATCGAGCCGGCTACCGCGCTAGACGGCGGGGGTGAAGCCAGCCTCCACGATAGCGTCTGCAACAGCCTGAGTGTTGAGGGTGCCCTCGTGTTCAATGGTCACGGTGGAGACGCCGTCCTTGACGACGTCCACGTTCACGCCGGTCACGCCGGGAACTTCGCTGACCTCTTCGCTGACGCTCATAGCGCAGTGGTTGCAGGTCAGGCCGGTTGCCTTAACGGTGGTGGTGCTCATGATGATTTCCTTTCGGTAATGGGTTGAAAACTTGGGGCCGCCGAGTGGTTTGCGGCGCGTTTAGCTACGCATGAGGCGCGAGATCGCGGCGGTTGCCTCTTTGACCTTGGCCTCTGCGATGGTCGGGTCGCCGGTGCGTTCGGACTCGACGGCGGCGCCGGTCACGCAGTGGCCGATGTGCTCTTCGAGCAGGTTCAGGGAGACGGCGTGGAGCGCCTTGGAGACCGCGGCAACCTGGGTGAGGATGTCGATACAGTACTTGTCTTCATCGACCATGCGGGCGATGCCGCGGACCTGCCCTTCGATGCGGCGCAGTCGCTTGAGGTGCGCCTCTTTGTTGGAGGCGTAACCGTGCTGGGTTTCGGGCGCCTCACCGCTGCAACATGCGCCGGTGTGTGCCTTGGTGGGCTCCTCAATGGGTTTTTCAGTAGGGGCGCCGGATGCGGTGCTGACCTGGTCGGATGTGCTGTGGCAGCACTGGTTGCTAGTGGTTTCCATGGCTCCAGTATATACCCTAGGGGGGTATACCGCAAGGGGGTGTTACGAGTTGTTACGCGGTATGGGGGCGGGGGTTTGTCGATAGGGGGATTCTTCGATAGGTTACGGCCCTGTCGATAGGTTAGTGTTTTCACTGCGGGTTAAAGACCCACGGCGAAGACACTAACCTATCGAAAACCTCTGTCTAAAAAGTAGGCGACCCCGAATACACCAGGTAGGCGGGTGCTGGTTATGGTTTAGGTTTTTCGGTAATGGGTTAGTGACTTCAGGCTGGGGTTTTAACCATTACCAAAGACGCTAAGTCATGACTGAAATTGCTAGGTCATTACCGAATTTTCACCTGTGTGGAGGTGGAGCCTTCGCAGAAATTTGGTCGTAGTTTAATGTCTTCGACCATGGTTTTTAACTACGACCAAAGACGCTAACCTATGGCACAAATCCGTAACCCATGACCGAATCTCCGGATGCACCAGGTAGGTGTGGGCCGGTTATGGTTTAGCTTTTTCGGTAATGGGTTAGTGACTTCAGGCTGGGGTTTTAACCATTACCAAAGACGCTAAGTCATGACTGAAGTTGCTAGGTCATTACCGAATTTTCACCGGCACTGAGTAGTCCATATGAAACAGGCGGCCCTGAATGTTCAAACATCCGGGGCCGCCTGCTGCGGTTATTCAGCGCCTACGAGGCAATCTTCGCGATCTGGAACATGGACGCCGGCATCGGCCGGTCCAACGACCAGCGAATATGCATCGGCTTAGAACCCTCGTGAGACATGTATTTCACGGTGCCCAGGCACATGTAGGGCTCGGGGCCGAGCCTATTCTCCCTGTGCTGGCGGGCGAAGAGCACGATGCGTCGACCTCGCTCCTCGTGATGCTGGAAGAGCTGACCCGTCGGACTTTCGGGGGTGGTTGCGCTCTGAGAGTCCCACGCGAACTCGTCAGTGCTGATGGCATAGTCCTTGTACATGGTGGCCGGGGAGAAGTGCTTCTCAGATTTCTCCAGCGTCACCAGTAGTGCGGTGGTGTTTGTCGGGTCGAAGGGCACAACACCGTTGACCACGCCGCCGGGTACCTTGAAGTTCTCCTCCTGGCCGCCCAGTCCGGCGAACAGTTCCTCGCGGGAGTAGAGGGCGTGAGTGCGCAGGGGGACGCCTTCGCCCTCAAAGAGAGGCAGGGTGGAGGTGGTATCCGTACCGGCGTTGAAGTTCCAGACGCTCTCCATCTCCTGTAGCATGCCGCGGTTCTTACGCAGAGTTGCCAGGCCCTCGTCGAGGCTGAACTTCTCAGAGGAACCATCCCACTTGGCCTTCGGCCAGATGGAGAACAGTAGCATCCATGCGTGGCGGCGCTGTTCTTCGGTCATGTCCTGCTCCAGGATGTCCGTGTTCAGAAGCTCCAGGTAGGCGTTAATGCGGAACGCGTCGTGCACGTGCGTGAGTGCCTTGACGCGCTTATTCGTCTCGACGGCCACGTTGTCCTGGAAGGGGACCACCAGGTCGGGGTACAGTCCACTTGCGGCCTGGAGGCTGGTCCAGGTCGTTGCGACGGGCTTAGCTACATCGGGCAGGGTCACCTTGCTGCTACGGCCGTAAATCTGCGGCAGTCCCAACCCGTAGCGGTTGATGAAGTCAATGACGGTGGGGCGAATATCGGGTTCCGTGGAGTTTCGGCGCATATCTTCCAGGTAGCTCTTTGCGGTGTCGATGAGGGCGTTCTGGTTCATGCGTAGGGACTCGCGAATCTTCTGGATGACCTGCTTCTGAGTCATTTCGTCCAGGTGGAAGTGACAGCCAGCCGGCAGTTCAGGACTCTCAATGTCCTGCTCGGTCAGGGTACCCTGTCGTGCAAAGGCGCGGTACTTGCTGTGAATCATGAAGTTCTTGTTCTGGTGTCCCACGAAGTCGAGGACCGTCAGAACAGACTTCAATGGTGCACGGCGCAGACCGCGGCCCAACTGCTGCAGGAAGAGGGTGAGCGACTGGGTGGGGCGTAGCATCAGGAGGGTGTCGACGCTCGGAATATCGACGCCCTCGTTGAACAGGTCCACGGTGAAGATCGTGGTCAGCTCGTGCGCTTCGTCTGCAAGGTTTTTCATGACCTCGGCGCGGCGCTCGGCGGAATCTGTACCGACCAAGAAGTCGGCGGGAATACCCACCTCGTTGAATTTCTGCGCCATGTATTCGGCGTGCTTCACGCTCACGCAGAAGCCGAGCGCCTTCATGCGCAGGGGGTTGTCGACCTTCTCGCGTAGCTCCTCCACGATGATGCGCAGGCGGCGTTCAGCCTCGTCCTTGGTGTACAGGTTCTCAAGGGCGTTTTCGTCGTATTTGCCGCCCCGAACGTTGATGCGGCGCAGGTCGGTGCCATCGGCAATACCGAAGTACTGGAAGGGTACGAGGAGGTGGTCTTCGAGTGCGTCCCACAGGCGGATTGAGGTCGCCACGTAGCCGTCAAAGTACTTGTCGGCGATGTTCACCCCGTCTTCTCGCTCGGGTGTTGCGGTCAGGCCGATAAATTCGCGGGGCTCAAAATAGTTGAAGACTTTGTCCCAGCTGGCAGCCTTAATATGGTGGCATTCGTCCATGATGATGACGTCGAAATAGTCCGGCGCGTAACTTTCAAGGGCGGCACCCGACAACGTTTGAATGGTCGCAAAAACAGCCTCGTTATATTCGGGCTTTTTGCCGCCGGTCAGAAGTTCACCAAAATTACCTTTAAGCATGACGTCGCCGAAAGTGCGGCGCGCCTGGTCAAGAATTTCTTTTCGGTGCGCAATAAAAAGCAGCTTCAGCTTTTTGCCGTACTGCTCGCAGAGGCGCCTGTAATCGAGAGCCGAGAACACGGTTTTGCCGGTGCCGGTTGCGGCCACGGCGAGGTTGCGGTGACGACCCTTAGAACGAGCGTTCTGCATTTCTTCAAGCATGCGCACCTGATGCGGGAACGGGTGCACATCCAGCAGGGACGAGTCGATATCGTACTCCAGGCCCTTGCTTTTACGGCCGGTAATATCGGCCTTGGCTAGGGCGGTGTCGAGCTCCTGCTTCTCCTTGTCAGAGGCGGTGTAAGAGGTGAAATCACCGCTCTTCCAGTAGCTTTCAAACAGGCCTTCAAACTGGCGGATCAGGCCGGGCGTAATCGGGTTAGAGATGCGAACATTCCACTCCAGGCCGTCAGTGAGCGCGGCACTGGACAGGTTCGAGCTGCCCACATAGCCGGTGGACATGCCGGTATTGCGGTGGAACAGCCAGGCCTTCGCGTGTAGACGGGTGCTGTCGCCCTGGTAGCTGATTTTCACCTCGGCACCGTACTCTTCAACGAGGCGGTCGATAGCCTTGCGGTCGGTCGCGCCCATATAGGTGGTGGTAATAATACGGAAAGGAATACCGCGATTTTTAATAGCTTTAAGCTGCTCACTCAAACTATTAACACCGGACATTTTAAGAAATGAGCAGAGCAAATCTACACGGTCTGCACTTTCTAATTCTTTCTGAATTTCAGTATTGAGATTCAGGTCTTTAGAAGTATTCGTCATCAGAGCAACGTCGCTCAGAGGAATATCGGGGCGCGTAGTTTTTGCGTCAGTGAGGGCGAGCTCGCGCACCTGAATTACGTTGCTGTCGTCATCGGTCAGCAACGAATCGTTCTGCTCTTCGGCATCCTGCGGCAGGAGCTCCATCATGCGGTTGATGAGTTCCACCTGGTCGGCAGGGGTTTTGAGGCTTTCGAGGGCGGGGACCAGCTGGGTGGCGAAGAACTGGGTGAGCAGTTCGGGGATGTTGTAGTCGTCCTTTTGGAGGATTTCTTCCTGCCATTGCGCGCCTTCGGGGATGGTGCGGCCCATGAGTGAGGTGCTCTTGAGGTGTTCGTAGAGCCCCAGGGGGAGAGTTTCGTCAGTCGTGGTCATAGCAGCAGCCTAGCAGCCCGGGCGGTTTGCCGCTGTCCGGGTGGTCACCGGCTCACGGGGTCGGGGTGGTGGAATCCTGTAATTACAAAAATTCTCTACCCGTCTTCTCCTCGAAAAGCCACATGTGTTTCGAGAAGCCACGTAATATGTTGCTTTTCGAAACACATGTGGCTTCTCGGCGATTAAACTCGGCGCACCAAACACCCCGCCCCGCACGCAGAACACACCAGCCCAAACGCTATTGATTCGCATCACAGGCCGGCGTTCTTAGGTATCCTTGGGGTAACACCCAGACAGAAGCCCGCCCTCCACCTCGAAAGGGGCCGCATGAAAACCTTCTGGACCAACCTACCCCTTACCATCCGCGCGGCAGTCATCTTCTGCTACGCCTACGCCGCGGTGCGCATCCTCAACCTCTTCTCTGAGGCAGGCACCGCACCGTTGACCCCGCGCACGCTCCTCGACGGTGCCCTCACCGCCGCGGTCGTCGTCGGTGCTCTCGCCCTGTATCTGGGTAACGCCCTGGGTGCCGCTCTGCGCGCCCGGCGAGAAGGCTACGAGCCCCGCCCGGTCGGCATCATTGTCGCCTACGCGCTCTTCGTGGCGGTGTGTACCTACCTTGTCTGCCGCCTCATCGCCTACACCGTGGAGGCGGGGCTCACCTGGCTCTTCCCGCCCGCCCTCGACCCGGTACTGGTCGCCGTGGGTATGGCTGTTCTTGGCGTGATCAACTATGTGCGCCTTGACCGCACCCGCAAGGACTAACCGGGGGGGGAGCTGCACCAAAACCCCTCCTTGAGAAGCCACATGTGTTTCGAGAAGCCACGTAATATGTTGCTTTTCGAAACACATGTGGCTTCTCGGCGCATAGAATCGGCGCAATAAAAACAGCACAAGAAACCGCCCCGTCCACCGCACCCACACGGGGGTGCAGCGGCCGGGGCGGCCTCATTCAGCGGTCAAAAACCGGCTTACAGGCTCTGTGCCTGAATTGCGGTGATCGCAACGGTGTTGATGATGTCCTCAACGGTGGTACCGCGCGACAGGTCGTTCACGGGCTTACGCAGACCCTGCAGAACCGGGCCCACAGCGGCAGCACCCGAAGACTGCTGAACAGCCTTGTAGGTGTTGTTACCGGTGTTCAGGTCGGGGAAGACGAACACGGTAGCCTGACCAGCAACCTCGCTGCCGGGCAGCTTGGTCGACGCAATGGACATGTTCGAAGCAGCGTCGTACTGGATCGGGCCCTCAACCGCGAAGTCGGGGTTCGATGCGCGCACGAGCTCGGTTGCCTCACGCACAACGTCTACGTCTGCGCCAGCGCCGGAGGTGCCGGTCGAGTAGGACAGCATAGCAACCTTGGGGGTGACGCCGAACTGGCGTGCAGTCTCCGCGGATGCCTTCGCGATGTCGGCGAGCTGCTCTGCGTTGGGGTTCGGGTTCACTGCGCAGTCGCCGTAGACCAGAACGCGGTCTTCCATCAGCATCAGGAAGACGGAGGAGACGATCTTGGTGCCGGGGCGGGTCTTGATGAACTCGAGCGAGGGGCGGATGGTGTTCGCGGTGGTGTTCACTGCACCGGAAACCATGCCGTCGGCGATGCCCTTGTAAACGAGCATGGTGCCGAAGTACGAGGGGTCGGTCATGCGCTCGCGAGCAGCCTCAATGGTGACGCCCTTGTGTGCACGCAGCTCAGCGTAGGTTGCTGCGAAGTCCTCGGTGTACTCGTTGTTTTCGATGTCGATGATACGAACGGTGCTGGGCAGTTCGATACCTTCGGCCTGGCAAATCTCTGCGATCTTGGCGGGGTTGCCGAGCAGGATCAGGTCGCAGAAGTCGCGGCGAGCAATGATTTCGGATGCACGCAGGATTCGCACGTCGTAACCCTCGGGCAGGACCACGGAGCGGCGGTTTGCGCGTGCGGTCTCGATGAGGTTGTGCAGGAAGCGCAGCGGGGTCATGGATGCGGGGCGCTCAATTTCGAGGCGTGCGAGCAGTTCGTCCTTGTTGACGTGCTCGTCCCAGCCGCCCATTGCTGCTGCGAGCTTGCGCTGGTGGCCGCTTTCGAGGGCGCCGCGGACGCGGGAGACTGCGCGTGCAGACTTGAAGGTGTCCTTGGTGGTGGACAGCACGGGGAACGGTGCGTTGTCGATGAGGGAGCCGACTGCGGTGTTCTTGCCGGGCAGTGCGTCCAGACCGCCGGTGAGCAGCACGCCCGAGGGTGCCGGGAAGGTCGGTGCCAGTGCGGATGCGAGGGTTGCTGCAACGATGTCTGCACGGTCGCCGGGGACGATAACGAAGTCGCCGTCGACGAACTGGTTCAGGAAGTTGGAGACGTTCATTGCTGCGACCTTGATGCCGTGAATATCGCGGCTGAGGTCTTCTGCCTTGATGCCTTCGGTGTCGAGCTTGAGGGCTTCGGCAACTTCACCGACGGTGGGTGCGTTCAGCTCGGGGATTTCGGGCAGTACGTAGACGGGCAGGTTTGCGTCGCCGCGCTTGACGGACTTCTCGATTTCGTCGCGCAGTTCGGGCTCGGCGCGGCCGACGATGATGGCGAGCAGGTCTGCCTTGGAGGCGAGCAGCTCGGTGCGTGCCACGTCAACGGCGGTGACTGCTTCCTCAACGGTTGCTTCCTGTGCGCCGACGATAGCGACGACGGGCAGGCCCAGGTCGCGTGCAATCTGGACGTTCAGGTCGAATTCGACTGCGAGCGCGTTGGCGGGCAGGTAGACGCCGTCAACGATTACGACGTCGCTGTTTGCAGCGACCTTCTCGTAGGCGGAGACCGCACGTGCGGAGATTTCTTCGGTGTCGCCTTCTGCGATGAGTGCGAGTGCGTCGGTCATGGAGACTGCGCCGCCGACCTGCTCTTCGGTCAGGCCGAAGTGTTCACGGATGAGGCGTGCCATGGGGTCGTCGGAGATGGTTGCGCCGTCGAAGACGGGGCGGAAGAAGCCGACGCGGTCTGCGCGCTTGATGAGGGAGTCTGCTAGACCCAGGGCTACGAGGGACTTGCCCGAGTTCTGGGACATAGCGGAGAGGTAAAGACCGGTGGTCATTGTTTTACTGTCCTTCTATGCGATGTTCGGCGCTGGGTCCCGCGGTTGCGCAGGGGTGTATGTGCTCCTGTGCGCGGGTGCGTCGAGCTTATAGGTCTCTTCTATCTTAAGGCGTTGTGGGGGTGGTGCCTAACAGGGGTGCGGTGCGCTGCGTCATGTGGGCGGGCTGTTTCCCTGTTGTGGTGTGCCGTTTAGAGGTTGGGGATGCGCGCGTACCGCACGCTGTGGCCGGGCGCCCAGATGCCGCGTGCCTCAAATTCGATGCTGTTGCGCTGGTAGCCGAGCCGCTCGTAAAAAGAGAGCGCTCGTTCGTTTTCTGCCATGACCCACAGGTAGGAGTTTTCATCCGGGTAGATGACGGACTCGTAGAGTGCCTGACCGAGCCCGGTGCCGTGCGTGTGGTTGAGGGTGTACAGGTGCACGAGTTTGCGGGTGCCTGCGGGCAGCTCGGGGAGGTCGTCGGCGCGTTCGAGTTCCCAGGAGGAGGGTTCGCATAGGGAGAGCGCCAGGCCGACCGGCTTATCCCAGTCGATGCGGGCGCCGATGGAGCAGGAGAGCCCGCCGTCGGGGGTCCAGCCGGGCACCTCATAGGCGAAGAAGCCGCGCACGGTGGGAGAGGAGAGGTGGCGGCGGAAGTCTTCGAGGTATTCGTTGCGTTCGGCGCGGTGGCGGGCGGTGAAGCTTTCCCCGAGCGCGTCGAAGTAGATCGGGTCGTAGGTTTGCTCCATGCAGTCCAGCTGCAGGTTGACGTATTTTTCGGCGTCGGTCGGTTCAATTGGTGCGAGCGCGTAGCGGCCCTGACATACAAATCCCATGGGTTCTAGTCTACTCAGCTGACCTCTGTGGAGGCGGTTTGCCGCGGGTGCGTACGCTAGGGGCGTGCGGGGCTGTTGCAGAGCGCTCTGTTGCCTTGAGGCTTGTCGGCTAGTCTAGTGGGTATGGCGAAAAAGAGCAGGGCACCCAAGAAGTCCCAAAAGGCGCAGAAGAACCAGAAGAACCGCATCGACGATACCGAGAACACCCCCGTGCAGGGTGCCGCCGCTGGCGTGTACCCGATTTCTACGGGTGAGGCGGAGCTGGTCCCTGACGGCTATCACGCTGACGGCTGGCTGCTGCTCATTAATGGTGTGCAGTCTTCCCACGTGATTGTGGGTGAGCCTCGCCAGCTGGATTTTGAGTACATGCGCTGGATTGCGGCGGTCGTCTCCTCGCATGTGGAGGAACACCTGGACGCCGCGAAGCTGCGCATCACCCACCTGGGCGGCGGCGCGTGCTCCATGGCGCGCTATTTCGCTGACCTGTACCCGACCAGCCGCAACACCGTTGTTGAGCTGGATGCCAAGCTCGCCGAGTATGTGCGCGCCTGGTTCGACATCCCCAAGGCGCCGCGCGTGAAGATTCGCGTGGGCGAGGCGGGTGCCGTCACCGCGACCTTCGCGCCCGCATCCCGCGACGTGCTGATTCGTGACGTATTCGCCGGGGACACCACCCCCGAGGCGCTCACCACCGTCGAGTTCACCCGCACCGTTGCCGAGTCGCTGGCACCCGGTGGCCTGTACATCCTGAACTGCGGTGACGGGCCTGCGCTGACCGGTGCCCGCGCGGAGGCGTCCGCCCTGCTTGAGGTGTTCGAGTACGTGTGCATTGTGGCGGATTCCGCCATGTTGAAGGGCCGCCGCCGCGGCAACGTCATTATCGCCGGTTCGCACGCGCCCCTGCCGGAGGCTGGTTCCGTGCAGGCCGCCGCTATCGCCCGTGAGCTCATGGGTGGAGGCGTGCCCGCCCAGTACTGGGACACCGCGCGGGTACGCCAGTTCGTGAGGTAACGGTTTTCGGTAATGACTTAAGTTTTTCGGCCATAGGTTAGTGACTTCGGTAGGGGTTTTTAACTACCGCCAAAGACCGTAACCTATCACCGAATTCGGCGCCCCCTCCACGGCAGACGCTACTATAGTGGCATGCGATACACCTACCTTGGCCCCTCCGGCACCTTCACCGAATCCGCCCTGCTGAGCGTCCCCGGCGCATCCGACGCCGAACGGATCCCCGCCACCAGCGTGCCCGACGCGCTCGCACGCCTCAACGTGGGCGAGGCGGACGCCGCCATGGTGCCCATCGAAAACTCCGTGGAGGGCGGCGTGAGCGCCACCCTGGACGCTATCGCAGCCAGCGAGGGTGTACGCATCATCCGCGAGGTGCTCGTACCGATCCGCTTCGTGCTGGTCGCTGCGAAGCCCCTCAGTATCGAAGACGTCAAGACCATCTCCACCCACTCGCACGCCTGGGCGCAGGTGCGCGGCTGGGCACAGGAGAACGTACCCGCCGCCGCCTACCTGCCCGGCTCCTCCACCGCCGCGGCGGCTGTCGGCCTGCTCGAAGAGGGGTGCACCTACGATGCGGCAATCTGCTCCCCGGCGCTGCTGAACTACCACCCGGAACTGCACGTACTGCAGGACAATATCGGCGACAACAAGAACGCCGTAACCCGCTTTGTGCTGCTCTCCCGCACCGCCGACATCCCCGAACCGACCGGCTCCGACAAGACCACCCTGACCGTGCCGCTGCCCGCCAATCGCGCCGGCGCCCTGCTCGAACTGCTCGAACAGTTCTCCGTGCGCGGCGTGAACCTCTCCCGCATCGAATCGCGCCCCACCGGCGAAGGCATGGGCTCCTACTCGTTCAGCATCGACGCCGACGGCCACATCTACGAGGCACGCATGCGCGATGCACTGCGCGGCCTGCACCGCGTCTCCCCGACGCTGAAATTCCTCGGCTCCTACCCGCGCGCCGACCACGAAAACACCGAAGTCGACGCCATCCACTCCGATGGCTCCTTCGACGCCGCACACGAATGGGTTGAGTCGCTCTTCCCGAACGGCCGCCCCGCACAGCTGCAGCGCCACTAGCCGGCCGCCGCTAGATACCCCCGCACCTACCCGCGCCCCACCAGCGCAAACCCCACCCACAACCCACCGCAAGATTAGGTAGGATAAAACAGTGATTGATATTAACCTCCTCCGCGAAAACCCCGACGTCTTCCGCGCCTCCCAGCGAGCACGCGGCAAGGACGAAACTCACGTCGACCGCATCCTCGAAGCCGACACCGCACGCCGCGCACTCATCGGCGAATACGAGAACCTGCGCGCCGAACAGAACGCCTTCGGCAAGACCGTCGCAAAGGCACCCAAGGAAGAAAAGCCCGCCCTCGTCGCACAGGCGAAGGAACTCGCAGCCCGCGTCAACGAAGCAAAGGCAGCCTCCGAGGCGAAGACCGCCGAATACGAGGAACTGATCAGCAGCATCGAAAACCTCATCATCGACGGCGTACCCGTCGGCGGCGAAGACGACTACGTAGTCGTCAAGGAAGTCGGCACCCCCCGCGACTTCACCACCGAAGGCTTCGAACCGCGCGACCACCTCGAAATCGGCGAACTCGTCGACGGCATCGACATGGCACGCGGCGCAAAGGTCTCCGGCGCACGCTTCTACTTCCTCAAGGGCCAGGTAGCACGCCTCGAGCAGGCACTCATGTGGATGGCGCTCGACCTCGCAACCGAGCACGGCTTCACCATGATGACCACCCCCACCCTGGTACGCCCCGAAATCATGAACGGCACCGGCTTCAACGTCAAGCACGACGACGAAATCTACCGCCTCGAACGCGACGACCTGTACCTGGTCGGCACCTCCGAAGTGGCGCTCGCCGGCTACCACACCGACGAAATTCTCGACTTCGAGAAGGGCGCGAAGAAGTACCTGGGCTGGTCCTCCTGCTACCGCCGCGAGGCAGGCTCCGCAGGTAAGGACACCCGCGGCATCATTCGCGTGCACCAGTTCAACAAGGCTGAAATGTTCGTCTACTGCCCCGTCGAGCAGGCAGAAGAGATGCACGAGAAGTTGCTGTCCCTCGAAGAGGAAATGCTGCAGCGCTGCGGCCTCGCATACCGCGTGATTGACACTGCCGCAGGCGACCTGGGCACCTCCGCAGCCCGCAAGTTCGACTGCGAGGCGTGGGTCCCCACCCAGGGTACCTACCGTGAGCTGACCTCCACCTCGAACTGCACCACCTACCAGGCGCGCCGCCTGAACATCCGCGAGCGCACCCCGGACACCGTGGACGAGGCAGGCAACGTGCGTAAGGGCCGCACCCGCTCCGTAGCGACCCTGAACGGTACCCTGGCGACGACTCGCTGGGTGGTTGCCATCCTGGAGACTCACCAGCAGGCAGACGGCTCCGTGCGTATCCCGGAGGCGCTCCGCCCGTACATGGGTGGCGCCGAGGTTATCCCGGCAGTAGCTGCTGAATAAAGGATGCCTGCTGGAGTGAGTCTCCACTCCGGCGGGGGATTTGGTGCCTCGCGCGCTCGGAATCCCCCGCCTCCGTCCCACCAGCAGGCTGATGGTTCTGTTGTGATTCCGGAAGCACTCCGCCCCTACATGGGTGGTGCCGAGGTCATCCCGGCAGTAGCTGCTGAGTAATCTCACAACCAGCTGAAAAACCCGCTCACCGCGTAAACGGTGGGCGGGTTTTTGCGTATCCCGGTAGTCTAAGAACTATGCCTCTTTACCGTAAACTCCTTGGTGTTTCTGCGGCGGCGGCTCTGACCGCCTCCGTCACTCGTGCCCGCCGTGAAGCGCGCCGACGCGCTATCGAACTGGGGGCACCCTTCGGCGTTCTGCCGACCTTGCTCACCGGTGAGGCGCAGCGCGTGGGCGTGGTGTACAACCCGAGTAAGCCCGGAGTTGCGGCGGCTATTGAGATTCTGGAACGTACCCTCGCGGCGAACGGCCACCCGCAGGCGCTGGTGCGCACCACCCGTGTGGACGAGCCCGGTTCTGAGGCGGCCCGCGAGCTGATTGCTGAGGGTGTTGACCTGCTGATTGCTGCCGGTGGTGACGGTACGGTGCGTGCTGTGGCGGCGGCGCTGGCGCATCATGAGGGGCGCAAGCCGCGTCTGGGTATTCTGCCGATGGGTACCGGTAACCTGCTGGCGCGTAACCTGTATATTCCGGTGAGTGACGTGGCGGCGTGCGTGAATATTGCGCTCAACGGTGCAGGTCAGAGCGTTGATGCGATTGAGATGACGACGACGAGCACCCCCGGCGAAGAAACCGAACACACGTTCTTTGTGATGAGTGGTGCCGGCTTTGATGCGCTTGTCATGAATGATACGAACGAGGAGATTAAGGCGAAGTTCGGCTGGGTTGCGTACGTGCAGTCCGGCATGAAGCACATGCTGGGCAGGTCGCACCCGGTGCGTATTAGTGTGGACGGTGGGGAGCCTCGTATTTTGCCGATGCGTTCGGTGCTGATTGCGAATTGTGGCCGCCTGCAGGGTGGTATTCGTCTGGCGGATATGACGGATGTGAATGACGGCAACCTTGAGGTGATTGTGGCGTCGCCGCGTGACCTGGTGGAGTGGGGCCTGTTGATGGCGAAGGTTACGCGCCGCACGATTTTGGGTTCGCCGCGCATTGAGTTGCCGGTGATTCGTCACCTGGTGGGGTCTGAGGCGGTGTTGGAGTTCCCGGATGGTGCTCAGCCGGTTGAGGTGGATGGTGACCCGGCGCCGTCGGCGTATCGCATTAGCGCGCGCGTGCTGCCTGCCGCCGTGGAGGTGGCGGTCCACCCGGACGTGCTCTAGCCGTCTTAAACGTATAAACGCGGTGGGGCACGACCTAATGAAAGGTCGTGCCCCACCGCGTTTTATTGCCCGTACGGGCTGTTAGCTTTTAGGAACCCCAGGTGATGAACTCGTCGGGGTCAGCCTTGCCAACTTCAGTAGGAGTAGTAGGAGCCCAATAGTGCCAGTCACCATCGTGCCACTCCATCACCATATCGGCAGACCAGTACGTAGCCGACGGGGTCTTGATCAGCAGTCGCACCGTTGCACGCTCCGGGGTGTAGGAGATGTAACGGTAACCGGAAATGTGGAGAACCGGAGCGGTCGTAGTGTCCTTCTTGCGGAGTTCGCGGAGCGTATCGGCACCGGGGCCAACAATAGTCGGCAGGAAATCCTTCGGGGACTCAACCATCTGAATATAAGCCCAGGTCGCGGCGTACAATCCGCCCTCAGCCGAGTGCTCAAAGCAGTTACGAATCGGGGAGTTCGCCATCGGACCGGCGGTCTTCGATACCGGACCCATCCAACCCCCATCAGTGGTTATCCACGTGGTGTCCTTGGGGGCTGCATCCAGTACTGCCTGGTCGTCTGAGGCGCCAGCGCCGCAGGTGCCTGCCGCTACCGTTGAGGTGGCCTTCGACTGAGCCGCACCGTTCGAACCGCCCGCGGCGGAGGTATTGGAATTATCGCCGCCGCGCGGAATAAGCACGATGACCAGTACGACGAGGAGGGCAACGACAGCTGCAGCCAGTCCGAAAGCCCAGCGGGGGATAGTGACTCCACCCTTGTTCTCCATAACAATCTCCAAAATACGTAGACCCCACAATTCGGGGCGCGACAAACCCACCCCCAGCAGGAGGGCAGAGATTGAATGAGTGATGAGAAACTATGCGGTACCGCAGGAAAAGCATCTGAGCCAGAACACAACATCGAGGACTGCAAGACGCAAAAACACGGCGGCACATATTTATCGGTGTCAAAAGATACCCTATCATGCCTACAGATATCCTGCAGGCGCTCGCCCTGAGCTACCATGATATGAGCTGGACTGCACGAAAAAGAACCGAATTCATACCGCTAATCCGGTACCTAACCGTGCACCCACTATGCGTCAACGCCCGACGCAGACACCAACCGCAGGCGGTCGCAACGCTACACAGCCCAGCATATGCCCCGCCTAGACGCATCACACCGATACATAGATACCGTTCATCAGAGAAAGCCCCTCTCCATGACCCGCAAAATCACCGCAACCGCCGCTGCCCTCGCACTGCTCGCTACCGGCTGCTCTGCTAGCACCGATAGCTCCGCACCGGGCGGAACCCTCATCACCAGCGGAACCTCTACCGCCACCAGCACCCCCACCCCCAGCTCTACTACTCCTGCACCCGCAACCACCACCGCAGGCCGCACCCCCACCGTCACCGAGGTGACCGCCTCCCCGAGCGCGACGGAAAGCACCACCGCGGCATCCACCACTGCGGCAGCGACCCCGACCCCGACCCCGACCGTGAGCCTTGACCCTTCACCCCTGGCGGGAACCGGTGGTGGACCCCAGCAGCCCTCCAGCGTTCCTACCCTCAATAGCATCACTGACGAAGACCGTGGTCGCGCGCTTGAAACCGCGAAAGCAATTGTCACCGCCTACACCAGCGGCAAGCCGTACAAGGAATGGTCAGAAGAGCTTTACCCCATGATTGATCCCAAACTGCAAAACCAGTATGGACCTAACTCTCGTATTGATATTTTCAAGGGAACCGTCACCAATGCTGAACTGGTTGATGACCCGACCCTGAAGGTTCCTGGTGGCGACAACCCCTACTGGCTCACGGTTTGTGTGAAGGTCGAAGGAAGTATCAGCCCCGCCTACTATGTGCGGTTGCACCGTACCGCGGAGCGGCCCGACAAGTGGAAGGCGTCTCATATCCTTGAGCCGCAGGGCTTCAACAGCTTTGTGAAGGAACGAATGAAGGAACAGAACAAATAAGCGGTGGGTGCGGCTTCCCACTAGGATGCGCCCCTGCAGGGGTCTAAATCGGGGGAGCCCATCCGGCACCCTAACTGCCTATATGTGACATGGATTATGAAAGAAATCGCGGATTTTTTCACTATTTCCTGAAAATTGGGAGGATAATGAAAAAAACCGCGATTTTTTACACCATCAAGGAGGGCACAGGTGAACACCACCGGCACAAGGTACCGCACCCTCAAAAGCATCTTTCACGAACGCGGCAAAGCCGCCGTACAGGCGGAACTGCAGGCACGCCGTAGCGGCCACTCCACCTACCTCCTCAACGAATTCACGGTAGGGGAGCACCCCCTGTTCTACCTGGCAGACCGCACCGCGCTCGCAGCCTTTGAACGCATTATGCGCCGTGAACGGCACATCGAACAGCTGAGCTCCCAACTGCCCAGCATCGCCATGCAAAGCTACCTACTCGACCTGGCAGTACGCAGCATCGTGGCGTCCGACCGTATCGAAGGTGTGCACACCACACGCCAGCTCATCTCTGAGGCACTCACCTCCGGCGACAGCGAGGACCCCCGCGCCAAGCGCGCCGTCGAATTCGTGAACCTCCTCAAGGATCTGGGGGCAGGCCGCCCACCCGCCACAGTCGAGCAGGTGCGCAGCCTCTACGACACGCTACTCGAAGGGCACCTCGCGGAAGAAGACCGCCCAGACGGGGCTCTATTCCGTACTAAACCTGTGGTTATCCACGACAACACCCGCGAAATTCACCGCGCCCCCGGCAGCGAAGCAACCATCACCGCCAACGTGCAGGCGGCGCTCAACCACGCCCTCAACCCGAACGTGCCGGCGCTATTCTCCGCAATCGCCACGCATTTCATGGTGGAGTACACGCACCCTTTCTACGACGGCAACGGCCGCCTGGGCAGGTACCTGCTGGTAGCCCACCTGGGGCAGACGCTCACCCGGCTGACGACCCTCACCCTGCCGAGCACGCTCAACATTCAGAAGAGCCGCTACTACAAGGCGTTTAGCGCGGCGGAAGAACCCCTCAACTACGGTGAGGTGACCGGTTTTCTGCATGTTTTTCTGGGGCTGATCGAGCAGGCTCAGGAGCACCTGGTAGACGAACTGGAGTCACGCGACCGTGCGTGGCGTGCCCTTGGCAGGCGTATCGCTGAGCTGGAGGGCAACCGCACCTGGACGGGTGGCACCCCCGGGCTGACTTCGAAGAAGTTTGATGATGTTCTGCGGCTGCTGTACCTGCTGGGGCAGGTGCAGATTTTCCGTGCGCCAGTCGCCCCCACTTCGAGCGAGTTGCAGGAGGCGCTGGGGGTTACGGCGCCGACTCTGCGCGATAGGCTCAAACTGCTGCAGGGGCTCGGCTTTGTTAAGGGCGTCAAGGCTGGCCGTACGATGCGCTGGTCCCTCACCGAGGCGGGAACCGCCCTGCTGGGCTTGCCCGCCGTTGATGACGACGAAGAATAGCCCGCAAACGTAGAAACAGGGGAGGGGCCGCACCGGAATGTATCCCGCCTATAACTGGCAGAATCGTGGAATCCATCTTTGCAGTAGCGGAACGGGCCGGTTGCAGACATAAGTATCGGTATGTGGTAATCCATCTGCTCACGCCACCATTGTGTAAGGCTCCTGTAGCCGCCGTGTGATTCATCCCATGTCTGCTACATTAGGGTCAGGCGACATAATGCTTCCGGGTGCTTCCACCACTCAGAACACCAGAAAGTATTCTGGCTATCTATTTTGCGGTTTAACGAGGCCGTACACCTGAACTCGAATACCGAATGACTGGAAACATAATGGTGATTAATCACAAGCGACGGGGCGAAGCACAGAGCGCTCCTAGCCTGCATCTGAGAGACATGCCCATCGAGCACTTGTATGTACGCTATCAAAGGATAGCGCGGAACCTGCCGAGACGGATCCGCTGGCTTGCTTTGATATTCGCGCCAACGAGCACGAGTTTCACCGTCTTCACCGCTGGCCTACTGAATGTTGCAGGGGCTCTGATGATTACGGCAGGTATCGGCCAGGTAACGTCAGGTGAGAGGACCCCAGGCAGTGCTATTTGGTTACTCATCTTCGCTTTCCTGGCTGAAAGCCTAGGGTACTGGGTGAAGGAACGCCAAGAGCTTATTCTCACGATCGCGGTTCGACAGCTCACATACCGCCGTTTCCGGGACATCTTTAGTAGGTCATCCCATCCGCCGGAAGCTCACGGGCATGTTCTCACATACCCAGGACAGATCAGCCAGTTTGCCTTCGTTGTTGATTTCGCCGTTTCAACCGTTCAGATTATTGCCTTTCTCGCGGCTTCGCTCGCGCTATATGGTGCAAGCGGCGCCATCGCTGCGTTGCTCATCACTGGATTGGTATTCGTCAGCGTCCGTCTCATCAACTTGGTGGGCCGACTATGGGAACAGTACGTCGCTCTAGAGGGAGAGCGTAGGCAGTGGATCCAGCGTGTAGCAAACGCGCTGCCTCGAGGGCAAAGCATCCCCAGCTGGGGTACCGCCCTGGACAAGGTCGCTAGCATCCGAAACACCGAAGAGCAGCTTCTGCGCAGACGGGTCCCGTTGCAGGTCCTGAATGGATTCCTTGAACGGGGAGCACTAACTGCGGTGCTCGCTGTGGTTGCGGTCCTCGGCGCGTGGCTCTGGCCATCCGCTCATTTCGGTATTGGAATTATTTTGGCAGCCCGGTACCTGTACGCAGCGGTGCAGAACAACATCGTAAACTATCGGGTTATTCGACTCGCTGTGCCAATGATGCGTGAGCTTGACAAGCTCGAGTCGTCTCCAAATTGCACGGTTAAACAGCAGGACTTGGTGGGGCAGCCTTCAAATTCTAGAGAGGTGCTTGCAGCTACGTCTGAGCGCGCTGAAGCATTGCGCACATCCGTGACCACCCCCGATTCCGCTTTCGTACCACGCAACCCGGAAGTGTCCCATTCGGTGTTGTCAGCGTGGCGAGCTTCTGCTTCGCCACATCAGGTATCCCGGTTCACTAGCCTCGCTTTAGGTATGGGGCTCAGTGAGGATGTGATCGGGCGGTTCTGGCAAGACGCAACAACCTTGTCGTCAGGAGAGAGACACCGTGCTGCTGTCGCTATCGTTTTGGCAGACAAACCGGACTGGCTAATTTTGGACGATACGTTCGCAGCGCTTGATCCTGTAACACGAGAAGTGGTTGCCGAGAGGATCTTAGAGTGCGTGCCAACGTGCACACTTCTGGCAAGCTCGGAGGAGTATGTACCGAGTGCCTTCACCCCCGGCAATGATGCGAGGGTAGACCCTCTTGAGTTGCAGGCTCATAGCCCCGGGGCAGCTAAGGAGGTAGATGCTGGTTCGACGGATGTGAGCGAGGGACAGGACCTTCCTGACCCTGAGCCGAAGCGTGCCACATTCCGACGATCGGCCCTGTTGTTGTTTGGACCGCATTTGGTGTGGATTACGTGTGGCGCCCTACTCTTAAGCGGATCCGAAGTTGCTTTTGCATTGACGATTGCTCACAGTGATGGGCTGTCTGCTCAGGTTGCTGAAGTGTCAGCTGCTTGCGCACTGGCAGCAATTGTTGGGTCCGTCATGTTCTTTGGCCCGCTCTACTGGGCTCCCATCGCTAGGCTGAGCGATTTGCACGACCGGGTTATACGCAGGCTCGATCGATTCGCTACTCCTAGAACAAGCGGTGCGGTCATGGGGCGGATGGGTGAAGACTTCTCCGACCTTCAGATGTCGGTGCCTAGCGCCCTGGGTTCGGTATTTATGGTCATTCTACAGACCTTTATGCTCATCGGAGGCGCAGTGGCCGGCGCCCCGCTGTTCATGATCGTTGTGTTGGCGGTAGCACCCCTAGCGATGCTTGCTATGCGTCAGGGTTCAAAGTGGATTCTCCCTGCCTCGACGACGGCTGCCAATCGCCGAGGTGACTTCATCGGGGTGGCTGGTGCCCAGGCTGGCTTACACGCTGCGCCCGTCAGTGCAGGGCTGCGTCGGGCTGGAGAAGAAGCCTACGCTCATTCGGAGGCTGCATACGTCAGCAGCTCGATTCAGTTGGCGAACGCCTACGCACTGCGTACGGGACTGATTCAGTCGCTTGTGTTGTCACTGAATGTTTCTGCAGTGGTATTGGCACTGATGGTCGAAGGATCGAACTCAGTGGTTGCTCCCGCGGTCGTAATATATTTTGCAGTAACTCTGTCATCTGGCATCCAATCTACGGTGGAGACGCTGCAACAGGTTGGTGTAGTCAGCTTGACTGCGGAGCGTGTTCGGATGCTTGAAGAGTACCGGGCCGACCGTTCTTATCCGCCCGTGCGGTCTGCTGACCTGGCTCTGCTTGAGAGTGCTCTTGACTCTGGGTGTTCTATGGTTGCCTTGATTGGACCAACTGGCGCGGGGAAGTCCGTCATGCTTGATGCTCTATACCGCCGGTATCCCCAAGGCGAAGTGGTAATCGTACCAGATATCGATCCGTTCGCATCTGAAGCATCGAATTCGAGCGGGCTCATGCTTGCGCGTTCCGTGTTACGTGAAGGCGCTGCCCGGCTTGTGTTGCTTGATGAGACCTTGAAGAGTCTCACTCCGTCAGAGGAGCGCACTGAGCTCGAATCGATGGCGTGCGCTATCGAGGGCAGTGACAAGCAGGTTGTGATTGTCCTTCACTCGCGCTCTAACCTTGATTGCTTCAAAGAAGTGGTGAATTTAGATGAGTAAGCTGACCCAAGTACTACGTTTTTCTCCAAGAACTATCGAGGACGAAATGCGAATCTATAGGGCCAAACCTATAGCCTGGACCGATTCGTCGGTGGCAGTTCTGAACGAGTACGGCGCCACACTGTGCACACCCGCCCCTCCTGCCCCCGATGTCACCCCCAGTAAAAACCCCCGTTAAAAACACAGCCGGGGCCGTCTCGCACGCAGGCTCGAAAAGTGCGAGAATGGAGCAGAAAAGAAAACTACGAAAGAAGATACTTTCATGCTTATTCTCGTTGTGAACGCCGGTTCTTCCTCCCTGAAGTACCAGGTGCGTGACACCTCCCTGCCCGAGGCAGAGCAGATGCTGACCTCCGGCCTCGTCGAAAACATCGGCACCGACGTGCCCAACCACGAAGTCGCATTCGACATCATGTCCGAGAAGCTCGAGCCCGTCCTGGCAGGCCGTGAGCTGCAGGCAGTCGGCCACCGCGTGGTGCAGGGTGCAGAGAAGTTCACCCACCCCGCCCTGCTCACCGAGGAAGTTGTCCAGCAGATCGACGACCTCTCCCCGCTGGCACCGCTGCACAACCCCGCACACGCTCAGGGCATGCGCGCAGCAATGCACAAGTGGCCCTCCCTGCCGCAGGTTGCTATCTTCGACACCGCGTTCCACTCCACCATGCCCGAAGAAGCATGGCGCTACGCGATCCCCTACGACCTGGCTGACAAGTACAGCATCCGCCGCTACGGCTTCCACGGCACCAGCCACGAGTACGTCTCCCACGTTGCAGCTGACATGCTCGGCATTGCACGCGACGAGTTCAACGGCATCGTTGCTCACCTCGGTAACGGCGCGTCCGTGACCGCTGTGAAGGGCGGCAAGTCCGTCGACACCTCCATGGGCTACACCCCGCTGGCTGGCCTGATCATGGGTACCCGCTCCGGCGACATTGACCCCTCGGCACTGACCACCATCCTGATTCGTGAGGGCATCGACGGTGCACGCCTGGACACCATCCTGAACAAGGAGTCCGGCCTGCTCGCACTGGCTGGCTCCAACGACATGCGTAAGGTCGTTGAGGCTGCACAGTCCGGCGACGAGCGTGCACAGCTCGCACTGGACATGACCTCCTACCGCCTGATGAAGTACATTGGCGGCTACAACCTGGTTGTTGGCGGCGCGCAGGCACTGATCTTCACCGCAGGTATCGGTGAGAACTCCGGCGACTTCCGTAAGCTGGTCCTGGACCGTCTCGGCGCTCTCGGCATCAAGTACAACGAGGAAGAGAACGCTAAGCGTTCCCCCGAGCCGCGCGTGATTTCCACCGAGGATTCCGCTATCAAGGTGCTGGTCATCCCCACCAACGAGGAGAAGGCTATCGCTGAGGCTACCGAGGAACTCGTCAAGAGCCTCTAAGCCCCACGCACCCCGCCGTATAGGCGGTTGAATATAGGCAGTCCGCTGCAGTTCCCGTTCCGTACGGGTGCTGCAGCGGACTTGTTTTTGAATATCCATTAGAGTAAATGCATATGATTCAACTCACTTTACAAAACAACATTACGCCAATATAGCATGTATTGCATATGTATCATTTATCACATTGAGAACAAGAATGAAATTTAATTAAAAATGTTGGCTTGGGTGCTGCATAGAGTGTAAATTTTTTGCTTGCTTGGGAAAGTTATGTAGAGGTGTGCACTGAGTGCATTGATTCGCAACATTCCAACATTGATGGCAGTTAAGGTTGAAGGTGAAAAAAGGTTGATAATCCTGGATTAATTCTGTTAGGAATTATCTATCGACCCAAGTTTTTGCACAACATGGAACAATAAATACAAATTTTTTGTGCTTTCATATAACGAGTGTTCATCGAAAAGAACTGAAGCGGATTTATAGCCGCAAAAGAATTCTGAGAGCGCACTCTGAATTACACGTTAAACACATACTGCGATAACCTTTATATCTGTATTTTTTATACAGAAATAAAGTGAATCAATGTACAAAACTCATTCCAATTGAGAGAGATTTGGTAATGGATATTCACTCGACTAAGAGCCACTCCGAACAAAGTGGAAAGCTGATGGGCCGTCGCGCCCTGGTCAAGGGTGCAGCATGGGCAACGCCCGTTGTGGCAGCAACCGCCGTAGTGCCCGCCTACGCCGCATCCAAGAACCCTTGCGAATACGGCACCATCGTATCCGTGCCCTGGGGTGAACGTGCCAACCGTCGCCGCTACAAGGGTACCGTGAATGAAGAATACGAATGGGCAGTAATGCCCACCTCCAACTGCAGCCCCCAGCCGCAGACCTACTTCATCGACAACACCACCCCCGAAAATAAGCTTGCTTACCCCTGGGGTCGTTACGAGGGTGTGAGCGACTTCCCGCCGATTTACCCCCCGAACGGCAAGGACACCCCTGACTACACCTCCAAGGACGGCGTTGGTGGCGTTGGTGGCGGCGTTATCATCAACGTTCGTGTTGAGAACGTTGCAGGTGACGTCTCCTACGCACCGACCCCCACCGGTGCGGACCGTTTCGCATTCGGTGAGTCTGACGCAAACCGCAAGAACAACATGTACTACGCCGAAGGCTACAAGGGCAAGGGCGCAAACCCCCCGGTTGTTCGCCTCAACGACAACTACAAGGGCAGCCGCTCTACCTACATCGCTCACGGTAAGTACAACTACCTGCACTTCCCGGATGGTCCCCGTCCTCCCAAGGAAAACAGCCCCCTGTGGACTTACGCATACGGTAAGCACTACACGACTGCTGAAGGCCGCGACGGCTGGTCCTGGGACATTCAGGTGATGGCTAACATTACCCACCCCAATGCTGGTCAAGACGTTGTGTCGTACATGACCTACCTGCGTAAGCACACCTACGGTGACCCCGCGCATAAGTCGGCAAAGGTCATTCCGGTGCAGTACCGCATTATTGTGACTTCCCCCTGGGGTACTGTCACTTATCTTTCGGCAGCTGTTTAATATCAGCTTGCATTAGGTCTGAATGGAGTAGTGACCCATTCGACCTACTTCAATCTTGGATTGAGATTTATATATATGTGATGTTTATTTGAGTATAAAGTTGATAGATTTTTAGTGTATTAGGGAGTGGTGTCCCTAATAAGTAGACGCTATTCTTCTGTCAGCTTTTGGAGGGGCCGGTTCCGCACACGTGGTGCGGAACCGGCCCCTCTGCATGCATCAATAGGGAGAAAAGCTAAGCATTGTATCTCTTGGCGGGCTATTGCAGGGAAGACGAGAAGTGGTGAGCGTTCCGTGAGAAAAAGCGCATTCACATTCACTAGTAAGTGCCCAAAAACGATAGAGTGGAATCAGATAACACTCGATACGAAGCGGACGAGACATGACTCAACCCCCTGAAAACCACCAGCAGCCCGGCGGACAGTTCAACGCCCAGCCCGGCCAGCAGGCATTCCGTGCCCCCGGTGAGCCCCTCCCGCAGGACCTCTCCGCCGGCTGGCTCCCCGAAGACGAGCGACAGAAGCCGGTCAGCCCCCTGCCCCAGCCAAAGCTCTTCGCCTACCAGTCGATGCTACCGCCGAAGGTGCTGCACGCACTGCGTCACCCCTCCGAAATTCCGTGGCTGGTCGCCGCCTATGCAGTCACCGCGGTCGGCTACATTGTGCTATTCATGGCGCTGGCTGACCTGTTCAGCTCGATGATGCGTTACGTCTTCAGCTCAACCGGTGAAGGCTCGGTTCGAGTACCTTCCGGTAGCACCTCCGCAAGCCTGGAAGACCTGATTTTCCAGACGGTTGGCCTGCTCATCCTGGGCCCGATTGCTATCTTTATCGTTCGTGCAATCTACTACGCGCAGCAGCGTGTTCGCGGTGTGCGCATCACCCCGACCCAGTTCCCTGAGGCGTACCAGATGCTCGCCGAAGCAGCGGAGGCGGCAGGCCTGCGCCGCGTGCCGGATGCGTACGTCGTCCTCGGTAACGGCACTATGAACGCTTTCGCGGCAGGTCACGGTTTCCGCCGCTACATCTGCCTGTACTCCGACCTGTTCGAGATTGGCGGTAAGTCTCGTGACCCGCAGGCGCTGCGCTTCATTATTGGCCACGAAGTTGGCCACATCGCCGCAGGTCACGTCGGTTATTTCCGTCTGATTTTCACTACGCTGTTCAACCAGATTCCGGTGCTGTCGAGTGCGCTGTCCCGCTCGCAGGAGTACACCGCCGATAACTTCGGTTACCGCTTCTGCCCCGAGGGCGCTGAGGGTGCCGTCAAGGTGCTTGCGGCAGGTAAGTACCTGAACAAGCAGGTTAACTTCGATGAGCTTGCCGACCGTGCCGTGACCGACCGCGGTCTTGCCGTCTGGTACGTGAACCTGCTGGCAAGCCACCCGATTCTCACCTGGCGTGCGCACGCGCTGCGTGACCGCACCCAGCCGGGCCGCCTGTTCTGGCGCCCGACGGAGAACCCGGTCAAGGATGCCGCACCGCGCGTTCCTGTGCTGATTCCGGCGTCTGAGCCGGTGCACATGTGGCCTGACCCGATTCAGTCCACCGAGTTCATGCGTGAGCACCAGGACACCTGGGCTGACCACACCCTGGAAACCGTGGACGTGTACTCCAAGCCCGAGAACGCCCCCGAGTTCGATGCGAACTCTACGCTGTTCGCTGGCTGGCTCACCGAGCAGGCTCGTGCTTTCCACGGCCAGCGTTGGGATGCGTACGCTGCCGCCGGTGGTGTGCCGGCGCCGGGTGCTCCCGGTGGCCCGCAGATGCCCGCGCCGGGTCAGCCTGCCTACGGTCAGCAGCCCGGCTTCGGTCAGCCTGCCGCAGGTCAGAACGGTGTAGCCCAGAACGGTGCAGGCCAGTCCGCCCCTGAGCAGCCCTCTAATGGCCAGCCTAACGGCCAGCCTTCTCCTGAGCAGTACGGTTACGGCCAGTACGGTAGCGGCTCCTCTGAGGGTGGCTCGTACGGTTACGGCTTTGACGGTGATAAGAAGTAGCCGCTGAGCCTACTCTGAACGCCTCATCTGAGCCGCACAGCTCAATAACCTTCACGAACCCGCCGGGGTGCTAACGCACTCCGGCGGGTTCGGCTGTTAACCGCCTCCTGCACACTCCTAAGCTCTCCCTGCGTGACCCCCAGGTGAGAAGGGGCGCCCGCCACTGCATCCGCCGCATGCCGCAGGCATAGAATGGACAGCATGCTTTCATCACTTCGCTCCATCAAACTCGACCCGCTGCTGACCATGCTCATTAGCGCGGTCATCCTCGCAATTATTGTGCCGGCGCGCGGCGACTTCGCCGAATGGTTCAGCACCGGAACGAAGTTCGCGGTCGCCCTGCTGTTCTACCTGTACGGCGCTCGCCTCTCCACCGCGGAGGCTATTCGCGGCCTGACCCACTGGCGTCTGCACCTGATGATTCTCAGCTGCACGTTCGTGCTGTTCCCGCTGGTCGGTTTGGCGCTTTCACCACTGCGTTTTGTGCTCGGTGATGGGCTGTACATGGGCATTCTGTTCTTGACCTTTGTGCCCTCGACCGTGCAGGCGTCGATTGCGTTCACCTCGATTGCGGGCGGTAACGTGGCGGCGGCGATTGTGAGTGCTTCGCTCTCTTCGATTGTGGGCGTGGTGGCGACCCCGCTACTCGCCATGCTGCTGATGAATACAGGCCATATTGAGTTCTCCGGAACGGTCTTCCTGGACATCGCCATTCAGCTGTTTCTGCCGTTCGTGCTCGGTCAGCTGACGCGCCGCTGGGTGGGGGAGTTCGCCAAGAAGCCGACGACTAAGTGGCTGGATAAGTTCTCGGTCATGATGATCGTGTATTCGGCGTTCTCCGCCTCAGTGGTGCAGGGCGTGTGGACGCGCGTGGCGTGGTGGCAGATCGTGCTGCTGGTCGTGCTCATGGCGATTATTGTGGTGTTCATGCTGTGGCTGACTGACCAGCTGGCTAAGCGTCTGGGCTTCAACCGTGCCGACCGTATTACGATTCAGTTCTGCGGTTCGAAGAAGTCGCTGGCGGCTGGCCTGCCGATGGCGATCATTATTTTTGGTGCGGGCTCGCTGGGTCTGATGATGCTGCCGATCATGATTTTCCATCAGGTTCAGTTGATGATTTGTACCTGGCTTGCGGGCCGCTATGCGCGCCTGGATGTGGTGGGTGCCGCCTCCGTGAAGGAAGCTCAGTAGGGACTTGAACTCTACCTGTCAGGGGTGCTCGGCGGGTACTATTGGGGGCCTCTGAGTCTGTGAGATAAGCCTCTGATGAGGGGTTTTAATGGGGGACTTTGGGCCGTATCAATCGGTTTATGAAGTGATGTGGCGCGCACTGCCAAAAATTCCCTGACTAGTGCATTTGTGTGCAAAATGTGGTATTTGTACTGGTCAGTTGGGTTTTTGTGGGGTATGTGCACTCCACTGCATAAAAGTGACCGAGGAGACAATCAACACTATCGGGCGTTGAGCGGCGAAAAAGCCCCAAATTTGCCCTAGAATGTTTTGTCGTGGGTTAGACAGATTCGCATCCTGTATGCAGGAATTTATGACTCACATGGGAACGGTTGAGATTCACTCCCTCACACCGCCCACGAGCGTTGATGCAGCGGATTCACTCCCCGCCCGCATCCCACATCGGAAGAGATTCACTCACTCAACCGGAAGGAAGCTCAAAACCATTTATTCACTCAAACACAACTGGATACACTCAGCTTAATGACGCGCTTAGATTCTATCTATGCGCTAATCGCTGTTTGTATCCGCCAAGAAAGAGGACACTCCATGGCTACCATCATGAGCGTGAACGTATGCGATTCCAAGTACAACGCTGACCCCACCGGCGTACGAGATTCCACTAGTGCTATCCAGAAGGCTATCGATGATGTTGCTGCGCAGGGCGGCGGCTCTGTGGAGATTCCCGGCGGTATGTACCGCGTCTCCTACCCCTTCATCGAAATGAAGCACCGCGTCGAGATCTTCGGCCACGGTCAGGCAACCCGAATCGTCGCTTTCACCGACAAGGGTATTCCCTCCACCAAGAACGGTAGTTACGAATGCACCGGCGTTTTCCACACCGGTAGCTACACCACCCCCATGAGCGGTGGCACCAACCAGAACAAGCCCATGCGTATGGGCGTGCGTGACCTGTTCATCCGCACCAACAAGTACAACCTGCCGCTGGATTCTAAGAGCAACCAGATTTTCCTGGAGAAGCACACCCAGCCCGTCGACAACGTTGCGGGCGTCATCTTCCACACCCGCATTGCGGACGCTAACCCCGGTGAGCCGGACGCAGTGCCCACCCTGTCCAACATCGAAATCTGGGACACCGCCATTGGCGTTGCGATCCTGGGCCTGGACGATCAGGGCATGAAGATTGACAAGATCCGCATCCGCCAGACCCTGCGCCAGGGCCTGCTGGTCGGTAAGCCTGTCGGCCACCCGCTGCGCCGCCGTGAGGGTGACACCCCCGGCGCGGCAGATAACAAGTTCTCCATGATTGACGTCTCTGACGCAAACATGAGCTTCGGCACCTACGCGGGTATCGAGATTTACACTTCTCAGTCCAAGTTTGAGGCGTCCACCAGCTGGTTCAACAAGCGCAACCAGGGTAAGAACGCCCTGTACGAGGTGAAGACCCGCCATGTGGGTGCAGGCTGGTTCATTCAGGGCACCCGCAACATGTTCATTGGCTGCACCGCCCAGGAGAACGCCGGTCACGGCTGGCTCGTGGAGTGGGGCAACAACCAGTTCATTGGTTGCCTGGGTGAGTCTTCCAGCTTCCAGGACGCTGTTACCGGCGGTGCTCGAGGCGACGAGGCGGCGAACTGGTACATTGGCCGTAACGCACGCGGTAGCCGCTTCGTGGCTCCTCGTTCGCACAACCCTTACAGCTGGGCGAAGGCTTCCCTGTACGGTTTCTACATTGAGAACAACATTCGCGATATGCACATTACGACTGCGTCCGCGAAGGATGACCGTATTGGTGATAACAACATGATCGGCCGCCGTGTTCACGTGACCGGTGCGATGGGCGATAACGTGCTCATCGAGGTGGACCACATCCGCCACGCGACTTTCGCGCCGAAGCAGCTGGAGAAGCGCGGCAACGGCGTGTTCATGGGCTAACCCTCGCGGGTTAGGCTCTGCGGGCTGAGGCTCGTGACCACAAAATCTTAAAACGCATACGTCCGAGGGGCGGGGAGTAATCCCCGCCCCTCGGCGTTTAACCCGCCCACAAAATGGCAGAAAAATAGCCGAAAAACCGTAGAAAAACAGGGCAGGGGAGCATGCATCACAGTGCCCGGTCGTCGCCTCCACACGCGCAATGCGGTACCCTTGAGCAGAAGGCAGGTCTGCCGGTGCACAGACCCACACACGCCAAAACACCCGCAGAAATGCGCCCAACACACCGCACCACACAAACTCAACACTGCACCCACGCAGCACCGTATTCACCGCATACTGCCGTATTCACTCAATTCACTCACCACGCCGCCTTCAGCACCGAACGCGGTATCCATCGAAAGAATTGAGCCCCTCATGCCCGATACGCCCATGAGCATCAACGCCATCAACTACGGCGCAGACCCCACCGGTGCCAAAGACTCCACCGTAGCCATCCAGCGTGCCGTCGACGCTGTCGCCGCACGCGGCGGCGGATCCGTAGAACTACCCCGCGGCATCTACCGCGTCTCCTACCCTTTCATCGACATCAAGCACCGCGTCGAAATCTTCGGCTACGGCTCCTCAACCGTCGTCATCGCGCACTCCGACCGCGCCATCCCCACCACCGCCAACGGCCACACCGAATACACCGGCGTGTTCCACGTCGGCAGCTACACCACCCCCGTCTACGGCAACTACAACGCCAACAAGCCCATGCGTATGGGCGTACGCAACCTGCACATCCGCACTAATGCCGCAAATACCCCCATCAGTAGCTACCCGCTCGATGCGCACACTGCCCCGCTGAATAACGTCGCCGGCGTCATCTTCCACACCCACCTGACCGGCGACATGCTCAACGAACCGGACATCGTGCCCGTTATCGCCGGCGTGGAAGTCTGGGACACCGCCATCGGCGTCGCCGTACTCGGTCTGGATGACCAGGGCATGAAAATTGACGACGTGACCATCCGCCGCACCCTCAACCAGGGCCTGCTGCTCGGCAAACCCGCCGGCCACCCCCGCCGCCCCAATGAAGGACAGAACTCCGGCGCGGCAGACAACAAGCTGCGCGGTATCGACGTTGCCGAGGCGAATCTCAGCGGCGGCTCCTACGCCGGTATCGAGGTGTACGCGGCGCAGGCTAAGTTCGAGAACTGCTCCAGCAACAGCAACCACCGCACCAGCAACAAGAACGCCCTCTACGAGCCCGCCACCCGCCACGCCGGCGCAGGCTGGATCGTGCAGGGTGAACGCAACATGTTCATCGGCTGCACCGCACGCTCCAACGCGGGCCACGGCTGGATTGTTGAGTGGGCGCACAACATCTTTATCGGATGCGAAGCGGAAGGCTCCAGCTGGGCTGGCACCGTCAGCGGTGCCGCAGGCGCCGACGAGGCCGCCAACTGGTACATCAGCCGTAACGCGCGCGGTACCCGCATGGTCGCGCCCGTCTCCTACAACCCGCCGGAGAAGGCGGCCTCCCTGTACGGCTTCTACATTGAGAACAAGATTTACGACCTGCGCATCACCGAAGGTACCGCCAAGGACGACCGCATCGGTGAGGGTAATATGCTCGGCCGCCGCGTGTACATTACTGGCGCAATTGGCGCAAACGTGGTCATTGAGGTTGAGGAACTGCGCCACTCCACCTCGCCCGCCGGTCAGCTCACCAAGGAAGCTTATAACGTGATGCGCGGCTAGTAGAGGCTAGTAGACACGCCCGAACCGGTCCAGGACTTTCCTGTGAATCGTGAGGGAGGCGCGTGTGCCCTAGTGGGCGCGTTATACCGCCACATGTCGGCTAAGAATCAGGGCAGCTGCGAATGGAATACATACCATTCGCAGCTGCTTTGTCGTTTAGAACAATGTTTAATTTTTAGTTGATAAAAGTCTCAATTAAATATTGAATAAAATATTAATATGTACTTTAAACTTTCTATGGCGGTGTAAAACAGTCCATTCACTGTGCACCACCATAGCCGTGCGACAGCATGCGCAACACGCACATCATTGGTACACATCAAAACCGCGTATCGCCGCACGTCAGCTCCTATTCATTGCCGCTTCTCACTATTCCTCAACGACCACTACCCTTCCCCTTTTCTTATTCGCTCCATTGGCGACCCCGCGGTCGACCCAAAAATCGGTTCCTTCCGGCCGGTTCCCAACCACAATTACATAAGGACAGCCCATGCTTCCGGTTATCTCCCGAGTCCTCACACCCACCACTCGCGCACGCCGCACCTTCGCTCTCACCCTCGCCCTCGGTGCCCTGCCCGTAGGCACCTCCGCCATCGCCTCCCACCAGGCTGTAGCTCACGCCGCCGAACCTGCCGCAGCCAACGGCCTCATCAAACTTCACCAGCCCAAGGACGACCCCAGCTACGTCGAATGCGTCGCCAACTTCCTCGGCACCATGAGCGCCACCCCCGGCGTGTGGGCGGTCTGCCACGGCTACCTCGACAGCGAAGAATACACCGTCACCCGCCGCCACAGCACCGCAACCGTCACCCGCGGCCAGCTGGTGCGCATGCTCTACCGCATGGCGGGATCGCCGACCGTCAAGAACCTGCCCAAGACCTCCCCCTACAAGGATGTGGCAACCACTAACCCGGACTACCCCGCCTACATCTGGGCGGCGGATGCGGGCATCACCTCCGGCTGGGATGACGGGCTCTTCCACCCGGACGAGTACGCCACCCGCCACACCCTCGCCGCGTTCCTGTATCGTGCCGCAGGTAGCCCCGACGGTGCCGCACGCCTGCGACAGATCCGCCGTCCACTACGTGCCGAAGCCAAGAAGGCTGAGCAGTTCAAGACCGAAAACCGCTGGGCAGCCCGCACGCTCGGCACCTACCCCGAAGTGGACCGCGACGGTGACGGCGCGGCAGACGTGGTGGACCCCGCCAGCCCCCTGTACTTCTCCGATGCCCTGTACATGCTCAAGGCGTACGGCGATAAGGGTCTGAAGGTTGTGGGCACTCCCGCTGTTGACTAGGAGTAATACCGACCAGCTCAGCGCTAACTAGATTCAGCGCTGACTAGCGCATATATTCACCGCCTGCCGGTGCGACCCAATGGGTTGCGCAGGCGGGCGGTGCGCTGTTAGGTTGCGAGCGCCCATGCCGCTGCGCAATCACCTCCATGCAATGATCTGTGCAATGAAAGGCGCCTGCGCTGCACCCGCTAAGCTAGAAGGCATGAAGATTGCCACCTGGAACATCAACTCAATCCGCGCCCGCGAGAACCGCGTCGAAGACTGGCTCGACGAACACGACGTTGACGTGCTCGCCCTGCAAGAAACCAAAACCAAGGACGAAACCTTCCCCTTCGACCTCTTCGAATTCATGGGCTACGAGGTTGCGCACTTCGGCCTGAATCAGTGGAATGGCGTGGCAATCGCCTCCCGAGTTGGCCTCGAAGACGTGCAGCGCGGCTTCGATAACCAGCCGCACTTCGGCAAGCCCGGCGAACCCGAGGTGCTGGAGGCGCGCGCAATCGGTGCGACCTGCGGCGGCGTGCGCGTCTGGAGTCTCTACGTGCCCAATGGCCGGGGCCTGACCGACCCGCACATGGACTACAAGCTCCGCTGGATGGAGGCGCTGCGTCAGAACGTGCACAACGAACTGGCTGCTAACCCGCAGTCGCAGCTCGCCCTGGTCGGTGACTGGAACGTCGCCCCCGAAGACACTGACGTGTGGGATATCGACTACTTCCTGCGCAACGAAATGACTCACGTTTCCGAACCCGAACGCCGCGCCTTCGCCGCCCTACTCGAAGAGGGCATGGTGGATGTAGTGCGCCCGCACACTCCGGGCGAGTACACCTACTGGGACTACCAGTCGGGCCGCTTCACCAAGGATGAGGGTATGCGCATTGACTTCCAGCTGTTCTCGCCCGCGCTCGCCGCACGCGTGGGACGTGCCTGGATCGATAAGGTGGAACGCGCCGGTGAAGGCGCAAGCGACCACACGCCGATCGTGGTTGAGATTGCTGACTAATCCGAGCGCATAGCTTGCCGTAGAACCGCGTGAAGCAAGGAGGCGGGGAGGGGTCCCTCGCCTCCTTGCTGTATCTGCCGGTGCTTCTGTGTGCCTGTCTCTGGGCGGCTGTTCCTATGCCTGCCCCTGGGTTTCTGCCAATATTTCGGGGTTTTCTGTGTGGCTTAGTTGAAAAGTTCGGCTAGCCGAACTATTGTTAAATTCCGCCCGGGACGACAGGCAAAAGCGCATTATGATGCCTGCGCAGACACAACCGTGTCCCTAGCGTCCCGGCGCGGCAAATTCCACACATCAACCACATACTCAAACCCGTGACTTCCAATGAAGGATGCCTCATGAACGCTTTCACCCCCGCAGGCAGCAACGCACGCCGCCTCGTCCAGGCGCTCTGCGCCGCCCTCGCACTCACCCTGCTACTCGTGCTCACCGGCTGCGGTAGCACCTCCAGCACCACCGAAGGCGCTAAGAGCAGCAGCGGTAAGAAGACCGTGCTCACCACCTTCACCGTGCTCGCAGACATCGCCCGCAACGTGGCAGGCGACGACCTGAACGTCGAATCCCTCACCAAGCCCGGCGCAGAGATTCACGAGTACGAGCCCACCCCCTCCGACCTGAAGAAGGCGCACGCCGCCGACCTGGTGCTCGACAACGGCCTGAACCTGGAATCCTGGTTCGCGAAGTTCGTTGAAGAATCCCATGCTAAGCACGTGACCGTCTCCGAGGGGGTCACGCCCATCTCCATTACCGAGGACGCCTACGCGGGCAAGCCCAACCCCCACGCCTGGATGAGCCCCAGCAACGTGCAAAAGTACGTGGACGTGATGATTCGCGAATTTAGCGCCCTCGACCCGGGCCACGCCGCCGACTACAAGACCCGCGGTGAAGCCTACAAGAAGCAGCTGCAGGGCGTGCGTGACGAGCTCGTCAAGGAAATCTCCACCCTGCCCGAGAACCAGCGCGCACTGGTCACCTGCGAAGGTGCCTTCTCCTACCTGGCGGCAGACGCGGGCCTGAAGGAAAAGTACATTTGGGCGGTCAACTCCGAACAGCAGGCGACCCCCTCGCAGATTTCCTCCGCGATCGACTACGTGCGCGAGAACCAGGTGCCCGCTGTGTTCTGCGAATCCACCGTCTCTGACAACCCGATGCGCCAGGTCGCAGACGCCACCGGCGCACGATTCGGCGGCGTGCTCTACGTGGACTCGCTCTCCGAAGCGAACGGCCCCGTGCCCACCTACCTGGACATGATCCGCTACGACGCACGCACCATCGTTGCGGGCCTCAAGGGCAACTCCTAAACCCGGCATAAACCCCGAATAAACCCGGTAGAAACCCGGGCCAAACCCGGCATCGAAAACCCCGGGTAAACCCTAAACCCCCGATAGGATAGGAGGGGCGGTCGCCTTCATGGCTCCGCTCCTCCCAGCCGTTAGCACCCGCCCACACGGCACCTACTCAGCAATACCCACTCAGCAACACGCAAGCAAGTACACCCGCCCCACGCATACGGTGACCACCAGAAAGAACACAAGGAATGAGCACTCTTCTCAGCTGCGAAAATGTGCACGTGAACTACGGGCCAGTCCGTGCCCTCACCGGCGCATCCTTCACCCTGGACACCGGGTGTATCTGCGGCCTGATCGGCATGAACGGCTCCGGCAAATCCACCCTCTTCAAAGCCATTATGGGGGTCGTGCCCATGCATGCCGGTAGCATCACTCTCGACGGGCAGCCCGTCGGCGGTAACCATGGCAGCCGCGGCAAGAACGCGCACCACCACCGCGCCGGGCTCGTCAGCTACGTGCCGCAGAGCGAAGAAATCGACTGGACCTTCCCCATCTCCGTGCGCGAGGTCGTCAGCATGGGACGCTACCGCAACCTCGGCATCACCCGCCGCCTGCGTGCCGCAGACCGTGCCGCCGTGGATGAGGCGCTCGCCCGCGTGGAACTGACCGACCTTGCCGACCGTCAGATTGGGGCGCTTTCGGGCGGTCAGCGTAAGCGCGCCTTCGTGGCACGCGCTATCGCTCAGGGCGCCCAGCTGCTGCTGCTGGATGAGCCTTTCGCCGGCGTGGACAAGCGCAGCGAAGCGATGCTCATTCAGGTCATCGAACAGTTGCGTGACGAGGGCGCGACCGTGCTGGTTTCCACGCACGACTTGGCGAGCCTGCGCCAGTTCGCCGACGAGGCACTACTGCTACGCGGCGATATTCTGATGCACGACACCCCCGAGAAGGTGCTCGCCCCCGAGAACCTGGTGCGTGCCTTCGGCATGGAAGTGGACGCCGGCGCGTCGGTCGCTACCGGTGCCGCTGCCCCCGGCGCGGCTACCTCCGGCACTACTACGAACAGCTCTGCGGAAGGGAAGAACTAAATGGACATCCTCAACTTTCTGGTGGAGCCGCTGACCCTGCCCTTCATGCTCCGCGCATTCGTGGTCACCGTCATCGCCGCCGCCGTCTGCGCCCTGCTCTCCTGCTGGCTCGTGCTGCTCGGCTGGTCGCTCATGGGCGACGCGATCTCGCACGCGGTGCTGCCCGGCGTGGTGCTCGCCTACATTTTCGGTGCACCCTTCGCGGTGGGTGCGGTCATTGCCGCGCTCGTGGCGGTGGCGCTCATCGGCGGGGTGCGGCGCAGCGGCCGCGTGCGCGAAGACGCCGCGATCGGCATCGTGTTCACGACCATGTTCGCGTTCGGTCTGGTGCTGATTTCGGTCACGCCGTCGAATACGGACCTGAACCATATCCTCTTCGGTAACGTGCTGGGTGTGTCCTGGTCGGACGTCTGGCAGGTCGCCGTCCTCGCGGTGGTGGTTGCCGCCGTGCTGATGGTCAAGCGCCGCGACTTCGTGCTGTACGCATTCGACCCGGGCTTTGCGCAGGCGGTGGGGTTGCGTCCGCGTCTGCTCGGCGCGCTGCTGCTCATTATGCTGGCGCTGACTTCCGTGGTGGCGCTGCAGATCGTGGGTGTGGTGCTGGTCGTGGCGATGCTCGTCATCCCCGGCTCCACCGCGCGCCTGATAACTGACCGGTTCGTGCCGATGCTCGCGGTGAGCGTGGGAGTCTCCCTGGTGGGCACGCTGACCGGCTTGTACGCCAGCTACTACGCGGACGTATCCCCCGGTGGTGCCGTGGTCGTCACGCAGGGCATACTGTTCGCCCTGGCGTACGTATTCGCCCCGCGCTACGGTCTGCTGGGCAGGATGCGCGCCCGCCGACTCAGCACTGCCGCAACGAAAACTGAGCCCTCAGCTTCCTAAAACTAACTCAATACAGCGCTAGGCGGAGGCCCTTCATGGGACCTCCGCCTAGCGCTATTTTCTGAAATTCTAGGGTGCCTCTACCGCCCTGTATCTAGCGCACCGTGCGGGACACGAACAGGGAGGCGGTCGCCTCCGCACCCAACGGAATAATGGTGCCGCCGGGCTTCACCGCACCGGCCGCGTCCGTCTCGTGCAGGTTGCCGGAACCGGCGCCGACCACGCTCACGTTCACCGCCTCCGAGAAGGGCGCGCCCTCCTCAATGTGCAGACGCACGCCGGGTACAAAACCGTGGCCCTGCAGGTAACGCAGCAGGCGCGGGTCATCATCGTTAATGCGTTCGAGCACGACTGTTTCGCCGGGTTCGCACTGGCTCAGCGGCACGGTCTGCGGAAAACTAATATGCCCCGAAGAGTCCGGGATCGGGTCGCCGTGCGGGTCGCGGGTCGGGTGCCCCAGCAGGGTGTCGATGCGGTCCACCATGAAGTCGGATACCGCGTGCTCCAGAACCTCCGCCTCGTCGTGCACACGGTCCCAGGTGTAGCCGAGGGTCTCCACGAGGAACGTCTCAATGAGGCGGTGGCGGCGGATCATCGCCAGCGCGTAGGAGCGGCCGGTTTCAGTGAGCTCAATAGCGCCGTAGGGCTGATGCTCGATCAGGTCGGCGGCGGCGAGGCGCTTGAGGCCGTCAGATACCGAAGAAATGCGCAGGCCCATGCGCTCTGCCAGGGCGGATGCGGTGGCAGGGGTTTTGGTCCATTCTTCGAGGCTCCAGATTTCCTTGAGGTAGTTCTGGGTGCTGACGGAAAGTTCTGAAAGAGGCATAAAGATAAGTCTACCTTTTCTCTGGTTTTGCCCGCCGAGCTACAGGGTATTCAGCGCGGGCTTAAAAAGCGTCCCGCCCGGATAGTTCACCCCTGGCAGGGGGGGGCGACCATCACGGGCGGGATCAGGTGTTCGGTTCCGCGCTGGCAGCTACGAAAGGCTGGCAGGTACGAGAGGCTGGCAGGCGCGAAAGAATGAGGGATGCGCGGCGGCGGTTAGGTGGCGGCGCGGCGGCGCGAACGGTCAATACGGGTCAGCAGCTCGATGAGCGCACCGCGTGCCGCCTGCTCCTCGTGCCAGAGGGAGCGGACGAGGGTGCGGCTGACCGCCTGGGTGGTGATGCCGAGTGCGGTTGCGGCGGCTTTCTGCTGGCCGCGCACGCCGGGTACGAGCAGGTTTACTACGCGCCATTCGGCGTCGGTGCGGTCGGCGCATACGCGGTAGAGCAGGCGTGCGGAGCCTGCGGCGAGGTCGGCGAGGTGGCGGTTGTCGGCGCTGACGCTGATGCAGCGTACGGGTGCGCCTCCTTGTGCTTCTTCGACGGCGAGGCGTGAGAATTCGAGGGCGTCGCCGGTGCAGTCGGTGGTGCTGACGGCACCGAGTGCGCCTGCGAATCGGGGGATGTTGAGCTCGCCGATTCCGATGCCGACCCAGAAGCCGTTATCGCGCGCGGCAATGAGCGCCGCGTGGAGTGCGTCGCTGGCGCGGTCGAAGGCGCCCTGAATTTCGTCAGGGTATGTCTGGGCGAAGGCAACACGCGGGTTGAGCTTTGCGAGTTCGTCCGACAGTGCAGTGAGTGAGTGCTGTGCGGAACGTTGAATAAAGGTTAGAACGAACACCTTCCTATTATGCCGTAAAACCTTCAACAAGCGGCGTAAGGTTCGCCGTAATACCGGCAACATTTAAACCCCTAAAAATACGCATTGATAAGGGGAATTATCGCGAGCGTGCACTGTGTGCAGAAATCCTCGAAAGGACATAGAACACCCCCGAAAGGAAAATAATTTTCATGCAAGTGCACGTTGAATTATTCGCTTTCGGGGGCGTTGAGTGGAGTTGATAGACGGGGCTACAGTGGAACTACTGTGCGTTCGTTACCTGCGAGATATGCGGCAGCTGACGCAGCGGCTTCTGGAATACCATCACCACCAGCGACAGGAAAATGAACACCGCGTAGAACAGTGCCGTGTACGTAATACCCCAATCAACAATGAGGAACCCTGCCAGCAGAACAGCCAGCGGGGTGAGCGCCATGTTCGGGATGCCCTGCACCGAGTGCACGCGACCAATCATGTGCTCCGGGGTGGAGGCGTTAATGTACGCAATGATGCTCGAATTGAAGGAGGGGAGCACAATACCCGCCAGCACAATCAGCAGGCACACCGCCCACAGCATCGAATGAACCGCCGGCAGCAACAGATAGCAGGCTGACATGATGGCCAGGGAGGTGATACCGAGCGGGCCGAGCGCAAACTTCTCGGTCAGCGGGCCGACCAGGAACGAGCCGAGCAGCACGCCCACACCGAAGGCGCTCGCGAAGATGCCGATGAAGAGCGGGTGTGCGCCCTCCAGGGTGTAGTAGTAGATGAAGGTGAGCGGAATACCGACCGTTCCAAAGTTCGCAAGCGTTGAAACGAATGCAATGGACACCAGCACCTTGTTCTTCAGGATGTACTCGAAACCGGCTTTTGAGTCCTGCCAGAAGCTGGTTTTCTCGCCTTCCTCCTCTTCTGCGGGCTGCCGACTAGCGCCGTAGGTCTTGGGTGCGACGATGAACGCCAGTAGGTTCACAATCGCGTGAACGGCAGTCATGAGCACAGTGGAGAAGCCGATGATGATGCCCGCGACCGGGCCACCCAGCAGGTTGGCGGTGGACTCGCGCGTCTCGCCCATACCGGAGGCGTACCCCAGGTGTTCCTTGGGGACTACACGGGTGATGATGGACTGTTCGCTCGGGTAGTCGAAGGTGGAAATGACGGCGGCGAGAGAAATCGTGACCACCAAAACGTAAATATTGGTGACGTTGAAAACGAGGTAGAGAAGAATCGCCACCCAGGACAACGCCTGGCCAATGCAGGACAGCGCCAGGCACTTTGAGGGGCCGATTCTATCAACCCACGTTCCGGATATCGCCCCGGCACAGGTGGCAAGAACGCCCGCGACAAAGAGGGTGATGCTCGCGGCCTCGGGGGAGCCGGTCAGCGCCAAAATGATGATGGGCGTGGTGATATAGCTCATCGAGTCTGAGAGCTGGTTGGCTCCAATGGCGAAGAGAGTATTTCGAAAATCTCTATTCTTGAGTAGCTCGGTGTTGACACTCATGGGGGACCTCCACGATGGGGTTGGGTGTCGCGCGGCGTGCAGTCCGTCGTGCGTAGTTCATTGTGCGCAATTCGTAGCGCGCAATCGTATGAGTGAATACCCCGACAGCCGGCTGTGCCTGCCTGTATTCGCTTGTTTTCGCTTGTTTTCGCCTGTGCCCGCCGGTCATGACGGGCCCGCCGGTCATGACGGGCCCGCCGGTCATCACGGGGTGGTTGAGGATGCACTGGGCGGCTCATCGGGAGCCACCCCCGCACAAGAAGTGTGTCGCGCGATACTTTAGATTCTATAAGAGATATGAATCATATACATGAACGCTAGTTGGAAAACTTTCCTCATTTTGAGTATTGACATTAGGGTTAGTTTGACTATAATTCATTCTTGGTGCTTCCACCCAACTAAACCTCGGCTGAACCTCAGCTAAACCCGATTCCGGGCGCACCAAAGACGCCCCCCCGCAATGTAGCTGGCGGGGGAGTGTAGAAGAGCGCAGAATAAGGGCTGCACTAGGTGCTACTCCACCAGGCCCGCGAAGCCCGACAGAGCCAGCACCTCCTCAACATCCTGCGGCACCGAACGCGCCACCCACGGCGAATGCACCAACACCGCCTGCCACTGACCGCGCGACACCGCCACATTCAAACGATTCGGCGACAGCACAAACCCGGCACCGCGCCCAGAATCAACCCGCGACGACGCCAACGACACCAACACCACCGCAGCCTCCTGACCCTGGAACTTATCCACCGTGCCCACACGCACACCAGCACCCGAAGAATCCGCCAAACCAGCAGCAATCAGCGCCTCACGCACACAATCAACCTGCGCGTTATACGCCGCCACCACAATGCAATCCTCCGCCGCCAGAGGGCGCGGCTCAGCACCAGCCGCCGGAACCCACTCACGACCCAACAACTCGCGCACGCAATCCACCACCGCCTGCGCCTCCTGCACCGAACGCACCGAACAACCCGCATGCTCCACCGGATACGACACCACACCCGGCGCAACACCCCGCAGGGCGCGACCAGCCGTCGCCGCCGCGCTCGCCAATGCGCCATCATACGACAGCCACGAAACCCGCTCGCACAACGCCGAATCCATACGCCACGACTCACCCAAGAAATAGCCAAAACGAGGATCCAACGCCGCCGCACCATCAGACAACCAACCCAGCGCCGAAACATCCACCGGGTACGGGTGCACACCCGTCGACACCTGCGGCAACTGCTGCGGATCGCCCAACAGCAGCACCGAACGAGCCGCACGAGCCGCCGCCACCGTATTCGTCAGAGAGAACTGGCCCGCCTCATCAACCACCAGAACATCCAGCGACCCGGCAGGCACACGACGCTCACTCACGTAATCCCACACCGTGCCGCCAAACAGCAGGCCGCCCGCACCAGAAATCAGCTCCACCAGCTCAGAATCAGACACCTCAGACCACGGGGCGTCCGGAATCACCGACTTGCCGCGCAGACGCACCGCACGCGAAACATCAAAACCATCACGGGCACAGCACGCCAACATAAGATTCTCAATCACCGCATGCGACTGAGCCACCACGCCCACCTTCGCACCCTCAGCCACCAGACGCGCAATCACATGCGAGGCGAGGAAGGTCTTACCCGCACCCGGAGGGCCCTGAACCGCCACATAGGAATGGTCGAGAGCGCGAACCGCCGCGTGCACGGCATCCACCGTGGGCAGGTCAGAGCCGGAAAAATCAACCTCATGGGGTAGATTTTCTGCATTTTTGGCGTTCGAGGCGCCCTTCTTCAGGCGCGGCGCGCGGCGGAACAGCAAATCCGTGGAGGCGCTCTTCACCCCCGTCAGCGAAGCCGCCGCATCGAGCACGCTCGGCAGAGCGCGGGACGGGTCAGGGGTCTCGGCGGACTCGCTGGAAGCTTCGGAATCCTCGCCGGGCACGGGGCCATTAAGCACGGGGTCGCTAGGCATGAGAGCGCCGCCGAAAAGCAGCGCGTGCACATCGGCCTGCAGAGCCGCCTCAATCGTCGCCGTAGACACCGGATCGCCAGGACCAATACCCGAAGGCAGGGCGCCGTGCGGCTCATCCTTCACGCGGATGCGCTCCTGCAGAAGCACCTCCAAGAACTCGCCAGCCGACTCTGCGCCAGTCGACTCTTCGGCAGTCTCTTCGGGGTCCGCAGAATCCTCGGAACCGGCACCGAAACCGCCCTGCGCCACCGCCAGCACACGCACGCCAAAGAAACCTGTCGCCGCCAATTCGGCGGGCACACGCTCACCCGGATTCGATGCACGGAAATAATTCACCTGCGACTCCATACGGTCCAGTGCAATCTGCGGGCTCAACCCCGCCTCATACGCACAAAAAACCGCACGGTCAGAGGGCGCAATCACCAGGCTCGGGTCAGCCTCAATTCGCGTACGCAACAGGCGCACCTGCGCGCCGCGCACACGATACCAGCCGGGGGCGCCCTCAACCTCGGCGGGCTCCTTCATGGCGGCGGCAAGCGCCTCCAGGTCTGCGGGGGTGTTCAGAAGAGCATGGGCATGCTCCACCGAAAGCACCTGCACCCGGTCAAGATACGCGTAATCACGGCTTGCCACCCACGCCGTCGGGCCGTCCTCCAGGCGGCGAATGTGCTCACGCCAGAACGGGGCACGCTCGCGGCGGTGATAATTCGTCATGGACAGTAGCATCGCCGCCTCAAGCGCACCGGCACCCCAGCCGTGCTCCGCCGCGTGCTCCTCCAGGGAGGCGAGCTGGGCATCCAGCAGGCACTGCAGGCGGTACTGTTCGCTGTCATTCTCCACCGCGGCGGGTACCCGGTACATGACCGGATGCTCCTCAGTTTCCGGATTCTCGGCGGTATCTTCGGCAGTGTCTTCGGTGACGAGCTCCGGGGCGTCGGTCGCGAGGGCAAGAGAAGCCGCCGCGTTCAGACACACCGGGCACTCGTCGCAGGTCAGAAAATACGGGATGCGCTCGGCAAGTTCCGCCGGTTCTACGCCCTCGTTCAGCGCCTCGGTGAGCTGCAGGAGGCGCTGCTCCTGCAGGCGAATCAGCGGCAGAATACGCGCCGAATCAACCCTGTGAGGTTGAGGAACGGGGGAGTGGTGCTCAGCGGGCTCAGTGGGCCCCGATTCGGACCCCGCGCTGTACTCATTTGCGCCGTACTCATCCACGCCGTGCCCCAGGTGAAGGTCGAGGCGCGCGGCATTCTCGGTTGTACTAGCGGTCAGCAGGTGCGCCGCCAGGGCACCGCGCAATAGTGCCCGATGTGCCGCCTCACCCAGGTGCGGGGTGCAGACGATCCGGGCGGTATTGCTCTCGGCGGTGCTGTCCGCAGCCGGGCGCTCCAGGCGGTCAAGCTCCACCGTGTAGGTCAGCCCCGCCGCGGAGGTCGCCACCAGGGGTACCGGGCGCGCTGTACCACCCGCATGCTCACCGCTGACTACTCCACTGCCGACCATGCCACCTTCGGTTAGTACTTGCAGGCACTCGCGGTACGCTTCGTGGGCGCGCTCGGACTTCTCGGGGGTCGGGTGGGCAGACTGCTTCTGCGCACGCTCCCGAAGCTCGGTGTAGAGCCGCAACTCGCAGGTGGAGGTGGCGGTCAGATCAGCGAGGGTGAAGGTAAGGTCCATGGTGACTTTTCTGCTGGAGGAGAGAGAAATAGGGCGGGAGTGAAACCCCGCCGTAGGGAGCGGGTGCGAGTCCCGGTTGAGGAGTCTATCGGCACCCCGTGCCCCCTCGCCCCGAGAGGTTGATTTTCAGGTTTCACGTGAAACACTACAGAAAATCAACCTGCACGGGGTGATTCAGGGGGCTTTCGGGGCTATCCGGGCATACACGCTAGGAGGCTGCACCCGCCGCAGCCGCGGTAGAAACTGCCGCCGAAGCAGCCGCAGAAGCCGGGGCGCTTGCCCCGTCCGAAGCGGGTGCCGAAGCACTCGCTGCTACCGCAGAGGGAGCAACAGAAGCACTCGGCGCGGTCGAACGGTTCGCAATCGCCGCCGCGGCAGCGTCCACGCGTTCCTTCGCGGCGGGCAGCGCATCCGAGCCGCCCAGATCGTTCAGAATAATCGCGAAAATCAGGCGGGTGCCGTCGGGTCGGATCGCCACACCGCACAGCGAAGACACCGTGTACAGGGTGCCGGTCTTCGCCTGCACAAAAGTGCGCGCGTGCACGGCATTCGCCGCACCAAAACGATCAGACAGGGTGCCGCTCACGCCCGCGACCGGGAACGTGCTCATCAGCTGCTCCGCATGCTCATCAGCATTCAGCAGAGCCACAACCTGCACGAGGGTTCGGGCGGTCACGCGGTCCGTCAGCGACATGCCGCACACGTCTGCCTGCACCAGGTTTTCAATGTTCACGCCGGCATCCACGAGTGCCTGGCGCACGGTCTGCTGTGCCGCTTCGCCGCTACCTTCCTTACCTGCGGCAATGGCGGCGCAACGGCCGAGCACCTCAGCGAGGGCGTTATCGGATTCGAGCATCATGTGTTGTGCCTGCTCCAGCAGGGTTGCCGATTCGACTGCCGCGATTTCGGCTGCTTCCGCGGGGGCGGTGCGGCGCTCCGCGAGGGTGAAGCTCATGCCGGACTCCTTGCCGGCGGTGTTGAGCGCATCCACGAACGCCTGCTGGGCAGCAACTGCCGCATCGTCCGGGCGTACCGGGTTGCTTGCGGTGGACTTGCCCGGCACCGTGTGCGATTCGAGCGCAATCGGGTGAATGGGCGTGATCTGGCCGGACGCCACGTCCGCGGCATCCCAGCCGGGGTTCACGCCGGGGCCGGTGAAGAAGGTGCCGTCAAGGTAGACGGGCAACGCAGCGGTCGGCTTCTCGCCCTCGTTCAGTGCCTTCACGGTCAGCTCGGCGAGGGTGGTGAGGCCTGCGCGTCCGACGATTTGCTTCGGGTCGGAGGCGCCCGCACCGAGCAGGGTGTCGCCGCCTGCCATGAGGTACAGTCCGGCGGCGTCGCGGGTGACGCGGGTGCGCAGGCGCGCCTGCAGGTTCGCGTAGTGGTTGAGCGCGAACAGGGTCAGCACCTTAAAAGTGGAGGCGGGTACGCGCGCGGTGTCGGCGTTGGCAGCGTAGAGGTCGGCGGGCACGGTGGTTGCCTTGATGCTGGGCAGGTTGCCGTCCATGCCGGTGACGAGCAGGCTGTACTGCGGGTAGGTGCCGTCCGCGAAGAGCGCGGTGAGGGCGGCACGTAGCTGTTCCTGTTCCGCTTCGGGCAGTGCAAGTGCGAGGGTCAGGGTGGCACTAGGGGTTGCGGAGGTGGTCGCCTCGGCGGTGCCGGTGGGGCTGCCGGTTGCGCTGCCGGTGGGGCTTGCGGAACCTGCGGGGCGTTTCTGTTCGGTTGCGGCGGATCCGCAGGCGGTGAGGAGGAACATGCCGCCGAGGGTGAGGGCGGCGCGGCGGGTGAGGGTGGTGGTCTGGGTGTTGTGCTTGTTGGAAGGCATCTTTTGAGCATAGCGGGCGGATGGGGTGCCTATCGAATTTACGCGCCGGTGCTGGGATGCTCATGCCGCGCTTCTGCTGCCCCTTATAACCCCTATCTGACCTGTCCGGCATAGTGGCGGGGTGCGGCGGCGGGGTGTGCTGGCGGGCGCGGGACTAGGCGGAATGTTAACAGTGGTGTGAGCGTGGTAAATTACGCTGGTTTTGGCGCCAAATACGCGGTTTCGGTGTGCGTGAACGGGTTACAATGGGTGAGTTCAACACCTAACTTTCGCACCTTGCGCGCCGAAGTCGCCGCGAAAGTGACTCTAACTCACGAGAAAGAAGGTTCCGATGGAACTCGACGTCACTATTGAAATTCCCCGCGGCTCCCGCGTGAAGTACGAAGTGGACCACGAGACCGGCCGCCTGCGCCTGGACCGTGTGCTGTTCACCTCCATGCAGTACCCCACCGCTTACGGCTACTTCGAGAACACCCTCGGTGAGGACGGCGACCCGCTGGACGCAATGCTGATCCTGGACGTTGACGTTGTTCCCGGCGTGCTGGTTGAGTCCCGCCCGGTCGCAGTGTTCAACATGACCGATGAGGCTGGCGGCGACGCTAAGGTTCTGTGCGTTCCCACCGACAAGCGCTACGACCACATCAAGTCCCTGGCTGATGTTCCCGAGCAGCTGAAGGCTGAGATTCAGCACTTCTTCGAGCGTTACAAGGATCTGGAGCCCGGCAAGTGGGTTAAGGGCGAGGGCTGGGAAGACCTGGCTGCTGCTGAGAAGATGGTCCAGGAGGCTATCGACCGTTTCGCAGCTGAGGGTCACTAAGCTGCCGCACCGTTAGGTGCACCCGGTTTTTTGTAGGGGGCGTGTTCCCTGCGTCTGGTTCGTACGATTTTTCGTGCGTGCTGGAGGCGGTGGGCACGCCCCCTTTTGTTGTGCTCGGAGTTGTTGCCCAGGGCTTTGTTGAGGTCGATTTCAACAAGTACTTTGCGCGGTGGGGCTTGTAATATTTCTGAAAGTTCAGATTTTAAAGATATTTCTAAAGTTCTAGTTGCATAAATATTCAAGTTTAAAGTGAGATTTTAATAAACTTAAGGTTTACATTTATATATATTTTTTCACGAGAATGAAATATTTGCTTGTGAATACTCGAAACGGTGAATTTTCAGAGTAGGGTTGAAGGAGTGCGGTGTAAGAGCGTCGACGAAGCGTAAACGCCACACACTATTTTCATCACTCAACTCAATTTAAGGACTATAATGTCTGAACTGTCACGCCGGCATGTGTGCCGGCTTTCGTCATTTGCCCTGGTAAGTTTCTTCGTAGCACCTCAGAGCGCGGCATGGGGTATTCAGGGCTCTGTTGGGTCTCCCCAGCAAATAGATGGATGCACTGTTGCCCCGCTTCGTGAAGCATGGGTGCCGACTAATGGTGCAGATAATGTCATTCTGTGGTTTCAGCTTCTTCCCTTTTCGGGCCCTTTTGTAGGGGTGCATGCGCTTCCGTCGGTAGAACTGATGGGGAATCAAGAAGAGTCAGCCTTATATGAGGTAATTCGTCCCCATATTCACCGTGATACAGGGCAGTGGCTGTCTAAAATTCCTTCGGGTCAGCAGATTGTGGTTGAGCTTGAACAGCTGAGTGGATCGCAAGAATACATGGTGCAGATGAGCCGTTGGCAGCCGGGTTCTATGGGATTGACAAGCCATTCTCCTGAGGGGTACCCGGCTGCACCATCACTGACAGTGCGTGAAGACTCGGGTCTGAAGGTGGTTCGTGCGCGTGGTGCCTCAACGGAGAGCACTGAGTATTTTTGTGGTGTCTACCAAGGGGAGATGAAGGGAAACGCATCCCTTGGAGAAGATGACGGTGCGTTTATTCAAGCTCAGCGCTGGGAATGGGGTCTTGAGGTAGATAAAGATATTTCTCAGCCGGAAGAGTTGTTTCAACGAGGGTGCTTTGGCGTGTATTTCCCGGGTCGTAGCGAATACGGCGGATCTACTGTGTCGGCTTCCTATCGGATTAGTGTTAGGACGCCGGGAGGCGTGTTGACATGTACCACAATAGCTGCCCCATAAAACAATTATGGGGGTAATCGCAGGGTTGTGGATTCGGGAAATCTTGCTCTGCAAAAAGAGATGATTGATAGGGGGTTGGTACAGATTTAATAGAATTAAACATCAAATCATCTTTATGTATAGATATTCAGGGAAAATTGGTGGGTTGGCATTCAAACTATTTGAATGCGTTTGAACTACATGGCTTAAGAAAGGAATACAATATGGTTGATTATAGTAAATCAAAGCATGTGAATGTTTTGGATTTTGGTGCAGACCCAACCGGTACGAAGGATTCCGCACCAGCAATTCAAAATGCCATTAACTCGGTGGCCGCTGTTCCCGGTGGTGGTTCTGTCGAGATTCCTTCGGGAATCTATCTTGTGAGTAATGATTTTATTAATCTCAGGGATAGGGTAGAGGTGTATGGTCATGGATTCTCAACACAAATTATTGGGTTTAATAAAAACCCGAAGATTTTAAGAGATGTTGATGGTGACGATATGGAGTGTCAGGGGGTATTTCATATGGGGTCATACAATACCTTTGTGGGTGATATGGGAACAAATATACCAATGCGTTTTGGGGTACGGGATATGTTTATTCGTGCCGCCAATCTTAATCTTTTGAATCCTAATATTCGTAAAGGATTTTTTGAGTATCAAATTGCTCAGGGTAAGCACGTTGCTGATAATTATATACCGGATAATATTGCGGGCATTATTGTTCATACAAGATATGATATTTTTAATGAACCTGAAGCTGCCCCTATTATTTCAAATATTGAAATCTGGGATACGGCAATCGGAATTGCCATCCTGGGTGAACATGATCGTGCTATGAAGGTTGATAAGGTCCGCATTCGTAAAACTCGCAGACAAGGGCTCTTGGTGGGAAAGCCGGTGGGTCATGTTCAGCGTAGAACAGAGAGTTTGAACTCTGGAGCTGCGGATAATAAGTTTGTGATGGTTGAGGTCTCTGATGCCAATCTTGGTGGCGGATATCATGGGGCAATTGAGGTGTACGGAGCTCAATGTAAATTTGTGGCATGTACCGCCTGGTTTGCTATTCGCAATAAGCCAAATTCCGACCTTTATCACGATAGAGATCAGTACCGCAGAAAGTCTGGTGCCGGGTGGGCGATTTTTGGCGAACGGAATATGTTCATCGGATGTACCGCTCAGGAGAATGGCGGGCACGGGTGGGTCGTAGGTTTCAAGGATAATCAGTTTATGAATTGTCTAGGTGAGTCCTCGAGTCTCGAGAATTCACTTATTCTTAAGGGAACTGCACGCACTGATGAAGCAGCTAATTGGTATATTGGACGAAATGCTTCTGGAGCACGCCTAGTATCGCCGCGTTCGGCTAATCCGAAAGTTGGCCAGCGTTCCTCGCGTTACGGGTTTTATCTGGAGAATAAGCTGGATGATATTAGTATTGTGGCCGGTTCATCGCGTAATGCCCGTGATGGTAATAAATTGACTTCGAATGACGGTCGGCACCTTTTCTTTAGGAGAGATCGCAGTGTCCCCTGGGGCAATTTCTATATTGATATTAATTTTGTGGTCTATAGGACCTCGCAAGATAATGAGATTAATCGGAATAGTCAAAATGACGTAAAAGTTTAATCATTCTGAAATAATTGCGCGGAGAGTGAATCCTGAGTACCTTCAAAGGGATTCACTCTTCTTCTACTCTCACACCTTTCACCGAGGATAGAAAATGAAGAAAAACCTTTCGACCCGCGGCGCGGCGGCACTGTTGGCACTAGCTATGGGGTACATGGGTCAGGGTGTAGCCCAGGCGGCATACATTCAGCCGAAATCTGCACAGCCTATTGAAGAGCTGGAATTTGATGTTAATTGTTTTGACATGCACTTCTATTACGGCAAGAACGTTATAACCAATTTGCACTGGGCGGAGTGTACCGGCCTGATTACGAAGAAGCAGGTTGTCGGGCTGGCTACAACCGATGAAGATAAGTTGCCGAACGGGGTCATGACTATCTCGCGTGGCCGCTTGCTGGAGCACCTGTACCATCTGGCAGGTTCACCCGAGGTGAAGAACCTGCCGGAGAAGTCCCCGTACACCGACCTGACTCCGGGCGATGCGCGCTATAAGGTTGCTATTTGGGCGACCCGTGTGGGCTTGACTACTGGTTGGTCTGATGGTTCCTTCCACTACGACACTCCGGCGAGCCGTGGCGCCTACTTTACCTTCCTTTATCGTGCTGCGGGTAGCCCCAAGGTAACTCTGGAGCCCCTGGGTAAGGCGAATGCTGCACGATATAAGAAGCGTTTTGCCCCCATTAAGCGGGGAAGTGAGTTGCACCGAGCAATGAGCTGGGCGTACCAGCATGCAATGGCGAAGCGGGAGGATTATGACCTGCCCATGAACTTCAACTACCCCAGCGCCGATTACGTGACATGGGACGCCTACAGGGTGCCGGACTACTACTTCGCTTCGCACCGCACTATTTTTATTCCTCTTATGATTCTGGACAGTCATGAGGAGCTGGCACCGATTGTGGCTCGTCTGCAGTCGCTGTCCTAGCGGCAGGTGAGCGGAGGGCTTGCTGGGGGCGTGTTCCCCGCGTCTGGTTCGTGCGATTTTTCGTGCGTGCTGGAGGCGGTGGGCACGCCCCCCTTTTTTTGTGTTCCTTGGCTGTGTTCGGAGGTTCCGGGAATGGTGTGTGCGACCGAACTATTCTTCGGAAAACAGCTTCAGAGCACCCCTGGGAGTGCTAATATATGCATATTACGAAGAATAGTTCGTATAACCTGAGGTTCTGCAGCGGTGAGGAGGAAACCCCTATGGCATTCGACGCAACGGGGTTCGCACAAGAATTTGGTGCGCAGGTTCGTGCCGTCCGCAAGTACGAAAAAATCACCCAAATGGAGTTGGCGTGGATGGTCGGGCTCAGCGATAAAACAATCCGCGACATTGAGCGTGGGCTGCCCGGCCCGTCAATTGGTGCGGTCCTCAAGGTCGCCCAAGAGCTCGGCATTGAGCTGGCCATTACTAACCCTCTCACCTAACCCCTCCCGCACGCCTATATAAAGGAACCACCATGCAGAATGGACGCGCAGGACGCCTGCACCCCGCCGTCGGCACTGCCCGCCGCCACCTCGCCGCCGCCCTCGAAAAGCTCCTCGGCGCCGGAAGCATCAAAGCCACCGGACGCTCCCGCACCGCCTCCACCGCGGACGCCGCCGACCTGCCCCTGCTCCTGGTCGCCTGCAGTGGCGGCCCCGACTCCCTCGCCCTGGCGGCAATTGCCGCGCACTTCGCCCGCCGCAGCGACGTACGCGTAGGCGCCATCATCGTCGACCACGGCCTGCAAGAAGACTCCGCCGCGGTTGCCACGCAGACCGCGCAGACCCTCACCGACCTGGGGCTTCACCCCGTCATTACCGAAAAAGTACAGGTTCCCGTCGGCAACATGGGACCCGAAATGGCGGCGCGCACCGCCCGCTACACCGCCTTCACGAAAGCCGTCGAAGCCACCGGCGCCCGCGCCGTACTACTCGGCCACACCCTCGACGACCAGGCAGAAACCGTGCTGCTCGGCCTAAGCCGCGGCTCCGGCACGCGCTCCCTTGCCGGTATGCCGCCCGTGCGCGTCGAAGGGGGTGTCACCTACCTGCGTCCCTTCCTTGGCCTGCGCCGCACCGACATGCTCGACATCTGCGATGCCGAAACCCTCACCCCCTGGATCGACCCGACCAACACCGACGAAACCCTCATGCGTGCCCGCATCCGCCACAGCGTGCTGCCCTACCTGGAGGAGCACCTCGGCGGGGACGTCGCCCGCTCCCTGGCGCGCACCGCCTCCGTAGCTGGCCCCGACGCCGAATACCTCGACGAGCAGGCACAGGCCGCCTACGAGCAGGCGCTCCTACCAGCCGGAACCGCCGTGCGTGGCATCGAACGTGAGGACGCCGTGCTACTGGACCGTGCGCAGGTGGCGGCGCTGCACCCGGCGCTTCGATTGCGTGTGCTTGCGACCGCCTGCAAGGCTGCCGGGGGAGAGAACCCCGGCTTCGAGCGACTGCAGGCGCTGGACTCTTTCACCGCCGAATACGCGATAGCTGGGCCCGTTCAGATGCCCGGTCACGTGAGCGCGTACCGCCGCCGCAAAATTGTGCATCCGGCAACCGGTGAACGCCTGGACGTGCTCGTATTAGTACCAACTCGGCCCTAACTAGGTGCCCAGCTAGGTGCCCGCGGAGCCCCCTCAGCACACACTATCTGCGTGGTGAGGTGCGCCGCGGCGCCGTTTTAAGCCATACTTAAGGCGAACACCATCCACATTGTCCGCTGTGGGAAGGCATGAAACCCCTCACCCGGGGCCCCCGGCGGAGGCGCAGAGCGTCTAAAAGAATACGAAGGAATACATCGTGCAGGCTATCGACGTGCAGGACGATATCAAGAACGTTCTCTTCAGCAAGGAAGAGATTAATGCGAAGGTCGCCGAACTGGCGGCGCGCATCGACGAAGACTACGCCGGTAAGGACGTGCTGTTGGTGGGTGTTCTCAAGGGCGCCATCATGATCATGGCTGACCTTTCCCGCGCTCTCAAGGGCCACTACACCATGGACTGGATGGCTGTTTCTTCGTACGGTTCCGGCACCAAGTCCTCCGGCGTTGTGCGTATCCTCAAGGACCTGGACACCGACCTGGTGGGCCGCAACGTCCTGATCGTTGAAGACATCATTGACTCCGGCCTGACCCTGGCATGGCTGCAGCAGAACCTGATTTCTCGCGGCGCAGCTTCCGTTGAGATTTGCACCCTGCTGCGCAAGCCCAAGGTCGTCAAGGCTGATGTTGAGGTCAAGTACGTCGGCTGGGACATCGAGCCCGAGTTTGTTGTTGGTTACGGCCTGGACTTCGCTGAGAAGTACCGCAACCTGGACTGCGTCGCAACCCTGCACCCGCACGTTTACTCCTAAGCCTTCACCTCAGCAACCATGCTGTAGGTGGTGACGCCCCGCCTCCTCACGCTTGTGGGGGAGCGGGGCGTTGCTGTACCCGGAGGTGGATGTACCCGACGCAGAAGATGCACTTTCACCCCCGCCGAGTGCTACAACCCTTTAGCCCGCAGGTGAAATAGAGAAGCTCGGTACCTAGCCGCCCGCCGGGGTAGGGTACATTTAAGGTTGCACCGTTGGGTGTTCCGGCAGGCATGCCGCACCCCAACGGGTCACAGCCGCAACGTAAGGACAAAGCATTGGCGCAAAACCCCAATACTCCGCAGAAAGGCTCGGAGGGCTTCCTGAAGAAGCTGATTAACGGCCCCTGGTTCTGGCCGGGTGCAGCTCTCGTAATCATGCTGGCTTTCCTCATGGCCTCCTTCTTCACTCAGCCCTCGCGTCAGGTGGACACCAACGTGGGTCTTCAGCTGCTCAACGACCACCAGGTCAAGAGCGCAAAGATCTATGACGGCGACCAGCGCGTCGAGCTGCAGCTTAAGGACGACTACAAGAAGGGCAACGACAACTACGGTAAGTCGGTGCGCTTCTACTACGTGCAGCCCCGCGGCGACGAAGTTGCTAAGGCAATGGAATCCGCCGAGCTGGAAAGCTACACGGACCAGCCGGTTGAGCACAGCTTCCTGGGCTCCCTGGTGTCCCTGCTCCTGCCGATTCTGCTCTTTGGTGTGCTCTTCTGGTTCCTGATGGGACGCGTCGGAGGCGGCTCCTCCGTCATGAGCTTCTCCAAGTCCCGCGCAAAGAAGTTCACCAAGGACAAGCCGGAAGTCCGCTTCAGCGACGTCGCTGGCGTGGACGAGGCGCTCGCCGAACTGGAAGAAGTCCGCGAGTTCCTGGCTGAACCCGAAAAGTTCACCCGCCTGGGTGCAAAGATCCCCAAGGGCGTGCTGCTGTACGGCCCTCCCGGCACCGGTAAGACCCTGCTCGCCAAGGCTGTGGCGGGCGAGGCTGGCGTGCCGTTCTACTCGATTTCTGGCTCTGACTTCGTTGAAATGTTCGTGGGTGTGGGTGCGTCCCGCGTGCGCGACCTGTTCAAGGAAGCGAAGAGCGACCCCGCCGCCATCGTCTTCGTCGACGAGATTGACGCTGTTGGCCGCCGCCGCGGCGTCGGCATGGGCGGTGGTAATGACGAGCGTGAGCAGACCCTGAACCAGCTGCTGGTTGAGATGGACGGCTTCGACGGCAACTCGAACGTCATCGTCATTGCGGCAACGAACCGACCCGACGTTCTGGACCCGGCGTTGCTGCGTCCCGGCCGTTTTGACCGTCAGATTGGTGTGGACGCCCCCGACATGCAGGGCCGCGAACACATCCTGCGTGTTCACGCCGCAGGCAAGCCGATCGCTAACACCGTTGACCTGGCACAGGTCGCTAAGCGCACCCCCGGCTTCACCGGTGCTGACCTGGCGAACGTCATGAATGAGGCGGCTCTGCTGACCGCCCGCGATAACGGCAACGTGATTGACGACCGCGCTATCGACGAGGCAATCGACCGCGTCATGGCTGGTCCGCAGCGTTCCTCGCGCATCATGAACGAGCACGAGCGTAAGGTCACCGCATACCACGAGGGCGGTCACGCCCTGGTCGCGGCGGCACTGCGTAACTCCGCGCCGGTCACCAAGATTACGATTCTTCCGCGCGGTCGCGCCCTGGGTTACACCATGGTCATGCCGCAAGACGACAAGTACTCCACGACCCGCCACGAACTGCTTGACCAGATGGCGTACGCGATGGGTGGCCGTGCCGCTGAGGAAATCGTCTTCCACGACCCGTCCACCGGTGCGTCTAACGACATTCAGAAGGCAACCGACACCGCCCGCAAGATGGTCACCGACTACGGCATGAGCGCCGTGATTGGTTCCGTGAAGCTCGGCGGCGAAGACACCGAACCGTTCCTCGGTGGCGGTGGCGCTTCGGCACGCAACTACTCCGATGCGACCGCGGCAAAGGTCGACGCTGAGATTCGCGCCCTGCTGGATCAGGCACACGATGAGGCGTTCCAGATTCTGCTGGAAAACCGCGATATTCTGGACCGCCTGGCGTTCGCCCTGCTGGAGAAGGAAACCCTGCTTGAGAATGAGATAGCCGAAATCTTCAAGGATGTTCGCAAGCGCCCCGAGCGTGAGCACTGGTACTCCAAGCCGACCCGCGAGCGTACCGATATCCCGCCGGTGAAGGCACCGAGCGAGCTGGCGAAGGAAGCTGAAAAGGCTGAGGAAGCACCTGCCGAGGCGCCGACTGTTCCGGTAGCACCGGCTACACCCGCGCAGCAGGTTCCGGTAGCACCTACGCAGCCGTTGCCGCCTCAGGCGCCCCTCAGCGACCCGGACGCCGACCCGACCGTCGCAATGCCCACCCAGCAGTACCCGAACTACCCCGCCCCTCCGGCGCAGCGCCCGGAGAACGGCACCCCGAACCAGAATGGAGCAGAGAATGAGCGAGGTTAAGAACGCCGTTGACCAGCCGCGTATTGAGGCTGCCGTCCGTGAGATTCTGCTCGCGATTGGTGAGGATCCGGACCGTGACGGTCTGCAGCAGACTCCGGCTCGTGTGGCGCGCGCCTACGCGGAGTTCTTCTCGGGCCTGCACCAGGACGCCGGCGAGATTCTGGGTACGACCTTCGACATCGCCCACTCTGAGATGGTGCTGGTGAAGGACATCCCGTTCTACTCGACCTGTGAGCATCACCTGGTGCCGTTCCACGGTGTGGCGCATGTGGGTTACATCCCGGGCCCGGACGGTAAGGTGACCGGCCTGAG
>NZ_JAPWAI010000008.1:0-31292 GCF_041432785.1 Rothia sp. 27098_8_29
ATAGGCAATAAAAAGAGCCCGCTTGCGCGGGTTCTTTTGCTTTAACAGCTAAAGCTGGAAAGGGGCAGACCCATACGGGTCTGCCCCCTTTTTTGTGCCCTCAGACCCCTGTCTATGAAGCTTTGTCTACAAGGAGAATGCTCTTCACAGACACACTGGGATAGAGTAGAACCATGCACTACCCCATGTTTTCCCACGCACCAGAGCCAGTCGATCAGCAGCGCCAACACAACGGTGAAGAACGAACGGTAGCACTCTACGTAGAGAGCACACTGGAGCCTCACGAAACCTGGGCGGCACTGACCGAATACATTCACCTCTGGTGGCCCAGGCAGCTCCTACAGAGCGAGGAAAGCCATATCGACCTCTCCACCGAGCTACTGCTCGAAGAGACCGCAGACGGGGATATTATTCCTGTCGCACGCATTATCCAATGCGAGAACGAAGACGTCCTCACCATCGCACCCTACCCGGGTACACACCTGGGGCGGCTCATGGGCGTAGCTGAAGAATCAGAAGAAAGCCTGAGCTTCATCCTGGATGCTCTAGCCCCGGAGACTGCAGAAGGACCGTTATCCCTGCTCGAAATCAGTAGCGGTACCTACACGGGTCGTGAGGACGAGGAGCTGGGCATCTACGAGGAACAGGAAGAAGCAGCTGCCCTCCTTATGGGTGCCTACAGCCGCTTTATCGGAGCTGAACTCCAGCGAGAAGAACTATAGGAACTCATCGGTAAAAGAGGGTTCTCAACCATGTAGAGTGGTATGTCATGAGCACACAGGACCAGAACACCCCGCAGCAGAAGGAAGCACGCCCCATCTAGACACGGCTGCGCGCTAAAGCCACTGCAGAAGCGGTGCAACCTCAGCATTACACCAGGCCTCAGCATTACTCCAGGGCTGACATGCTGAAACAGAGCAATGTCTGGTTCCGTAAACAGAGTGTGCCCCTCATTATTCCTGCCCGTCAACGTGCTCTCGATGCGTTCCCACGCTCTGTACCGTGGATCCTGTGGGCTGGCATCATGCATATCTGCTATATCTTCCTGCGCAACCTTCTCCTCTTCGTAATGGAGGACGTGAAAGGTTCCCTACCGAACTACATCAAAGCTCTCACAAGCGATAGTGCCCTCAGCAAAGAAGTACTCCCAGTGCTCGTACTCGGCGGGATTTTCCTCGTTATGCCGGTTATCTCCGGTGTGTTCATTACTCTTGCCCACGTGCTGATGGTCCGTACCCCGCGGTGGGTTCAAATCACCACGGGTATTCTTACCGTACTTTTTGCCGGAATGCTCTTTACCGCCGGTGTCTTTGCATCCAGCACCCTCGACGGCCTCGACTTCGTCTACGACGGTTCCCAAGTATTCCCGCTCATCGTTGTGGGCATCTACCTTGCCATCTTCCTCGGCGTAGACACTATCCTAGGGTGGTCCCTCAAACACGCCATCCACCAGCTCGCCTCCCTGCCGCCCATGATTGCGAAAGTACTACCCGTACTCATGGTCTCCGTGCTCTTTATCTTCGTGAATGCAGACCTCTGGAAGCTCGCCAACGGACTCAGCTTCCCGCGCACCTGGGCGGTTCTGGGCCTCATGGGGCTACTCGCCGTGTTCGTGGTCGTCACAACCTCCCTGGAGCGCACAGCGCGCCTGCTGGGGCGCTACAGAGGCGACGACATCGCACGTTTTAGCAACAACGACTACGAGCACGCCGCAGCCCTCGAAGGCGGAATCTGGAACACCGCCCAAGACTGGGTTGAAGAGCAGAAAATCCTTGAACACCGACCCCTCAAAATCGCGCCCTGGAGCAACCTCATCATCATCCCCATGATCGGTCAGATTATTCAGGCGACCCTCTTCATGCTGCTCGTCTTCGGATTCTTCATGGGATTCTCATCCATCGCCATTAGCGACACCACCATCGAATCCTGGATGAGTATCAAACCCGAACACCTCAAAATCCTCGGCGTAGACACCAACATCAACGCCGTCGTCATCAAGGTGTCCATGATCGTTGCCGTGTTCTCCGGGCTCAGCTTCGTTGCAACCACCAGTAGCGATGAAAAATACGCCCGAAGCTTCCTCAAGCCCATGATTGAGCGGATCAAGCACATCCTGATCATTCGCGATATCTACCTGGGCCTACTCATCATGCCCAAAAACGAAGTGCTCATACCCCTCGAAGAGGAGAAGAGCACTGAAAAAGAGACTGACAAAGTATAAAGAGGCAAGTCAGGGGGATAAAAGCTAGTGAGTCGACAGGTTCATCGTCAGCAGGTTGAACACCAGGTACGCCATCAGAAGAGCAGTCGCACCATCCAAAACACGCCACGCTGAAGGGCGTGCAAAGAGCGGACGCAACAGGCGCGAACCATAGCCCAGCATCAAAAACCAGATTAAGCTACCGCAGCAGCACCCCAGGTAGTACCACCAACGGCCAGGATCGCCCTGGGCATTCGCCAGCGAACCCAAAAGAATAGTCGTATCTAACCACGCCAGCGGATTCAAATACGTCACCGCCGCCGTGGTCAGCAGAGCCGCCTTCAACGATTGAGAATCACCCTCCGCATCATCAACCACAATCGAGTGCGGAGTAAACACGCGGCGGCCAGCCTTAAAACCAAACCACGCCAAAAACGCCGCACCCACATAACGGAACACCTCAATAAACCACGGCGCCGCATCCAACAGGGCACCCAGACCCACAACGCCCAAACCAATCATCAGAGCATCCGACAGAATGCAGAAAATAATAATCGGGGTAATGTGCCGACCCAAAATACCCTGACGCAGCACAAAAGTTCCCTGGGCGCCAATAGCCGCTACCAAAGAAATCGTGGTGGTAGCACCCAGAAACAGCAGGGAGAGGGATGCGGACATCGTGAAACTTTCTATGTTGATCAAATGGGGTATGAACCCGCGTACGCAGTGGCGGGTAGCGGCTCTCTTACTACCAGCTTGCCAGGCAAAGGCCTGTGACGCAGGGATAAAGCCTGCGTTAGCTGAAGTGTGAAGTGCCAGAGACGAGAATACGGGAAAAAAGACCCTAAATCTATCTAAATATTTTCACACTGCGTAAGATATTCTTATGACACGTTTCAGTACCGACCAGCTCACCACCTTCGCCACCGTCATCGAATACGGTACCTTCGACGCAGCGGCAGATATCCTGCGAGTGAGCCCCTCCGCCATCTCCCAGCGCATCAAAGCCATGGAACAGATCGCCGGAAAAGTCCTGGTACGCCGAAGCAACCCCGTCACCCCCACCGACGCCGGACAAAGCGTACTGCGCATCGCCCGACAGAGCGAATTCCTGCAGCAAGAAATGGAACGCGAACTCATGGGCGCCGGCGGCTTCCAGAGTGTCTCCGTTGCCGTCAACGCCGACTCACTCGCCACCTGGTTCCTCGACGCAGTAGGAACCCTCAGCCGCGAAGACAGTATCTTCTGCGACCTGCGACGAGAAGGCGAATTCCACTCCTCCGCCATGCTCCGATCTGGAGAAGTCATGGCAGTCATCACCTCCAAACCCGAAAAAATCCCCGGATGCTCCGTCGAAACCCTCGGCGTGGCACGCTACTGGTGCGTTGCCACCCCCGACTACGTACAGCGGTACCTGCCCGGCTGGCCCAAGACTATGAGTCGCGAAGAGCTCAACCGTGCCCCCGTCGTCGAATACGATCGTAAAGACTTTGTGCAGGATGTGGCACGAGCCCTCATTGAAAAAGAGGTAGGTCTAGAGGCTGAAGAAACCTTCATCCAAAGCCCCACCATCTACATTCCCTCATCTCCGGACTATGCGCGAGCCGTCAGTTCCGGTATTGCCTGGGGTCTCATTCCTGAGGCGCAATGCGCCGAAGAGCTCGAAAGCGGGCATCTCGTGAAGCTTGCCGCAATACCGGTAGAATTCCCCCTCTACTGGCAGCGGTGGAACATCAACTCGCCCGTTATGGAGACCGTAACCCGCCGCGTCCACGAAGCGGCGCGAGGCGACCTGATCTACTAAAGGGTTCATTGAGCCAAGATCCTGAGATTAACTAAAATTGTTAAAAATATATGTCTGACTAGACTATATTCTTATATAAGAATATAAGAACTGGGTAATAAAACCCTATAACACCCCACCACACATAGAGAGGCGGCCGCCCCACACGGGACGGCCGCCTCTCTATAAGCTCTAACGCCTAAGTCATAACGCCTAAACTCTAGCGCCAGCGAGTCATCATCAGCATGCTCACCATCATGGCGCCCACACCAACACTCACATTCCACATACCCAAATCAGGAATCGGGAACAGGCCCTGCGTAATGTAGAAAACAATAATCCACAGAATGCCCACCGCTAACAGCGAGAACATAATCACGCGGTACCACAACGGAGTCTGCTCCTTCAGCTGCGTGCCGCTCTCCATCTCACGAGCAATCTCACGCAGACGCAGCTCGCTCGCATCCTCCACCTCAGACTTAGCAGACTTCTGAGACTTCTTCTTGGACGATGCCTTAGCCGAGTTGGTCGACATACTTCCTCCGCTTATTGTTGTATGGGTAACCTAAAAATATATGTTCACACCTATCTTTGCAGACTTACGGGATGATTTCACCTTCTCCGTGCGTTGAAAGATAAGGAACGCCACCCGGCGCCCAAGAACATACCAACCCAAAGGACAAAGGAGAACGCATGAGCCAAGGAACGGCACCCACCGCAGAGCGCCGCCCCCGCACCGTGCTGCACTGGATTATCCAGATTACAGGCGAACTCCTTATCACCGTCGGCCTCCTGCTATTGCTCTTCGTCGCATGGCAGCTCTGGTGGACCAACATCGACGCCGACCGCACCCAATCCCAAGCCGTCAGCACCCTCGTTCAGGAATTCGACTCCAACCCCGCCGAACCCCTCCCCGACTGGGACCCCAACACCCCTCCCGCAGGTCTGAGCGAACCCGGCCACGGTGAAGTCTTCGGCGTCGTCTACATCCCCAAGTTCGGATCCGACTACCAGCGCCCCGCCACCCAGGGCACCAGCTCCGACGTGCTCGACTCCCTCGGACTCGGCCACTACGAAGGAAGCGCCATGCCCGGACAGGTCGGCAACTTCTCCCTCGCAGGCCACCGCCAAACCCGCGGTAAAGTCCTCAACGATATCGACCTGCTCACCGAAGGCGACCACATCTACGTGCGCACCAAAGACGGCTACTACACCTACACCGTCTACAGCCACGAAATCGTGCAGCCCGACCAGGTAGAAGTCATCGAACCCGTCCCCGGACAGCCCGGCGTAGCACCCACCGAGCGCCTCCTGACGCTCACCACCTGCCACCCGCGCTACGGTGACACCGAACGATACATTGTCCACGCCCGCCTCGAATCCTGGCGGCCCGCCGCAGCCGGAGCACCCGCAGAGATTGCCGCCTCCGTAGCAGGATCCTAAATCAGAGAGGAAAAGCAAGATGTACGCATGGATTTTCCGCCACCTCCCCGGCCCCCTGTGGGTTCGCATCATCATCGCCATCGCGCTGATACTCGCCGTAGTCTACCTGCTCATGGAATTCGTCTTCCCCCACTTCGCAGAGTACGGCCCCTTCAACCTGAACGTCACCATCAACCATTAGCGCTAAGGACGTGCCATGACCCGCATCCTTGTCATCGACAACTACGACAGCTTCGTCTTCACCCTCGTCGGCTACATCCAGCAGCTCGGCGCTGAAACCACCGTCATCCGTAACGACGAATACGAACTCGACGAAGTTATCAAGCTCGCCGAAGAACACGACGGCGTGCTCGTCTCTCCCGGCCCCGGCGCTCCCGCAGAAGCAGGCGTCATCATCGACACCATCCGCTGGGCTGCCGAAGCGAAGAAGCCGCTACTGGGTGTCTGCCTCGGCCACCAGGCCATCGCGGAAGCATTCGGCGGCACCGTCACCCACGCCCCCGAGCTGATGCACGGCAAGACCTCCCGCCTCGTGCACGAGAACGTCTCCGTGTTCAAGGACGTGCCCTGCCCCTTCACCGCGACCCGCTACCACTCCCTGGCGGTCGTACCCGAAACCATGCCCGACGTCCTGGAAACCACCTCCACCACCGACAACGGCATCATCATGGGCCTGCGCCACCGCGAAGCCCCCATGCACGGCGTGCAGTTCCACCCCGAATCGGTCCTGACCGAAAGCGGATACCTCATGCTCGGCAACTGGCTCGAAGAAACCGGCCTGCAGGGAGCCGCAGAACGCGCTAAGAGCCTCTCACCCCTCATGGCTTAGTAAACTTTAGCTTGGGCCGCCATCAATGGCTTATATCGCCTCCAGAAGCCCCGTAGCAGGTATGCTACAGGGAAACTGGAGGCGATAGCTATATCTGGACCCCTAGCTACGAGCAAGCCCAGATACACAAAAAGGGGCGACGCCCCACACCCAATGGTGTAGAGCGCCGCCCCTTTTTGCTAGCCGCTAGAACCCCTTAGCGGGCGTTAGCGTTTGCGTTGTTCGCATTGGTATTCGCGTTAGTACCCTGAATCGTACGGGTACCCGCAGTAGCGGACGCAGCCGGTGCCGGAGTAGCCGTAGCGGTAGAACGCTGCTGGTTACCAGTAGTAGCGTTCTGGTTACCGGTCGACGCCGCAGGCTGAGTAGCCTGCTGGTTAGCCGCGGTAGAACGTTGCTGGTTACCAGTAGTAGCGTTCTGGTTACCGGTTGCTGCCGCAGGCTGAGTAGCCGCAGTAGTCGGAGCGGTCGTCTGAGTCGGAGTAGCAGCCACACGGATCGTCACAGTGCTGTTCTGAGCCACCAGAGTACCCGCCGCAGAGCTCTGCGAAAGCACAGTGCCCGCAGGACGCTCGTTAGTCTGAACAGTCTCGATGTTGGTGTTCAGCAGAACATCCTGAGCGGTCAGAGCAGCAATCGCCTGATCCTTAGTCAGACCCACCAGCGAGGGGACCTTCACCTTACCGGAAGACAGGACAATGTTCACGGTGCTACCAGCCTCAACGGTCTGAGCGCCCTTATCGTCGGTCGAGCCCTTCTCCGGGGACAGCTCCACAACCATACCCGCAGGAACGGAAGCGCTCTCCACGGTGGATACGCGACCATCTACCAGACCCAGGTCCTTCAGAGCGTTACGGACATACGCCTCACTCTGACCCTGCAGGTTATCCGGCAGCTTGACCTTCTCCGGACCGCTCGAAACGGTCACAGTCACGGTCGAACCCTTGTTAACCTTCGAACCAACACCAGGCTCAACGCTAATCACGTCGCCCTTCTTGATGTTGTCAGAGTAAGCCGTACGGTAATCCAGCACGAAGCCCAGGTTACGCAGCTGGTTATCGGCATCATCGCGGGAAACATTCACCACAGCCGGAACCGAAACCTGCGGAACCTCATTGAGCTTGTTCTGATAGTACAGAACCGAGCCGACACTGAAAACCAGCAGAGCAGCAATCAAAGTGCCCACGAGGAAGCGAACCCACGCACGCTTACGCGGTGAAGACTCATCGTACTCCGCGTACTCCTCAACGTCGTACAGCTCCTCATCGTCTTCATACTCGAAGAAACCGTTAAGGCCGCCGTCCTCCACCGAGGCCTCAGTAATCGAGGTGGTGTACGGGGCGTAATCCTCACCCAGAGAAGCGGTAGTCGCCGAAGGCACAAACGCAGTAGTCATCGCTGCATCCTGAACCACGGTCTCTTCACCCGGGCGAACAACCGACACCAGAGCCTGAGCGAACTCAGCCGCGCTCTGATAACGCTCATCCGGGTTCTTCGCCAGACCCTTCAGAATCACAGCATCCAGACCAGCAGGAACCTCAAGCGGGGTGAACTTGCTCGGAGGCTCAGGAGTGTCAGAGAGGTGCTTAGCCGCCAGATCAACATTCGACTCAGCATCGAACGGAGAACGACCAGCAATCATCTCGTAAATCACGCAAGCAGCAGAGTACAGATCGCTACGGGCGTCAACATCCTTGCCGCTCACCTGCTCAGGGGACATGTAGCGTGCGCTACCCATCACCACATTAGCCTTGGTCAGCGCCTCGCCAGCTTCCTCAATGGCACGGGAAATACCGAAATCCATGACCTTAATCTGGCCCGGCTGACCCTTAGCGATATCCTCACTGGTACGGTCCAGCACCATAATATTCGCCGGCTTAATATCGCGGTGAATAATGCCCATCGAATGGCTGTACTGCAAAGCACCCAGCAGCTGCTCGGAATAACCCAAAGCATCACGGACCGGCAGGTGGCCGCCACGGGACAGAATGGAACGCAGAGTATGACCCTCCACGTACTCCATCACGATATAAGGAATAGCGGTGCCCTCTTCCGAAGAATCAGACTCCTTGCCATCCTGCGAGGGGTTATACGAACCGGTGTCATAGACAGCAACAATCGCAGGATTGTTCAGAGACGCCACAGCCTCCGCCTCACGCTTAAAGCGTGCGCGGAACGTATCGTCCTGGGCCTGCTCCGGGCGCAGAATCTTAAGCGCAACCTTGCGGCCGAGGCGAGTATCCTCAGCAGCATAAACGGTTGCCATCGCACCGGTACCGATTACCTCGAGTACCTTGTAACGGTTATCAACCGTGTCGGGAACCGACAGGTCCATAAGTTCTCCTGGATTACTAAGACTAAAACTAAATCAAAATGTAGGGGCTAACGCGCCGACGCGGAAGCGGAAGCAGAAGCCGACGCAGACGGTGCAGCAGAAGCGCTCGCACTCGAACCCCTACCCGAACTGGAAGAGGCCACATACATGTCTACATTACTACCAACCGTGACCTTGGTGCCAGATGAGGGGGTAGTACGAAGCACCGTACCGGGGGCCGCAGTGTCCGAATTCTCATAATGCAGAGAAACGTTCACACCCAGAGCGGCAACAGCCTTCGACGCCTCATCAACGTTCTTACCCTCAAGGTTCGACGGCAAAGTTACCGACTTCGGACCGGTCGAATAGCGAACAGTCACGCTATTACCCTGCTCCAAAGTACCCGTCGGAGAAACCGAAATCACCGTGTTCTCCGGCTGAGTCGACTCAACACCCTCAGTCTTGGGGGACAAGCCAAGGTTCTTCAGCTCGTTCACCGCATCCTGCAGCTCGCGACCCTCATAGTTAATCGCGTTGACGGTCACCTTCTGCTTAGCGGCACGGGCAGAAGCAGACTCAGCCGGCTCCACCGTCGAAACGGTACCCGTGTTCGTCGGAGCAACAGACGAAGAAGCGCTCGGAGCCGGATCAGACGAATCGCCACCATTATTAGAGGAAAGGACCGTCCAAATACCGCCGGCAATCAGCACGATTGCCAGAAGCAGAGCAACCCACATCCACACGTTCGAGCCACGCTTCGCTGCAGGAGCAGGAGTAGCCTTCACACGACCTGAAACCGGACGCATCGTCTGCGCACTCGTGCGAGGAATCGGCGCCGTCGTCGGCTCCGGCGAGAAACGACCACCAGAACCGAAACGCGGAGTAGCAGAAGCACTAATCGGCTCAGCCGCAACATCCATAGCGGTCATCGCGACAGTAGCGTCGTCAGCGTTCTCCTCAGCCAAGAACTGAGCCAAAGAAGGAACAGCCTTCACCGCAGCCTTCAGGTCGCGGCGACGAATCGCATCCACCGCAGACGCCAGAGCGGTCGCATCCTTAGGACGCTGAGCCGGGTCCTTAGCCAGCAGGCACATAATCAGCGCACGAGCAGGAGCCGGAATAGTCTCCGGAAGCGGCGGCGGCGGATCATTCACCTGAGCCAACGCAATCGCAATCTGCGACTCACCCGTAAACGGACGACGACCCACCAGGCACTCATAACCAATAATGCCCAACGAGTACATATCCGACGAGGCGGTAGCCGCCTGACCGGTCGCCTGCTCCGGCGCCAGGTACTGGGCGGTACCCATCACCTGGCCGGTAGCCGTCAACGGCACCTGGTTAGCCAGACGAGCAATACCGAAATCGGTCACCTTCACACGGTCATCCGGAGTGATGATGAGGTTACCCGGCTTCACGTCACGATGCACCAGACCCTGCGAATGAGCCGCAGCCAACGCGCGAGCGGTCTGAGCAATGAAGTTCAGAATACGATCGGGTGGCAAGGTAGTCTCATGCTCGATGATGCTCGAGAGCGGATTACCCGGCACCAGCTCCATGACCAGGTACGCGGAGTTATCCTCCTCGCCGTAGTCGAAAACATTCGCTACGCCAGGGTGGTTCAACAGCGCCGTATTACGGGCCTCAGCGCGGAAACGCTCCAAGAAGCCCGGGTCACCGGTGTACTCCTCCTTGAGGATCTTGACCGCAACGATGCGCCCAAGCACCTTGTCGCGAGCTTTCCACACCTCGCCCATACCGCCAATCGCGATACGTTCGGTTAGGGTGTAGCGCCCGCCCAAAGTGATATCAGCCGCAGGCCTCACTTGTTCAACACCGCCTCAAAGAGTTGCTTACTAGTACTGGTTGCCAACTGGGCACCGGTCGCCACGTCAATATCCTCATAAACCACAGCAATCGCAATCTGAGGATCATCAGCCGGCGCGAAACCGGTAAACCAAGAATTATTCAAACCTGCCGTGGTCTCCGCGGTACCGGTTTTACCCGCCACCTTCACACCGGAGACACCAGCATTACGTGCAATACCATTATCAACCGCATTCACCATCCACTGCTTCACCTGGTTGGCAATTTCAGGGCTAGTGGACGTACGCAGCTTCTCAGGAGAGAACTCCTGCAAAGTGCTCAGGTTGCTGGTCTTCACCGAACGAATCAGGTTCGGCTTCATCTGCACGCCGCCATTTGCAATCGCTGCAGAAGTCATCGCCACCTGCAGCGGAGTGGTCTTCACGTCGTACTGACCAATCGCCGACTGGGCCAGCTGGCTCTGCGTCAGATTCGACGGGAAAGACGACTTAGAAACCGTCAAAGGAATCTTCAAATCCTGGCCGTAACCAAAATTCTCAGCGGTCTTCGCGATACGCTCCTGACCCAAATCCATCGCAATCTGCGCAAACGGCGTATTACAGGACTGAGCCAAAGCCCACTCAATCGTCGCCTGAGTGCGGGTCGAACACTGACCGCCCGTATAGTTCGGCAGGCTGATGTTCGTGCCCGGCAGCGGCAACTGCGCGGGGTTCGCAATGACCGAAGATGCGTTGTACTTGCCGGACTCCAGCGCCGCCACCGCATCAATAATCTTGAAGGTCGAACCCGGCGAATAGGTGTTACCCGCAATCGCACGGTTAAACAGGGGGCTGTCCTCGTCAGAAGTCAGCGCCTGATAATTCGCCAACACCGAAGAGCTCGTATGAGACGACAGAAGATTCGGATCATAGGACGGCGAAGAAGCCATCGCCAGAATCTCACCGGTCTTCGGGTTCAACGCCACCACAGCACCCTTACGGCCCTGCAGAGCGTTGTAGGCAATATCCTGAAGCTTCGAATTGATCGTCAGCTCCATGCTGGCGCCCTGTGCGGAAGAACCGCTAAACAGCTGCGCCACACGGTCGTAGAACTGGCTATCGCTCGTACCTGCAAGCTCCTTATCCATAGCAGCTTCCAAACCGGTCGCGCCATAAATCGTGGAGAAGTAACCCGTCAGAGCCGCATACTTGAGCGGGTGGTTATACACACGCTGGTAGTTGTACTCATCATCGGACTTCACCGACGAAGCAATCTCCGTACCATCAACCACGATTGAGCCACGTGCCGAACCGTAATTATCGTAGAGAGCTCGGGAATTCCACTGATTATTCATCAGAGTCTTCGAATCGAAGAACTGAATATAGCTGAGGGTGCCCATCAGCAGGACAAACACGCACGCGGCAGACATCCACATGCGGCGAATAGCCCTATCCATTCTTCTCACCTCCAGAATCCTTAGCCGTAATACGCGCCAGAACGCTAGTAGCACCCTCCGGCTCGTAGCTAGTGTCCGCATGGTCAATACCCTGCGGAGCATCATAACCAGCCACCAGGTGAGGTGCGCGGGCACTATGAGAAATAGACAACCACAGCGCCACAATAATCCAGTTAGCCACCAACGAGGAGCCACCGGCAGACATGAAAGGAGTCGTCAGACCAGTCAGCGGAATCAAACGAGTCACGCCGCCAATCACCACGAACAGCTGCAGAACCATGACCGTAGACAGGCCGGCAGCCAATAGCTTGCCGAAACCATCACGAGTACCCAATGCCGCACGGTAACCGCGCGAAACCAGAAGCATGAACATCATCAGGATGGCACCCAGACCCACCAGGCCCAGCTCCTCACCCAACGAGGAAATAATCATGTCCGAATTAGCGTACGGGACGAGGTTCGCGCGGCCCTGGCCCCAACCGCGGCCAAAAAGACCGCCGTAAGCCAGACCGAAAACGCCCTGCAGAATCTGACCCGAACCGCCAGGAGACGCCTGGTAAATCTCCGGATCAAAAGCATGCACCCACGCATAAATACGGGCGTGCACGTGCGAGACATAGTGGTACGCGAAATAGCCACCCACAGCCATACCGATACCCGCAACCACCAGCCACGAAATACGACCGGTCGACAGGTACAGCATCGCCATGAATAGACCAAAGAACATAATTGCCGAACCAAGGTCCTTCTGGAACACCAGAACACCCAGGCTCACAATCCACGCCAAGAACACCGGCGCCAAATCACGTAGACGCGGCAGATTAATAGGGCCGATGCGGCGGCCAGCCACCAGAATCAGGTCACGGTGTGTCGCCAAATAGCCGGCGAAGAAAATCGCCAAAGTAATCTTCGCGACCTCACCCGGCTGGAACGTGCGGTTACCGATATGAATCCAAATACGAGCACCATTGAGCTCCATACCCAGACCCGGAACCAGCGGCATGATGAGCAGAATCATCGACAGCACCAGGGAGGTGTACGTGACCTTACGCAGCAGGCGGTAATCCCTGAGCACGAACACGATAATCGCGCACAGCACCATCGACACGCCGGTCCACATCAGCTGACCGTCACCCACTGGAGCCGCAATCTGCGGATCCAGGCGATAAATCATGGTCAAACCAATGCCGTTCAGAGCCACCACCAGCGGCAGAATAAACGGATCAGCATAACGCGCACGGAACTGCATGACCAGGTGAATAAGAAGAGCACCGGCACCCAGCACCACCGTGCACGGCAGCCACTGGCTCTTCGACGTATCAAAAGCATGCTCCGGATCAATCAGGTACATGCCGAACGAGCTGATACCTACCGCCAAAACCAGCAGGAAAAGCTCCGTGAAACGGCGTGCACGAGGCGCATCCGACTCACGACGGAACGAGAACTTAGCCATTGTTCTCACCGCCTACCGCAGCAGGAGCCTCCGAAGAAGCCGGCTCAGGAGCCGGGGATGCCGAATCAGAGCTCGGTGCCCCAGAGCTTGGAGCCTCACTGGGCGCCACAGAGCTCGGGGAAGCAGAAGCCGATGCCGAGGCAGACGCAGAAGCTGCAGCCTGCTCAGCCTTCTCACGAGACTGATCTGCCTGAGTCTTCAAACGAGTCACAATCTGGTGCGCATCATCCAGGTCCTTCGCCGTAATCGCATTACGCAACAAAGAACGCGTATGATCGCTCAACTCACTCGTAGGAATATCGGTATTCTCCACCACGTGAGAAAGACGAATCGGACCCAACGCATGCGGAATACCGTTGTACACCGCAACCGTGCCGTCACTCTCACCCACATAGTAGCTACGCTCCACATAGCGCAGACCGGTCCACGCAGCCAGCGTCACAATAGCTGCAACCAGTAGAGTAATGAACAGGCGAATCGACCACGACCGCGGACGCGAACGCTCAACAGTATCCTCAGCGATCAGCTCCTCCAGCTCAGCCGGCAAGGTCGCCTCATCAGACTCAACCTTCAAAGGCACACGCTGAGCCACCGTCGCACGATGCTCCAGGGTACGCGAAGTCACCGCCGGAATCATGCCGGTCTCAGTAGCCACCGAAGCGGCACCAACCAGCTGATGCGGGCGGGAACCCAATTCGCTACGCAAGATCGCAGCATTCGTAAGAGCCGCATCCACGGCGTTATCGTACGTACCGATATGGTGACGCACTGCCCCAGAACCACTGTGCAACAGGGTTCCAGAGAAGTCACGAGCACGACGGAAACGGCGCAACGACCGACGATGAGGCTCCTCAGAGTCCTCATCATGGTGCGCACCCAAAATAGCCTCAGCAGCCTCAGCCGTAGCAGCAACCTCGGGAAGCTTCTGAGTATTCGTGCTGACCTCCTGCTCCGCCACAATCGAATCAGGCAGAGCAGACTCAGGCAGGCTCGAAGGACCCACCGGCTCATCCACCGGCAGAACCTCACGGTCAATCACCTGCAGGGACACAACCGTCACGTTATCCGGAGCGCCACGCTCCAAAGTCATCGCAATCAGAGTGTCAGCAATCTCAGATAGGTCATCGGTAGAACGCATCACCTGCTCAATCTCCGATAGGGACACCACAGCATCCAAACCGTCAGAAGAGAGCACCCAGCGCTCGCCGGGAACAGCGTCCAGAGTCTTCAACTCCAGCTCAGGGGACGCGTCAACGTCACCCAGAACGCGCATAATCACGTTCTTATGCGGGTGGTTCTCCGCCTCCTGCGGAGTAATACGACCCTCATTGAGCAGACGCTGCACAAACGTATGGTCAGTAGAAATCTGCTCAAACTCACCATCAGCACCCGGGCGCAGACGATACGCACGCGAGTCACCAATATGAGCCAGCTCAATACAATCGCCATCAATCAGCAGGGCAGTACAGGTCGTACCCATACCCGCCAGCTGCGGGTCATTCGCCGCCAGCTCATTAATAATCAGGTTCGCACTCTGAATCTCATCAGCCAGATAAACGCCGCCAGTACCATCCTCAAAATCAGGGTGATCAAGCGGAGTCAGATTCAGAACCGTCGTAGCCGACGCGACATCGCCGCCTACGTGGCCGCCCATACCGTCAGCAACGACAGCAAGGAAACGACCACCGTAGCCGGAGTCATCATTCTTCGAGCGTTTCAGACCCGTATCAGAGCGGGCCTCAAAACGAAAAGCAATCTTCATACACTAGCCCCTCAACTGCATGGTGGTACCGCCAACGCGGAAATCATCACCGGGCTCAATCGGGGTCGCACGAGTCAGACGCTCGCCATTGACGAACGTACCATTAGTAGAATTCAAATCCTCAAGGAACCAACGGGAACCCTGAGGGAACAGGCGCGCATGGCGACCCGAGGCGTAATCATCCTGCAGGGACACCTCAATGTCATTAGCGCGGCCAATAGTAATCGGGTGGTCCCCCAACTGCATCATCGCGCCAGCCTGCGCCCCCGCAGTAATCACAAGCTGCGAAGGACGAGTCGGCGGAGGCGCAATATGGGTAGCCTCCGGAACCGCATCAACCGGTGCCGCACGATAGTTCTTACCCAAACCAAGGTCACGGCGAGCCGCCGAAACCACCAGGAAAACAAAGAACCAAATCAGAGCCAGAAAAGCGTAACGAAGGAGAGTAACGGTCAATTCAGACGCCATTAACGGACACCTCCGGTCGAACTATGGAAGATGATGCGGGTATTACCCATGCGAAGCAGTGAACCGTTCGCCAGCACCACCGGCGCACGCAGAGGCGCACCATTAATCAACGTGCCGTTGGTAGAACCCATATCGGAGGCGACCACCGCACCACTCTGCATCGAAAGCTGCAGGTGACGGCGAGAAACACCCTTATCGTCCAGACGAAAATCAGCATCAGAACCGCGGCCCAGCACAAACGGCAGGTGGTTCACCGGGTGCATGCGACCCTCAATCTCCAAGAAGAAACGGGGAGCCGCCGCAGGGGGCGCTACAGGCATGTTCAGGCGAGGCGCAGGAGCCTGCTGAGGCGCAGGGCTGGGTGCAGGCTGAGCCGGCTGAGCAGCCGGCTTCGTAATGCGGGTCGGCAAAGAAGACTCACGCGGCGGACGCACCGGCGCGTAGTTAGTGGCGCCGCGCAGAGACGGGGATGCCGGAGCCTCCGGTACAGAGAACGGCTCGAAAGTCGCAACAACCTCAAACTCGCCCTCAGAGAGAGAATCAAGAACGTTGAACGTCACGCGAACCGCACCAATGAGGGTGTAACCCTGCGCGCGGGCGTGCGAAATCGCCAAATCGCACAGCTCAACAGCGAACGGGTTGCCCCACTCGCGCACGCGAGGGAAATCAACCGGTGCGAAACGGAGAGTATAGACATTAGGAGCCATAGTGCGGCCACTGCCGTCCACGTAGGACTCGTCATCCATCATGATGCGGACGCGGTTAGCAACATCCGCCTTCGCAAAGGTGCCGAAGCCCTTGGAAAGGCCGACAGTGCGGCCGATGCCTTGCTCCAGCTTGCCCAGCTTGTCGAAAAACTTCATGCCGCCTCCTTCTCAACGACCATTCCGAGCAACAGACCGCGCAAACGGTCTTTATCCGAAAGGCTCAGTTTAACGAGCGTGTCTGTGCGTTAGCTGTGTGCTCTGTGAATGAACACACCCGATTCTATTTTAGGTGATGCACTTGCCATCGCTCTGGAACCCCGTCATTTAGCGGGGAATTGGTTATGGATATGAAAAAATCCCCGGTTCTTTCGAACCGGGGATCGTTGGTGCGCGAGGGGGGAGTTGAACCCCCACGCCCTCACGGGCACACGGACCTGAACCGTGCGCGTCTGCCTATTCCGCCACTCGCGCATGTGTCTTACGGTGTATCACCGCAGGCAACACATAAAACTATACGGACTGCATGCGGTGCTGTCCAATTGAGAGAGTGTGACCTTCGTTACTTAGTATTGGTGGGGGTGTCAGAAAGAGCCTCCGAGGTACTATCGGGGGCACTACCGGACACTTCACCGGAAGCAGCTGCAGCAGAAGCAGCCGCGGAACCCTGCGCCATACGCTCCTGTTCAGCACGCTCCCGGTCAATACGCTCCAAACGCGCACGCAACAACCACGTCACCGGACCCACATACGGCAGGCACAGCACCAGCAGAAGCCACTTCAGCTTCTGTACCTCCGAAAAATGCGGGTTCCGATGAATCGTCACCAAGCACAATAGCGCCAACGCAATACCAGCCAGAAACACGACCGTGACCACCAGCTCCAGTACGGCACGCCAATCCATAAGCCCTCCTAACATCCTTCCTAAGCATACAGACCCGGAGGAATCCACAAGCCCTCAGGGTAGTTCAAGGAGACGTTCAGAGCCTACCCCGATGGGCAGCCCCATACGCCCCTCAAGCACGCAAAAGGGCCCGCCCCGCAACACAGCAGGACGGACCCTCCACAAAGCCTTACACAGAAACCTGCGTGTAGCTTACAAACTAGCGGCTAGCCTTCTTCGCGGCACGACGCTCAGCAGCCTTCGCATCATACTCAGCCCAGAACTCACGGGTAGTCACCGCATCAGTACCATCCCACGCCGCAAGATTCTTCAACTCAGGCATATCCGAAGCCTTGAAAATCGGCTCCAAACCAGCCTTACGCTGAGCCTCATAGTTCTTCAACACCGCAACAACCTGCGGAGTCATCAACAGAACCGCCGTCAAGTTCACAATCACCATGCCGGCATTCAGCATATCCGCGGTAGTCCACACCAGATCCAGCGAAGAAATCGCACCGAAGAACACGAATACCAGAACCAGTGCACGGAAAATATTCATCGGCAGCTTACGCTCAGTCACGAAACGCATATTCGACTCGCCGTAGTAGTAGTTACCAATCACAGTCGAGAACGCAAACATGAAAATCGCGATAGTCAGGAAGTGAACCGCCCAATCGCCCAGCTGCATAGCCAACGCCGACTGAGTCAGCGACGCACCACGAGAACGATCACCATAAGTCGGGTTCGACAGCAGAACAATAAACGCAGTCACAGTACACGCCATCATGGTGTCAAAGTAAACACCCAAAGTCTGCACGTAACCCTGCTTAGCCGGGTGAGAAATAGTAGCGGTCGCACCAGCGTTCGGAGCGGTACCCATACCCGCCTCATTAGTCAGCAGGCCACGCTTCATACCCCAAATCACGGCACCCATCGCGCCACCGGTCACAAACTCCTTAATACCAAAAGCACCCTGGAAAATCATCAGCAGCATCTCCGGAACCTTGCCAATGTTCAGCAGAACAACCAGCAGACCCAGCAGCAAATACAGCACCGCCATAATCGGCACCAGCCACTCAGTCACCGAAGAAATCGCGCGAATACCACCGAAAATAATAGCCGCAGTCAGCGCCACCATAATCAGACCAATAGTGATGCGGAAACCCATCGAGTTAGTACCCGAAACATCAATGCTGAACGAGTTCGCCGTAGCATCCACCACAGCATTCGTCTGAACCGCCACAAACACGAACGCATAAGTGACCACAATGAACGCCACAAAGATGTAACCCATCCACGGAGCATTCAGACCGCGCTTCATGTAGTACGCCGGACCACCAATATAGGAATCCTTACCGCGCTCCTTATACAGCTGACCCAGAAGGGACTCCGCAAAAGCAGAAGCCGCACCAACAGCAGCAATAACCCACATCCAGAACACAGCACCCGGGCCGCCCATAGCAATAGCCAAAGCAACACCCGCAACAGTACCGGTACCCACACGAGAAGCCGCCGAAACAGTAAACGCACGGAACGAAGAAATGCTCTTCTTACCGTCAGCCTCACGAGCAACCGGGTCACCCAGGACGCGGATCATTTCCTTAATGGAACGCCACTGCACACCGCGAGTGCGGATCGTAATGTACAGACCAGCCGCAATCAGAGCGTAGTAGAGGAAATTACTCCACATCCAGTTCTGCACGGCATCCACGGAGGAAGTCAGTTCCGCAGTCTGCGTATTAATGTCCCCGATGATATTCAGAAGAAAATCCACTCGGCACTCCAATCTTGAAAGCAAAAAGCCCGCACGCTCAAATCCGAAAGACGGACAACGTGTGGGCTACATTGCTGGGTGGTGCGGACTCAAAGCCGCGTAACGGAGGCACATACGCTCCGCATGATTAGTCACCTCATTGTGTCGGCTACGCCACCCGCTCGGCAACTTAAAAAAGGGGTCAAATGCAAAATGTAACGAATACTTAATATATGGACAGAGTAAATATAGGCTCCGTGGAGGTGTTGACGGCACCGGCAGGGCGGGCACAAAAAGCCCGGCACAAGGTACAAAACCTCGCACCGGGCTTAGCGGAGAAGCGTGGGTATCAGTCGGGCTACGAACGCTCAGGCTTCACAAACGGGAACGACAACACCCCACGAATCTGCGTCTGAGCCAACAGCATCACCAAACGGTCCACCCCCAGACCCAAACCACCCGTCGGCGGCATACCCGTCTCCAAGGCGTAAAGGAAATCCTCATCCACCTCCATCGCCTCCAGGTCACCCGAAGCCGCCTTCAACGACTGCTCCGTCAGGCGCTCACGCTGCACCAGCGGATCCGCCAGCTCCGAGTAGGCACAGCCCATCTCCATGCCGTTAATCACCAAATCCCAACGCTCCGCCAAACCCGGAACACTACGATGCGGCGCCGCAAGCGGACTCGTCTCCGCCGGGAAATCCGTATAGAACGTCGGCTCCACCGTATGCACCTCAACCAGCTCACCATACAGTTCCTCAACGATGGCACCCGGACCCATACCCTCGTGAACACGCACACCGTGCTGCTGCGCCAAAGCCAGCAACTCCTCAAAATCCGTCTGCACATCCACTCGGCGACCCAGCGCCTCCGACAGAGCATCACACACCGACACCACACGCCACGGACCCGACACATCACGCACCACGCGCCCGCTCGAAGCCTTACGACCCAGCGGCAAAGACACCGAACCAAACACCGCCTGAGCGGCATCCTTAATCAGACGCTCCGTCAACTCACGCATCTGCACATAATCCGCATACGGACGATACGCCTCAAGCACCGTAAACTCCGGATTATGGGTCGCATCAGCACCCTCATTGCGGAAATCACGACCCAGCTCATATACCGGACCGCTACCGCCCACCACCAGGCGCTTCAAATACAGCTCCGGCGCAATACGCAGCGTCAAATCCTCACCGTACGCATTGATATACGTGCGGAACGGACGCGCGCTCGCGCCACCGTGCACCGTATGCAGAATCGGGGTCTCCACCTCAAGGAAGCCCTCCGCATCCAGGCGGGCACGCAGTGCCTTAATGACCGCAGTACGCAGGCGCAGATTCTGCATCTGGTCCGGATGCACCAACAGGTCTGTGGAACGGCGACGCAGGCGCGCCTCCGGGTCAGTAAAGGAGTCGAAGGGGATGGGGTGCAGGCTCTTCGACGCCATGTACCAGGAGGCGGCAATCAGCGATGGAGTGCCGTTACGGCTCACCCCGTAGGTGCCCCGCACGGTGATGATGTCACCAGTATCCAGGTTGCGGGAGGCGAGGCTCAACGGGTGCTCGCCCACCAGGCTGCGTTCCACGACGACCTGCAGGGTCTCACCCCCTTCAATGAGGATTGCAAAGAGGACTCCACCGTGGTTGCGAAGCGCGCGAATACGCCCCGAAACCATGAATTCCGAATCTGGAATATTTTCAGAAGAGAATATACTCAGGGCATCCTTCACGCCCAGAATAGGCGCACCATTACTGCGTATCTCACCACCCAGCGGATACGGATCCATGCCCGCCGCACGCAGCGCCTCCAGATGGCGCAGACGGTGCTGAGTCTGATCGCTACGCGACACCTCAGGAAGCTCTTCCACAGAAGCGAGCTGCATCTGGCGAAGAGCCTCCAGCTCATCTGTAGAAAGAACCTGCTCCTGATCCTGCAAACGGCGCGCCGACAAATTCGGTAAAAAGCCCTCCGCCATACCCGACGCAACCACAACATTCGCCATCGCCAACGTCGGCTCCGTCGCCAAAAAACGAGGAACCCACAGCGGGGCAAACTTCAGATTGAAACGATACAGGCGGCGCAACTGCAGAAAACGATCCAGCACACCCAAAGAGCGGGAAGCAAAACGGTTCCACGCCGACGCACCCACCTGATCAGCAGCCTCAAAAATATGGCCAAACATCGCAAAATTCAGCGACACCCGACGCACACCCAAAGACGCCGCCTGCTCCATCAGCGACGCCACCATAAACTCCACCACACCATTAGGTGCCTCGGGGGAGCGGCGCATAACATCCAGCGACAGGCCGGTGGGGCCCCACGGAACGAATGACAGCAGAGCCACCATCTGACCTGCCTCATCATGAGCCGACACCAGAACAGACGAAGAATCCGCCGGATCATTCACACGGTTCAGAGCCATCGAAAAACCGCGCTCCACGCGGCCATGACGCCACGCCGAAATATTCTCCGCAACCTGCTGACGCTGCTGCTCATCCAGCTCCGCAAAGCGACGCATCTGCGCCGTGTACCCGCCGCGGCGCACACGCTGAACCGCCTGACGCACCGGTAGCATCGACGTGTCATTGAGCGTGAAACGGTCCGCCTCAAGGACCGCCTCCTCACCCATCTGAATAATCGACAGGCCCGCACGGTTATAGGCGCGCGCACCCGCCTCACTCACGCTCAGCGCCGCAGGAACCCAACCATAGCTACGCGCCTGCAGCATCCACTGCTCAATGGCGGCATCCCACGAATCAGGGTCACCCACCGGGTCGCTCGACGCCAAACACACCGAACCCACCGAACGGTACGTAATCGCCGCCCTCTGATCCGGAGAGAAAATCACCTGCTTATCGCGACGCGTCGCAAAATAGGAGAGCGAATCATTGGCACCGTACTGCTGTAGCAGAGCGCGAATCTTCAGCTCCTTCTCGCCGGTCCACGCATCCGGGGCACGGTAACCGCGCGCCAACAGGTACAGTGCCGCAACCAGCGAGGCGCCGTAACCGAAAGAAGCCAAAAAAGCGACCACATCAGCAGACCAAACACCAGGATGGGTACGCTCAATACCCATGCCGTGCATCAGCAACTCCCACGGGGTCACCGAACGCAACGGCTCCCACACGCCAATGTGGCAGAGGTACCAGAGCACCAGAGTAGTCAGCAGGATGCCGCCAACAGCCGTCGACGCCGCACCTACCCACGAGAGGCGACCAATACGCGCCGGGAACGCCGAACGAATTGAGAAAAGGAAAGGCACCAGCGCACACGCAAACACGATGGAGAGCGTATCGACCGTCGAGGAGAAAATACGGTCCTTCGGCATAATCCCCGCGGGGAACACCAGCGTGAAGGCGCTATGCGTCGCAATCAGCGCACCCAACACCTGAAAAACGATGGCCGCAATGAGGGCAGCGCGCTTACGCACAATCAGCCCGGAAACCAGCACAATCATCGTGATGGCGCTGGGCAGCGTGTGCGTGGAGGGAATATTCAGCAGGTCAGCGGTGACTTCCCACCAAGTGAAGCCGCGACCGTGCCGCAGAGGAGAAATAATCCACGCGAACGTGGTCAGTAGCGCGGCAAAAGAATACACCCCAATCACCACGCGTGCTGATATCTCTGCATACCTTGAAGGAGGCGCGGGCGCCTGCCCTGCTCGTGCTGTACGGCGACGTGAGGTAGTGCGGTGAGACATCATTATCAGCGGGGGATTGGGGTGTAGGGAAGGTACTAGACCTTAGGAGTTCTTGCTAGGCTTCGGTCTTCGGGTCACGGTAGGTGCCCTCGAAGACGTCGGGGATGCCGTTGTCGTCAGCGTCCACGCTTTCCTTCTCAGCCAGGGCACGGTAGTGCTTGTTACGGCGTGAAAGGATGATGGCACCGACAATCGCGGCGAGCACGGAACCGAAGAGAATCGCAATCTTTGCATCCTCGGTGTGCGGGGAGCCGTGCGGGAAGGACAGCTCAGCCACCAGTAGGGACACGGTGAAGCCGATACCGCCGGTTGCAGCCAGGCCGACCACGTCAATCCAGGCGACATCCGGGTCGAGGTTAGCGTTCTTGAAGCGGGTCACGAGCCAGGTGGTACCGAAAATACCGATGGTCTTACCTGCAACCAGCGCGACCATGATGCCGACTGCCACGGAGTCGGTGAGGGCTCGTCCGAGGCCTTCAAAGCCGCCAACGGCCACACCCGCGCTGAAGAACGCGAAGACGGGCACGCAGATGCCCGTGGAGAGGGGGCGGAAGCGATGCTCCAGCACCTCTGCCAGACCGTGTTCTGCGTGTGCCGCCTCGGAGCGTGCGGACATCTTCACGGGCACCAGGAAGCCCAGAACCACGCCGGAAATGGTGGCGTGAATACCGGACTCGAGGAAGAGTGCCCAGGTGATGATGCCCAGGGGCAACAGCAGAACCCATGCGGCGAGAGGCTTCAGATGCAGCATGGTCTCGCCACGGTAGGCGATGAACGCGAAAAGTGCGAGCGGAATCAGTGCGAAGAGCAGGTACTCGCCGTGGAAGTTATTGGTGTAGAAGATTGCGATAATGCAGATTGCGATCAGGTCGTCGACCACAGCCAGGGTCAGCAGGAAGACACGCATCGCCGAGGGGAGGAAAGTACCCACGGCGGCGAGCACGGATACCGCAAACGCAATATCGGTTGCGGTGGGGATAGCCCAGCCGTGCAGAGCGGTGGGGCTGGTGAAGTTCAGCGCCGTGTAGATAATCGCGGGCACTGCCACGCCACCGAAGGCAGCCGCAATCGGCACAATCGCGGTGGAGGGCGACTTGAGGTCACCAATTACGAATTCCTTCTTCAGCTCCAGGCCGGTGAGGAAGAAGAAAACGACGAGCAGACCGTCTGCCGCCCAGGTTCCGATGCTCATCTGCAGGTGGTTGAAGCCGGGGATAACCGGGCCAACCACGGTGTCTCGCAGACCGAAGTAGAAGCTGGATGCGGGGGTGTTGGCGAGTACTACTGCCAGCACCGTCGCAATCAGAAGTACGGTACCGCCGACTGATTCTGCACGCAGAATGTCGGCTACGCGGCGTGAGTTGCTATATGAGCCGCGGCTGAGGGTATCTGGGTTGGTGTGAGTCATTCTCTCCTCTTTCTGCCGCGATATTATGCGGCATCTAAGGCTTTTAAGTTTACTCTGCACTGTATGAGTATTCGAGTACCGGCTGGCGGCTTTTAGCTCCTGGACGGTGCACCGCGGTGTGCTTTTATGGCGTATATGCATAAACGTTCCGCCCTCCCCACGGCGTGTGGGGAGGGCGGAACGTTTAATATTTTGCAGATATTCTGCGTGGTCGACTAGGTGTCTAGCCGCCTGAACGCAAGATTAGGAACCAGCGATTGCGGGTGCACCGGACTCCTGGCCGTGGTCGTGTGCCAGCTCGCGTGCAACGTAGTTCTCCAGGTCGAAGAGGTTGCCGTTTGCGCGCTTCACGATGGTCACCAGGGTCTCCATGGTTGCAACTTCCTCAACCTGTTCCTTCAGGAACCAGAGGATGAACTGCTCGCCCAGTGCGTAGTTCTCAGCGCGTGCTGCGGAGAACAGCGCCTCGATCTGACCGGTGACAACCTTCTCCTGTGCCAGGGACATGTCAACGATTTCCTGAACGTTCTCGAAGTCGTTCTTGACAGCGGGAACAGCGGGGATCTCGACCTTGTGGCCGCGGTCCAGCTTGTACTGAACCATCATGAGTGCGTGCTCGCGCTCTTCGAGGGACTGCTGGTAGAAGAACTTAGCCAGCTGGGGCAGGTCCTCACCGTCGAGCCAGATAGCCATGGACAGGTACTGGTGAGATGCTGCGAACTCGTGGCCAATCTGCTCGTTCAGAAGGTCGTAGAAAGACTTAGACATATGGTTTCTCCTTATATGGTGGTTGCTTTTAGGTGCCGGGATGGCGCGGTGCAACCTGTTGATATTTATCGTAAGGGGTAGGGTGCGTCATGTACAGAGAGAAAAGGCTAATCGGTGAATCAGATAAGGTACTCCTGACATATTGTCACCACAACCCTTAGTGTGGATGCCCTGAATACTTTCTTTGGCTTGAGTGGTATTGAGTGCGTTTCCTTGAGATTTCGCGGTTTAAAGCGGCATTAGATACCCCAACATCCCGCGTACATGCATGATGCCCCGGCGCCCGACAGCCGGTCATCCGACATTTCAAAGCGGTACGTGATACCGCAAAAATTTTTTAAAATTCTTCGCATGTATCGATGCTCGGGGCAACTTTAGGCGGCTTTAAGGTTCGTGCGTACCGCAGCGCTCGCGACTGCAAGAGCCTATTTAAGAAATCTGTTAAAGAGATAAGGCACGTTCCCGGTGGGGAATGTGCCTTATCTCTGGTTCTCTCAACTCTCGCCCGAAGGCGGAGGAGGTTATTGTGTGGGGTAGTTCCCACGCTGCAGTGCATCAATCGAGATGACGTTTGAGGGGGTGTTGCCGAGGACTGCCTCGCCGATTTCTGCGAGATGTTCAACCTGTTCGGTGGTCAGGTGGTCGAAAATCTGGCGGCGTACTTCGCTCACGTGGCCGGGTGCGACCTCCTGCACCTTCTGCTCGCCTGCGGGGAGCAAGTGGCAGATGCTGACGCGGCGGTCTTCTGCGCTGAGGGAGCGGCGGACGTAGCCGTCCTTCTCCAGGCGTGCCACAACGCGGGAGAGGCGTGCCGGGAGGGTGTTGGTAGTAACTGCCAGCTCGGTCATGGTGAGGGAATGATCCTTGGACTCGGAGAGCATCGCGAGCACCATGTATTCGACAAAGCTAATGCCTGCTTCGCTCTGCAGCTGGTTTTCCAGTTTGCGGGTGAGGCTGAAGATGATGGAGCTGATAAAGAGCCAGCCTTCTCGCTCTTGCGGAGAGAGCCACTGGATGGATTCGCTGTGTGCGGTATTGTCAGACCGCTGCGCAGACGTGGTTGGTATGGGCACGGGATTGGTTCCTCTTTTATCGGATATGGAGCTCCCTTATTAAGGGGAGGTGTGGTGTGCTGGCACCCATTGTAGCGAAAGGTCTTGCCCAGTAACCCTAAATTGGTACGGTCAAGTAATGGTTGACACTTTGGTGCTAATTTTTTGGAGGGTGCTAGGGTCATCTTTTTGCACGCAGTGACTATAAAAACCTTGGGTAGACAAGTGATGCGCGACATATTTAAAAAGATTTCCGGTACAAGTATAGATGAGAACGTACCAAGAAGCATACTCATGAATTGAGCCAACTTCCGCGGAATATCAAGGTTTTTAGGGGTGTGGGTGAAAATTCTAGGGAGTGTAAAGAGCTTGCCAGGGGTGAAAAATAACGAAACGATAACAAAAATTTTAAAAAAATCTCGGTTTTGGCTTTGCAACCGTAATGAAACCGTGTACACTAATTACATAACGGGGTCGAAGGAAGCCTCCGAGGCGAGACCGGAAGCTCGCTTCGATAGGTTCGACTCTCTATTTATCGGTGATTGTCGTCGGTGTACGAGTAACTCGTATTTCTACCGACGGATGTGCGGTGCGGGTGCAGTTCGTGGTTGGGCTGCATTCCGTACCGTATCTTTTTAACTGAAATCTCTATCAACTCACTCTAAGAGCATCCAATGGTCGGGTGCTCTTTTTCTTTGCCCTCATAGGGATTAGCAAGAGCGCCCCTGCGAACTAGGGGAGGAGCATGAATTGAGGGGTCTGCGTATCTGCACTGTGCACCTTGCAGCTGTGGTGTTGCTGCGCCGTATCGCGCCAGGAATGTTATCCATAGGGGTTATCCACAATGGTTATCCACAGTGTGGAGAACTTACACGCATGTGATTTGGTGAAGCTGGCGATGGTGGCAATGCAAGATGCAAAGAGGGGCCCAGTCGAAAAATTCTTGTAATTACAGGCTTTCGAGGCTGTTAAAAGCGAGGGTAAGTTCTTAAACAGAAGACCTTTTCACCTTTAAAACCGCGGAACCCGAAAATTTCCACAGCTGTGGATAACCCTGTGCACTTAATCCACCGCCTCCGGCGTAAGGAGGCGCGTAAGATCGCTCGGCGGCCCTGTTAGTACTCAATATTTTGGCTAGTAGAAGGAAAAACACCCCGAATGAGGGCGAAAATTCTGCAGTTTATCCCCCGCGCATCCCCAAAATAGGATGTTATCCACAGTAGTTATCCACAGTGTGGAGAACTTACAACTCTGTTATTCATATGAGTGCATACCCCGGTATTTCAAGGCAGAATAGGGTGCCGACCCCGAAAATCCTGTTGATACACAGGATTATCCACAGGTGTGGGGAAAAGTCTTCGCCTGAAATCCACATGCTCAAGCAAGGTCTTACATAAATGTGACGCACCCCAACTCATGAAAAGTAAAGTAAACGCTACGCTGGTAATCTTTAATACAAGCCAAGTTTTCTAATGAAAGGCATCATCATGGCTGAAAAGTACACCCTCCCCGAGCTCCCCTACGACTACGCGGCGCTCGAGCCCCACATCTCTGCAAAGATCATGGAGCTGCACCACGACAAGCACCACGCAGCATACGTTGCAGGCGCTAACGCAGCTCTCGAGCAGCTTGAAGAGGCACGCGAGAACGGTGCATACGGCAACGTCTCCAAGCTCTCCAAGGACCTGGCGTTCAACCTGGGTGGCCACACCAACCACTCCATCTTCTGGAACAATCTGTCCCCCGAGGGTGGCGACAAGCCCACCGGCGAGCTGGCAGCGGCAATCGACGAGTTCTTCGGATCCTTCGACAAGTTCCGTGAGCACTTCACCAACGTTGCACTGACCATTCAGGGCTCCGGCTGGGCAGTCCTCGCATGGGACACCGTTGGCAAGCGCCTCATCATCGAGCAGCTTTACGATCAGCAGGGCAACATCTCCGTTGCACTGATCCCCGTTCTGCAGCTGGACATGTGGGAGCACGCATTCTACCTGGACTACCAGAACGTCAAGGGCGAGTACGTCAAGGCATTCTGGAACATTGTGAACTGGGCTGACGTTCAGGCTCGCTTCGAGCGCGCAGTGTCCCAGACCAAGGGCCTGGTCCTCTAATCTAAGTTTTCGTCAGCGCGGTGAAGTAGCCGCGGTGAGGTAACTGAAACGGGTGCCCGGCGCCTCCATATTCGGAGGTGCCGGGCACCCGTTCGTTGTATTCAGATGTTGCTCCGGGGGTGGAACTCTAGAGCGCCAGCGTGCGGTCAATGCGGATGCGGCGGCAGAAGTCCTCATCATGGCTCACCACAATGAGCGCGCCGGTGTAGGCTTCGAGCGCCTGCACCAGCCAATCCACCGAGGAAATATCGAGGTTATTCGTCGGCTCATCCAATATGAGTAGCTGCGGCACCGGATCTGCCAGAAGTACCTGCGCCACCGCGGCACGGAAGCGCTCACCTCCGGATAAATCCCCAATGCGCTGATGTACGCTTTCGCGACGGAAGAGCAGGCGCGCCAACTGGTCACGCAGATGCTGCTCGCTCGCACCGGGATTCGCCCTCTGTACGGTTTCAAGGAGGGTGAGCTGCGGGTCGAGGGTGATGCGCTGCGGAATGTACGCCCCCTCGAGGCAATAGTCGACCCGGTAGGCGGGCTGCACGGGGGAGCGGTACTCCGGGTCTTTTGCGTGGGCAATTGCTTCAAGGAGGGTGGTCTTGCCGCTACCGTTTGCGCCGGTGATGCGCAGGTGCTCGGGGCCGCTGAGAATCAGGTGTTCGGGGTGTTCCGCCGGGGTTCCCTGCTGGTTCTTGTCGCCGGCTTCGGCGGGCGAAAAATGTAGAGAATCAACCTTAGTGGGTTGCTGAGCGGTAAATGTTTCACGTGAAACCTGCCGGGCATCAACCCTGTACAGCTCCAGCACCTTGCGCCCCGCGGGTAGGGGCTGCTGGCTCAGCTCGGCGTAGATCTTCTCCTGCACGCGCACCTCATCCTGGGCGTTCTGGTATGCCTCCTGAGCCTGCTCCTGCTTGCCGATGCGCAGAACTCGAAGCTTTGCCGCCGCCTGACGTGAGGCGTCCTTGGTGAGGGCAAGAATCGTATCCGGCTGGTCGTCCTTCCAGACCTGCGCCATGTTCTTCGAGATAATCTCCTGCGCCTGTACCCACTCGCGATGCGCCGAACGCACCCGGTTCTTCGCCTCGGTCACGCGACGCTGAGCCGCCTGCTGCTCGGTCTCCAATGCCTGCCGGTAGGTGCTGTAGTTACCCTCGAAGAGGCGCAGATGCGCCAGCCCCTGGCGGTCGGCATGAAGCTCCGCAATCACGTTTACACGCTCCAGAAGATCGCGGTCATGGCTGATGATGAGCGCCGGGCAGGGTAGCGCCTCCAACGCGGCGAAGAGCTGAGCCTTCGCCGCGGAGTCCAGGTTGTTTGTCGGCTCGTCGAGCAAGATGAACTCGGGATCAGAAATCATCAGCGAGGCAAGCGCGGCGATGACCGCCTCACCGCCGGAGAAGCTGCGCATACTGCGAGCAAAGAGTGCGCGAACCGCCTGCGGGTTGTCGCGATCAACCACGGTCGCCGGGGTGAAACCGTAGGTCGCAAGAGCCGCGAGGGTGCGCTCCTCAACGTCCCAGCTGTCCCCGATGGTCTCGTAGAGTTCGGGGGAGTATTCGCCGGATTCTACCGCCTGTAGCGCCCGCAGAATCTCGGCGATTCCGCAGAGCTCGGCGAGGGTTTGATTCCGATTCAGACCCATATCCTGAGGTAGATACGCCATGTGTTCCGGCGCCGCCAAAGAACCGGAATCCGGGGTCAAATCACCCAAAATCAACCTCATAAGGGTTGTTTTTCCGCAACCATTATCACCAATGAGCCCGGTCAGAGGTGCCGAAAATACCGCCGACAGATCCGCAAAAAGCGGAGGCTGGCTCGGGTGCGCAAAGTGCAGATGAGCGATACTAATGTGCGCCGCTGCATGGGAAGTGGCGTGCGAGCGGACATCGCGGGAAGAAGCGGAACGGGGAAAGGTCGCCTGCGGCTGAAGTACGTGTGTCATACGAGCTCCTTGAGGTATGGATGCTCGGGTGCTCTCAAACTCCGACGGTGGTGCGTTGCAGCAGTGTGCCGGCGGTTTGGGGGTGCCTATGCTGAGCGCGTGGCGGTAAGAGGATCGCCCTAAAAAGGGTGCGAAAAAACCCGAGCGTAACGGTGGATGTACCTGTGCCCGGGTGCGTGCGCGCTGATTGGAACACGTAGGAAACGTGTCCGTAGAGCTGCTGCGTGAGCGCACGAAAAATTCTTCTGAGTCCGGGCTTATGCTCGGTGGGTCATTTCTTTGATGCCTCCTAGATTCCGAAGGGCACCCCGGTCGCGCCTTGGGTGGCTTCGGTCAAACGATACATTCAGCTCCGCCAGCTACCCCCGTGGTGGGGTAGCGCGGATAGAGAGCTGATGGCTCAAGCATAGAAACTATGTGGGTGCTGAGTCAAACACCTTCCCATGTAGGAGAAGATTCAGCATGCTGATTCCCCGAATGGTTCCTTCCCGAGAGTTTTTGTTGAAAGGTTGAGCGTGCGGTCAATGCGGATGCGGCGGCAGAAGTCCTCATCATGGCTCACCACAATGAGCGCGCCGGTGTAGGCTTCGAGCGCCTGCACCAGCCAATCCACCGAGGAAATATCGAGGTTATTCGTCGGCTCATCCAATATGAGTAGCTGCGGCACCGGATCTGCCAGAAGTACCTGCGCCACCGCGGCACGGAAGCGCTCACCTCCGGATAAATCCCCAATGCGCTGATGTACGCTTTCGCGACGGAAGAGCAGGCGCGCCAACTGGTCACGCAGATGCTGCTCGCTCGCACCGGGATTCGCCCTCTGTACGGTTTCAAGGAGGGTGAGCTGCGGGTCGAGGGTGATGCGCTGCGGCAGGTATGCGGTGTTGTCCAGGCGGTAGAGCACTTGGTATGCAGGCGGCACTGGGGAACGGTAATCAGGGTCATTCGCGTGCGCTATCGCATTGAGAAGCACAGTCTTGCCACTGCCGTTTGCGCCCGTGATGTGCAGGTGTTCGGGTCCGGTCAGGATAAGAACCTCGGGAAAATCTTGGATTTGAAGCAGATAATCAACTTTATATGGTTGTGTTTCACGTGAAACGGTGTTTTGGGTGTATGCATTCTTAAGGTCGGCGCTCTGCGGTGTAGACGCGCAAGAGTCGTTCTTCACCCGATGTAATTCCAGTACCTTCCGCCCCAATGGGAGCGCATCCTGAGCAAGTTCCAGATAGATACGCTCCTGCACGCGCAGGTTCTCTTGGGCTTCTCCAACTGCCGCCCGCGCATCCGCCACCATGCTTTCGTGGGCTGTGTGAAGTTTCCCGGCAGAGCGCTCTGAACTGTTTTTATCCAGGCCCATAGCCATGCCAGGTTTCCGCTTTGACCGTTCAAATTCGCGGCCTCGGCGGGCGTTGCGATCGAGCTTAATTTGGTTCTCGGCGCGCTCACGCTCAGCCTTA
>NZ_JAPWAI010000009.1:0-17810 GCF_041432785.1 Rothia sp. 27098_8_29
CGCCTGTGGGAATTTGCCATCGGCACCCTGCTGGCAATGCTCACCCTCAAGTGGAAGGCACCCGAGAAGGCTCGAGTAATTATGGGCTGGGTCGGTATTATCGGCCTGGTCACCTGCGGCGCAATCCTGCCCGTGGAACGAGCATTCCCCGGCTACCTGGCACTCTGGCCCGTGATCTCTGGCGCGCTCGTCATCATGGCAGGCCGCACCAACAGCCGCTGGGGCATCGACCGACTGCTGGTCTCCGCACCCCTGCAGAACCTCGGCAACATCTCCTACGCCCTGTACCTGGTGCACTGGCCCATCCTCATTCTCTACAGCAGCGCCGTCGGTACCTCCCGCGTGAACTTCATCGAAGGCGCTGTCATCATCCTTGCCTCCATCGGCTTGGCATGGCTGCTCATCCGCTTCGTCGAAAAGCCGCTGCGCTACCGTAAGGACCCCTTCGTACCTTGGCTCATGATGAAGATGCGCTTCAAGACCGTCTTCTCGGTCAAGACCTGGGCAGACCAGCTCGCCTTCATCCTCGCGATCTTCCTGGTCGCCGGCGTACCCCTGGTAGCCGCACAGACCTGGATCGGCTACCGCAACACCCAGTCCGAGCAGAACGCCGAACTGCAGGTACAGACCGCCAGCGAAAACTACCCCGGCGCCCGCGCTATCGGCGGCGCCCAGCAGGGACTCATTGACAACCCCATCCCCTCCGGCGGTGACGTCAAAACCCAGTTCGACGGACTGAGTGACCCCTGCGTTGGCGGCTTCGCGCCCTCCGACCCGGCACTCGCCAAGTACTGCAGCCTGCAGAAGTACGGCCCCGAGGACGCACCGCTGACCATGGTCATCGGTAACTCCCACGCCGAACAGGCGCTGAGCATCTTCAAGCCCATCGCAGAACAGACCAAAACCAACCTGCAGACCTACCTGCTCGGTGGCTGCCAGTACCCGGTCCGCGCCGTCAACGCCAGCAACGAATGCTCGGAATTCAACACCAAGATGACCGAGGAAATTCTCAAGCGTAAGCCGCAGACCGTGGTGCTCATCGCCACTGTTGCCCAGGCACGATCGAACGACGAACGAGTCGACCCGAGCCTCGACGAGACGGTCCGCCGCCTCACCGAGGCAGGAGTCCAGGTCATCGGCCTGCGCGATAACCCGCGCTTCGAGTACAACATCTACGAATGCGCTCAGAAGGCCGGTGCCGACAAGAGCTCCTGCGCACGACCCGCAAGCGACAAGTACGCTGCCGAAAACCCTGCAAAGGAAATCTTCGACAAGTACCGCAACCAGGGTGCCGTCATGGTGGACCTGAAGGACGTGTACTGCCCGGACGGCATGTGCAGCCCCGTGGTTGGAAACATCTACGTCTACATCGACGACAACCATGTCTCCAAGACCTACAGCCGCACCATGGCTCAGGAAGTCTTCCAGCGTGCAGCGGAAGGCGGCTGGCTCGTGAGCGGAAAAGTGAACCTTTAAAGGTCGCCAATATAGCGAATCCCCCGTGCTGTTCTACAGAAGTATGAACAGTGCGGGGGATTCGCTATTTTCTGACCCGAAATTAGGATAGGCTAAGTTAGGAGGCTTCTGGGAAAAGCCTTAGAGAAGAAAGGACGCCATGAAAGAAATCACCGAACGCACCCTCAAAGTTGAGAACGTCAGCCTCGGCTACGGCGAAACCACCATCGTCAAAGACCTCTCCCTCGAATTCCCCAAGGGCAAAATCACCGCCATCATCGGCCCCAACGGCTGCGGTAAATCCACCCTGCTACGCGGTGTCTCCCGACTACTCAAGCCGCTCAACGGCGACTTCACCCTCGACGGCAAACCCACCCACGAATACTCCATGAAAGGCTTCGCCCGCATGGTTGGGCTCATGCCCCAGCATCCCATCGCCCCCGAAGGAATTACCGTAGCCGACCTCGTCTCCCGAGGACGCTACCCCTACCAGGGACTCTTCAAACGCAATAGCGCCGAAGATGATGAGGCGGTCGCCTGGGCACTAGAAGCCACCGACACCATGTCCCTCGCCGAACGACAGGTCACCGAACTCTCTGGCGGCCAACGTCAGCGTGTCTGGATTGCCATGGCGCTCGCCCAGGAAACCGACATCCTACTGCTGGACGAGCCAACCACCTACCTCGACCTGGCACATCAGGTGGAGCTACTCGACCTACTCTCGGACCTCAACGAACAGCGCGGCACCACCATGATCATGGTGCTGCACGAACTGAACCTCGCCGCTCGAGTCGCCGACTATCTCGTCGCTATGAAGGACGGCTCCATCGTCTCCCAAGGCGAAGCACACGAAGTGCTCACCCGCGAGAACCTGCACACCATCTTTAGCCTGAAGGCCGAGGTTGCGGACCCGTTTAACGACGGCAGTGTGGTGGTGGTACCCCATCCGCGGAGGGCATCCGCAGCTACCGGGTCAGCTGTCGCATCCTAAGAAACCCCCGCTCATATCTGATAATGCGCCCATAACAGTGGGATACTGGAAAACAGGACGCACCGAAAGCTAAGCGAAGAAGCCGGTACACCGCGCGGGTGTGCCGGCTTCTTCCATAGAAGGGTCATTCTCTACAGAGGCCCGGAAAGAAGAACACAATGACGACCCCGCTCCTAGACTCCAACGGCAAGCTCAACGGTGAATCAGTACGCTACGTGGCAATCGGTGACTCCTTCACCGAAGGTGTGGGCGACGTTGACCGCCGCCGCCCCAACAACCTACGAGGCTGGGCAGACCGCGTTGCCGAAGGCCTCGGTGCAGTAGACCCGCAGGCGCAGTACGCAAACCTCGCTATCCGCGGCCGCCTGCTCATTCCCATTCTTGAAGAGCAGCTGCCGGCAGCCCTGGCGCTGAAGCCCAACCTGGTCACCTTCTACGGCGGCGGCAACGACATCATGCGACCCAACGTGGATATTGACCAGCTCATGACCCACGTAGACGAAGCCTTCGCCACCCTGCGCGGCGAAGGAATCGAAGTGCTTACCGTAACCGGCCTGGATGTACAGGGGCAGGGCCCCTTCGCCCGTACCCGCGGCCGTACCGCCACCTATAACGAGCTACTGCGCGGTATCGCTGAGGACCACGGCGTGCACATTATCGACTACTGGCGCTGGAATGACTTCCTTGATTGGCGTCTGTGGGCTGATGATCGCCTGCACATGAACGACCTCGGCCACGAACGCTTCGCATCCCGCGTGCTGGCGCAGCTCGGCCTGCCCGGTGTGGTCACCGAGTCGGTACTGCCCCCGGAGGTGCAGCTGACCGCTCGCGAGAAGGTTGAGCAGGAGGCACGCTGGGTCCGCGAGTTTGCCCTGCCGTGGATTGGCCGCCGCCTGAAGGGTACGAGCTCCGGGGACGGTGTGAGCCCCAAGTACCCGGAGTGGGTCCCCGCGGCAAGCCTTAAAAACTAACGCCCTTAAGAACTAATGCTGAGGGGGCTCACGATACGGCGTAAAACTGTATGCCGGGGGAGCGCCCCGTGCTGTGTCTGTACCGTATTTGTGCCCGCATCTACGCCGTAACTGGAACGGTAAATCCGCCGTTACCCGTACCGTTGGAACCCTTAAACCGCCCTTTAAAACCGGGGCGGAAGCGTTAAAACGAGAGTTAAAAGCTCTTTAAACGCGTGTTTAAGCCTGTTTAACAGCCCTGCGCACACCGCAAGAATCGGTGGTACGGGGCTGTTTAAGGCTTAAATCCGGCTTAAGCTGTTAATCTCACAACATGAATTTCACCGGTGTAATTTATCCCCGGTCACATAGAGAACATCCGTTCTTAAAAAGGCGCATTAACGCCTGACTAGGGGCGTTAATGAATCCCTTAAAAACATCTGGACTTGCAAAAACACCCATTTTTGGTAGAATGGATAGGTATGTTTGCCGCTCGAAGGCAGGCGTGCATCCGCGAATCGAGCGCTTCGCTTAAACGAGGCGCAATCGGCTCAGAACACCGAGATTCCGCGGATTTTTAAGGCAAAATCCGGCGTGCAGGCTTGCGCGAACCCCCGTATTTACCTAGAATTTAACGCTGTTCGTAGTGGTGGAAACGCCTCTCGACACTGATAAGCTTCACCGTTTTTCCCGCGGCGGGGATCGATGCGTGGCCTCTCACCCACGTGACGATCTCAAACACTCTAGCCCGGCGAATAACCCGGTGCTTCTACATTGGTGGCGGGACGCTTACGAGTAACATCGACTGCGTACCGTCATAAAAGTCAATCAATAAAGGAGTGAAACATGGCAGCAGTCTGCCAGGTGACCGGAGCTGTTCCCGGCTTTGGACACAGCATTTCGCACTCGCATCGCCGCAACAAGCGTCGATTCGACCCGAACGTTCAGAAGAAGACCTACTGGGTTCCTTCGCTGCGTCGTAAGGTAACCCTGAACGTGTCCGCTAAGGGCATCAAGGTTATCGATGCTCGTGGCATCGATGCCGTTGTTGCAGAAATCATCGCACGCGGGGAGAAGATCTAGTAAATGGCATCCAAGGCTAAGGACCTCCGTCCTATCATCAAGCTCAAGTCCACTGCTGGCACCGGTTACACCTACGTGACCCGTAAGAACCGCCGCAACAACCCCGACCGCATGGTGCTGAAGAAGTACGACCCCGTCGTCCGCAAGCACGTTGACTTCCGAGAGGAGCGCTAAGAATGGCTAAGAAGTCCAAGATCGCTCGCAACGAGCAGCGCAAGGTCATCGTCGCTCGCTACAACGAGAAGCGTATCGCGCTGAAGAAGACCCTGATCGACGAGAACGCTACCCCCGAGGAGCGCGAAGCAGCACGCGTGGCACTGCAGAAGCTGCCCCGCAACGCTTCCCCCGTTCGCGTGCGTAACCGCGACCAGATCGACGGCCGCCCCCGCGGTACCTTCCAGAAGTTCGGTATCTCCCGCGTGCGCTTCCGCGAGATGGCACACCGTGGCGAGCTGCCCGGTATCACCAAGTCCAGCTGGTAAATCTGGTATTTTAGTTCCTAAACGGTTTTCCGTCGTCACCGACGGTCACTCGCTTTAGACTCAAACCTTAAGTCTCTGGAAGGGGCACCCTAATGGCTAAGAACCGTACCGAACTCGTTGCAGAGGTTGCAGAGAAGTCTGGCAAGAGCCAGGCAACCGTGAATGCAGTCCTCGACGCAGTGTTCCAGGTTTTCGAGTCTTCCGTCTCCAAGGGCGAGAAGATCACCATCCCCGGTTGGATGGCAATCGAGCGCACCGACCGTGCAGCTCGTACCGGCCGTAACCCGCAGACCGGCGAAACCATCCAGATTCCCGCCGGTCACGGCGTGAAGCTGACCGCAGGCTCCAAGCTGAAGGCAGCAGTCGCTAAGAAGAAGTAATTCTTGAGACTTTGAATCTGATAAAAGACCCCCACCCTCACGGTGGGGGTCTTTTGTTATGCCAATTTGTTGTGTCTAGAGACAGGGGAGGGGGAACGGTAGGAAGTAGAAGAAACATGTGGAGGGGTGAGAAGTGGGTATTCAAGACCCTAACCCTATACTCGAGCCATAAAACACAGAAAGTGGCCCGTTTTCACAGAGGAAGCTATGATGGGCTACAGAAAAATAAAGAAAATTTATTCATTTGAGCATAAAGCTATGCATGAGCTGAGCGAAAAATCGGGATTATCAAACCCGCTGAGAAAAATACTTATACATCGCCGTGCGAACACAGCTTAAACACAGCAAACTAAAGCTCAATCTTAGACTCACACCCTAAGCTGGAGTCACCGGCGAAGGAAAAGCCACACACCATACACAACGGCCCCATCCAACCGGAAAATCAACCATACAAACCCCGGACGATTGACCCTCCGGGACGCACAAGGAGAACCACCTCATGGCACGCCCCGCCCAGAACACTTCCGCACAGACCACCAACCGTCGCTTCCGCACTGGCGCGGCAGCACTGTCACTGGCAACAATCGCAGCACTCGGCCTGAGCGCCTGCGGTGCGCAGAACACCTCCGCTTCCGCCCCGGCACCCACCGCAACCGCAACCGCCAAGGCATCCTCCACCGCCGACGCGGCAGTTAATGCGGGCAACGGCAAGGTCACCGTCAAGGCAAGCGACGCAGCCTCCCCGAGTGCCACCGCAAGCAGCTCCCAGGGCACCGTAACCGTCACCGAAGGCGGCGTGACCGTCAACGGCGCCAACGGTACCGGCGTGACTGCAGACGCTAGCGGCAACGCAACCGTCAACGGCGGCTCTGCATCGAACAACTCCGGTTCCTCCGCAAAGGTCGACGAGAAGGCAGGCGAGACCTCCGCCAAGAGCGGCTCGAATGGCTCCGTGACCGTCGATAGTGGAACCGTCAGCGCAGCCAACGGCTACACCCTCATCGAAATCAAGGCCGACGGCGGCTGGTCCTACCACGCACCCAACGGCGACATCATTGAGGTACGAGCTGACGGCTCCTGGGAGCGCGTTGGCGATGGAGGCGTCGTTGAGGTCGATGCTGACGGCTCCTGGGAACAGACCAGTGAGAACGGCGTCATTGAAGTAGAAGCTAACGGCACCTGGGAACAGACCGGCGGCAGCGGCACCATTAAGGTACCGACCGTTCCCGCCAAGCCCGCTGGCGCTACTGTTAACCCCGTCAAGCCCGCCACTCCCCGCCGCTAAACAACAGATTGATACTCCCGGCGAAAACGTGGGCTATCCCACTCGCTAGAATGCGGAAGAACGCCCACGCACCCGGATAATCATGCCCAAACTCGATAGAATTAACGCGGTTGGTTACACCGATAATCGTTATGGAATCCCACAAGGATCCTGCGCACGACGCGAGTACGTCGTCAACTAGCCGCACCATACTCAACAACCACAAGGAGAAACAATGGCTATCGCCCCCGCAATGAAGAAGACCACCGCGGTTCTGTCCATCGCTTTCGTAGGCGCACTGGGCCTGAGCGCATGCGGCTCCCAGTCCTCTTCCACCACCGCGACTGCATCCGCATCCGCTTCGGCAAGCGCATCGGCTAAGGCATCCTCTGCAGCTGCAACCACCTCGGCAGCTTCTGCTTCCGCTACTGCAGACGTGAAGGTTGACAAGGACGGCAACGTCACTGTCAAGGCTAACGACGGCGAAGGCAACTCCGCAGACGTGAAGGTCGGTGCAGACGGCAAGGCATCCGTAGACGCTAAGGAATCCGAGGGCAACTCCTCCAAGGTAGAGTCCGACGAAAAGGGCACCAAGGTTGAGTCCAAGGACTCCGAGGGTAACTCCTCTTCCACCGTTGAGGGCGACGTTATCGTTTCCGAGGATGGCGGCTGGGCCGTTCAGGGTGACGAAGGTCAGGTAGCTGTACAGGCTGACGGCTCCTGGAGCCGCCAGGACGCAAACGGCCAGGTCGCAGTCAAGGCTGACGGCTCCTGGAGCATCCAGGCTAACAGCGGCCTGCAGGCAACCGTGGACGCATCCGGTGAAGTAACCTCCATCGTTGGCGGCGAGAAGGCAGACCTGAAGGCTCCGAAGGTTCCCGCAAAGCCCGCACAGGCTAAGATCACCCCCGTCAAGCCCGCACAGCCCAAGTAAGCTGTAAAGAGCTAACAGCGGCTTGTGACGCTACCAGAGCGTAACAGCCCCTTGACCTATAAGACGCCCCGTGCGCATCCGAACGTGATGCGTGCGGGGCGTTTTTGTGTTCTAGGGAGCTTGAACACAAAGGGCTGTGAGAGTAGCGGGGGAGGGGGTCCACCGGCGCGCGGCAACCCAGGGAGTTTTCAGGTCGCGGTGCTAGCATGAGGGCGTACACCGGGGACATACCCGCCTGTACCCCAACCACACTACGCACTGCGCCGTTGCAGAGCGACGCATGACGGAAAGAGAAATCTGCCGTGAAGAAGTCTATTGCTGTTCTGTCCCTGAGCCTCGCCGCAACTTTCGGCCTTGCAGCCTGCGGCGGCAACTCCGGCGGATCCACCTCCAGCCCCTCCGCATCGGCAGGTGCGTCTGCTTCTGCAACTGCCTCCGCCGTGGCAACCAGCGCAAGCACCACCTCCGCCGCAGCTGAAACCACCAAGGCAGAAACCAAGACCACCCAGGGCACCATCAGCGCCCCCAGCGCTCTGCCCAGCGAAGCAAGCGAAGCACTTAAGAAGAGCGAGGAATCCAACCAGCAGGCAACCTCCGCACTGTACCGCGCCAGCAAGGAATCCCTGAACGAGTTCAAGGAAGATTCCAGCGTCAAGAAGGCACAGACCAGCGACGGCACCGTCTACTACAACGATGAAGTCGCTACATTCGAATCCAAGGACGGCGCTATTGTCATCATCAAAAATACCGGTGCGTGGAGTAGCTTTGACTCCAACCGTGGAACCATCGTCGTGGATGAGGACGGCTCCTGGATCAAGACCAACCCCGAGGACAGCCTCTACACCGCCGTTAGGGCAGATGGCGCCGCTGCCGTGCTGAACACTAAGACCTTAGAGCAGGCGACCGACCTCTCCACCATCGATATCCCGAAGGCCCCTGGCCCCGTCGACGGCTTCCGCGGCACCGCTAAGACCCCGGCCAAGCCCACCAAGGTTGCTGACTTTTCTGAGATTACAGGCCTCAAGTAAAAACGAGCTCCTGCCCCCTGGGCCGAATAGCCTGACAGAACAGGGACACCAACGCCCCGTGCGCATCCGACCGTGATGCGTGCGGGGCGTTTTGCGTCTTCAAGCTACGCTGAGAAGACCCGCGAAAAGCGGGGGGGGGGAAGCACCGCAACATCTCAGGGAGCTTTCAGGTCACGGTGCTAGCATGGAGGCGTACTCCGGGCACACTGGAGTACAGGTCAACCACACCACGCACTGCGCCGTCGCAGAGCGGCGCATACAGAAAAGAGAAATTCAGTGAAGAAGTCAATTGCTGTACTGTCCCTGACCATTGCCGGTGCCCTCGGCCTCGTAGCCTGCGGCGGTAACTCCGGCACCAACTCCAATTCCTCCGCATCGGCAAGCGCGTCCGCTTCTGCAACCGCTTCCGCAACTGCCTCGGCACCCGCAAGCACCTCCGCAGCAGCAACCAGCAAGAGCACCACCTCCGCAGCAACTGAAACCACCAAGGCAGAAACCAAGACCACCCAGGGCACCATCAGCACCCCCAGCGGTCTGCCCAGCGAAGCAACCGAAGCGCTCAAGAAGGGCCAGGAATCCGCCGATCAGGCAGCCTCCGCAGGCTACACCGCCAGCAAGAAAGCCCTGGAGCAGCTCAAGAACGAGGCTGGTGTGAAGAAGGCGCAGACCAGCGACGGCACCGTCTACTACACCGATAAACTCGCTGCATTCGAATCCAAGGACGGCGCTATCGTCAGCATCCAGAATAACGGTGTGTGGACCAGCATGGACTCCAACGGCACAACCATCGTCGTGAAAGAGGACGGCTCCTGGATCAAGACCAACCCCAAGGACAACCTCTACACCGTCGTCAATGCAGACGGCACCGCATCCGTGCTGAACACCAAGACCTTCGAGCAGGCGACCGACGTCTCCACCATCGAAACTCCGAAGGCCCCCGGCCGCATCGACGGCTTCAGTGGCACCGCTAAGACCCCGGTCAAGCCCACCAAGATTGGTGACCTCTCCGAGGTCGCAGGCGCCAAGTAAAAACTAGCTCCTGCCCACTGGGCAGAACAGCCCACCACACTAGGGATACCAACGCCCCGCGCGCATCTATACGTGATGCGTGCGGGGCGTCTTTAATTATTTCTCACTCGGGGATGGAGAGGTTTAAATCTTCGGAATGGGTTGCAGGCGGCGCAATTGCGTCACATGCTTGGGTTCGAGTTCCTCAACGCAACTGACCTGTAGCAGGCGCATTGTGCGGCGCACCTCTTCCGAGAGGATCTCAATCGTGCGATCCACACCGCGGCGGCCACCCGCCATGAGTCCGTATAGGTAGGCGCGGCCAATCAGCGTGAACTTGGCGCCCAAGGCCAGCGAGGCCACCACATCCGCGCCGTTCATAATGCCGGTATCCACCATAACTTCGGTGTCCTTGCCGACCTCGCGAACCACTTCCGGGAGCAGGTGGAAGGGAACCGGAGCGCGGTCCAACTGGCGGCCGCCGTGGTTCGACAGTAGGATGCCGTCCACGCCTAAATCAGCCAGCTTCTTGGAATCCTCCACGTTTTGCACGCCCTTAATGACAATCTTGCCGGGCCACAACTCACGGATTTCCTTAAGATCCTCGTAATTGATGGACGGATCCATGGCAGCGTCCAGCAATTCGCCCACCGTGCCGCCTGTCGAGGAGAGTGAAGCGAACTCCAATTTGGGCGTGGTGAGGAAGTCATACCACCACCACGGGCGCGGAATCGCGTTCGCCACTGTCTTCAGCGAAAGCTGGGGCGGAATGGAAAAGCCGTTGCGCTTATCGCGCAGGCGCGCCCCCGCAATGGGCGTATCCACGGTGAAGAAGAGCGTATCGTAGCCGGCCTTTGCGGCACGCTCGACCAGGCCGTAGGAAATCTCACGCTGACGCATCACGTACAGCTGGAACCACAGGCGGCCATTTGGGTTGACTCGGCGCACATCCTCAATGCTGGTTGTACCCAGGGTTGAGAGGGTGAAGGGGATGCCCGCTGCCCCCGCCGCGCCGGATCCGGCAATCTCGCCCTCGGTCTGCATGAGGCGTGTGAAGCCCGTGGGGGCGATACCGAAGGGTAGAGCGGAGGTACCGCCCAGTACCTGCGTGGTGGTGTCTACGGTGGAAACATCCGTCAGGATGCCCGGGTGGAACTCGACATCCTCGAAGGCCTGGCGGGCGCGGGCCATTGACAGTTCACCTTCCGCGGCGCCGTCCGTGTAGTCGAAAGCGGCGGCGGGTGTGCGGCGCTTTGCGATGCGGCGCAAATCGTAGATGGTCAGTGCGCTCTGTAGGCGGTTACCTGCAAAATCGAGGCTGGGCTTCTTGAATTGCATAAACTCAAGTAGTTCGCTGGGCTTGGGGAGCTGACGTTGCACCATGGGAGGCCTTTCTCTTGGGGGCGCCGCCTGTAGGGCGGGCCTTGAGTGGGGGCGGGGTCATCGGCGAGTCCCGCAGAATGGTGTGCGAAAAACCGCACCCTCCCAGTCTAAAAATTAAGGATTGAGTTAATCAATAGTTAGGTAAGGCTTAACTTATTAAGTTAAATATTTTGGGGGTGCCCCGGCGTATCGGTACCGGAGGGCATGGCGAATGAATGAGATGCAATGATTTCCAAACCCGTGCATACCACTTTCGCACTCCTCAACTCACGCAAATATGACGTAATATGACGAGCCGTTACCTCCCGCGTTCACAATGCTCAACTCCCAGCGAACCACCCCCACCACGCTGGCATAATGGGGACAGCAAACCGACGCGCCCACACACGGCGCACCCAACAGGAGAGAGAACCCATGAGTGAGAACACCACCCGCAGCGTACGCGTGCGCGCCAGCGAACTCGAAGGCCGCGCCTGGCTCAACACCGGCGACAAGAACCTCACTCTGCAGGACCTTCGCGGCAAAATCGTTATTCTCGACTTCTGGACCCTCTGCTGCATCAACTGCCTGCACGTCCTCGACGAACTACGCCCTCTCGAAGAAGAATTCTCCGACGTGCTCGTCACCGTCGGCGTACACAGCCCCAAATTCGAACACGAAGCAGACCCCGTAGCGCTCGCCGCAGCCGTCGACCGCTACCACATCACCCACCCCGTACTTGACGACCCCGAACTGACCACCTGGCAGGCCTACACCGCCCGCGCATGGCCCACCCTCGTCGTCGTCGACCCCGAAGGCTACATCGTCGCCCACCTCTCCGGCGAAGGCCACGTGCAGGGCCTCACCTCCCTCGTACGCGAACTCGTCGCCGAGCACGAGGCGAAGGGCACCCTACACCGCGGTGACGGCCCCTACGTGCCCCGCCCCAAGGCAGCCGGCACCTACGCCTTCCCCGGCAAGGCCATCGAACTGCCCGCCGAATTCGGCCCCGCAAACCTCTTCGGCAACCGCGAACGCACCTACCTCGTCGCAGACACCGCACGCCACCGCATCCTGCAGGTAGCAGCCGACCTCAACACCGTCATCAACACCTACGGCGGCGGCAACGACCCCATCAACCACCCCGTCAAGGGCCACGTCGACGGCACCGGCACCGAAGCACGCTTCAACGAGCCCGCCGGCCTCGCCCTCGTACCCGAAAACCTGCGCGAACAGCTCGGCTACGACGTGCTCGTCGCCGACACCGTCAACCACCGCCTGCGCTCCCTCAACCTGAGCACCGGCGAAGTACGCACCCTCGCAGGCAACGGCGTGCAGCGCGTCATCGATGGCGACAACGCCATCACCGGCGACCCCAACCACATCCCCGCCGGTGTACCCGCCACCGAGATTGCGCTCTCCTCGCCCTGGGATGCCGTCTACTCCCGCGAAGCCGGCCAGTTCATCATCGCCATGGCAGGCACCCACCAGCTCTTCGGCTACGAACCCGTCACCGGCACCGTCAGCATCTTCGCAGGCTCCGGCGTCGAAGGCCTCGCCGACGGCCCTGCCGCCGACGCATGGTTCGCCCAGCCCTCCGGCATCATCGAAGCACGCGACGGTAGCCTCTGGGTCGCATGCTCCGAAACCAGCGGCCTGCGCCACATCACCTTCACCGAAGACGGCGTACAGGTCACCTCCGCCGTCGGCAAGGGCCTGTTCGACTTCGGCTTCGTCGACGGCGACTCCGACACCGCCCGCATGCAGCACCCCCTCGGCCTGACCGAACTGCCCGACGGATCTATCGCAGTCGCCGACACCTACAACGGCGCCATCCGCCGCTGGGACCCGGTTACCGGCACCCTCGGCACCCTCGAACGCGGCCTCGACGAACCCTCCGACCTGCTCGTCGAAGAAGCACTCGGCGAAGAACCGCGCCTCATCATCGTCGAAACCAACGCCCACCAGCTCGTACGCGCCTCCATCCCCGCCAAGGCACAGCACGTCGACGAAGGCGCCATCACCACCGCACGCCCCTCCACCAAGCTCACCGGCGGCACCCTCGAATTCACCTCACGATTCACCGTGCCCACCGGCCAGAAGCTCGACACCCGCTGGGGCGACCCCACCCAGCTGAAGATCTCATCCACCCCCGAGAACTTCATCCTGGAAGGCGCCGGCACCTCCACCGGACTGACCCGCACCCTCGTACTCAACCCCGAAATCACCGAGGCAGTCCTGCACATCACCGCTCGCGCCGCCGCCTGCGACGGCACCCCCGACGGTGACATCCCCGAGCACGCAGCATGCCACCTCTACCAGCAGGACTGGGGTATTCCCGTCGTCGTGACCGGTGACGAAGCAGACGAAAGCGAACTCGTCCTGGACCTTCGCGGTATCAACTAGGGATCTATAAAAGAATCAAGGGTCAGTATTATCCTCGCTCCTACAGGGGCACCCGTCCTCGCTTCGCTCGGACACCCTGATGTCGCTACGGATAATACTGACCCTTTTCTGCTGTGCCGCCCTGATACCGCTACGGATAGCGCCGGTTCCCTTTGTGCTTTTTAGGATTGTGGGACTCGAAAGGGCCGGGTCATCCTCGCTCCTACAGGGGCACCCGTCCTCGCTTCGCTTCGGACACCCTGATGTCGCTACGGATAACACCGGCCCTTTCTCAACCCGTATAAGCCACGAGCCAGTATGCTCTTCGCTCCTACAGGGAACCCGCCCTCGCTTCGCTCGGGCACCCTGATGTCGCGTTCAGAGCATACTGGCTCTCGTCGTTCGTCCTTAGAAGGAGAGGCGGACCGCCTTCGCATCCGCCTCCACCGACGCCTTCAACGTAAACGGAATCTCCTTCTGCACCTGCGAACGCTCACCCGTATACAAATCCAACTGAGTAAACGACACCTTCGCCGTACCCGACATCGGCTTCAACGACCACACACCCGCCGAACTCACACTCACCTGCGGATCCGCAACCTTCACCACAGACCACTTCACCTCAGAATCCACACGACCCGTAAACGCATACTCAAAAGGGCACCCACCCGGATAAAGAGTGCTCTGCTGCGTACACTTCTTCAAATGATCCTGCACCTGCTCCTTCACCGATGACAACGCATTATCACTCGGCTTCAACTCCATACGCACCGCATGATTCGCATCCTGCGCAGTCACCACCTCATTCACCTTCTGCGCCGTATAAACCGTCGAATCATACGACACCGCATACACACCCGGATAAAACACCGGGAACGACGCCGCACCATCATCCACCGCAACCTTACGGTTATTAATCGTCGCAGCCTCCACACCCTGAATATTCACCTTCACCGACGGCAAAGACGCCTCATCAATAGCCCACTTATCAAAAAAGCCCCAATGCGTGCCCGAACGGTGCAAACGAAAATCCGTATGCTGCTGCGAACCCTCCAACGTATAGGACGCACGCACCGTCGCATGCTCCCCATCCTCGCTGGTCTCCACCACCTCATACGACACCTCACCCAACGAAGACACCGAACGCCTCAAAGCATCCCCATCCAGCAAAGAGGCGTCACCCTCAGGAATCTGCGCACCCAACAAACCACGCGCATACGAACCATTACCCGTACGCAACGCATGAAAATACTCCCGCACCTGACCCGTCGGACCATACACCAGCTTATTCGTCATAACCAGCGCCGCAGCAGCCACAGAAACCGCCACCACAACACCGACCATCCACATTGCCAGAACCCGCTCCACGGGAGAAAAATTACGCATAGAACCAGAGTAACGCAGGTAGTCCGCTAGGTTTCACGCACCGCACACACTAAAGTTGTGTATATGGCAGAACGCGCTCACGAAGTCCCCGCCAAATACGGCGAAGTCAACGAACTATTCCACCCCCGCATGCGCTCCTACGGCAGGCGCATCGAAGCGGCACTCCCCGGCACCATCGTGCTCCTCGCCGCGCTCGCCTTCATCCTCTACAAGCGACCCGCCCTGCCGTACACCCTCCTCGTACTGCTCATCGGCACCATCGCAGGCGTAAACCTCTACTCAGTCCTCAAACCCACCATCATCGTCATCACCAAAACCCACGTGCTCCGCGCACGCACCTTCGGCTGGTTCGCCGTACCCCTCGAAAACATCGACCACACCATCTACGTCGAAAAGCTCTACCCCAAAAAAGCCTACGGCCAGAAACTCAAAACCGTCGCCGGCCGCCTACGCTACCGCAGCTTCCCCGCCATGTGGGCCGTCGACAAAGATGGCAAACAGCTCATGCGTATCGACGGCCGCGTCTGGGATGGCAAAACCATGCGAGAAGTCTCCTCCAAACTCTCCGCCCAAACCACCATCTACAAACAGATCAACGTGGTCAACATGGACAAAGAACACAAGGGACTCATCACCTTCAACGAACTGCACCCCGGCTGGCGCTCCAGCCTCATGACCGCACTCGCCGTCATCATCGTGGCAATCCTCTTCGCCGCATCCTTCTTGCCCGAAGAACTCGCCCGCACCATCTACCTCATTCACTAGACCCGGTAGAAACGCAGCCACATAAGACGCAGCAAAGGCCCGGCACCCACCCCACACGGGGCAGGCGCCGGGCCATTTGTATGCCTAACTCAAGACGTACTGCGCGCTAGCTTTCGACGCGAACCTAGCTCGCCGGGCGCGACAGCACCGCCACCAAAAACTCCGAAGAACCCTCAACAAACGGGTGCATCTGCCACGACGAATACGTGTTATCAACATTCAGACCAACCTCGCGGGCATCAGCGAGGAACTGCTCAAACGCATAATCACGGCCCGGACCCGAACCGTAACCCACGACAGCGCGGCCACCCGGCGCCAACACGCGACGGAAATTCTCAACCACCGGCTTACGAGTCGAACGAGCCAAGAAACCCATCACATTACCCGCACACACCAGCAGCTCAAAACCATTCTCCGCCGTAGCCTCACCCTCAATACCCAGTACCTCCGGCAGATCCACCAAATCGGCAGTAATCCACGTAGCATCCGGGCAGACGCGGCGCGCCTCCTCAATCAGCTCAGGATCAATATCCACACCCGTCACACGGTGACCCAACGCGTGCAGCTGCTTACCCACACGACCAGGACCCGAACCCGCATCAAGAATCTTAGCGCCACGAGAAGCCAACGCATTCACCAGACGAGACTCACCCGCCATATCATTACCCTCAGCCTCCATCGCCTTAAAACGGTCAATGTACCACTGAGAATGATTCGGGTTGCTCTCCTTACGGACCAACCACAGCGACTTCTCACGCTCAGCCGGAGCGTTGAAACTCATCATTGCCATAAAAACTCCTTAGACAGGGTTGAGGATGCGCCAACCGCCACCAGGCAAGGTGACCGCGGCATATAAGCGGTGTGTGCGCTACGTTCTAGCATAGCCCCACCCGGCACCTGCCGGTAAGGGCAGTAAGAGCTGGACGGGGCTATCGGAAGTGCTACAGAGGCGCTACAGGGGCTGGACGATAGGAGCGTGTTTAGAGGTGGTCGCCCTCAACATTCGACGGACCCGCTGCAAACGCCTTACGCATCTGCTCCTGACGCTCCTCCTCAGCCAGACGAGCAGCCTCAGCGAACTGCGCCTCAATATCGGCAAGCAGCGCCTCAACCTCTTCTTTACCAGCCACCGGGCCGCCAGCAATCAGACCATCAGCGCCCAAAACCACAGCCAACGGCACACCATTACCAAAATTCGCGCGCGCACCAGCCTCACGGTCAATCAACGGAGTCAAACCCTCCGGCAACGTACCCGCATTACGCGACGTCTGCAACGAATCCAGACTCGAATACACCGGATGCAACGCCACCTGCGGCAGACGCTCCTGCCACGAAGCCATCGTCTTCAAAAATTTCACACAACCAGCGCAGGTCGCCGACACAAACACCAGCACACGCGCCTGATTCTTAGCCAACGCACGCAAATTCGTGTGGCGACCATTCTCCAGATACAGCGCCGCATGCGGGATCGGCATGCGAACATATTGCTCTTCACCGTTCTCGTCATACACCGGCTCCGGCAAAATCACCTCAGCCTGCGGCTCCGGCTGCGCAAGAGCATCACCGCGGCGAACAGCCTCCAACGTCACAGCAATCAGCGCCGCACCAAAAACCCAAGTCCAGCCGCTATTATCCAGACCCAGCAGAGTCGACACAACACCCGTGCCACCCTTCAACGCGCTCGCATGCGCGCCAGCCGCCGCCAACAGCAGCGCAATATTACGGACCAGCGTATAACGGCTCACCGGCGCATTCGACTCAGAACCGAAACAATTACAACCCGCAGTACGACCCGTCGCCAGAGCGCGCGCAATCACCACCGTATAGAACAGCATCAGAATCAGCGCCAAACCCGAAGCAATCACCGCAGGCAAACGCACCGGCGACAGCAACAGAACGGCGGCTAGTGCGATTTCGAACCACGGCAAAATCAGCGACACCGCACGGGTCGGCGCGATCTTCTCCAAACCAAGATTCTGAATACCGGTCACGGTACTCTGCGGATCCTTAGCCTTAGCAATACCGCTAATCAACAAAGTCAACGCAACAAGTGCCGTACACAAAACAAGCGGCACAGTAGAGACGGTGAGCATAAAACTCCTAGAGTGAGTGTGCGAAAACAGGAGGCGACAGGGCAGTTTCTAGGCAGGACAAACCGCGCGACGTGCCGCCGTGTTATACACGATTTTACGCCCTGCACATGGGGAATTGTCCCTACGAGTTAAGCGGAAAGCGGTATGCGCCCTCGTTCCTGCAGGGGACCCGCCCTCGCAGAGCTCGGACACCCTGATGTCACTACGGGCGATACCGCTTTCCTTACGATTAGGCACGCTATGC
>NZ_JAPWAI010000010.1:0-17521 GCF_041432785.1 Rothia sp. 27098_8_29
CTCGTCAAGGAAGTTGCTAAGAAGACTGACGACATCGCAGGTGACGGTACCACCACCGCTACCGTTCTGGCTCAGGCACTGGTCCGCGAGGGCCTGCGCAACGTGGCTGCTGGCGCTGACCCGCTGAGCCTCAAGCGCGGCATTGAGAAGGCTGTTGAGGCTGTGACCGAGGCTCTGCTCTCCTCCGCGAAGGAAGTTGAGACCGAGGAAGAGATCGCTGCAACCGCGTCTATTTCCGCTGGCGACGCTGAGATCGGCAAGCTCATTGCTGAGGCAATGGAGAAGGTCGGCAAGGAAGGCGTCATCACCGTTGAGGACTCCAACACTTTCGGTCTGCACCTCGAACTGACTGAGGGTATGCGCTTCGACAAGGGCTTCCTGTCCGGTTACTTTGTGACCGACCCGGAGCGTCAGGAAGCAGTCCTGGAGGACCCCTACATCCTGGTTGTGAACCAGAAGATTTCGAACGTTAAGGACCTCGTCCCCGTCCTGGAGAAGGTCATGCAGTCCGGCAAGCCGCTGCTGATCGTTGCTGAGGACGTTGAGGGTGAGGCTCTGGCTCTGCTGGTGCTGAACAAGATGCGCGGCTCCATCAAGTCTGTTGCTGTGAAGGCTCCGGGCTTCGGTGACCGCCGTAAGGCTCAGATGGCTGATATCGCTATCCTGACCGGTGGCCAGGTCATTACCGAAGAGGTTGGCCTGTCCCTGGACGCAGCAACCCTGGACATGCTCGGTTCCGCTCGCAAGGTCGTTGTGACCAAGGACGAGACCACCATCATCGAGGGTGCAGGCGACGCAGCGGCTATCGAGGGTCGTGTTGCTCAGATTCGCGCAGAGATCGCTAACTCTGACTCTGACTACGACCGTGAGAAGCTGCAGGAGCGCCTGGCTAAGCTCGCCGGTGGCGTTGCTGTGCTGAAGGCTGGTGCCGCGACTGAGGTTGAGCTGAAGGAACGCAAGCACCGCATTGAGGATGCTGTGCGTAACGCTAAGGCTGCTGTTGAGGAGGGTATCGTCCCCGGTGGTGGCGTTGCTCTGATTCAGGCTGGCGTGAAGGTCTTCGACAAGCTGGAGCTGACCGGCGATGAGGCGACCGGCGCGAACATTGTGCGCGTCGCTATTGACGCACCGCTGAAGCAGATTGCTGCTAACGCTGGCCTGGAGCCGGGCGTTGTGGTTGACCGCGTTCGTTCCCTGCCTGCTGGTACCGGTCTGAACGCTGCGACCGGCGAGTACGAGGACCTGATGGCTGCTGGTATTGCTGACCCGGTGAAGGTGACCCGTTCGGCTCTGCAGAACGCTGCGTCGATTGCTGGTCTGTTCCTGACCACTGAGGCTGTTGTTGCGAACAAGCCGGAGCCCGCTGGTGCGGCTGCTCCCGGTGCGGACGGCATGGCAGGCATGATGTAGTAGAAATTTATCCCTGATGGGGTAAATTTCTACGGAATCCGTGGCACGCGAAGCGTGACACGGTGGTGACCTAACGCTGGTACCCAAACCGGCGCAGGTCCATGCATCCGTATGAGGCGGGGGCGGCTACCCATGAAGGGTGGCCGCCCCCGCTTTTGTGTGCCCATGCGTCCTGTCCCGCCGATGGAGGCGGTAGAATGGCTCCTTATGGAATGCGCCTATTTTCGTGATGACCTCTGCTCCTCCTGCCCCAGCATTGAGACCGCCTACACCGCGCAGGTGCAGGCGAAGCAGGAGCACGCCCGCGCCCTGCTTGCCGCCCACCCGCAGCTGCAGTGGCTGGACCCGGTGACCAGTGCGGAGGCGGGCTTCCGCAACAAGGCGAAGCTCGTGGTGGGCGGTTCGGCGAAGAACCCGACCCTCGGCATCGTGGATTACCGTACGGGCGCCTCCACAGATCTTGGAGAATGCCCGCTCTATATGGAGCCGATTCAGGCGGCTATTCCGGTGCTGCACGAGCTGATTCAGCGCGCAGACCTGACCCCTTATGACATTCCGAATCGTCGCGGTGAGCTGAAGAATATTCTGGTAACTGCTTCGGCGGCGGGTGAGCTGATGGTGCGTTTCGTGTTGCGTTCGAAGAAGCTGCTGGTGCCGATTCGCCGCCAGATGGACTGGCTGCAGGAGCGGCTGCCGAACCTGGCGGTGCTGTCGGTGAACCTGCTGCGTGAGCCGGTGGCTCGCGTTGAGGGTGATGAGGAGATTATCCTTTCGGAGCGTCAGACCCTACCGATGCAGGTGAACGACCTAACCCTGCATTTGCGTCCGCAGAGCTTCTTCCAGACGAACACGAAGGTCGCCGAGGCGATGTACGCGCAGGGCCGTGAGTGGGTGCGTGAGGTGGCTCCGCGCTCGCTGTGGGACCTGTACTGTGGCGTGGGTGGTTTTGCTCTGCATGCCGCTTCGGTGATGGACGGCGGTTCGGTGACCGGTATTGAGATTAGTGCGGAGGCGGTCGCTTCGGCGCAGCGCACGGTGGCTGAGTACGGGCTGGAGGGCGTGGACTTTTCGGCGCAGGATGCGCCGGAGTTTGCGGTGTCTTCGGGCACGGTGCCGCAGATGCTGGTGGTGAATCCGCCGCGCCGCGGTATTGGTGAGAGCTTGTGCGCGTGGATTGAGGGTTCGGGTATTGACCGTGTGGTATATTCGAGCTGTAATGCGGTGACTTTGGCGAAGGATCTGGAGCGCATGCCTTCGTATGCGCCGGTGCAGGGCCGCGTGCTGGATATGTTCCCGCATACGGACCACTATGAGGTCATGGTGCTACTGCAGCGGCAGTAGAAGCTACAACTTTTGCTAAATATTATATATCTTCAGAATTGGCATTCTGTATTATTAGGGGTGACTTAAATATATGCTATTTTCTAAAATTGCTAGGCAAATAATTGCACTCGTTCCATTTGTTTTCATTGTGATGAATTCATTTCTCAAGGATGCTGGAAAATTTTTCTTTGGGTTAGAGCCTCGGGATAGTCTAGCGAATGTTGCAATTCTTGCTGGAATTTATTTTATATTATTATTTTTATACTCACTCTTGTATGGATTCATCTTGAATTTGCTTCACTCATTTATCTCCTCAATGTTGGAAAATGTGGGTGAGGGTGCAGTCTATCGAGAGAAGATAAGTATTGCCCTCTTTACAATTCGGTTGAAATATCTACTGAATAGGGCTTATGGATTTCTAAATTTGGGGATTACAATATACGGGTACCCAAATGAAAATGAAGTTTGGAAAGGTTTAAATAAGGCACCATTCTCGCACGCTATATTTGCAATATTTAAATTTCTGATTAGTGTCCCTGTGGTCGTTTCTTTCGCTCTTTCCTGTATCTCATTGGGTATTTTTAGTTTACCTAATCTATCGATGGAAGGGGTTCAAAACTTAATACTTCAATCATTGGGTATTAGAGTTGACTTGCTGGATTTGCTCTCAAAGTTGCCGCTGGTTGCCACATTGCTAGCCTTGGTGCCTACAGTCTTCTTCTTCTATTTTTATAGCCAGAAGCGCGATGTTCGAAAGATTATTGATAAAGAAAGCAATAAACACCTCGAAGAGTCTGTGCTATTATATGAGAATTTGAAGTTGTGGATTGATAAAAATTTGTACAACATATCAAATAATTATGGCTATGTTATTAGGGTTCAAAAATCAATTGTCTCCTCAAGGATGAAGAAGAGGGTTCCTAATTACTCGTCGTTAACGGGTGGCACTTGTATTATAATGAGAAATAATAATTTTCAATTTATTGAATTGCCTGAGGTTGATGATTTTACTCAAATTGTCAATGATCTATTGAGTGATAAATTACATAGATACTCCAGGTTAATTGCTCATAGAGATCACGACCTCTGGAAGCTTTATTGGGAGCTGTTGTCGCTAAAGGATTCCAAGAAAGTTCATTGGTTGTTCTATACGCGTTCTGGAGTTGAAAATTATATCTCTGAGCTGGCTGAATTGTCGCATAATATTGATAAAGAAATTTTTGAAAAGGAGTGTAAACATGAGTCCTCTATCTTGGCAAGTGATATATATAAAAAGCTCGAAATATTGTACTCGTTAAAGCGTGGAAGCGATGCCCTTAGGAAGTATCTTTACTCGTCAAGAACCGAGAAGGTTCTTGTAAGGGTTCTTCAAAAGGAAAAGTAGCGAGACATCTGACCTCAGGTGGAAAAGTCATTCAAATATAGCCTGGCCTTTTAGAGGGGGTTACGTAAAAAGAGCGGTGGCGCCTCGGACGGTTGTGTCCGAGGCGCCACCGCTTTTTCGCGCCTATTGTTGGGGATTTAGCGCTCTGTCGTTAGTCCTGCGCCGCGAGAATACCCGCCGCGTACGCCGCCTGACCCACGTGCTGTACCGCGTCGTCAATCATGCTGACCAGGCGCACACCGCGAGTCACCGCCGGAGTCCACGAACGGTCAATGATCTCACTCAAATCAGCCTCGCTCAGCGTCTGCGCGTAGGCCGCGAGCGCCTCGCCGGTTGCCACAAGGTACTCCACCAGCAGGGCAGAATCTGCAACCACGATGGAGCGTGCCTGCTCGGGGGTGTGGCCGTAACCTATGGTGTCGCCAAGCTCGCCCAGGTTGAAACGTTCCCTGAAGCCCTGAGCCTCCCAGACCTGCGGCTGACCGTTCAGAGCAGAAAGCTGCATGTCCATCTGTCGTCCGGCGTGCCAGAGCAGCCAGGCGATAGAGTTCGGGTGCCCGCACGGGTGGGCGTTGAGCGCCTCCGCTGATAGCCCTTTGACGGCTACGGCGGCCTCGATGCCGGGGCGGCTGGCGGCGTCACGCAGAATATCGTGGGTTTTCATGGAATCCTCCTGAATTTGCTGGCTTCCTTTAGGCCGGCTTCTTGTAGGGAGCCGGGTAGTTTTAGTCTACGCCCGCGTGGGCTGAGGTGTGGCTGTAGAGGAGGGGAGAGGGGACTTTGTGTTTATGGCGCACGTCATAGATATAAAACTTGACGGTGTAAGTTTTTACTGCCATAGTTGTACTTGTACTCGATACGGATACAACTAAGGTATGCGGCACACAACCCAGGAGGGGACATGGACACCAAATTCTCGGTAGCACTACACGTCCTAACGATGATCAGCGAAAGCGAAAAAACGCTCAGCTCCGAAGACCTCGCGCGTAGCGTCGGCACCAACGCCAGCTACATCCGCAAAATCATCACCCTCCTCAAAAAAGCAGACATCCTCAGCTCCCAGCGCGGCAAACCCGGCTACCAGCTCACCCGCCCGGCAGAGAACATTAGCCTCCTCGACATCTACCTTGCCGTCCAGGAAAGCCACAGTATCAACCTCTTCCACACGCACCACAACGCGAACGAAGAATGCCCGGTCGGCGCCCATATCCTCCAGGCGGTCAACCCCATCTTCGAAGAAACCCAGCGGCACCTGGCTCAAGACCTCGCACAGCAAAGCCTGAGCAACGTCATCACAAACCTCTACACCGCGGCAGGAAAAACCCCTCTCGCATAACCGGCTCAAACACAGCTAAACCCGGCACTAGAACTTACCGAATAACACCACACCCGAAAGGACCCCCATGAAGGCAGCACAGATCGTTTCTTACAACAAGAACAACATCGCCCTCACCGTCACCGACGTACCCGCACCCCGCCCCGGCGCACAGCAGGTACTCGTCAAGGTCAGCACCGCAGGCGTGAACCCCCTCGACAACATGATTTCCCGCGGTGAAGTCAAGCTCATCACCCCCTACGCCCTGCCCCAGATCGCAGGCAACGAAATCGTCGGCCGCGTAGAAGTCCTCGGCGAAGGCATCACCTCCTTCAAGGTCGGCGAACGCGTCTTCGCCCGCCTTCCGCTGAACAGCATCGGCGCTTTCGCAGAATACGTAGCCGTGGATGCGGCCGCCCTGGCTCGCGTACCCGAATACCTCAGCGACGAAGAAGCGGCGGGCGTTCCCCTGACCGCCCTGACCGTCATGCAGGCATTCGACCTGATGGGCGCCCAGCCCGGCAAGACCATCTTCATCTCCGGCGGTACCGGCGGTGTGGGTGCCATGGCAATTCCCCTGGCAAAGGCTAAGGGCCTGACCGTCATCACTAACGGTAGCGCCTCCGGTAAGGAGCGCGTGCTGGGTCTTGGCGCTGACCGCTTCATCGACTACAAGACCGAAAACTACGCTGAAACCCTCAGCGGTATCGACTACGTGCTCGACACCCTCGGCGGCGACGAGACTGAAAAGCAGATGAGCATCATGGCGCCCGGCGGTCAGCTCGTCTCCCTGCGCGGCATGCCCAACAAGGCATTCGCACAGCGCATGGGCATGCCCTTCTGGAAGCAGCTGCTCTTCGGCGCGGCAGGTCGCACCATGGACCGCAAGGCACAGAAGTACGGCGTGACCTACCACTTCATCTTCGTCGAATCTAACGGCGCGCAGCTGCAGCAGGTTGCTGACATCTTCGCTGAGCGTCAGATTAAGCCCTCCATCGACGCTGTCTTCCCCTTCGAAGACGTCAACGCCGCCCTGGACAAGGTCGCTAACGGCCGCTCCAACGGCAAGACCGTCATCTCCTTCACCGCATAAGCGCCTCACTCAACGAAAAGAAGAATCGTGTCTTACCTCGAAACCCCCACCCGCCACATCTCCGTCAACAACCAGAAGATTGCCTACCGAGAACTCGGCGAAGGCAACTCGGACATTCCGCTGGTCATGCTTGTGCACCTCGCCGCCACCATGGACGACTGGGACCCCAAACTGCTTGACCTGCTCGCTGAGCGCCAGCACCTAATCGTGATGGACCTGCCCGGCGTGGGTTCCAGCGAAGGCTCTGTTGCGACCACCATCCCCGGTATGGCTCACCAGGCAGCAGAAATTATTCAGGCCCTCGGCTACCAGAAGGTCAACCTGCTGGGCCTGTCCATGGGCGGCATGATCGCTCAGGAAGTTGTACGCGCCTACCCCGCCCTCATCAACCGCCTGGTGCTGGTCGGTACCGGCCCACGCGGCGGCGCAGGAATCGACGCCGTCACCGGAACCACCTTCGGCTACATGGCGCGTGCAGCCCGCGAGAAGATCAGCCCCAAGCGCTACATCTTCTACACCCACGACGCGCAGGGCGGTATTGAGGCGCAACGTGTACTGGACCGTATGGATGCCCGCACCGAGGCGCACCGCGGTGCCCCGATGAAGGTTGTCGGCTTCCTGCGTCAGCTGGTGGCTATTCGCCGCTGGGGCAAGCAGCCGCAGGACGATATGGCATACATTGCCCAGCCCACCCTCATCGTCAACGGTGAAACTGACATGATGGTGCCCAGCGTCAACTCCTACGATATGCACCGCAAGGTTGCCCAGAGCGAGCTGAAGATGTACCGCCGTTCCGGTCACGGTGCTCTCTTCCAGTGCGCAGATGAGTTCGCTGAGGACCTGCTGAAGTTCCTGGAAAGCTAGAGTCCCATACGAAGCCCCTACCATCCTGTGTAGTGCCTCCTGCGCAGCACCTCCTGTGCAGTGTGTCCAGCGCAGTGCGGTAGGGGCTTTGCTCATGTCCTAGCGGTGGGTGGGGGCGTGAATTGGGGTGGCAAGAAAAAATGTGGCGCACGGGAATAATACTCATTTCTTCCCGTTGAATTCTGCGAACACATCATCATCTAAATTTCACAGGAGAATAGTATGACCACCCCCGCTCACCTGCACTTTGACATGGTCGTCATCGGCTTCGGCAAGGGCGGCAAGACCCTCGCCGGCGCCTACGCCAAGACCGGCAAGAACGTTGCTCTCATCGAACAATCCACCGGCATGTATGGCGGCACCTGCATCAACATCGGTTGTGTACCCACCAAGGCGCTCGTGCACCGTGCCGACGAGTTCCGTGCCAGCGGCGAGCGCACCCTTGAAGAGGCAAACGCCGCCTACGAATCCGCCGTGGTTTTCCGTGACAAGCTGACCGGCATGATGCGCGCCAAGAACCGCGAAATCCTGCTGTCCAACGAGACTGCCAAGCTCATTGACGGTCACGCACGCTTCATCTCCGACACCGAGGTTGAGGTTACCGCGGGCGAGGACACCCTGCGCGTTACCGCCGACTACTTCATCGTCAACACCGGCGCCGTGTCGGTCATCCCGCCGATTGAGGGCGTCCGCGAATCTGAGCGTGTGCTCACCTCCACCGAGCTGCAGAAGCTCACCCCGCGCCCCAAGCGCCTGGGCATCATCGGTGGCGGCCCCATCGGTGTTGAGTTTGCCGGTATTTTCTCCTCCTACGGCACTGAGGTAACCATTCTGGACGGTGCCCCCGCCCTCTTCGGACGCTACGATGAGGACGTTGCCCAGGTTGCCCGCGAGATTATCGCAGATCAGGACATTACCGCTCATACCGGCGTGCGCGTGCAGTCCTTCAAGGACGGCGCTGACTCGGTGACCGTGACCTACCTCGACTCCGAGGGCGCTACTCAGCAGCTGGAGGTGGACTACGTGATGGTTGCAACCGGCCGCAAGCCCGCCACCGAGGGTCTGGGCCTGGAGAACACCAGCATCGAAACCAACGACCGCGGCGCAATTGTTGTGGATGAGCACCTGCGCAGCACCGTGCCGAACATTTTTGCGCTCGGTGACGTGAACGGCGGCCCGCAGTTCACCTACATTTCGCTGGATGACTACCGCGTGGTGCTTTCTCAGCTGGTTGGTGACGGTTCCCGCTCCACTAAGGACCGTAAGGCAGTGGCTTCGACCATCTACATGAACCCGCCGCTGTCCTCCGTGGGTCTGACTGAGCGTGAAGCAATCGAGGCTGGCCACAAGGTGAAGGTTGCTTCGAAGCCGGTCGCCGCAGTTGCTGCGATGCCGCGCGCTAAGACTATGGAGAACCCGCGCGGCATCATGAAGTTCGTGATTGACGCGCAGACCGACCAGATTCTGGGTGCCCAGCTGCTGGTAATCGAGTCCATGGAGGTTATTAACCTGGTGGCTCTGGCGATGCGCCACGGCATTACCGCTTCGCAGCTGCGCGATGAGATTTACACTCACCCCTCGATCACTGAGGGTCTGAATGAGGTTCTTGCCGTCGCGGTGCCCGTGAACTAGTCGAACTAGAATCGCGTCTGGATTCGCGGTTCGTATAGCGTTTCTGCTTGTCTGAGTGCTTCCCTGCCCGTTCCGCCCGTTGTGCTGTCAACGGAGGTACGGGTGGGGAAGCATTTTTGTTAAGGCTCATATATACCTAGTAGCTAAGCATGCCCTAAGATGGTTATGAGATAAGCGCAAGCTCACCGATTGGGTGGTCAGCGCGAGAGGGCTCGGAGGAGACACCCACTCGCTGCTACACCCACCACAGCGCACCGCCTGCGCCGCGCATACAACCGAAAACCAAAGGCACGAACCGGGAGAATCATGGCACTGCCCAAAATCAAGCCCTACACCTACGTCGACCGTGAACACAGCAACCGCGTGAGCTGGCCCGTGGACCCCTCCCGCGCTGTACTGCTCGTACACGACATGCAGGTACACTTCGTCCAGGCTTTCGAAGGGGCCAACCTGGGTGAGGGTAACAACAACCCGGACGCCCAGATTAACATCGCCATTCGGAACCTGCGCCGCCTCATTGACGCCGCCCACGCCGCCGGAATCCCGGTCTACTACACCGCACAGCCGCCGCGCCAGAACCCCGAAGACCGCCGTCTGCTCATCGACTTCTGGGGCGACGGCCTGCAGAACGACGAGTCCGCCCGCATCCTCGACGAACTGGCACCCACCGACCGCGACACCGTGCTGACCAAGTGGCGCTACTCCGCGTTCGTGCGCAGCCCCTTCGAGGACCTGCTCAAGGAGTCTGGCCGCGATCAGCTCATTATCGGCGGCGTGTACGCGCACATTGGCTGCCTGACCACCGCCCTGGAGGCGTTCATGCGCGATATTCAGCCGTTCATGGTCGCGGATGCGCTCGCCGACTTCTCGGAAGGTGAGCACCGCACGGCGTGCGAGTACGCTTCGGGTCGTTGCGCCCGCGTGCTGAACACCGCCGATGTACTTGCCGACCTGCATGCTGCAGAAGGTGCTGAGAAGGCTGAGACTGCTGAGAAGGCTGAGACTGCTGAGGAGGCGCGCGCATGAGCTGGGTCATTGTGACCGGCGCGAACGGCGGTATTGGTGAGGCAACCGTCCACCAGCTCATCAAGAACGGTTATTCGGTGTTTGCGGCTGACCTCGCGGAGCAGCCCATTGCCTCCTTCGGTACCTACGGGGACGCGATCTTCCGCTACCGCGCCGTAGACGTTACGAGCGAAGAGTCCGTCACCGCCCTCGCCAACGCTGTAGCGGCACTCGACGAACCCATCACCGGCGCGGTGCTCGCCGCGGGCATCGCCCACAGCCAGCCGCTACTGGAAACCAGTTTCGCCACATGGAAGCGTCTGCACGCGGTCAACTCCGACGGCGTGTTCCTGTGTCTGCGCGAATTCGCGCGCATCATGATTGACCAGCAGGAGAGCGACCCGGCGAACAGCCGCTCCCTGGTGACGGTCGCCTCCAACGCGGCACGTGTGCCCCGCGCGGAGTTTGGTGCCTACGGTGCATCGAAGGCCTCGGCGGCGCGCGTGAGTTCCAGCTTCGGTCTGCAGCTTGCCGCGCACGGTATTCGCGTGAACTCGGTCTGCCCCGGCACCACCCGAACCCCTATGGTGACTGACGCCTGGGAGGGCGAGGACCGCTCCGCCCTGCCGGTTGCCGGTAACCCGCAAACGTTCCGTCTGGGCATTCCGCTGCGCCGTATTGCCGACCCGGCGGATATTGCGGCGGTCAACGCCTTCCTCATCTCGGAGGCGGCCCGCCACATCACCATGCAGGAGATTGTCGCCGACGGCGGTGCGACCCTCTAACGGCACCCGGACTATACCTGGCGCCCACAATATACCCGCGCCCGCACTGTGCTCTATGCGCTCCCGGCGCGAACCCACACACCACTGATAGAAGTACGATGACGAACCTTCCCGACTTTATCTTTGCCACCGGCACCCGCGTACTGCGCGCGTCCGGTGCGATGACCCCTGTCACCTTCGATAATGCCCTGGACGAGGCGAAACGTGCCGGTAGCGCCGTCGTGGGTCTGATTCCTTTTGACCCGGACATGCCCGCCTACCTCTTCGTGCCCGAACGCCTGGAGGAGCAGCAGGTACCGGTCCCCGATCAGACCGTGGCGCTTGCTGAGCCGGTATCGGTCACCGGCCGGCAGAACGACCGGTTCCGTGCCGCCGTGGCGACCGCCGTGGAGCGCATGAAGGCCGGTGAGCTGAGCAAGATCGTGCTTTCGCGTGTGCTCACCGCCCGCTACGCACCCGGCGCTCTCAACCTGGAGGCGCTGTACAACAACCTGCGCGCCCAGCAGCGTTCCGCGTTCAACTTTGCGGTGCGCCTGCCCGACGGCGAGCGCGGTATGAGCGGAAGCTACCTGATGGGTGCCTCCCCGGAGCTGGTGTTCCGCACCGAGGGCCGCGCCTTCAAGACCCACCCGCTTGCCGGTAGCGCCCCGCGCATTGCCGAGCCCGGTAGCGCCGAGGACGAGGCGATTCGTGACCGCCTGTTCGCCTCGCCGAAGGACCGCCACGAGCACGCCTACGTCATCAACGACATTGCCGAGCGCCTGGCACCCATCGCCGAGGAGCTGAACGTGCCGCAGGTGCCCTCGCTGCTGCAGACCCCGCAGCTGTGGCACCTGGCGACCCCCATCGACGGCGTGCTGAAGGAGGGGCTGACCTGCCTGGACGGTGCCCGCGCGATCCACCCGACCCCCGCGATTTGCGGTGCCCCCACTGAGAAGGCGCTGGAGCTGATTCGCCAGCTGGAGTCTTTCGAGCGCCGCTACTTTGGCGGCCTGGTCGGCTACATGGACGCCGAGGGTAATGGCGAGTGGGCGCTGGTGCTACGCTGTGCCCAGGTCAGCCCGGACGAGGCGGTGCTGTACGCGGGTGCGGGTATTGTGGCTGAGTCCGACCCGGAGCTGGAGCACACGGAGACCGGCACGAAGCTCGGTAGCTTCGGCCGCGCCCTGGGCGTGGAGACTCTGGGCGAAGATACGCCCTAAAACTCTTTTCGAACCGCCCCGCGCGGGGTGGAAGCGACCGAACGCGCTCGCTGGCATGGCGGGCGCGTTCCGTCGTTGTATGAGTTGGTAGGGGATTGAGCGTGGCTAATCGGTGAGCAGGCGCTTGAGCTCCAGGGGAGTGGCCACGGGCAGAAGCTCGACCTCAACCTGCGCGGGATCGCCCTCGGCGGGGTTCTCAACGGCCAGGGCGATGAGCATCTTCTGCACGTGCTCGGGGTTCTCCGCGTCGGGGAGCGCCACGGGTACCCACTGCAGGCTAAAGCTTCGCTCGGCAGCCTCGCCACCCTGATTACCGCCCTGATCGCCGCCGCCCTGAGCCGCGGGCGCGCTAAAGGTCGCTTGGGCGGTCAAGCTGTCCTGAGTCAGTACGCGCAGGGCGCCAGGCTCGGGGGTGCCACCGCCCAGAAGGTCCCCCGGGACCTCCTCGTTCATGGCAAGTTCGAGCGCATCCAGCAGGCCATCGGTGAGCTGCACCCGAACCAGGGACGGCACTACGCTCAGGCCGTGGCCGGTCGCCTTGAGTACCGCCTCCTTAGCGGTCCACAGCGCCACAGAGAGCAGGTGCAGTACGGGCGCGGGGCGTTCCTGCGCCACCCGCTCATAGAACGTGCGTTCTTCATCGGAGAGCGCCAGGCGCGCAAAACCGGAGAACAAGCGAGCATCCAGGGTCTCAACATCCACGCCGAGCACCGCCGAGGAATTACGGCTAAACGCACCCACCACCAGCGGATTCACCTGCGACATATTGAAATTTACGCCCGCAATACGCGGCTTACCGTGCTTCTTACCGCTGGTGCACAGGGTGCAGGAACGATTCACCTCAATCTCAGAAGCAGCACTGGACGGCACATCCAGACGAGCTGCCGCCATAGCGCGCATGAGCGCCTGAGTGCTCAGGTAGCTGACCGCCGCCGTGGAGGTCGGCAACTGCGCCGCATGCTGCTGCTCAGCAAGCCCCAGGTAGCTCAACCAGCTAAAACGCAGGGAACCGTACATCGTGCGGGTGGGAAGAGCGAAAATCTGCACGCGCTCGCTCGGGCGGACGGTAGGGCGCTCCGGGCGCTGTGCGCTGGGTGTTTCGGGGGCAGAATAGCTCATAGGTTTAGTGTACCCGCCCGGCTATGGTGGGCTCCTATAGGTTGTCCACAGCCGTGACCGCGCGCTACGCACCCTCGCCGCCGGTGCGGTAAAGTCATCACAGACATCATTACGGACTGCCGCCTGCACGCTAGAGGGGTGGCAGCTTAGAAAGAAGGTACCGTGAACAGCACGCAAGAAATCATTGCCGCCGCAGACGGCTCGGCGCTGGGCAACCCCGGACCGGCGGGCTGGGCATGGTATATCGACGACGACCACTGGGCGAGCGGCGGCTGGGCGCACGGCACCAACAACATGGGTGAGCTCAAGGCGGTCTTGGACCTGTTCGAGGCGACCGCATCCCGCCCGGAGGCGAAGCTGCGCGTGTACTGCGATAGCCAGTACGTCATTAACTCGCTGACCAAGTGGATGCCCGGCTGGAAGAAGAAGGGCTGGAAGAAGTCTGACGGCAAGCCCGTGCTCAACCGCGACCTGCTGGAGGCGCTGGATCAGGCGCTGACCGGCCGCGACTACGAGTTTATTTGGGTGAAGGGCCACGCGGGTCACGAGCTCAACGAGAAGGCGGATTCCCTGGCGAATGGTGCCGCGCGCGCCTATCAGGAGGGCCGCGAACCTGCGCACGGCCCCGGCTTCGGTGCCTCTGGTGAACCTGCCGCTGAACCTGTTGAGGCACCGATTGTGAACGCTCCCGCGGCTGAGCCTGTACTTTCTGAATCTTCGGCGGATGCCCACCTGCCCGTACAGGAATTCACCGCAGCCGAGATTGAGAACGCCCAGCGCGGCGTGGAGAGCCTGCGCCTATCAGGTCTGCTGCGCCCCGCCTCCGCGGTGAACGCCCCCGATCCGGAGGCGGTTCGCACCCGCAAGGAGCAGCTGGCGCTCGCGGCGGAGCGTGCCGCCGAGCATGACGCAAAGGTGCTGGCTCGCCAGCAGGAGACCGCTCAGCAGGCATCCACTGCCGCGCAGGCGGAAGAAGAGGATGACCTGACCGGTCTGGAAGAGTTCGCCGGCATGGATCCGAACGATGTTGACCCGGCGGAACTGCTGGGTGAGACCGAAGGACATGCAGAAGAGCAGGCGGTAGATCCGGCCGCGGAGCCCGTTCAGGATGCTCCCGCTCAGCCTGCTCCTTCCCAGCCCGCTGAGCCCGCACCGTCTGCTCCTGCGGCACCCGCTCTGAACCCCGAGGAAGCCGCCGCCGCAGAACAACTACTCGAAAGCCGCGGCTCCGTCATGGAGGCGGCGCAGCTGGAGTCCATGCTGCACGAGCGTCTGGTGTGGGTGACCGCTACCGGCAAGTCGGTGTCCCGCTCCTCGGTGCTGCAGTACCGCGAACGCGCCTTCACTCAGCAGGGTGCCCCGCTCAAGCAGGGTGTGCAGGTACTGGATTCTTCCAGCGTGCTGGTCATGGCGGCGGTTGCGACCGCGCGTGGTCGCGTGAGCCGTTCGAGCATCTGGCATTACGACGCTGAGCGCGGCCTGTGGCGTCTGCGTTTCCGTCAGGAGACCCCTGCTTCCTAAAGCTCAGCTCCTAAGGCTCTGCTCCTAAGGAATGGGCTCTTGGGCCCAAAGATTTCTGTACATTAAAACCCCGCCGCATCCTCACTTTCGAGGATGTGGCGGGGGTTTCTCAATAGATGTTCGCCGCCTTCTGGCGAATCTAGCGGGCGGTGTGCTGTGCGTCCGGGACCTTTTAGCTGCCCGGTCTGCCGCCTGCCTGCGGGTGGGCCTTAGAATCTGTAGCCCGGACCCCTTAGCCGACGAACATGGAGGCGTTAGCCTGCTCGGTGTCTGCGTAGTTTACGCCTGCGCGGGTGAGTGCCTCGTTGATCTGGGTGATGGATGCTTCGACCTGGCGCTGGGTTGCATGCCACTGGTCCAGTACGCCCTGGAAGTTAGCGGATGCGGAGCCGGTCCAGGAGCTCTGCAAATCGTGCAGGGATGCGGTCATACCGTTGACGTCTGCGGTGATGGATGCGACGTAGGATCGTGCCTGTGCGCTCTTGGCTGCGATGACTTCGGAATCGACATTGAACTGTGCCATGGTTTTTCTCCTTTGAGATATGTGAGATAGGTGGGGCGGTTGCCCCGTGGTGGTGCTTGGGGTTTGGATCTCTGGAAGGGTTGAGTTCCTGACCGGAAGCTTGTTATCACTATATCTTTCAAAATGCATCAAATGAGCTGAAAAGTGATTATTAAATAAATCTGTGGATAAACCCGATAGAATCACTCCGGCATCTCGAAAGAATCGAAAACCCTCCCGAAAATGACGCCGCCATGACGCGCACTCGGTTGCTCCCGCTGTTCTTTAGCCGCGCCGCTCCTTCTTACTCACGCTCTCTTTACTCGCGCCGCCGCGAGTTATCATCCCGCCTCCGGCGCACAGCAAAACCCCCGAACCGTAGAACACTCAAGTTCCACAATCCGGGGGTTTATGCGTCAGTGCTATTTCATCAGCTGATCGTCCGAGACGGGCGGCGGATAGAACGGCAAAGAAATCACGAAGGTAGCGCCGCCACCATCGGTCTCTTCAATGTGAATCCTGCCCTCATGCTGCTCGATAATCGCAGCCACAATGGACAGACCCAGACCCGTACCGCCGGTCTCACGCGAACGTGAAGCATCGGTGCGGTAGAAACGCTCGAAGACGCGCTCGCGGTCCTCGCCGTGAATACCGGGGCCGTGGTCGCGCACCTCCAGCACGGACAGCGGGAAGCCGGGAACCTCTTCGCGCACGCCCACCGCAATCTCCAGGGGAGAACCGTCGGGGGTATAGCGCATGGCGTTGGTTAGCAGGTTCGCCACGACCTGACGCAGGCGTGATTCGTCGCCGAGCACGGTTGCGGAGGTCGGTGCCACCTCTTCGTTCAGACCCACCAGGGACACTGCACGATCGGGCGCCGTAGCGTAGGCGTCGTTACTAGCGTCCACCGCCAGGTTGAACAGGTCGAAGGGTGCCAGCTTGGATTCGCGGCGCTCATCAATACGCGCCAGGGTCAGCAGGTCTTCCACGAGCTGACCCATACGCTTGGACTCCGATTCGATGCGGCTCATCGCGGTAGCGACAGCCTCGTCGGTCGGTAGCGCACCCTGACGGTACAGCTCCGAGTAACCTCGAATACTGACCAGAGGGGTGCGCAGCTCATGCGAAGCGTCACCCACGAAGCGGCGCATTTTCGCCTCGCTCTTCTCGCGGGCTTTGAAGAGCATTTCAATCTGGGTGAGCATCGTGTTCAGCGAAACCGCGAGGTTACCGATCTCGTTGCTGGGGTTGTAGTCCTCAATACGCTGAGAGAGGTCACCGGCAGCGATCTTGGCGGCGGTTTGCTCCACGCGAGCCAGCGGCTCGAAGGTGCGGGTCACAATCACCCAGGTCATTGCAATCGCGGAGGCGAGGGTCGCCAAACCAAACGCGAAGGTCAGCACACCTACGAGGGCGACCACCTGGTTCGTTTGTTTCAGCGGCATGGCAATAACCATGGATGCCGCCTCCGTCAGCCCAGAAGAATCTTTCGATTCAATGGGCACGGCGAGCACACGCCAATCGGAGGAGCTGCCCACCGAATTGACGGTGACTGCCTCCTCGTTTTGCTTGCGAACCTTCTCTTCGGTCCAGCCTTGCAGCGCCGGCTCGCTGAACTGTTCGCTGTCCTCGGACTTGAGCGAGTACAGTACGTTGCCGTCCTTGTCGAGCAGGTACAGGCGGTAGGTGCTCAGGGATTGTTCCTGGTTGCCGGAGGGGCGCACGGTCGCCAGCTGCACGAGTGAGGGGGCGCTGTTCTTCATCTCTTCATCCAGCTGGTGCACCATCTGGGCGCGCAGAGCGGAAATCGCTACCAGGCTCGTCACCGCAATGGAGAGGGCGATGAGCATGGAGGTGATGAGCACCAGCTGGGTGCGAAGGGAAAGAGACTGGGGGATCCGGTCGAGGGGTTTGAGCGCCACGTTAGCCTCGAGAACCGCGAATCATGTAGCCCACACCGCGCTTGGTATGGATGAGCGGCTCGTGGTTTTCACGGTTGTTGTCGATCTTGCGGCGCAGGTACGAAATGTAGGACTCAACGATGGAGGAGTCGCCGTTGAAGTCGTACTCCCACACGTGGTCGAGAATCTGCGCCTTGGACAGCACGCGGTTGGCGTTGAGCATCAGGTAGTGCAGCAGGTTGAACTCGGTGGGGGAGAGGTCAATCTCTTCGTCACCGAGGAACACTTCGTGGGTGTCCACGTTCAGGGTGAGGGCGTCAACGCGCAGTACGGCGTCGTCCTCTTCCTGGACGCTGCGGCTACGGCGCAGAATGGCGCGGATGCGGGCGATTACCTCGTCGAGGGAGAAGGGCTTGGTGACGTAGTCGTCACCGCCGGCACCCAGACCGGTCACCTTGTCTTCGG
>NZ_JAPWAI010000011.1:0-16638 GCF_041432785.1 Rothia sp. 27098_8_29
ACCGCCGGCAACGGCCGCGAAGCCCTCGAAAAGGCGCACGCCGAAAACCCCGACCTCATCGTCCTGGACGTCATGATGCCCGGCATGGACGGCTTCGAGGTGACCCGCCGCCTGCGCGAAAACGGCACCACCACCCCCGTGCTCTTCCTGACCGCAAAGGACGCCACCGAGGACAAGGTGACCGGTCTGGGTGCCGGTGGTGACGACTACGTCACCAAGCCCTTCTCCCTCGACGAGGTGATCGCCCGCATCCGCGCCATTCTGCGCCGTAGCCGCAGCATCCAGGACGAGGACGACGCCGTACTGCGCGTTGACGCCCTCACCCTGAACGTGGACACCCACGAAGTGTTCCTCGGTGACGAAGAGATTGACCTCTCCCCCACCGAGTTCAACCTGCTGCACTACCTGATGCTCAACGCCAACCGCGTGCTGTCCAAGGCGCAGATTCTCGACCACGTGTGGGAGTACGACTTCAACGGCGACTCCTCCATCGTTGAGTCCTACATTTCGTACCTGCGCCGCAAGATCGACAACAACCGTGAAAACCACGAGCCGCTCATCCACACCAAGCGCGGTGTGGGCTACATGATTCGCGGTTCTCGAGGCTAACGTGGCGCTCAAACCCCTCGACCGGATCCCCCAGTCTCTTTCCCTTCGCACCCAGCTGGTGCTCATCACCTCCATGCTCATCGCCCTCTCCATCGCGGTGACGAGCCTGGTGGCGATTTCCGCTCTGCGCGCCCAGATGGTGCACCAGCTGGACGAAGAGATGAAGAACAGCGCCCCCTCACTCGTGCAGCTGGCGACCGTGCGCCCCTCCGGCAATCAGGAACAATCCCTGAGCACCTACCGCCTGTACCTGCTCGACAAGGACGGCAACGTACTGTACTCGCTCAAATCCGAGGACAGCGGTCAGTTCAGCGAGCCGGCACTGCAAGGCTGGACCGAAGAGAAGGTTCGCAAGCAAAACGAAGAGGCGGTCACCGTCAACTCGGTGGGCAGCTCCTCCGATTGGCGTGTGCTCGCCGTACCCATTGAATCGAAAGATTCTTCTGGGCTGACGGAGGCGGCATCCATGGTTATTGCCATGCCGCTGAAACAAACGAACCAGGTGGTCGCCCTCGTAGGTGTGCTGACCTTCGCGTTTGGTTTGGCGACTCTCGCCTCCGCGATTGCGATGACCTGGGTGATTGTGACCCGCACCTTCGAGCCGCTGGCTCGCGTGGAGCAGACCGCCGCCAAGATCGCTGCCGGTGACCTCTCTCAGCGTATTGAGGACTACAACCCCAGCAACGAGATCGGTAACCTCGCGGTTTCGCTGAACACGATGCTCACCCAGATTGAAATGCTCTTCAAAGCCCGCGAGAAGAGCGAGGCGAAAATGCGCCGCTTCGTGGGTGACGCTTCGCATGAGCTGCGCACCCCTCTGGTCAGTATTCGAGGCTACTCGGAGCTGTACCGTCAGGGCGCGCTACCGACCGATGAGGCTGTCGCTACCGCGATGAGCCGCATCGAATCGGAGTCCAAGCGTATGGGTCAGCTCGTGGAAGACCTGCTGACCCTGGCGCGTATTGATGAGCGCCGTGAATCCAAGCTGGCGCCCTTCGACCTGTTCAACCTGGCGGTGGACGCTAGCAACGACGCCTACGCTACGGCACCCGACCGTGCAGTGTCCCTGGTGGGTCTGAACGAAGAGGTGGCGCCGACCTCCGCAACCGTGCTCGGCGACGAATCACGCCTGCGTCAGGTCGTGGCGAACCTGCTAACCAACGCCATGCGCTATACCCCCGACGGTTCTCCCCTGGAGATTGCGGTGGGCGTGCGCGAAGAGGTTCCCGGCTTCCCGCTGTCCGTGCTGGAGGTGCGCGACCACGGCCCCGGTATTCACGGCGAGGACCGCGAGCGCGTCTTCGAGCGTTTCTACCGCACCGATGCTTCACGTTCGCGTGAAACCGGCGGTACGGGTCTGGGTCTGTCCATTGTGGCTGCGATTATCGAGCAGCATGAGGGCAGGATTCACATTGAAGAGACCGATGGTGGCGGCGCTACCTTCGTGATTTCTTTGCCGTTCTACCCGCCGCCCGTCTCGGATGATCAGCTGATGAAGTAGCACTGATGCATAAACCCCCGGATTGTGGAACTTGAGTGTTCTACGGTTCGGGGGTTTTGCTGTGCGCCGGAGGCGGGATGATAACTCGCGGCGGCGCGAGTAAAGAGAGCGCGAGTAAGAAGGAGCGGCGCGGCTAAAGAACAGCGGGAGCAACCGAGCGCGCGTCATGGCGGCGTCATTTTTGGGAGGGTTTTCGATTTTTTCGAGATGCTGGAGTGAATCTGACGGGTTTATCCACAGATTTATTTAATAATTATTTTTCGTCTCATTTGATGCATTTTGAAAGATATAGTGATAACAAGCTTCCGGTCAGGAACTCAACCCTTCCAGAGATCCAAACCCCAAGCGCCACCACGGGGCAACCGCCCCACATATCTCACATATCTCAAAGGAGAAAAACCATGGCACAGTTCAATGTCGATTCCGAAGTCATCGCAGCCAAGAGCGCACAGGCACGATCCTACGTCGCATCCATTACCGCAGACGTCAACGGTATGACCGCATCCCTGCACGATTTGCAGAGCTCCTGGACCGGCTCCGCATCCGCTAACTTCCAGGGCGTACTGGACCAGTGGCACGCAACCCAGCGCCAGGTCGAAGCATCCATCACCCAGATCAACGAGGCACTCACCCGCGCAGGCGTAAACTACGCAGACACCGAGCAGGCTAACGCCTCCATGTTCGTCGGCTAAGGGGTCAGGGCTACAGATTCTAAGGCCCACCCGCAGGCAGGCGGCAGACCGGGCAGCTAAAAGGTCCCGGCCGCACGGCACACCGCCTGCCAGATTCGCCAGAAGGCGGCGAATATCTATTGAGAAAACCCCGCCGCATCCTCGAAAGTGAGGATGCGGCGGGGTTTTATTGCACGGAAATTTTGAGAGCTCAGAAGCCCGTGAACCAGGCGATTGAACCTTATGCGGCGGGGGTCTCCTGGCGGAAACGCAGACGCCACAGGCCGCGCTCAGCATCGTAATGCCAGATGCTCGAACGGCTCACGCGACCACGCGCGGTCGCAACCGCCGCCATGACCAGCACGCTGGAAGAATCCAGCACCTGCACACCCTGCTTAAGCGGGCCACCCTGCTGAGTGAAGGCGCGTTCACGGTACTGCAGCACCGAGGAGCGGGACACCGACTTTCCGGTGGCGGTCACCCACACCAGACGCTCGTGCAGCATGGACTCCAGCTGCGCCGCCTCCATGACAGAGCCGCGGCTTTCGAGCAGCTGTTCTGCGGCGGCGGCTTCCTCAGGATTCAGGACAACGGGGTTCGGGGCAGGCGCGGCGGGAGCAACGGGCGCAGGCTCAGCGGGCTGAGCGGGAGCAGATGCGGGCGCTTCCTCCACGGGTGCCTCAACCTGAGCAGGCTCTACCACCTGCTCTTCTGCATGTTCTTCCGTCTCACCCAGAAGTTCCGCCGGGTCAACATCATTCGGGTCCATGCCCGCGAACTCTTCCAGACCGGTCAGGTCATCCTCTTCTTCCGCCTGCGCGGCGTTCGATGCCTGCTGAGCGGTCTCCTGCTGGCGCGCCAGCGCCTTTGCGTCACGCTCGGCGGCACGCTCTGCCGCGAGCGCCAGCTGCTCCTTGCGGGTGCGGACCGCCTCCGGATCGGGGGCGTTCACTGCGGAGGCGGGGCGCAGCAGACCGGACAGGCGCAGGCTCTCCACGCCGCGCTGGGCGTTCTCGATCTCGGCTGCGGTGAATTCCTGCACGGGCAGATGGGCGTCCGCGGAAGACTCGGAGGGCTCCGGCTCAGAGAACACAACCTCAGAGAGGGCAACGTCAGAGAGTGCAGGTTCTGCAACCGGAGCGTTCACAATCGGCACCCCAACAGCCACAGGCTCCACAACCGCAGTAGCGGGTTCAGCAGACGCACCGAAGCCGGGACCGTGCGCGGGTTCGCGGCCCTCCTGATAGGCGCGCGCAGCACCATTCGCCAGGGAATCCGCCTTCTCGTTGAGCTCGTGACCCGCGTGGCCCTTCACCCAAATAAACTCGTAGTCGCGGCCGGTCAGCGCCTGATCCAGCGCCTCCAGAAGGTCGCGGTTGAGCACGGGCTTGCCGTCAGACTTCTTCCAGCCCTTCTTCTTCCAGCCGGGCATCCACTTGGTCAGCGAGTTAATGACGTACTGGCTATCGCAGTACACGCGCAGCTTCGCCTCCGGGCGGGATGCGGTCGCCTCGAACAGGTCCAGGACAGCCTTGAGCTCACCCATATTGTTGGTGCCGTGCGCCCAGCCGCCGCTCGCCCAGTGGTCGTCGTCGATATACCATGCCCAGCCCGCCGGTCCGGGGTTGCCCAGCGCCGAGCCGTCTGCGGCGGCAATGATCTCTTGCGTGCTGTTCACGGTACCTTCTTTCTGTGCCGCCGCTCTATTGTGCGGGCGGCTGTCCGTAATGATGTCTGTGATGACTTTACCGCACCGGCGGCGAGGGTGTGTAGCGCACGGTCGCCACCGTGGACAACCTCAAGCAGCCTCGGACGCGCCCATTGCCGTAATGCCGGGCGGGTACACTAAACCTATGAGCTATTCTGCCCCCGAAACACCCAGCGCACAGCGCCCGGAGCGCCCTACCGCCCGCCCGAGCGAGCGCGTGCAGATTTTCGCTCTTCCCACCCGCACAATGTACGGTTCCCTGCGTTTTAGCTGGTTGAGCTACCTGGGGCTTGCTGAGCAGCAGCATGCGGCTCAGTTGCCGACCTCCACGGCGGCGGTCAGCTACCTGAGCACTCAGGCGCTCATGCGCGCTATGGCGGCGGCGCGTCTGGATGTGCCCTCCAGTGCCGCTTCTGAGATTGAGGTGGATCGTTCCTGCACCCTGTGCACCAGCGGTAAGAAGCACGGTAAGCCGCGTATTGCGGGCGTGAATTTCAATATGTCGCAGGTGAATCCGCTAGTCGTGGGTGCGTTTAGCCGTAACCCCTCGGCGGTGCTCGGCGTGGATGTTGAGACCCTGGATGCGCGCCTGTTCTCCGGTTTTGCGCGTCTGGCGCTCTCCACTGAAGAACGCGCGTTCTATGAGCGAGTGGCGCAGGAACGCCCCGCGCCCGTACTGCATCTGCTCTCTGTGGCGCTGTGGACCGCTAAGGAGGCGGTGCTCAAGGCGACTGGCCACGGCCTGAGCGTGGTGCCGTCCCTGGTTCGGGTGCAACTCACCGATGCACTGCTGGATGCGCTCGAACTTGCCATGAACGAGGAGATCCCGGGGGACCTTCTGGACAGCAACGCTCCCGAGCCGACCGCCCTGCGCGTACTGACTCAGGACAGCTTGACCGCCCAAGCGACCTTTAGCGCGCCCCATGTCGGTAATCAGGGCGGCGAGGTTGCCGAGCGGAGCTTTAGCTTGCAGTGGGTACCCGTGGCACTGCCCGACGCGGAGAACCCCGAGCACGCGCAGAAGATGCTCATCGCCCTGGCAGTGGAGAACCCTGCCGAGGGTGAGCCCGCGCAGGTTGAGGCTCAGCTTCTACCGGTGGCTACTCCCCTGGAGCTCAAGCGCCTGCTCACCGATTAGCCGCGCTCAATCCCCTAACACCTGATACAACGACTGAACGCGCCCGCCATGCCAGCGAGCGCGTTCCGTCGTTGTATTCTGCCTCGTCAAGGCGTTCGTGGCAGAACCTAAGGGGTATCTTCGCCCAGGGTGTCCACACCCAGGGCGCGGCCGAAGCTACCGAGCTTCGTACCGGTCTCCGTGTGTTCCAGCTCCGGGTCGGACTCAGCCACAATACCCGCACCCGCGTACAGCACCGCCTCGTCCGGGCTGACCTGGGCGCAACGCAGCACCAGCGCCCACTCGCCGTTACCCTCGGCGTCCATGTAGCCGACCAGGCCGCCAAAGTAGCGGCGTTCGAAAGACTCCAGCTGGCGAATCAGATCGAGTGCTTTCTCGGTGGGGGCACCGCAAATCGCGGGGGTCGGGTGGATTGCGCGGGCACCGTCCAGGCAGGTCAGCCCCTCCTTCAGCACACCGTCGATGGGGGTCGCCAGGTGCCAAAGCTGCGGGGTCTGCAGCAGCGAGGGCACCTGCGGCACGTTCAGCTCCTCGGCGATGGGTGCCAGGCGCTCGGCAATATCGTTGATGACGTAGGCGTGCTCGTGGCGGTCCTTCGGCGAGGCGAACAGGCGGTCACGAATCGCCTCGTCCTCGGCGCTACCGGGCTCGGCAATGCGCGGGGCACTACCGGCAAGCGGGTGGGTCTTGAAGGCGCGGCCCTCGGTGCGGAACACCAGCTCCGGGGAGGCACCCATCAGGTAGCTTCCGCTCATACCGCGCTCGCCGTCGGGCAGGCGCACCGCAAAGTTGAACGCGGAACGCTGCTGGGCGCGCAGGTTGTTGTACAGCGCCTCCAGGTTGAGAGCGCCGGGTGCGTAGCGGGCGGTGAGCACGCGCGAGAGCACAATTTTACTCAGTTCGCCCGCCTTCATGCGCTCCACGGCGGTCGCCACGGCGGCACGGAACCGGTCGTTCTGCCGGCCGGTGACCGATACCGGTTCGGCAAGCGCCACGGTCTGCTCGGGGACCGGCACCTGCTGCTCCTCCATGCGTTCAGGCACGAAGAGGTAGGCGGGCATATCAGGGTCAAAAGGAATCAGACCCACGACGGCGCTACCGGCACGTTTCGCCTCGTCCAGGGCATTATCGAAGGTTACAGGGGTCATCGCACCGGATGCGCGCAGAACGCGGGTGCCGGTAGCAAAGATAAAGTCGGGAAGGTTCGTCATCGTACTTCTATCAGTGGTGTGCGGGTTCGCGCCGGGCATCTAAACGCCGGACGCGGGGTGCCGTTAGAGGGTCGCGCCGCCGTCGGCGACAATCTCCTGCATGGTGATGTGGCGTGCTGCCTCCGAAATGAGGAAAGCATTGACCGCCGCAATATCTGCCGGGTCGGCAATACGGCGCAGCGGAATGCCCAGGCGGAACGTTTCCGGATTACCGGCAACCGGCAGGGCGGAGCGGTCCTCACCCTCCCAGGCGTCAGTCACCATGGGGGTTCGGGTGGTGCCGGGGCAAACCGAGTTCACGCGAATACCGTGCGCGGCAAGCTGCAGACCGAAGCTGGAACTCACCCGCGCCGCCGACGCCTTCGATGCACCGTAGGCGCCAAACTCCGCGCGGGGCACACGCGCCGCATTGGAAGCGACCGTCACCAGGGAGCGGCTGTTCGCCGGGTCGCTTTCCTGCTGGGCAATCATGATGCGCGCGAATTCGCGCAGGCACAGGAACACTCCGTCGGAGTTGACCGCGTGCAGGCGCTTCCAGGTATCGAAACTGGTTTCCAGCAACGGCTGGCTGTGGGCGATGCCCGCGGCGAGCACCGCGCCGGTGATGGGTTCGTCGAGTGCCGCTACAGCGTTGGCGAGGGCGGTGACGGACTCTTCGCTCGTAACGTCTACGGCGCGGTAGCGGAAGATCGCATCCCCGTAGGTACCGAAGGAGGCAATGGGCTGCTCCGCGAGGTCAGCCGCAAACACCGAATAGCCGTTCTTGATGAGTTGGTGGACGGTTGCCTCACCAATACCGCCGTTCGCGCCGGTCACAATGACCCAGCTCATGCGCGCGCCTCCTCAGCAGTCTCAGCCTTCTCAGCACCTTCTGCAGCATGCAGGTCAGCGAGTACATCGGCGGTGTTCAGCACGCGGGCGCAACGACCCGAAGCGTACTCGCACGCTATGCGGTGCTCCTCCTCCGAGAAGTCGGCGAGCGCATCCGCAACCATGAACGGCTGAATGTCACGCATGAACGCCTCTAGGGCGGTGGTCAGGCAGCCAATGTGCGCGTACACGCCGCCGATAATGAGCTGGTCGCGGCCAGACTCCTTGAGCAGGTCTTCGAAGGGGCTGCGCACGAACGCGGAGTAGCGCCACTTGGTCAGCACGGTGTCGCGGTCGGTGGGTGCCAGTTCGTCGAGCACGCGGGCGGACTCGTCGTTCTGCAGGCCGTCGCCCCAGAAGTCGATGAGCAGGCGGCGGTCTTCGGGGTTCTGGCGCGGCGGCTGCGCGGTGTAGTAGACCGGGATTCCGGCGGCGTGGGCGGCGTCAATGAGGCGGCGTAGGTTCCGAATGGCGATGTTGATCTGGGCGTCCGGGTTGTCGTTACCCTCACCCAGGTTGGCCCCTTCGAAAGCCTGGACGAAGTGTACCTGCATGTCGTGCATGAGCAGTACAGCGCGGGAGGGGTCCACGGGCCAGCTCACTCGGTTGCTGTGTTCACGGTCGACGTAGGTGTAGGGCTTAATTTTGGGCAGTGCCATGATTCTCCCGGTTCGTGCCTTTGGTTTTCGGTTGTATGCGCGGCGCAGGCGGTGCGCTGTGGTGGGTGTAGCCGCGAGTGGGTATCTCTTCCGAGCCCTCTCGCGCTGACCACCCAATCGGTGAGCTTGCGCTTATCTCATAACCATCTTAGGGCATGCTTAGCTACTAGGTATATATGAGCCTTAACAAAAATGCTTCCCCACCCGCACCCCCGTTGATAGCACAACGGACGGAACGGGCAGGGAAGCACTCAGACAAGCAGAAACGCTATACAAACCGCGAATTCAGCCGCGATTCTAGTTCAACTAGTTCACGGGCGCCGCGACGGCAAGAACCTCATTCAGACCCTCAGTAATCGAGGGGTGAGTGTAAATCTCATCGCGCAGCTGCGAAGCAGTAATGCCGTGGCGCATCGCCAGAGCCACCAGGTTAATAACCTCCATGGACTCGATCACCAGCAGCTGGGCACCCAGAATCTGATCGGTCTGCGCGTCAATCACGAACTTCATGATGCCGCGCGGGTTCTCCTGGGTCTTCGCGCGCGGCATCGCGGCAACCGCGGCAACCGGCTTCGAAGCGACCTTCACCTTGTGGCCAGCCTCGATTGCCTCACGCTCGGTCAGGCCTACGGAAGACAGCGGCGGGTTCATGTAGATGGTCGAAGCCACTGCCTTGCGGTCCTTGGTGGAGCGGGAACCGTCACCGACCAGCTGGGAGAGCACCACGCGGTAGTCATCCATGGAGATGTAGGTGAACTGCGGGCCGCCGTTCACGTCACCGAGCGCGAAAATGTTCGGCACGGTGCTGCGCAGGTGCTCATCCACGACAATTGCGCCGCGATCGTTGGTTTCGATGCTGGTGTTCTCCAGGCCCAGATCCTCGGTGGCGGGCTTGCGACCGGTCGCAACCATTACGTAGTCCACCTCCAGCTGCTGGGTAGCACCCTCGGAGTCGAGGTAGGTCACGGTCACCGAGTCAGCGCCGTCCTTGAAGGACTGCACACGCACGCCGGTGTGAGCGGTAATGTCCTGGTCTGCGATAATCTCGCGGGCAACCTGGGCAACATCCTCGTCGTAGCGGCCGAAGAGGGCGGGTGCACCGTCCAGAATGGTCACCTCGGTACCGTAGGAGGAGAAAATACCGGCAAACTCAACACCGATGGGGCCGCCACCGATAATGCCCAGACGCTTGGGGCGCGGGGTGAGCTTCTGCAGCTCGGTGGAGGTGAGCACACGCTCAGATTCGCGGATACCCTCAATCGGCGGGATAACCGACACGGCACCGGTGTTGACGATGAAGTAGTCGGCGGTAACGCGCAGGGTGTCCTCGCCCGCGGTGACCTCAACCTCGGTGTCGGAGATGAAACGTGCGTGACCGTCAATGAGCTTAGCGGTCTCGTTGGATAGCAGGATCTCGCGGTTCTTGGCGCGCATCATGCCGGTCAGCTTGTCACGGAAAACCACGGCGGATTCGTAAGCAGCGTTTGCTTCTTCAAGGCTGCGCTCGCCGCTGGCGCGGAACTCGTCGGCGCGGTGCACGAGCGCCTTGGTGGGTACGCAACCGATGTTGATGCAGGTGCCGCCGTACATGCCGGTGGACTGTTCGATGAGGGCAACGTTCTTACCGGTCTTGGCGTATGCGCCGGCGAGGGTCTTGCCGCCCTTGCCGAAGCCGATGACGACCATGTCAAAGTGCAACTGAGCGGGGGTGGTCATAATATTCTCCTGTGAAATTTAGATGATGATGTCTTCACAGAGTTCAACGGGAAGAAGTGAGTATTATTCCCGCGCGCCACATTTTTTCTTGACCCCACCCACCGCTAGGGCATAAGCATGACCAGCGGAATATCCGAGTTGCCTTCGCCGAGTTCTCGGTAGGCAATCTTCTGGTTGTTGACGGTGATGTGGCGGGTGGGAGTTTCGAGGTAAGACACGATTCTTCTTTTCGTTGAGTGAGGCGCTTATGCGGTGAAGGAGATGACGGTCTTGCCATTGGAGCGGCCGTTAGCGACCTTGTCCAGGGCGGCATTGACGTCTTCGAAGGGGAAGACAGTGTCGATGGAGGGCTTAATCTGACGCTCAGCGAAGATGTCAGCAACCTGCTGCAGCTGCGCGCCGTTAGATTCGACGAAGATGAAGTGGTAGGTCACGCCGTACTTCTGCGCCTTGCGGTCCATGGTGCGACCTGCCGCGCCGAAGAGCAGCTGCTTCCAGAAGGGCATGCCCATGCGCTGTGCGAATGCCTTGTTGGGCATGCCGCGCAGGGAGACGAGCTGACCGCCGGGCGCCATGATGCTCATCTGCTTTTCAGTCTCGTCGCCGCCGAGGGTGTCGAGCACGTAGTCGATACCGCTGAGGGTTTCAGCGTAGTTTTCGGTCTTGTAGTCGATGAAGCGGTCAGCACCAAGACCCAGCACGCGCTCCTTACCGGAGGCGCTACCGTTAGTGATGACGGTCAGGCCCTTAGCCTTTGCCAGGGGAATTGCCATGGCACCCACACCGCCGGTACCGCCGGAGATGAAGATGGTCTTGCCGGGCTGGGCGCCCATCAGGTCGAATGCCTGCATGACGGTCAGGGCGGTCAGGGGAACGCCCGCCGCTTCTTCGTCGCTGAGGTATTCGGGTACGCGAGCCAGGGCGGCCGCATCCACGGCTACGTATTCTGCGAAAGCGCCGATGCTGTTCAGCGGCAGGCGGGCGAAGACGCGCTCGCCGACATTGAAGGAGGTGACGCCTTCGCCGAGGGCTTCTACGCGGCCGACGATTTCGTTGCCTGCGATCTGGGGCAGTGCGTAGGGGGTGATGAGCTTGACTTCACCGCGGGAAATCATGTTGTCGAGGGGGTTGACGCCTGCGGTGCTGATCTTGACGAGTACCTGCCGTGCGGCGGGGCGGGGTGCGGGTACGTCGGTGACGGTGAGGGCGATGTTGTTCTTGTTGTAAGAAACGATCTGTGCTGCCTTCATGAGGTGTCCTTTCGGGTGTGGTGTTATTCGGTAAGTTCTGGTGCCGTATTTGAGCCGGTTATGCGGGAGGGGTTTTTCCTGCCGCGGTGTAGAGGTTTGTGATGACGTTGCGCAGGCTTTGCAGTGCGAGGTCTTGAGCCAGGTGCCGCTGGGTTTCTTCGAAGATGGGGTTGACCGCCTGGAGGATGTGGGCACCGACCGGGCATTCTTCGTTCGCGTTGTGATGCGTGTGGAAGAGGTTGATGCTGCGGCTTTCCTGGACGGCGAGGTAGATGTCGAGGAGGCTAATGTTCTCTGCCGGGCGGGTGAGCTGGTAGCCGGGTTTGCCGCGCTGGGAGCTGAGGATGTCTGCCTTTTTGAGGAGGGTGATGATTTTGCGGATGTAGCTGGCGTTGGTGCCGACGCTACGCGCGAGGTCTTCGGAGCTGAGCGTTTTTTCGCTTTCGCTGATCATCGTTAGGACGTGTAGTGCTACCGAGAATTTGGTGTCCATGTCCCCTCCTGGGTTGTGTGCCGCATACCTTAGTTGTATCCGTATCGGGTACAAGTACAACTATGACAGCAAAAACTTACACCGTCAAGTTTTATATCTACGACGTGCGCCATAAACACAAAGACTCCTCTCTCCTTCCACAGTCACCCCTCAGCCCGCGCGGGCGTAGACTAAAACTACCCGGCTCCCTACAAGAAGCCGGCCTAAAGGAAGCCAGCAAAATCAGGAGGATTCCATGAAAACCCACGATATTCTGCGTGACGCCGCCAGCCGCCCCGGCATCGAAGCCGCCGTAGCCGTCAAGGGGCTATCAGCTGAGGCACTCAACGCCCACCCGGGCGGGCACCCGAACTCTATCGCCTGGCTGCTCTGGCACGCCGGACGACAAATGGACATGCAGCTCTCCGCCCTGAACGGTCAGCCGCAGGTCTGGGAGGCTCAGGGCTTCAGGGAACGCTTCAACCTGGGCGAGCTGGGCGACACCATGGGCTACGGCCACACCGCCGAGCAGGCACGCTCCATCGTGGTTGAAGATTCTGCGCTACTGGTGGAGTACCTTGTGGCGACCGGCGAGGCGCTCGCAGCCTACGCACAGACGCTGAGCGAGGCTGATTTGAGCGAGGTTATTGACCGTTCCTGGACTCCGCCGGTGACTCGCGGTGTGCGCCTAATCAGCATGATTGACGACGCGGCACAGCACGTGGGTCAGGTGGCGTACGTGGCGGGTATTCTCGCGGCACAGGATTAAGAGCGGAGAGCTAAACCGCGCCCCAAGAATAGGCACGAAAAAGCGGTGGCGCCTCGGACACAACCGTCCGAGATGCCACCGCTCTTATACATAGCCAGTCCTAAAAACCTAGATTACATTCGTCTATAGATATAAACGACTTTCCACCCAGTTAGATGACTTATTGCTTTTCTTTTTGAAGAACCCTTACAAGGACTTTCTCCATTCTTGACGAGTAAAGGTACTTCCTAATGGCGTCACTTCCACGCTTTAACGAGTACAACAGTTCGAGCTTTTTATATATGTCACTAGCCAAGATAGAGGACTCCTGTTTACGCTCCTCTTCAAACATTTCTTTATTAATATCATATGGCAATTCAGTCATCGCAGAAATATAATCTTCAACCCCAGAACGCGTATAAAATGACCAATGAACTTTCTTGGAATCCGTTAGTGACAGCAGGTCCCAATAAAGCTCCCACAAATCGTAATCCCTACAAGCAAGCATCCTAGAATATCTATGCAATTTATCACTCAATAGACCATTAACGATTTGAGTAAAATCATCAGCCTCGGGCAACTCAATAAATTGAAAATTATCATTTTTTCTCATGATAAAATGAGTACTACCTGTCAATGAAGCGTAATTAGGAGCCTTTTTCTTCATCCTTGAAGAGATAATTGATTTTTGAACTCTTATAACATAATCATAATTATTTGATACATTGTACAAATTCCTATCAATCCATAACATCAAACCTTCATAAAGCAACACAGTCTCTTCGAGGTGTTTACTGCTTTCTTTATCAATAATCTTTCGAACATCGCGCTTCTGGCTATAAAAATAGAAGAAAAAAACTGTAGGCACCAAGGCTAGCAATGTGGCCACTAGAGGCAACTTTGAAAGCAAGTCCAGCAAGTCAACTCTAATACTCAATGATTGAAGTATTAATTTTTGAGCCCCATCCGTCGATATATTAGATAAACTAAAAATACCCAAGGAGACGCACGAAAGAGCCAGAGAAGTTAGCACAGGGACACCAATTAGAAATTTAAATATTGCGACTATATTGCGATAAATCGAGGCCTTATTCAATCCTTTCCAAACCTTATTTTCATTTGGATACCCGTATGTTATCTGCCCCAAATTTAGAAATCTATAAACCCTAGTCACCAGATAATTAAATCGCACCGTAAAGAGGGCACGACCTATCTTCTCATTGCAGACCGCGCGCTCACCTACATCTTCCAACTTTAAAGAGGTAGATAAATACAATTTCCTCAGGATAATTTCATATAATAATAAGTATATAATTAATATTATTAGATAATAGATAGCAAATTCTAGAATGCTTGCCAAGTCCCCCTGGGTTTCTGACCCAGAGAGAAATTTTCTAACATCTTTGAGTGGAAAAATTATTGCAATTGCAACAAATGGAACCAGGGCAATTATTTGCCTAGCGATTTTAGAAAATAACATATATTTAATCCGCTCCCGAAAATTAGAATACCGATTCTTAAGATATTTAATATTCCATAGTAAAAGCCGCTACTGCCTCTGCAGCAGCACCATGACCTCGTAGTGGTCCGTATGCGGGAACATGTCCAGCACGCGGCCCTGCACCGGCGCATACGCGGGCATGCGCTCTAGGTCCTTCGCCAAAGTCACCGCATTACAGCTCGAATACACCACACGGTCAATACCCGAACCCTCAATCCACGCGCACAAGCTCTCACCAATACCGCGGCGCGGCGGGTTCACCACCAGCATCTGCGGCACCGTGCCCGAAGACACCGCGAACTCCGGTGCATCCTGAGCCGAAAAGTCCACGCCCTCAAGCCCATACTCAGCGACCGTGCGCTGCGCCGAAGCGACCGCCTCCGCACTAATCTCAATACCCGTCACCGAGCCGCCATCCATCACCGAAGCGGCATGCAGAGCAAAACCACCCACGCCGCAGTACAGGTCCCACAGCGAGCGCGGAGCCACCTCACGCACCCACTCACGGCCCTGCGCGTACATCGCCTCCGCAACCTTCGTGTTCGTCTGGAAGAAGCTCTGCGGACGCAAATGCAGAGTCAGGTCATTCACCTGCATCGGCAGGGTCTGACGCTCCGAAAGGATAATCTCCTCATCGCCCTCGACGCGCGCCACCGGCTCACGCAGCAGGTTCACCGACAGCACCGCCAGGTTCGGCAGCCGCTCCTGCAGCCAGTCCATCTGGCGGCGAATCGGCACCAGCAGCTTCTTCGAACGCAGCACGAAACGCACCATCAGCTCGCCCGCCGCCGAAGCCGTCACCAGAATATTCTTCAGCTCACCGCGACGATTCGGAATGTCATAGGGCGTCAGGTCCGCGCGCTGAATCAGCTCACGCAGCACCGGAATAGCCGCCTGAATCGGCTCCATATAGAGCGGGCATTCGCCAAGATCCGTGGAGGTGCCCGTACGGTAATCCACGATGCCGAGGGTCGGGTTCTTCGCCGAACCGCCCACCACGAGCTTCGCCTTGTTGCGGAAACCCGCCTCCGCACTGGTCACCGGATCCAGCCACTGCAGTTGCGGGTGGGCGGCAAGCAGGGCGCGGGCATGCTCCTGCTTCGCCTGCACCTGCGCGGTGTAGGCGGTCTCAATGCTGGGGCAGGAGGAGCAGAGGTCATCACGAAAATAGGCGCATTCCATAAGGAGCCATTCTACCGCCTCCACCGCCGGGACAGGACGCATGGGCACACAAAAGCGGGGGCGGCCACCCTTCATGGTAGCCGCCCCCGCCTCATACGGATGCGTGGACCTGCGCCGGTTTGGGTACCAGCGTTAGGTCACCACCGGGTCACGCTTCGCGTGCCACGGATTCCGTAGAAATTTACCCCATCAGGGATAAATTTCTACTACATCATGCCTGCCATGCCGTCCGCACCGGGAGCGGCCGCACCAGCGGGCTCCGGCTTGTTCGCAACAACAGCCTCAGTGGTCAGGAACAGACCAGCAATAGACGCAGCGTTCTGCAGAGCCGAACGGGTCACCTTCACCGGGTCAGCAATACCGGCAGCCATCAGGTCCTCGTACTCGCCGGTCGCAGCGTTCAGGCCGGTACCAGCAGGCAGGGAACGAACGCGGTCAACCACAACGCCCGGCTCCAGGCCAGCGTTAGCAGCAATCTGCTTCAGCGGTGCGTCAATAGCCACGCGCACAATGTTCGCGCCGGTAGCCTCGTCACCGGTCAGCTCCAGCTTGTCGAAGACCTTTACGCCAGCCTGAATCAGAGCAACGCCACCACCGGGGACGATACCCTCCTCAACAGCAGCCTTAGCGTTACGCACAGCATCTTCAATGCGGTGCTTGCGTTCCTTCAGCTCAACCTCAGTTGCGGCACCAGCCTTCAGCACAGCAACGCCACCGGCGAGCTTAGCCAGGCGCTCCTGCAGCTTCTCACGGTCGTAGTCGGAGTCAGAGTTAGCGATCTCTGCGCGAATCTGAGCCACGCGACCCTCGATAGCTGCTGCATCGCCTGCACCCTCGATGATGGTGGTCTCGTCCTTGGTCACAACGACCTTGCGAGCGGAACCGAGCATGTCCAGGGTTGCTGCGTCCAGGGACAGGCCAACCTCTTCGGTAATGACCTGGCCACCGGTCAGGATAGCAATGTCAGCCATCTGAGCCTTACGGCGGTCACCGAAGCCCGGAGCCTTCACAGCCACGGACTTGATGGAGCCGCGCATCTTGTTTAGCACCAGCAGAGCCAGAGCCTCACCCTCAACGTCCTCAGCAACAATCAGCAGCGGCTTGCCGGACTGCATGACCTTCTCCAGGACGGGAACGAGGTCCTTAACGTTCGAAATCTTCTGGTTCACAACCAGGATGTAGGGGTCCTCCAGGACTGCTTCCTGACGCTCCGGGTCGGTCACGAAGTAACCGGACAGGAAGCCCTTGTCGAAGCGCATACCCTCAGTCAGTTCGAGGTGCAGACCGAAAGTGTTGGAGTCCTCAACGGTGATGACGCCTTCCTTGCCGACCTTCTCCATTGCCTCAGCAATGAGCTTGCCGATCTCAGCGTCGCCAGCGGAAATAGACGCGGTTGCAGCGA
>NZ_JAPWAI010000012.1:0-6464 GCF_041432785.1 Rothia sp. 27098_8_29
GCGAGAAGCGCACCTGCCGCGCCGAGCCAGCGGATAGCTCCGGCGTAGGGAAGGGGCGCGGGCGCCTGGTCTGCGGTACTGCGCGTGTCCTGTACGGGTTCATTACTCATGGATTTAACGGTATCAGCTCACACACAGCTGTTCGTGGGCGAAGCCCCAGATTTAGCGGTTTGAGACCCAAATTCACAGCGTATGTGAAGCTTGGGGGAGCGGCCGCAATGTTTGCGCACACGAGATGCTTTAATAGGGGTATGTCTGAACAGGTTATTGAACTGCTCCCCGAAACTACGCCCGCTACTGCCGCGCCTGCAGAGTCCGTTGCGCCTTCTGCCGCGCCTGAGAGCACCGACGAGGGTAGCGCTGTACCTGCTGAGACTCAGCCCTCCGTGAACGCTAAGGAGACTGAGGCGGCTGATACGCCCGCTGAGGAATCTGCTGCCGGGGAATCTGCTGCCGAAGAAACCGCACAGAACGAAGACTCCACCCCCGACCCCTTCACCCCGCTGGATGAAGAGGTGAGTGCCCCCTCCCTGGGCGTTCCGCACAAGCTGCGCCGCACCTCCAAGGTGGATGAGATTCTTGCCGCTGCCAAGGATGTGGCGTTGCAGGGCGTTCAGGAAATCGCCCCGGCACACGCTATCGGCCTGGTGCATCACGTGCGCGCCGAGGAAGAGCGTCTAAGCACTCACCTTTTCGAGTGCACCCTGCCCGGTTACCGCGGCTGGTTCTGGTTCGCGACCCTCTCACGTGCGCCTCGCTCCCGCGTGGCAACGATCTGCGAGGTAGGCCTGCTACCCGGCGACGACGCGCTCATTGCGCCGGATTGGGTGCCGTGGGCTGACCGCGTTCGCCCGGAAGACCTGGAGGAGAACGCCGCGCAGGAGAACGCAGAGTCTGCTGAAACCGCTGAAGTAGAGGAATCTGCTGAGCTTGCAGAGAACAAAGCGGAAGAGAACGAATCTGCCGTGGAAGAAACCGCTGAGGCTGAGTCCGCAGAGTAAGCCTACCGTCTACTCCTCTTAATAAGGGGTGGGTTAGCAAAAGCGTATATATAAGGTGTCTTGAGTCGTCCAATGAGTTTTCATTGGGCGACTCAATGACTTAAGCCGTGGCAAAAGCCGCTGAAAAAGTACATAATAGATTATTGAATAAGTAACGACTTAGGCAGTGCTATCTAAGTACTGTTGCGGTGAAAGCTGGGAGAGATATATGACAGACCTCATCGATACCACAGAGATGTATTTGCGCACCATCCTCGAACTGGAGGAAGAGGGCATCGTCCCCATGCGTGCGCGCATCGCTGAACGACTCGAGCACTCCGGCCCGACCGTTTCCCAGACTGTGGCACGCATGGAGAAGCACTGCCTGCTCACCGTTGAGCCGGACCGCCACCTCGAACTGACCGAGGAAGGCCGCCACAAGGCGGTCGAGGTGATGCGTAAGCACCGCCTGGCTGAGCGCCTGCTCTCCGACATCATTGGTCTGGAACTTGAGTACGTGCACGAAGAAGCATGCCGCTGGGAGCACGTCATGAGTGACAAGGTGGAGAAGCGCATCCTGGAGATGCTCAAGGACCCCAAGTTCTCCCCGTACGGCAACGCTATCCCCGGCCTGGAGGATCTGGGCCACACTAGCGAGAAGAACGACGAGCGTACCGTACCCATGTCCCTGGCGGCACGCGACTCCGGTCCGGAGGACCGTTTCACTATCTCTCGTTTCCCCGAGTCCATTCAGACTGACGTTGAGCTGCTCAAGCTGCTGGCTGACGCAGGTATTGTCTACGGCGCATCGGTGTCCGTGGTTGCCGGTCAGAACGATGACGTCATTGTTCACGCCGACGGTGAAGAGGACACTCTCTCGCTGGATATGGACGTGGCAAACGCGATCGTGGTCAAGCGCGGCGGCAACCTCTAAGCTCTCATTCTGAGAATCCGCTAACCCAGTTCACGCTAAACGGTGGTATCGCCTTCTTCCCTGAGGAGGCGGTGCCACCGTTTTTGTGCACGTGTTAGGGCTGCTCGGCCTTGCGGGGAGGTTTTGGGGAGCTGAGGTGCCTAGTGGGTGGGGTATTTCAGAGTTTGGTCATGTGCGCGGGCGCATATACTCCTCTCTCAAGGTTTTAGCAACTGCGCTTGAGTGCATTTTTCGGGTTTTTCGCTTAAATCTAAGGTTGAAACTGAGGGAAACGCCGATGTTTGAGCAATCTCTGAGAATGGACACTTAAGAGATAAGGGTCATTTTTAAGAGTTTTGAACCCTGTCCTTGAGGGGTGATGGCGCATTAAAAGCGAATGTGCATCCTTGTGAAATGCCTAGTCAAGTGCCTTAAAAGGTAGATAAGGGTTCCATTGAGAGGGGGTCAAATGCCTGGAGTGCCAAGTTTTCCCCCCAGGGTGAAAGTCCAAAATTTAAGCCCGAATGAAGTGACAACTGGGAGTTTTCTGTGTATTCTCGTTTCTGTGCCCAAATCCTCATCGTAAGAGGGCACCGTCGAAGCGGTTCCGCTGAGTTCTGCCAACGCTTCGATGTACGTCTACCCAATATGGCAGAAGCGGGGGACCCAATCCCCAAGCTGGGATACGGCATCTCAATCGAGAAGCCTCGGGGCTAAGTCACTTCGGTGGCCGAGCGAATCCATGCTCGAGCCCGACAGCTCACCTCGTCAGGCAATGGAGGAATTACCAATGGCTAAGAAGATCGTACGTACCGCAGGTGCAACCCTCGCAGCAGGCGCAATCCTGCTCGGCTCGACCGTTCCCGCGAACGCATTCGCACAGATCCCCGCTGCGGCTGATCTGTCCTACGACTACACCAACTACGAGTTCGACTACACCAGCTACAACACCCCCGCAACCACCTACGTTGCACCCCAGGCTCAGGCACAGCAGACCTACGTTGCTCCCGCAGCAGCTCCGGCACCCGCAGCTGAGACCACCTACGTAGCACCCCAGGCTGAGACCCAGCAGGCTTACGTTGCACCCGTTGCAACCGAGGCTCCCGCTGCACCCGCAGCTTCCTCCGCTTCCACCGGTAACGCTTCCCGCGACGCAATCGTCGCAACCGCAATGAGCGGCCTGGGCGGCTCCTACGTTTGGGGCGGCAAGACCTTCGGTGCATGGGACTGCTCCGGCTTCACCTCTTGGGTTTTCGCTCAGCACGGCATCAAGCTGACCGCTTTCACCTACGCAATGAAGAACGAGCTGCGCCCGACCGCTAACCCCCAGCCCGGCGACATCGTCTTCCAGAACGGCTACAGCCACGTTGGTATCTACCTGGGCGACGGCAAGATGATCTCCGCTCTGAACCCCACCAACGGTACCCTGGTGCACCCCACCTCCTGGATGTCCGTTGATGGCTACTACACCGCTCTCTAAGCCTTAGCGCATAAGAGCTGGGTCTAGCCCAACATACTTCTCAAAAGGCGCCTACCCCGCACGGGGTGGGCGCCTTTTGCGTACCCGAGAGAATCCATGAAAATACCGCCGAGAGCGCACCTTAGTGTGGGCGCATTCTCGGCGGTATGTGTTTTAGGTGTATACGGCTAGGATGCGAGAGCCTGTAGAGGCCTCTGCGGGTCCTGCGCCCACTCGCTGAGCTCTGCCTGCAGATTAGCCCGCGCGGGCTCCTCCCAGAGCTGCAGACCCTCCTCGGAGAGGAAGATGCGCTTACGCCCCAGGATCGAACGCAGGAAGGTCGTACGACCGGCACGGAATGCCTCATCGTCAAGATGGGAGTACTCGCTACGCACCCCGCGCAGGTAGCGGCGGTAGCGTGCCGAATCAGCCGCCAGGATAGCCATATCGGCATCGAGGAAAAACTGAATATCCGCCGGCTCATAGCCCGCCGGTAGGTCGGCAGACTCGGGCAGCTCGTGGGTTGCCGTGGCACGCACCAGAAGGCTCACCATCTGCAGCTCGTCACCACTGAGCAGGCCCGCGGTAACCAGCGGCTCCAGGGAGGTGTTCGCCAGCTGCTCGCTACGGCGCTCATCCTCACCCGGCGCGCCCTCGTACACCGCGTCGTGGAACCACGCCGCCAAAACCAACGCCAGGGGAGTAGAACCCTGCGTGCGGTGTGCGTAGAGACGGTCCAGATCGGTGAGCATCTGCGAAAGGTGCCCGCTGTGGTGGTAGGCGCGGTGCGGCTGCTCCCACGCCTGCAACAGGCTCTCACCCAGTTCCGCTACCTGCGCCGTGAGTTGAGCTTGGCTCACGGAAGGAGCCTCCACATGCTTGAGGCGGGGTGTATTAAGGCGGGGCGCAAACGCCGCCTCCCAGGCGCGAAGCAGACGCGGGCGAATCTTTTCCGGGCGTTCCTTCAGGGGAATCCGTAGACCGCTGGCAATGAGCGTGCGAGTCAGCTGTGCACCGCTGAGCTCCTTTGCGCCCGCCCGTACTAGATTCTCGTAGAGGTGCGCCGGAACATCGTAGTGGTCGCGGTCGAAAGCACGCTCACTGATGCCCGCCGCTGCGGCGAACTCGTGCAGTTCCGCCAGGGATACATCGGAGATGAGGTGCGAGAAGACGGTGCCGTGTGCGGGCCAGGTGGGCGGGTCAATGTAGATGCTCATTCGTACATTGTAAGAGCGATTCTGCCGCCGGGTGCGGGTGTCCTCAGGCGGTGAACACAGGGCGGTGAACACGGATTGGGGCAGGGATTGGGGCAGGGGATGGATGTGGCGCGACTACCGGTGGATGCTGGCGCTTGGGCGGGCTGTGCGGACTCGCGGTGCGGGGTGCTTTATACTGGATAGGTACGCCCTCGTAGCTCAGGGGATAGAGCACTTCTCTCCTAAAGAAGGTGTCGGACGTTCGAATCGTCTCGGGGGCACACAGAACCGGTAGTCACGCCGGTACGAGAAAACCGCCCGTCGCTTGCATTAGCAGGCGCGGGCGGTTTCTCTGTTTCTGCACGTAACGAGCACTCAAGAAAACACGTTGTTATAGCTGAGACAGGTCAATCTTGCCCATCAGCAGGATCTTCTCGCGAGAGGCCTTATCTGCCATCAGCTCAGCAATATTGTGCGGGACAACCTGCCAAGAAATACCCCAGCGATCTACACACCAGCCGCAACGCTCCGCCTCAGGTATAGCCGAGAGCTGCTCCCAATAGTAATCAATCTCCTCCTGAGTACGGCACGAAAGAACTACCGAAACCCCAGGCGTGAATGTGAAATCGTGGAAAGTGCTGGAATCAGCAGCCGCCATCCAGGTGCCGTGCAGGTTGAAGTCGGTAAACATGACCGCATCTGCCTCAAAGGGGCTACCTTCCGGATAGTGGTACAGGGTGCCGCGGCGGGCATCATCAAACATGGAAATCCAGCCGTTGGTGGCTTCCTCTGCATTGCCGTGATTCGTGCCGCCAAACATGAAAGAAGGCACGACGAAGGGTCGCGGGTCGCCTGCAGGATTGGTAAGCATCAGCTGCCAGGTCATGCCGAAACGATCACGCACCCAGGCGTAGCGTGGGGAGAAAGGGTACTCACCCAGTTTCATCAGCACACCGCCGGTACTTAGCTCTTCGTAGAGTTCATCGAGGTATGCTCGCGCTTGCGCCTCACCGCCGAAGAGGAGCGGGTCAAAGTTTAGGATGCAACTGATGGACTGGTTCGGGACGTACCGGTCATCACCGTTAATGAGCGAGAGCTGGAAGCCGTGGATGCTTAGAGTCGTGAGTCCGGGCACCTGTTCCATGATGGAAGCATCGCGAAAAACCCTGGTATAGAACTGTGCGGCTTCGTCGGCTGAGCCATTGCACCATAGGGCTATTGAGAGGCTCGGAGGTAAGGTCTGGGTCATGCGGTCATCCTAGCATGACTATTCTGTGCCACCGGTTTACCGTTGCCGATATAGGACGTGCGGCGGATGACTGAACGGGTGGGAGCCGCGGAGTAAATGCGGTAGCATGGAATATCGAACGTGTATTCTAGGCAGCGAGGTAGATGATGAGCGACAAGCCCGAACAGCAGAAGCAGCCCTTCACCGAACAGGACGGCCTGTTCGCCGCCGAACTCGTCACCCCCGCAGCACCGGTAGCGGATGACGAGCCGCCCTTCGACCCCTACTACGACGTACCCCCTGCCGAGGACGACTACTACGCCCTTCCCATGGACGCCACAGTGATGGATGCTCCGGTGATGGAGGAACCCGCACAGGACGTACCCGCCGCCCTGCCTACCGGCATGCCCGCCTACGGTACCCCTGCTACCAGTGCGCCCGTTCCTGAACCCGGCGCACCCGCAGCCTTCACCGCCGCAGACCCGCTCGGCGACTTCATGCCACCCGCCTACCGCATCGGCGGCTACGGCGAGGACTTCGACCCCGCCGACCCCTACGGCGAACGGGCCCACAGCCTCAATGCGGTGGACCCAGCCTCCCTCACCGCAGGGCTCAACGAACGCCAGGAAGAAGCCGTGCTGCACTCCGGCTCGCCCCTGCTCATCGTCGCGGGCGCAGGCTCCGGCAA
>NZ_JAPWAI010000013.1:0-5440 GCF_041432785.1 Rothia sp. 27098_8_29
GAGGAGGAAAAAACGAAGAACTTCTTCGGTGTTTCTCCTAGTCAGAAGCGGTTGAATGACTTTCAATTGTATAGTGTTTTGGTTTCTTACTTGAAGGAAATCCGATTTGCCTGTTGGTGATGATGGAAGAGTTTAGGAAAGAAACTTTGTGGTGCGAATCACGGAAAACGGATTTGCATGACATACAAAACGCTGGTATAGTTGATTGAGTTGCCGCGGGAACGCGGTGATAACGAAATAACATGAATGACCGTTCAACGGTAAGACTTCTCGAAAGAGTAAGTTGAGGTGTTGAATCGGTGTGTTGCTTGAGAACTCAATAGTGTGCTTTGTTCAATAAAATCACCGAATGGTGATGGAAACTGAAACTAATACCAAATATTTATTTATATTTGATAATCATCAAATGGTTTCAAATTTAGTCAGCTTGAGTCACGCACCCCCGTGTGTGATTCGCTGTTTGAGATCAGATTATCAAGCTTTTCTATTTTTTCAACGGAGAGTTTGATTCTGGCTCAGGACGAACGCTGGCGGCGTGCTTAACACATGCAAGTCGAACGATGAAGCCTAGCTTGCTAGGTGGATTAGTGGCGAACGGGTGAGTAATACGTGAGTAACCTACCTTTAACTCTGGGATAAGCCTGGGAAACTGGGTCTAATACCGGATACGACCAATCTCCGCATGGGGTGTTGGTGGAAAGCGTTATGTAGTGGTTATAGATGGGCTCACGGCCTATCAGCTTGTTGGTGAGGTAACGGCTCACCAAGGCGACGACGGGTAGCCGGCCTGAGAGGGTGACCGGCCACACTGGGACTGAGACACGGCCCAGACTCCTACGGGAGGCAGCAGTGGGGAATATTGCACAATGGGCGCAAGCCTGATGCAGCGACGCCGCGTGAGGGATGACGGCCTTCGGGTTGTAAACCTCTGTTAGCAGGGAAGAAGAGAGATTGACGGTACCTGCAGAGAAAGCGCCGGCTAACTACGTGCCAGCAGCCGCGGTAATACGTAGGGCGCGAGCGTTGTCCGGAATTATTGGGCGTAAAGAGCTTGTAGGCGGTTTGTCGCGTCTGCTGTGAAAGGCCGGAGCTTAACTCCGTGTATTGCAGTGGGTACGGGCAGACTAGAGTGCAGTAGGGGAGACTGGAATTCCTGGTGTAGCGGTGGAATGCGCAGATATCAGGAGGAACACCGATGGCGAAGGCAGGTCTCTGGGCTGTAACTGACGCTGAGAAGCGAAAGCATGGGGAGCGAACAGGATTAGATACCCTGGTAGTCCATGCCGTAAACGTTGGGCACTAGGTGTGGGGAACATTCCACGTTTTCCGCGCCGTAGCTAACGCATTAAGTGCCCCGCCTGGGGAGTACGGCCGCAAGGCTAAAACTCAAAGAAATTGACGGGGGCCCGCACAAGCGGCGGAGCATGCGGATTAATTCGATGCAACGCGAAGAACCTTACCAAGGCTTGACATATACTGGACCGCATCAGAGATGGTGTTTCCCTTCGGGGCTGGTATACAGGTGGTGCATGGTTGTCGTCAGCTCGTGTCGTGAGATGTTGGGTTAAGTCCCGCAACGAGCGCAACCCTCGTTCTATGTTGCCAGCACGTTATGGTGGGGACTCATAGGAGACTGCCGGGGTCAACTCGGAGGAAGGTGGGGATGACGTCAAATCATCATGCCCCTTATGTCTTGGGCTTCACGCATGCTACAATGGCCGGTACAGAGGGTTGCGATACTGTGAGGTGGAGCTAATCCCTAAAAGCCGGTCTCAGTTCGGATTGGGGTCTGCAACTCGACCCCATGAAGTCGGAGTCGCTAGTAATCGCAGATCAGCAACGCTGCGGTGAATACGTTCCCGGGCCTTGTACACACCGCCCGTCAAGTCACGAAAGTTGGTAACACCCAAAGCCGGTGGCCTAACCCTTTTGGGAGGGAGCCGTCTAAGGTGGGATTGGCGATTGGGACTAAGTCGTAACAAGGTAGCCGTACCGGAAGGTGCGGCTGGATCACCTCCTTTCTAAGGAGCACATTTAGTTGGCCATGCTACCCGCGAGTGTCGGGTGGGTGGTTTTGCTCATGGGTGGAATATTGGTTTTGGGTTGGATGAGGCGCATTGTTGGGTTTTGGGGTAACACATTAGTGTTGTTCCTTTGTTTGCCTGGCATGGTGATGATGCAAATGTTTTTGTTTGTGTTGTTGTTGTGTTGTGGGTTGTTGTTTGAGAACTATATAGTGGACGCGAGCATCTTCTGGAATTTGCGTTGAATCAATGCTTTTGTGTTGGTTTGATTGTTGATTTTAGATTCTTATTTTTCTTGATTGTGTGTAAGTTATTAAGGGCACACGGTGGATGCCTTGGCATTAAGAGCCGATGAAGGACGTGTGAATCTGCGATAAGCCTCGGGGAGCCGATAACTGGGCTGTGATCCGAGGATTTCCGAATGGGGAAACCTGGCTCATCTTCATGGTGAGTTACCGCCAGCTGAATGTATAGGCTGGTTGGGGGGAACGCGGGGAAGTGAAACATCTCAGTACCCGCAGGAAGAGAAAATAAAGTAATGATTCTGTGAGTAGTGGCGAGCGAAAGCGGAAGAGACTAAACCTGTGGTGTGTGATAGCGGTTAGGCGTTGCATCATGGGGGTTGTGGGAGTCACAGTGGCAGTTCTAACTGGCTGCCGGCATGATGTTCAGGATGGTAGGTGAACGACTTGGAATGGTCGGCCGTAGAGGGTGAGAGTCCCGTAATCGAAATTGTTCTGTCCGTGGTGTGGCCACCCGAGTAGCACGGGGCTCGTGGAATCTCGTGTGAATCTGCCAGGACCACCTGGTAAGTCTAAATACTTCTTAATGACCGATAGTGAATCAGTACCGTGAGGGAATGGTGAAAAGTACCCCGGGAGGGGAGTGAAATAGTACCTGAAACCGTGTGCTTACAAGCCGTTGGAGCCTTTTGGGGTGACAGCGTGCCTTTTGAAGAATGAGCCTGCGAGTTAGTGTTATGTCGCGAGGTTAACCCGTGTGGGGTATCCGTAGCGAAAGCGAGTCTGAATAGGGCGTTTGAGTGGCATGACCTAGACCCGAAGCGGAGTGATCTATCCATGGCCAGGTTGAAGCGACGGTAAGACGTCGTGGAGGACCGAACCCACTTCAGTTGAAAATGGAGGGGATGAGCTGTGGATAGGGGTGAAAGGCCAATCAAACTCTGTGATAGCTGGTTCTCCCCGAAATGCATTTAGGTGCAGCGTTACGTGTTTCTTGCCGGAGGTAGAGCTACTGGATGGCCGATGGGCCTTCACGGGTTACTGACGTCAGCTAAACTCCGAATGCCGGTAAGTGAGAGCGTAGCAGTGAGACAGTGGGGGATAAGCTTCATTGTCGAGAGGGAAACAGCCCAGACCACCAACTAAGGCCCCTAAGCGTGTGCTAAGTGGGAAAGGATGTGGAGTTGCTTAGACAACCAGGAGGTTGGCTTAGAAGCAGCCATCCTTGAAAGAGTGCGTAACAGCTCACTGGTCAAGTGATTCTGCGCCGATAATGTAGCGGGGCTCAAGTACACCGCCGAAGTTGTGGCAATGATCTTTTTGGATTGTTGGGTAGGGGAGCGTCGTGTAGCCAGTGAAGCTGCGGTGTAAACCAGTGGTGGAGGCTATGCGAGTGAGAATGCAGGCATGAGTAGCGAAAGATGAGTGAGAAACTCATCCGCCGGATGATCAAGGGTTCCAGGGTCAAGTTAATCTGCCCTGGGTTAGTCGGGGCCTAAGGCGAGGCCGACAGGCGTAGTCGATGGATAACGGGTTGATATTCCCGTACCGGTGAAAAACCGCCCATACTGATATTGTGATGCTAACCATGCGAAGCATGATGTGCAGGCTTTTGTTTGTGTGTTGTGTGGGTTGTGGGACCCGATCTTTGGAGGTAAACGTATTAACAGGTGTGACGCAGGAAGGTAGCCAAGCCACGCGATGGTTGTCGTGGTCTAAGCGTGTAGGGTTGTCGGTTGTTAAATGCGCCGGCTGTGTGCCTGAGACGTGATGGGACCCCGTTTTTGGGGGATTTGGTGATCCTATGCTGCCGAGAAAAGCATCGGCGTGAGGTTTTAGCCGCCCGTACCCTAAACCGACACAGGTGATCAGGTAGAGAATACTAAGGCGATCGAGAGAATCATGGTTAAGGAACTCGGCAAAATGCCCCCGTAACTTCGGGAGAAGGGGGACCTTGAGCGTGATGGGCACTTGCTGCCTGGAGCGTGTATGGGTCGCAGAGACCAGGGGGAAGCGACTGTTTATCAAAAACACAGGTCCGTGCGAAGTCGTAAGACGATGTATACGGACTGACTCCTGCCCGGTGCTGGAAGGTTAAGAGGATTGGTTAGCCCTTTTTGGGCGAAGCTGAGAATTTAAGCCCCAGTAAACGGCGGTGGTAACTATAACCATCCTAAGGTAGCGAAATTCCTTGTCGGGTAAGTTCCGACCTGCACGAATGGAGTAACGACTTCCCTACTGTCTCAACCATGAACTCGGCGAAATTGCAGTACGAGTAAAGATGCTCGTTTCGCGCAGCAGGACGGAAAGACCCCGTGACCTTTACTATAGTTTGGTATTGGTGTTTGGTTTGGCTTGTGTAGGATAGGTGGGAGACTGTGAAGCATGGACGCTAGTTTGTGTGGAGTCGTTGTTGAAATACCACTCTGGTCAATCTGGATGTCTAACTTCGGGCCATGATCTGGTTCAGGGACAGTGCCTGATGGGTAGTTTAACTGGGGCGGTTGCCTCCTAAAGTGTAACGGAGGCGCCCAAAGGTTCCCTCAGCCTGGTTGGCAATCAGGTGTTGAGTGTAAGTGCACAAGGGAGCTTGACTGTGAGACTGGCAGGTCGAGCAGGGACGAAAGTCGGGACTAGTGATCCGGCGGTACGTTGTGGAACGGCCGTCGCTCAACGGATAAAAGGTACCTCGGGGATAACAGGCTGATCTTGCCCAAGAGTCCATATCGACGGCATGGTTTGGCACCTCGATGTCGGCTCGTCGCATCCTGGGGCTGGAGTCGGTCCCAAGGGTTGGGCTGTTCGCCCATTAAAGCGGTACGCGAGCTGGGTTCAGAACGTCGTGAGACAGTTCGGTCCCTATCCGCTGCGCGCGTTGGAAATTTGAGAAAGGCTGTCCTTAGTACGAGAGGACCGGGACGGACGAACCTCTGGTATGTCAGTTGTACCGCCAGGTGCATGGCTGATTGGCTACGTTCGGGAGGGATAACCGCTGAAAGCATCTAAGCGGGAAGCCTGTTTCGAGATGAGATTTCCTGGCACTTTGGTGTGTGAGGCTCCTTATAGATGATGAGGTTGATAGGCCGGGTATGGAAGCGAGGACTGAAGACTCGTGGAGTTGACTGGTACTAATAGGCCGAAGGCTTACTTTTTCGAGAATTGTGTGTTTGCGTT
>NZ_JAPWAI010000014.1:0-5393 GCF_041432785.1 Rothia sp. 27098_8_29
TCGCCGCCACCCTTCGCCGCGCCGCGTGCCGAACGGGACTTGCGGGTCTTGACGGCGGGCTTAGCGGCAGGCTTCGCGCCACCGCTCAAATCGGGCAGGGACACCTCCAAACGCTTACCGTTGACCTCGACCACCACGGTGGTGCGCTCGTCCTCGTCAGAGTTCACGTTACCGGGTGCACCGGAGTACATGGGGATGGTGTTATTGAATTCGGTCTCAATCCAACGGGTGTGCACCTTGAACTCGCCGCCCTCAGCCGGCGCGAAGGCGGGATCATCCAGAACGACGCGGTGGAACGGAATGACGGTGGGCATACCCTCAATGGTCAGCTCAGCCAGGGCGCGGCGAGCACGCTGCAGAGCCTGCTCACGGTCCGCGCCGGTGACAATGAGCTTAGCCAGCATAGAGTCGAAGTTACCGCCGATAACGTCGCCAGCCACGAAGCCAGAATCCCAGCGAACACCGGGGCCGGTGGGCACGGTCATCTTCTCGATCGTACCGGGGGCGGGCATAAAGGAACGGCCCGCATCCTCACCGTTAATACGGAACTCGAAGGAGTGACCGCGCAGAACCGGGTCCTTCTCCTCAATCTTCTCGCCGCGGGCAATACGGAACTGCTCACGAACCAGATCCAGACCGGAAATCTCCTCGGAGACAGGGTGCTCCACCTGCAGACGGGTGTTCACCTCAAGGAAGGAGATGGTGCCGTCGGTGCCGACCAGGAACTCACAGGTGCCGGCACCCTGGTAGCCAGCCTCACGCAGAATCGCGCGGGACGCCTCATACAGGCGCTCGTTCTGCTCATCGCTCAGGTAGGGTGCGGGCGCCTCCTCAACGAGCTTCTGGTTACGACGCTGCAGGGAGCAGTCACGGGTGGAAACCACCACAACGTTGCCGTGTGCATCCGCCAGGCACTGGGTCTCAACGTGGCGGGGCGAATCCAGGAAACGCTCGATGAAGCACTCACCGCGACCGAACGCCGCGGTTGCCTCGCGCACGGCGGACTCGTACATCTCAACAATGCTCTCGCGGTCGCGCGCCACCTTAATGCCGCGGCCACCGCCACCAAATGCGGCCTTCACCGCAATGGGCAGACCGTGCTCATCAGCGAAAGCAATAACCTCATCGGCGGACTTGACCGGGTCCTTGGTGCCGGGCACCAGGGGAGCGCCCACCTTCTGTGCGATGTGGCGTGCCGCCACCTTATCGCCCAGCTGGGTAATGGACTCGGGGGAGGGGCCAATCCAGGTCAGGCCAGCGTCAATGCACTTCTGCGCGAACTGCGCGTTCTCAGACAGGAAACCGTAGCCGGGGTGCACGGCGTCAGCACCGGAGCGGATGGCAATCTCAATGAGCTTGTCCATCACCAGGTAGGACTGTGCCGCGGTGGCACCGCCGAGAGCGTAGGCTTCATCGGCGAGCTTTACGTGCTGGGCGTCGCGGTCGGGGTCAGCGTAGACGGCGACGGTCTGCAGGCCCTCATCGCGGGCTGCGCGAATCACGCGGACAGCAATTTCACCGCGGTTAGCGATCAGAATCTTGCTGACCGGGCCGGTGTGACGGCCGGGGACTGCAGTAAATTTCTTGGCGGCTTCTGCCTGGTGCTGAGTCACTTAAAGCTCTCCTTTAATCTCCTGCCGAAAAGGATATCTAGAATCGGCGGGATTGGCGAATATAACGCGCATCATACTGTTCTATCTTATCGATTGGTGTTCAACAATGTGTATTGCAGGGCGCGCTTTGAGACAGATTTATACTGTAGGTCGGTTCTAATTCTCATCTTGGGGCGCCAGCCACAACTCGGTCACAGCAACCTCGCGGCGGCGCAGCATATCGCGTAGCGCGTGAATGGACAGACCCACCACCGTGTGGAACTCACCCTCAATACCGCGAATAAACGCCGAACCGTAACCGTCCAGGGTGAAGGAACCGGCTACCCAGAGCGGCTCGCCGGTAGCAATGTACGCCTCGATTTCCTCGGGGCTGAGCTCATCAAAGTGGACGGTGGCGCTACGTAGTTCAGAAACGGTGGGCAACTCAGAAGTTGCAGGCGGTTCAGTGCCCGGCTCAATACCGCGCAAATCCACTAGAGCGTGACCGGTGTGCAGCACGCCGTGGTTGCCGCTCATTGCGCTGATGCGCTCGCGTGCCGCCTCGGCAGTGTGCGGTTTACCGTAGGCAACGCCGTCAAACTCGAACACCGAATCGCAGCCCAGAACCAGCGCATCCCGCACACCTTCAGCAGCAAGTTCAGCGGCAACTGCCTGCGCTTTCAGCTGCGCCAGCAGGGATGCGGTTTCAGCAGTGGTGAGTCCCGCACGTCCCTGTGCTCGCGCCTGTTCGTTGGCGGTAGCGAGCGCGGCGTCCTCATCTACGGAGGAGACGCGCACCGTGAACGCGATGCGGGAGTCTTCCAGGAGCTTGCGGCGTGCCGGGGAGGCGGAGGCAAGAATCAGTCGGGTCGGTGAAGCGCTGGTAGTCATGGGTTCTATTTTAAGCGTTGCCGGAGAGTTTTACTTTCGGGTTTTACTCTGGGGTGCAGATTGAGGGTCACTGGGTGGAAGCCTCCGCCGGTGCGTCAGCGTTGAGCACGGAGCCTTGGTGCAATCTGGGGGGGGCGTGATCTGCTGGAGGGTTGGAGCGCCGAGCTGAGGGGTATAACGAGGGGTGCATAAAACCGGTGGGCATAAAAAGAGCGTGTCCCATCCCCCTCAACCACGTAGGAGATGGAACACGCCGTTCAAAATCATAACTCTTCTCAATCGTTAAAGAAAAAAAGAATCAATAGTGACACTTTTATGACGTTTGACAAATGTATTTTGCCCATACTGAGGCATGGGTGGCGGAGAAGCGACACGGCGCTAAGCGGTACCGCCTAGCGCCGTGTGCGTGAGCCTTCGTCAGATTAGCGGCGTACCGCGTCCTCCACCTCGTGAAGTCGCTGCGCCTCGCCGGCGATGCGCTCATCGTAGAATTCCTGAGCCACGAAGCCGCCCTCCGAACGGGGAGCGTTGTAGAGCTCCTCATCCAAGATGCCCTCGCGGCGAGCCACAATCGCGGGAACCAGAGCCTGACCGGCAACGTTCAGAGCGGTACGACCCATGTCAACGATCGGGTCAATCGCCAGGAGCAGACCCACACCATCCAGCGGCAGACCCAGAGTGGAAAGGGTCAGGGTCAGCATCACGATAGCGCCGGTCGTACCGGCAGTCGCAGCCGAACCGAGTACGGACACCATCACAATGAGCAGGTACTGGGTGAAGTCCAGCTGAATACCGTAGAACTGAGCCACGAAGATCGCGGCAAGAGCCGGGTAAACCGAGGCACAACCGTCCATCTTGGTGGTCGCACCCAGCGGAACGGCGAAGGATGCGTAGGCGCGGGGAACACCCAGGTTGCGTTCGGCAACGGTCTGGGTCATCGGCATCGAACCCATCGAAGAGCGGGACACGAAGCCCAGCTGGAGCGCCGGCCACACGCCAGAGAAGTACTGGCGGACCGACAGACCATTCGCGCGAACAATAATCGGGTAGACCACGAGGAAGACCAGCAGCAGGCCAATGTAGAGCGCGATGACGAACGCGACTAGCGAACCCATCGACGCCCAACCGTACGCGAACACTGCCTTAGCGATCAGACCCACGGTACCCAGCGGTGCCAGGCGAATAATCCACCACAGAATCTTCTGAATAATCGCCAGAGCGCTCTTGACTACGTCAATGAACGGCTTGGCTGCCTCACCGACCTTCAGCGCGGCAATGCCGACTGCGCCGGAAATGACCAGGATCTGCAGCACGTTGAAGGATGCCGAGGCGGTAATGCCGGAATCGCCGGACTTAGCGCTGACACCCAGACCCAAGAAGTTCACCGGAATCAGACCGGTCAGGAACGCGGTCCACGAACCGGTCGAGCCGGTGTACGCCTTGCCCTGCACCTGCGCGCCCACGCCCGGCTGAACGATCAGGCCCATCGCAATACCGATGAGCACCGCGAAGAACGCGGTAATCGCAAACCAGACGAGCGTGTTAACCGCCAGACGCGCCGCGTTAGTTACCTGCGACAGGTTAGAGATGGAGGCGACCACGGCGGTGAAAATCAGCGGAACAACGGCCGCCTTCAGCAAGGTGACGTAGGAGGAGCCGATGGTATCTAAGGTCACCATGAGCCAGTTGGGGTTGCTCTTCGCGTCCCCGCCCAGTGCGAGGGCGAGGGCGCCGAGAACAATACCCAGAATGAGGGAGGCAATGATTTGGTTGCCGAAAGAAGTAGCCCACTTGGGCAGACGTGAACGAGATGATGCATGCGGTGTAGACATGTGGCATACTCTAAAGCTTTTGTGTACTCCGGCGCGAGTTTGTGTGAAGAAGTATTGCAAACCCGGTGCAGTGTGGGGGATGTGTGACGAACCGTGACCTTCCGGCAGGCCTGCCACAGAGCTACCGACAGGGCAACCAGCTAATCCCAGCAGGCGGTTAAATCGGCTGATAGTTAATTAGGAATTGCCGCAAAAGCAAACAGAAAGGAAACAACTGCGCAACATGCGGCGAAGCTTGCTGAGATTTTGCCGTCAGCTAATAATCCGAAAGCTAGGGCTTGATATGCTGGAACCACACCGATAGTCCGGCGAAAGTCGCCGGATGATGCTGTACCCACTCAGCTTCATGTACGCGTTGAGCGTTACGCCACGCACCACCTTTCAAGGAGAGATGCATGAGTTCTGCTCCCCAATACCCCGGCGGAACCACCACCCCTAACGGCCCGAAAAAGCCCCGCAATCGCATGGAAGCGGTTGCAGATTTCGCTACCCGCGCCGCACAGACCTCTGCCCAGCAGACCCTGAACCTGGGTGCGACCCGCCCCGGCATCGCCAAGATGATTGCCGTAGCTGGCGCTGGCGTGCTGCTGGTTGGCGGCGGCATCTTCGCCTACAACTCCATGCACCAGGAAGAGAATGCGTTCTTGTCGCAGGGCGAAGAGTACGCCCGCGTCTGCCAGGACGCGAAGACCGGCCTGCGCGTGGAAGATAGTGAATGTGAGAAGGCAGGCGTTCAGGAGCCGACCGACTCGTCCAGTAGCGATTCCTCGGGCTCGTCGAGCTCGTCGGGTTCTTCCGGTTCCTCCAGTTCTTCGGGCTCTTCTGGGTCTTCAGGCACTTCTGGTTCGACCACCACCCACAATAATTCGAATGCGTTCCTCTGGTACTACCTGGGTCGCCAAAGTGCCGCTAATTCTTCCGGATCCCACTACATTCCTCCTGTAGGTTCCAAGCTTTCCGGAGGTAGCACCACCCGCCCCAGCAACGGCACCGTCTATAGTGGCGTGTCCTCCAAGGGCGGCGGCTTCGAGGACTCCTACCGCACCGCGAAGAAGTCCTCCACCGTTTCCTCCGGCAA
>NZ_JAPWAI010000015.1:0-5361 GCF_041432785.1 Rothia sp. 27098_8_29
TCGCCGCCACCCTTCGCCGCGCCGCGTGCCGAACGGGACTTGCGAGTCTTGGCGGCGGGCTTAGCGGCAGGCTTAGCGCCACCGCCCAGATCGGGCAGGGACACCTCCATGCGCTTGCCGTTAACCTCAACGACCACGGTGGTGCGCTCGTCCTCATCGGAATCCACGCTGCCGGGTGCACCGGAGTGCATGGGGATGGTGTTGTTGAACTCAGTCTCAATCCAGCGGGTGTGCACCTTGAACTCGCCGCCCTCAGCCGGCGCGAAGGCGGGATCATCCAGCACGACGCGGTGGAACGGGATGACGGTGGGCATACCCTCAATGGTCAGCTCAGCCAGGGCACGGCGGGCACGCTGCAGAGCCTGTTCACGATCCGCGCCGGTAACAATGAGCTTAGCCAGCATGGAGTCGAAGTTACCGCCGATAACGTCGCCAGCCACGAAGCCGGAATCCCAGCGCACGCCGGGGCCGGTGGGCACGGTCATCTTCTCGATCGTGCCGGGGGCGGGCATGAAGGAACGGCCCGCATCCTCACCGTTAATACGGAACTCGAAGGAGTGACCGCGCAGAACCGGGTCCTTCTCCTCAATCTTCTCGCCGCGGGCAATACGGAACTGCTCACGAACCAGGTCCAGACCGGAAATCTCCTCGGAGACGGGGTGCTCCACCTGCAGTCGAGTGTTGACCTCGAGGAAGGAGATAGTGCCGTCGGTACCGACCAGGAACTCACAGGTGCCTGCGCCCTGGTAACCAGCCTCGCGCAGAATCGCGCGGGACGCCTCGTACAGGCGCTCGTTCTGCTCATCGCTCAGGTAGGGGGCGGGTGCCTCCTCAATGAGCTTCTGGTTGCGACGCTGCAGGGAGCAGTCACGGGTGGAAACCACCACAACGTTGCCGTGCGCATCCGCCAGGCACTGGGTCTCAACGTGGCGGGGCGAATCCAGGAAGCGCTCGATGAAGCACTCACCGCGACCGAACGCCGCGGTAGCCTCACGAACAGCGGACTCGTACATCTCAACAATGCTCTCGCGGTCGCGCGCCACCTTAATGCCGCGGCCACCGCCACCGAAAGCAGCCTTCACAGCAATCGGCAGGCCGTGCTCATCAGCGAAAGCAACAACCTCATCGGCAGACTTGACCGGGTCCTTGGTGCCGGGCACCAGGGGAGCGCCCACCTTCTGCGCGATGTGGCGTGCCGCCACCTTATCGCCCAGCTGGGTAATGGACTCGGGGGAGGGGCCAATCCAGGTCAGACCCGCGTCGATGCACTTCTGAGCGAACTGCGCGTTCTCAGAAAGGAAACCGTAGCCGGGGTGCACAGCGTCAGCGCCGGAACGAATAGCAATCTCAATGAGCTTGTCCATCACCAGGTAGGACTGTGCCGCGGTGGCACCGCCGAGAGCGTAGGCTTCATCGGCAAGCTTTACGTGCTGGGCGTCGCGGTCGGGGTCAGCATAGACGGCGACGGTCTGCAGACCCTCATCGCGGGCTGCGCGAATCACGCGGACAGCAATTTCACCGCGGTTAGCGATCAGAATCTTGCTGACCGGGCCGGTGTGGCGGCCGGGAACTGCAGTAAATTTCTTGGCGGCTTCTGCCTGGTGCTGAGTCACTTAAAGCTCTCCTTTAATCTCCTGCTCCAAGGATACATCGGCAGGATTGGCGAATATAACGCGCATCATACTGTTCTATCTTATCGATTGGTGTTCAATAATGTGTATTTCAGGGCGCGCTTTGAGACAGATTTATACGATTGCGCTGGATCTAATCCTCATCCTGGGGCGCTAACCACAACTCGGTCACCGCAACCTCACGGCGGCGCAGCATATCGCGTAGCGCGTGAATGGACAGGCCCACCACCGTGTGGAACTCACCCTCAATACCGCGAATGAACGCGGAACCGTAACCGTCGAGGGTGAAGGAACCGGCTACCCAGAGCGGCTCGCCGGTAGCAATGTACGCCTCAATTTCTTCGGGGCTGAGCTCATCAAAGTGGACGGTGGCGCTACGTAGTTCAGAAACGGTGGGCAACTCAGAAGCAGCGGGCAGTTCGGCACCTGGCTCAAGACCGCGCAAATCCACGAGCGCGTGACCGGTGTGCAGCACACCGTAGTTGCCGCTCATGGCACTAATGCGCTCGCGTGCCGCCTCGGCAGTGTGCGGCTTACCGTAGGCAACACCCTCAAACTCGAAGACTGAATCGCAACCCAGAACCAGCGCATCGCGCACACCTTCAGCAGCAAGTTCAGCGGCAACTGCCTGCGCTTTCAACTGCGCCAGCAGGGAGGCGGTTTCAGCCGGGGTGAGTCCCGCACGTCCCTGCGCTCGCGTCTGTTCGTTGGCGGTAGCGAGTGCGGCGTCCTCATCTACGGAGGAGACGCGCACCGTGAACGCGATGCGGGAGTCTTCCAGGAGCTTGCGGCGTGCCGGGGATGCGGAGGCAAGAATCAAACGGATCGGTGTGGTACTCATAGGTTCTATTTTAGAGCCTTGCGGGTGAGCCTTACCCTCGAGTGCAGATTGAAGGGTGTCAAGAAGCTGGGGGGATGGGCGGAAAAGTAAGGGGGGACGAAAAGAGCGTGTCCCATCCCCCTCAACCACGTAGGAGATGGAACACGCTGTTCAAAATCATAACTCTTCTCAATCGTTAAAGAAAAGAAGAATCAATCGTGACGTTTTTATGACGTTTGGCAAATGTATTTCGCCCATGTTTGGGGCGTAGGTGGCGGAGAAGCTACACGGCGCTAAGCGGTACCGCCTAGCGCCGTGTGCGTGAGCCTTCGTCAGATTAGCGGTGTGCCACGGCGGTGTTGTCTTCCACCTCGTGAAGTCGCTGCGCCTCGCCGGCGATGCGCTCATCGTAGAATTCCTGAGCCACGAAGCCGCCCTCCGAACGGGGAGCGTTGTAGAGCTCCTCATCCAAGATGCCCTCGCGGCGAGCCACAATCGCGGGAACCAGAGCCTGACCGGCAACGTTCAGGGCGGTACGACCCATGTCCACGATCGGGTCGATCGCCAGGAGCAGACCCACGCCGTCCAGGGGTAGACCCAGAGTGGACAGGGTCAGGGTCAGCATCACGATAGCGCCGGTCGTACCGGCGGTCGCAGCCGAACCGAGCACGGACACCATCACAATCAGCAGGTACTGGGTGAAGTCCAGCTGAATACCGTAGAACTGAGCCACGAAAATCGCCGCCAGTGCCGGGTAAACCGAAGCGCAACCATCCATCTTGGTGGTCGCACCCAGCGGAACCGCGAAGGATGCGTAGGCGCGGGGAACGCCCAGGTTGCGTTCGGCAACGGTCTGGGTCATCGGCATCGAACCCATCGAGGAGCGGGAAACGAAGCCCAGCTGAAGCGCCGGCCACACACCCGAGAAGTACTGTCGGACCGACAGGCCGTTCGCGCGAACAATAATCGGGTAGACCACGAGGAAGACCAGCAGCAGGCCAATGTAGAGGGCGATAACGAACGCGACCAGCGAACCCATCGACGCCCAACCGTACGCGAAAACTGCCTTAGCGATCAGACCCACGGTACCCAGCGGCGCCAGGCGAATAATCCACCACAGAATCTTCTGAATAATTGCCAGGGCGCTCTTGACCACGTCAATGAACGGCTTGGCAGCTTCGCCAACCTTCAGCGCGGCAATGCCGACCGCACCGGAAATGACCAGAATCTGCAGTACGTTAAAGGATGCCGAGGCGGTGATGCCGGAATCACCGGACTTAGCGCTGACACCCAGACCCAAGAAGTTCACCGGAATCAGACCGGTCAAAAACGCGGTCCACGAACCGGTCGAGCCGGTGTACGCCTTGCCCTGCACCTGCGCGCCCACGCCCGGCTGAACAATGAGGCCCATCGCAATACCAATGAGCACCGCGAAGAACGCGGTAATCGCAAACCAGATGAGCGTGTTAACCGCCAGACGCGCCGCGTTAGTCACCTGCGACAGGTTAGAGATGGAGGCGACCACGGCGGTGAAAATCAGCGGAACAACAGCTGCCTTCAGCAGGGTGACATAGGAGGAGCCGATGGTATCTAAGGTCACCATGAGCCAGTTGGGGTTGCTCTTCGCGTCCCCGCCCAGTGCGAGGGCGAGCGCGCCGAGAACAATACCCAGAATGAGGGAGGCAATGATTTGGTTGCCGAAAGAAGTAGCCCACTTGGGCAGACGTGAACGAGATGATGCATGCGGTGTAGACATGTGGCATACTCTAAAACTTTTGCGCGCTCCGGCGCGAGTTTGTGTGAAGAAGTATTGCAATCCGCTGCAGTGTAGGGGATGCGTGACGAACTGTGACTTTCCGAAGGGACCTTTCGGCTGTACATCCCGCAGTCTAACCAGCAACGCAGCCCAACCCGACTGCCCAACCAGCAATGCCGCCAGCAGCGCAGCCCAACCAGCAACGCCGCCAGCTGCCCCACACACGTAGGCGGTTAAAACGGCTGATAGTTATTCGGGAGCCACCGCAAAAGCAAACAGAAAGGAAACAACTGCGCAACATGCGGCTAAGCTTGCTGAGATTTTGCCGTCAGCTAATAATCCGAAAGCTGGGGCTTGATATGCTGGAATCACACCGATAGTCCGGCGAAAGCCGCCGGATGATGCTGTACCCACTCAGCTTCATGTACGCGTTGAGCGTTACGCCACGCACCACCTTTCAAGGAGAGATGCATGAGTTCTGCTCCCCAATACCCCGGCGGAACCACCACCCCTAACGGCCCGAAGAAGCCCCGCAAGCGCATGGAAGCGGTTGCAGATTTCGCTACCCGCGCCGCACAGACCTCAGCCCAGCAGACCCTGAACCTGGGTGCGACCCGCCCCGGCATCGCCAAGATGATTGCCGTAGCGGGTGCCGGCGTGTTGCTGGTTGGCGGTGGCATCTTCGCCTACAACTCCATGCACCAGGAAGAGAACGCGTTCCTGGCGCAGGGTGAAGAGTACGCCCGCGTCTGCCAGGACGCGAAGACCGGCCTGCGCGTGGAAGATAGCGAATGTGAGAAGGCAGGCGTTCAGGAGCCGACCGACTCGTCCAGTAGCGATTCCTCGGGCTCGTCGAGCTCTTCTGGGTCTTCCGGTTCCTCCAGCTCCTCGGGCTCTTCTGGGTCGTCGGGCACTTCCGGTTCGACCACCACCCACAATAATTCGAATGCGTTCCTCTGGTACTACCTGGGTCGTCAGAGTGCCGCGAACTCCACCGGCACCCCCACGGTTCCCGGTGTGGGCGCCAAGCTCTCCGGAGGCAGCACCACCCGCCCCAGCAACGGCACCGTCTACAGCGGCGTGTCCTCCAAGGGCGGTAGCTTCGAAGACTCCTACCGCAGTGCGAAGAAGTCCTCCACCGTCTCCTCCGGCAA
>NZ_JAPWAI010000016.1:0-4589 GCF_041432785.1 Rothia sp. 27098_8_29
AATGTGGTTGTACCCGACGGCCTGGATGAGACTCTCGCCGACCACGCCCACGAAACCCTCGGCGGTGCCGTGACGGTCGCAAGCCAGGTGGGTGGCGAGCAGGCGAACCAGCTGCTCTCCTCCGCATTCGCTGCCTTCGACTCCGGCGTGGTGCTGAGCTCCGCATTCAGCGCCGTGCTCATGGGTGTTATGGCCGTCATTAGCTACTTCATGATCCGCAAGGCACCGCGCGAAATGAAGCCCGCTGACCACTAATTCCGCGCACTAACTCTGCGCGCTAACCCAGCGAGCGCACTAATTCGGAACACATAAGCCCCGCCTCCTGACGCTACCGCAACATCGGGAGGCGGGGCTTTTTTGAAACCCTTCCACCTGCGCATTTAAAGGTTCAGCACAGGTGCCGGTGGTACGGTAAAAACAGCGGGCTCGCGCCCGCAAAGGACGCCCCAAAAAGACGTCCTGAAAAGACGCGCTGACAAGACCGAGGAACCAGCGGCTCCACACAACTCAAGGAGGAACGCCACCATGGGACTCAAAGACTGGATAGCACCCTTCATTACACTGCTGATTGGTGCCAGCACCATCTTCATTTCCTACAAGAACTACCAGGCGCAGGCGGCGGCAAAACCCTCCGAACTGGCACGCCTAGAGCTGTGGAGCAAGCTACTGACCGAAGCTGGCATGGATATCAGCGCGCTACCTGACCCGGAGAGCCTCACCTCCGACCAGCGCGTCGTCCTCGAAAACTACCGGGTCTTCCTCAAACGTGCCTCCCTCGAATCGAAGCTGCGTAAAGTCGGCATCGACAGCAACCGCGTGTTCAGCCTGCTCATGAAGCGTGCGCACTCCTCCGTGAAGCCCACGCCCATCCCCATTGGCGACTCGATTAGCTACTACCGCCTGATTCTACGTGCTCTGCTGTACATTTGGGTTCCGCTGGCCGTGATTTTCATCGGCGTGCCCATCATCGTGGTCACCATCGCCTACCTGATTGGCCTGTTCACGAACCACCGCGGCAATCTGTCTGACTTTGCACTCTCCCCGCTCGCCGTGGTGCTCCTGATTGTTGGTGCGGTCGCCGTCGGTGCCCTCGTGTACCTGCAGAACCGCATTATCTACGCGATTATCGCGAACAACGTGTACTTCTACTTCTGGGATATTTACGGCTCTAAGAAGGGCACCCGCGATTCGAAGCATGCCTACAGCGAGCGCCTGTCGGCTAAAACCTACGCCGACCAGCTGTTCTTGGGTCAGCAGGAGTTCGCCCAGCAGTTCCGCGAAAATATGTACATGGCGGGTATTCAGGAGATTGACGAGTACCCGCGTGTGCTCAGTGATAGCGTGATGCTACCGCGTAACTACCGGGTTGTTGAAACTACCGAGGGTGAGGACCGCATTGACCGGGCGGTGAACTGGGTGCGTTCCAAGATCGGTTTTGAGCGTCTGGAACCTCGCATCATCTACACGCTCGAACATAAGGACGCGCACAAGGATGAGCAGAAGGATGCACAGAAGGATTCTGCGCACGGTGAGCCGGTAGCTACTGAGCAGGGTGTTTCTGGGCAGCCCGTAGAGACTCCGGCTCAGGATCAGCAGGAGGATGCGCAGAAGGCTCCGGAGGCACCCGCCTCGGAGGAGCCCATCGTTGCGGAGGTGCCCGTTGGCGCGCCTGCCGAGGATCCGGCTGATGCACCCACCGAACCCGTCACCGGAGGTGCTACCGACTCTTCTGCCGCAGCTGGGGCAGACGACCCCACGGAGGCGTTCACCCGCATCCCAGAAGATGCCGTCGACCATGAGAGCGCCGGTGAAAAGAACGCCGGTGAGAAACCCAGTACTGAGAAGCCTAAAAACTAAATAGCCGCCCGGAACACAGAAAAACCCCGGAGCACAGAAAATCCCCGCAGTGCCGGAATCCGGGCATGAGAAAAGGGTCGCAGCCTACGAATCGCCATTGAATCGTAAGCGTGCGACCCTTTTCCTTTCCCTTCAAGGAGGAGCAGAATCGGAGGTACCGCCCGACCAAGAAGAGCCAAATGATGCGCCCCTCCACCAGTAGAGGTTGCCTGGCAGAAGAACCCGCAAGAGCGGGTCGGCAGAGCGCCCGGCAGAGGAGGCATCACGCGTGAGGAACCGCCCCTCAACCCACAAAAGAACAGGTTGAGCCCGCCAAAGAACGGGTTGCCCAAAGAATGGGTTGAGGGAACAGAAAACCCCGAGCTGGCGTATCTCTTGAATCTTCAGAAAATCCTGTATCTTCAGACAATCTTGTCTCTTCAGAAAATAACTACATCTCGGGGTAGGGGAGGGCGATTCGCGCTCCGGGTGGGACCTACCCTCTCCCACCCGGAGGCGAATCGTGGGGATGTTCGCAGTGTCATGAATACATCCCACTGAAATCCCTAACGAAAGTTTGGGGTTTCAGTATGAGCGGTATATGAGCTTACCGCTGTCTATGCCGCAACCTCGGGGTTACGGGAGATAACAACCTTCACCACGTTGTGCTCGGCAGCGTGGCTGAACAGGTCGTATGCCTCCTCGAACTGGTCGAAAGTGAAGCGGTGGGTTGCCATTGCCTTAGCGTTCAGGCGACCGGAGCGGACCATGTTCAGCAGGTTGCCGACGGTATTGCAGTTGACCAGGCCCATGTTGATGCGAACGTTAGAAATCCACATGGTGTTCAGGGGCAGCTCAACGGGCTTGCCGTGCACGCCAGCGTTAGCGATGTTGCCGTAGGGGCGAACAATCTTGGTGCAGGTCTCGAAGGTCTGCGGAACGCCCACAGCCTCAATTGCCACGTCCACGCCCAGGCCGTCGGGGGAGAGAGCCTTAATCTTCTCGATGAAGTCCGGGTCTCCCGCGTTGACCTTATCGGTTGCACCCAGCTCCAGTGCCTTGTTCATGCGGTTCTCGTCGAAGTCGACGGTGATGACGCGGCCGGCACCGCAGAGGTTAGCGGTCATGATTGCACCCAGACCCACGGGGCCTGCACCCACGACAGCGACGGTGTCGCCGGGCTTGGTGTTGCCGTTCAGAATACCGATCTCGAAGCCGGTGGGCAGTGCGTCGGTGAGGAAGAGGACGTCCTCATCGGTCAGACCCTCCGGAACCAGGTGGACCGAGGTCTCTGCGTAGGGAACACGCACGTACTCTGCCTGGGTGCCGTCAATCATGTAACCGAAAATCCAGCCGACACCACCAACGGTCTGGCAGTGCGAAGGCTGGTTCGCCTTACAGTAGGAGCACTTACCGCAGCTGGTCACGGCGGGGATGATGATGCGGTCGCCGACCTTCAGGTCAGTCACCGCGGAGCCAACCTCGGTAATGGTACCGACAGCCTCGTGGCCCAGGATGCGTCCGTGGTCCACCTCGGGGCAGTCGCCCTTCAGGATGTGCAGGTCAGTACCGCAAATGGTGGTGGTGTCGACACGGGCGATAACGTCCGTGGGCTCAAGAATGGTGGGGTTCGGGACTTCCTCCCAGGCGCCCTTCTGGTCGGGGCCGTGGTATACATATGCCTTCATGATGACTCCTTCTTTGAAGCTCTAATGAGGGTGCAGTGACTGCTTTATCACTACATGTATCAACCCATAAGAAATATTTGATAGGTTGTATTTTCATTAAACCCGACGTGTTGAATTATGCGCTTTTATTACGCGGAGTGTATCTTTTGGTTCTTTAAACATGAACATGATTCACTTTGGGTATTTAAGACCTGTAAAAAACGCACGAGGCGCACCCCCCCAAACAGGGATGCGCCTCGTGCGTTTAATCGAGAAAAGTTGGGTTGAGCCCGGGTTGAGCTGGGCTTAGCTCTTCAGCTGCGCACGTGCTCGCGAACGAACCGCCGTCACGGCCCACACCAGCACAAAAGCCGCCACCATCGACAGCACAATCGTGCCACCGGTCGGCAGGTTAAACGCCCACGACAGGTACAGGCCAACAATCGAGCAGATACCGCCGAACACCGGCGAGAACACCATCATCGAGCCCAGTCGGCGGCACGCCAGGCGGGCTGCCGACGCGGGAATCACCAGAAGCGCCAACACCAGCACATTACCGAGCGTCTGCAGGCCCAGCACCACAGAAATGGTCACCAGAACGTACAGTACGATGTCCAGGGCAAGCACCGGCAGGCCCATCGCGCGGGCACTCTCACGGTCCAGGCTGACCGTCACAATCTGGCGGTGGAACAGCCACAGTACCAGCAGGATAACGGCACCCATAATCGCGGCGTTGGTAATGTCCTCATTCGAGACACCCACAATCGAGCCGAACAAGAAATCCTGCACCGACCCCGAATAGCCCGGCGCCAAAGAAATAATCACAATACCCAACGCAAAGGACGCGGCAAAGAAAATGCCGATGACCGAATCCTCGCGCAGCCGCTGATTCTGGCTAAAAATAGCCACCAGAATAGCCGTCACCACGCCCGCGGTCAGGCCGCCCACCATCAGGTTGCCGCCCAACACGAACGCCACCGCCAGGCCCGGGAACACCGAGTGCGCCACCGCATCGCCAATGAAGACCATGCCGCGCATCAGCACGTGACAGCCCACCACGCCGGTGACCACCGACGCGAGCAGTAC
>NZ_JAPWAI010000017.1:0-4503 GCF_041432785.1 Rothia sp. 27098_8_29
AACGTGGTTGTGCCCTCCGGCCTGGATGAGTCTCTTGCCGACCACGCCCACGAAACCCTCGGCGGTGCCGTGTCGGTCGCAAGCCATGTGGGCGGCGAGCAGGCAAACCAGCTGCTCTCCTCCGCATTCGCTGCCTTCGACTCGGGCGTGGTGGTTAGCTCCGCGTTCAGCGCCGTGCTCATGGGTGTTATGGCTGTCATCAGCTACTTCATGATCCGCAAGGCACCGCGCGAAATGAAGCCCGCAGAACACTAACCCACATACATATGCCCCGCCTCCTGACGCTACCGCAGCATCGGGAGGCGGGGCTATTTTTACGCACCCACCTGCGCATTTAAAGGTTCAGCACAGGTGCCGGTGGTACGGTAAACACAGTGGGCTCGCGCCCGCAAAGGACGCCCCAAAAAGACGTCCTGAAAAGACGCGCTGAAAAGACCTAGGAACCAGCGGCTCCACACAACTCAAGGAGGAACGCCACCATGGGACTCAAAGACTGGATAGCACCCTTCATCACGCTACTGATTGGTGCCAGCACCATCTTCATCTCCTACAAGAACTACCAGGCGCAGGCGGCGGCAAAACCCTCCGAACTGGCACGTCTAGAGCTGTGGAGCAAGCTCCTCACCGAAGCCGGCTTGGACCTCAACGCCCTACCCGACCCCGAAAAGCTCACCTCTGACCAGCGCGTCGTCCTCGAAAACTACCGGGTCTTCCTCAAACGTGCCTCCCTCGAATCGAAGCTGCGTAAAGTCGGCATCGACAGCAACCGCGTGTTCAGCCTGCTCATGAAGCGTGCGCACTCCTCCGTGAAGCCCACGCCCATCCCCATTGGCGACTCGGTACGCTACTACCGCCTGATTCTGCGCGGCCTGCTGTACATTTGGACGCCCCTCGCCGTGGTGTTCATTGGTGTGCCCATTATCGTGGTCACCATCGTCTACCTGATTGGCCTGTTCACGAACCACCGCGGCAATCTGCCTGACTTTGCGCTTTCTCCGCTCGCCGTGGTGCTCCTGATTGTTGGCGCGGTCGCTGTCGGTTCCCTCGTGTACCTGCAGAACCGCATTATCTCCGCCATTATCGCGAACAACGTGTACTTCTACTTCTGGGACATTTACGGCTCCAAGAAGGGTGCCCGCGATTCCAAGGACGCCTACAGCGAGCGCCTGGCGGCTAAAACCTACGCCGACCAGCTGTTCCTCGGCCAGCAGGAGTTCGCCCACCAGTTCCGGCAGAACATGTACATGGCGGGCATTCAGGAGATTGACGAGTACCCGCGCGTGCTCAGCGACAGCGTGATGCTGCCGCGCAACTACCGGGTCGTGGAAACCACCGAGGGTGAGGACCGTATCGACCGGACCGTGAACTGGGTGCGTTCCAAGATTGGTTTTGAGCGTCTGGAACCGCGCATCATTTACACGCTCGAACATAAGGACGCGCACAAGGATGAGCAGAAGGAATCCGCGCACGGTGAGCCGGTAGCTACTGAGCAGCCTGTTTCTGAGCAGTCTGTGGATGCTCAGGATGAGCAGAAGGCCGCGGAAGTACCCGCCTCAGAAGAACCTATTGTCGCGGAGGTGCCCGTCGAGGCTCCTGCCGAGAATCTGGCTGATGCGCCCACCGAACCCGTCATCGGAGGCGCCACTGACTCTTCTGCCGCAGCTGGGGTATCCGCCGCAGCTGGGGCAGACGACCCCACGGAGGCGTTCACCCGCATCCCAGAAGATGCCGTCGACCATGAGAGCGCCGGTGAAAAGAACGCCGGTGAGAAACCCGGTACTGAGAAGCCCAAAAACTAAATAGCCCGCCCGGGGGCACCGAAAAACCGGGCATGAGAAAAGGGTCGCAGCCTACGAATTCGCCATTGAACCGTAAGCATGCGACCCTTTTCCTTTCCCTTCAAGGAGGAGCAGAATCGGAGGTACCGCCCGACCAAGAAGAGTCAAATGATGCGCCCCTCCACCAGTAGAGGTTGCCTGGCAGAAGAACCCGCCGAAGCGGGTCGGCAGAGCGCCCGGTAGAGGGTGCATCATGCTTGAGGAACCGCCCCTAAACCCACCAAAGAACAGGTTGAGCCCGCCAAAGAACGGGTTGCCCAAAGAATGGGTTGAGGGAACAGAAAACCCCGAGCTGGCGCATCTCAAAGTTGAATTTTCAGAAAATCTTGTCTCTTCAGAAAATAACTACATCTCGGGGTAGGGGAGGGCGATTCGCGCTCCGGGTGGGACCTACCCTCTCCCACCCGGAGGCGAATCGTGGGGATGTTCGCAGTGTCATGAAGACATCCCACCGAAATCCCTAACGAATGTTCGGGGTTTCAGTATGAGCGGTATATGAGCCTACCGCAGTCTATGCCGCAACCTCGGGGTTACGGGAGATAACAACCTTCACCACGTTGTGCTCGGCAGCGTGGGTGAACAGGTCGTAGGCTTCCTCGAACTGGTCGAAAGTGAAGCGGTGGGTTGCCATTGCCTTAGCGTTCAGGCGACCGGAGCGGACCATGTTCAGCAGGTTACCGACGGTGTTGCAGTTGACCAGGCCCATGTTGATGCGAACGTTAGAGATCCACATGGTGTTCAGGGGCAGCTCAACGGGCTTGCCGTGCACGCCAGCGTTAGCGATGTTGCCGTAGGGGCGAACAATCTTGGTGCAGGTCTCGAAGGTCTGCGGAACACCCACAGCCTCAATTGCCACGTCCACGCCCAGGCCGTCGGGGGAGAGGGCCTTAATCTTCTCGATGAAGTCCGGGTCGCCCGCGTTGACCTTATCGGTTGCGCCCAGCTCCAGTGCCTTGTTCATGCGGTTGTCGTCGAAGTCGACGGTGATGACGCGGCCGGCACCGCAGAGGTTAGCGGTCATGATCGCGCCCAGACCCACGGGGCCTGCACCCACGACAGCGACGGTGTCGCCGGGCTTGGTGTTGCCGTTCAGAATACCGATCTCGAAGCCGGTGGGCAGTGCGTCGGTGAGGAAGAGGACGTCCTCGTCGGTCAGGCCCTCCGGAACCAGGTGAACCGAGGTCTCTGCGTAGGGAACACGCACGTACTCTGCCTGGGTGCCGTCAATCATGTAACCGAAAATCCAGCCGACACCACCAACGGTCTGGCAGTGCGAAGGCTGGTTCGCCTTACAGTAGGAGCACTTACCGCAGCTGGTCACGGCGGGAATGATGATGCGGTCGCCGACCTTCAGGTCAGTCACCGCGGAGCCAACCTCGGTAATGGTACCGACAGCCTCGTGGCCCAGGATGCGTCCGTGGTCCACCTCGGGGCAGTCGCCCTTCAGGATGTGCAGGTCAGTACCGCAAATGGTGGTGGTGTCGACACGGGCGATAACGTCCGTGGGCTCAAGAATGGTGGGGTTCGGGACTTCCTCCCAGGCGCCCTTCTGGTCGGGGCCGTGGTATACATATGCCTTCATGATGACTCCTTCTTTGAAGCTCTAATGAGGGTGTAGTGACTGCTTTATCACTACATGTATCAACCCATAAGAAATATTTGATAGGTTGTATTTTCATTAAACCCGACGTGTTGAATTATGCGCTTTTATTACGCGGAGTGTATCTTTTGGTTCTTTAAACATGAACATGATTCACTTTGGGTATTTAAGACCTGTAAAAAACGCACGAGGCGCACCCCCCAAACAGGGATGCGCCTCGTGCGTTTATTCGTGCGTTTAATCGAGAAAAGTTGGGTTGAGCTGTGCCTAGCTCTTCAACTGGATTTAGCTCTTCAGCTGGGCACGCGCTCGCGAACGAACCGCCGTCACCGCCCACACCAGCACAAAAGCCGCCACCATCGACAGCACAATCGTGCCACCGGTCGGCAGGTTAAACGCCCACGACAGGTACAGGCCAACAATCGAACAGATACCGCCAAACACCGGCGAGAACACCATCATCGACCCCAGTCGGCGGCACGCCAGGCGGGCTGCCGACGCCGGAATCACCAGAAGCGCCAACACCAGCACATTACCGAGCGTCTGCAGACCCAGCACCACAGAAATGGTTACCAGAACGTACAGCACAATATCCAGGGCAAGCACCGGCAGGCCCATCGCGCGGGCACTCTCACGGTCCAGGCTGACCGTCACAATCTGGCGGTGGAACAGCCACAGCACCAGCAGAATAACGGCACCCATAATCGCCGCCTGGGTAATGTCCTCATTCGAAACACCCACAATCGAGCCGAACAAGAAATCCTGCACCGACCCCGAATAGCCCGGCGCCAACGAAATAATCACAATACCCAACGCAAAGGACGCCGCGAAGAAAATACCGATCACGGAATCCTCGCGTAGCCGCTGATTCTGGCTAAAAATAGCCACCAGAATAGCCGTCACCACGCCCGCGGTCAGACCGCCCATGACCAGGTTGCCGCCCAGCACGAACGCCACCGCAAGACCCGGGAATACCGAGTGTGCCACCGCATCGCCAATGAAGACCATGCCGCGCATCAGCACGTGGCAGCCCACCACACCGGTAACCACCGACGCGAGCAGCAC
>NZ_JAPWAI010000018.1:0-3700 GCF_041432785.1 Rothia sp. 27098_8_29
TCGACGATGGAGAAGGTCAGGGATGCGACGAACACCGTATTGAAGATGAATACCGCGGTGGTGAAGAGGTTCCCGCGGAATCGGTGCACGACGTAGGCTACTGCAGCGAAGAGCAGGGGCCAGATGATGAAGATCTGTCCCTGGATGGAGAGCGACCAGAAGTGCTGGAAGGGTGACTTCACGGAAGCGTTTTGGGCGTAGTAGTCTACGGAGCTGAACGCGAGGTTCCAGTTCTGGAAGTAGAACAGGGAGCTCCTTGCGTCGGTTACGGTTTGCGACCAGCGACTGGGTGCGAGCACGAAGAAGGACGCAATGGTGGTACCCGCGATAACCACGGTGGCTACGGGTAGCAGTCGCTGGAAGACGTGCATCCAGTAGCTGAAGAGATTGAGGGGTTTGCCTTCGTTGATCTTGCGCATGAAGGAGAGCGAGAGCAGGAAGGCGGAGATGAAGAGGAAGACGTCCACGCCGCCGGAGACTTTGCCGACCCAGACGTGGTAGAGCACCACGAGGAGCACGGCGAAGGCTCGCAGGCCCTGGATTTCGGGGCGGAATCCTCGCGATTCGATGAATTCTTCGAGGGGGTAGTCGTTGGTTTCGCGTGCTTTGACGGTGCGCAGCGCCGCGGTACGGGTGCCCTGCGAGGCGGGGGCCTGCGGGGTTCCGGAGGTTTCAGACATACTTGGTTCCTCAGGGCGGGTAGACGATGTGTTGGTGCGGGTCCCTTAGACACTCGAGGACACTCGCTACAATAAAATCCTGATCCGCACCTCTGCTATGAGGCTGGTGCGAACCAGGATTTTTCTGAGCCCCCTACCGGATTCGAACCGGTGACCCTCTGTTTACAAGACAGATGCTCTGGCCAACTGAGCTAAGGAGGCAACCTGTCCAGTGTACCTTATTCTCTTGGTTGAGTCTGCTTAGTTGTTCTTTTAGGGTTTGGTTGAGAATACTTCTAAATTATGGGGTGATGGCATGTTCGTTTCCTTCGTTTTAACCCTTCTGAGCACCACCTCTGTATGCTGCTCACCCACCCCTCGTACTCATCACCGTGTATGGAAAAACCCGGTAGCCTCACGCGGAGGTTACCGGGTTTTTGTATCGAAGCGGTTACTTCTTCTTAGCTTCGATCTTTTCCTTCAGGAAGGTGCTGAAGTCGTTGCTGGTGTACTGGTCACCATCAACGAAGACGGTGGGGGTACCCTTAATACCGTTCTTTGCGGATTCAGCGTTGACCACGTCCACGAAGGGGCGCCACTTGCCATCGTTCATATCGGAGCCGATGGACGCACCGTGCTTAGAAGCGATGTCGGCGATCTGCTGGTTGTTCATGTCGCCGCGGCCCTGGTGAGTAAAGATCTCACGCTGGTAGTTCAGGAATTCGCTGGTGCTGACCTGGTTGGCCACGGAGTATGCTGCTGCCGCGTTACGTGCGGAGTAAGCGGTGGGCGAGGAGCGGTCCAGGAAGGTCAGGTTGCGGATTTCCAGGGTGATGGTGCCGTCCTCGACGAGCTTCTGGATTTCTTCACCGTACTTCTTCTCGAACTCTGCACAGTGCACGCAGTTGTAGTCCTGGAAGATGGTCACGCGTACGGGCTGGCCGTTCTTGGATGCCTCTTCAGCGGTCTGCACGCCCGGGGGCAGGGTGTTGACTGCTGCTGCGGTTCCGTTGACCATGGGGGTCACGGAGGAGGTCGAGGTTGCGAGTTGCTTGAAGTCGCGGGTCTCCTGGGTGGAGGAGTTCTGGACGATGCCGTCCTTGGTCAGCACAATGCCACCGTATTCGTTGGCGCTGGAGGGCACCGGGCCGCTTTCTGCTACCTTGGTGTTCTTGTTGCCGTTGACTACGACGAAGCCGATGATACCTACGATGATGAGGACCACGGCGAGTACGCCGAACTGGAGCCAGCGGCGGCTTGCCTGGCTGGGGCTCTTCTTGGCCTGCTGGGCCGCAATCTGGCGGGCTTTTTCGCGGGCGTCGGTCGACATGCCTGCTCCTTTGGTTGGGAATATGGGTGGCGGTTCGTCCACTTCTTCTAGCCTACTCCGGTTGGAGTGAGCGTCCATCCGAGCAAAGCTCAGATGACCTGGCTCTTCCGGCCCGGGGTTGTTTGTATCCCCTATAGGGTGTTCTAGAGCTCAGCTTCTGCCGTATATAGCAGCTGAAAGCTATGTCGATTAGTTCCTATCACGTGGATAGGTTCTGTCTTTTCTCTAGTGTGGACGTACCGCGCTACCCGTCTAGCCTACCGAATGGGTGCCTTATCGGCTAGTTAATACTCTGACTGAGATATTGTGATGTCTGTTCTCACGCTCTCAGCTTATTTTCCTCGTAAACTTTCGTAGCATTAGGAGGCGCCTCTCCCCTGCCACAAGCTATTCCGAGGCACCCACCCGGTTCAGCTCTGCATTCGGTCCTGTCTCTTTAGGGAATGTTATAGACCTCTACCCCGTCGATATAGGGGCGGGTGTTGTAATTGCCGTTCCACTTCACGCTCAGACCGTGCTTCTCCAGTACGGGAATAACCGTCTCTCGCAGCAACTGTACGGAGAGCTTCTCGTGAAGGGCACTAATCTCTTCCTTCTGCGCATCGCTCAGCACGTTCCATTCATTTTCGTCCCTGGGGTAGGCGAGGAAGGAACCAAAGCCGACGTAGGTGCCGCCGCTCTCAGCAAGGCTTTCAGTGTCCTGCTGGTGGAAGTAGATGTATCCCTTCCATTCACGGCTGTCATCAATCTCATCCCAGATCTCTGCGGATGCGCAGGTACCGCAGCAGGTGAAGTTCTGTCGTGCAATGACGCCTTCTTCTTCCAGGGCTGCGAAGGCACGGTTGAGGTTGGAGTTCTTCTGCATTTCGGGGGTAATACCCAGCTCAGCAGCAAAGGCACGACGACGCTTGATGAGCTCTTCCACGTAGTCCTCTACGCGCTTCTCCCAGAGCTTGCTGTCTTCGTTCTCCCCATCGTATTCCAGACCAAGTACGTCCATCACATAATCGGCGATCGTTTCTACGTACTGCTCAGTATCAGATTCCCCCATGAACAGCAGGGGCCAGATGGGCCAGAGCAGCTCAGCTTCGTCTTCTTCGTCCAGTCCCCATTCTTTGGGGAAGGGCGGGTCGAGGCGTTCTTCGCTCCAGCGTTCGTAGATGCTCTTCTCATCGGCCATGATGATGCTCCTTTGCTTGCTCTCTACTCGTTGAGGTAGAGATGTGGACTGCTCTTGTTGTTAAGGTATCAAGAGTTTCTCTACCTCGCCTTCTATTTCGTCATTCAGGCGGATCTGTGAACTCCCCATCTCATCGCCTCTGTATCAGGTCGGCACGCTGTCTGGCGAGGCTGTAGCCTCCGTTCCGTTGCCTCTCTGCTGAATCTCTGCGTCTCTGGGTCTATGAGTCTCTGCACCTTTGCTGAGTTAGGTGTCTTTCGTTCTAGGAGATTTCGTTCTAAAAGTTTTTGGGTACACAAAAAGAGGGGAAGACCTATAAGGTCTTCCCCTCTTGAATAAAAAACCCGCGGTGACCTACTCTCCCACACCCACAAAAGTGCAGTACCATCGGCGCGAAGAGTCTTAGCTTCTGGGTTCGGAATGGAACCAGGCGTTTCCCTCTTGCTATAACCACGGAAAATCTAGCGAATAACTTCGTTATTCAAAATTTCCGAATAAAAAGCCTCAGCCTCCCGAAGGAGGTCCAGGGTT
>NZ_JAPWAI010000019.1:0-3557 GCF_041432785.1 Rothia sp. 27098_8_29
TCGCGCGACGCTGAGCCGCCTGCTGCTCGGTGTCCAGCGCCTGCCGGTAGGTGCTGTAGTTACCTTCAAAGAGACGCAGATGCGCCAGCCCCTGGCGGTCGGCGTGAAGCTCCGCAATCATGTGCATGCGCTCCAGCAGGTCACGGTCGTGGCTAATGATGAGCGCCGGGCAGGGTAGCGCCTCCAACGCGGCGAAGAGCTGAGCCTTCGCTAAGGAGTCCAGGTTGTTCGTCGGCTCGTCGAGCAGAATGAACTCTGGGTCTGAATACAGAAGCGCGGTGAGTGCGGCTGTGACCGTCTGACCACCTGAAAAAGTGCTAAGGGGACGCATCAGAAGGTTGCGACGGGCCTGTGTATCGGTCGTAGTGAGGGCAGGACCAAAACCATGTTCGGCAAGGGCTACGAGGGTGCGTTCTTCAATATCCCAGGCGTCGCCTATGGTGTCGTAAAGGCTGGGGGAATATTCGCCCGATTCCAGCGCATCAAGCGCCTGCAGTATTTTTGTAATTCCAAAAATATCGGCAAGATGCTGATGCCCACTCAACCCTAAATCTTGTGGTAGGTACGCTATGTGCGGTGGGGTGCTGATTATGCCTTGACTAGGGTTTATGTCGCCAAGAATAAGTCTGAAGAGGGTAGTTTTTCCGGCGCCGTTATCGCCGATAAGCCCGGTGAGTGGCGCAGAAAATACCGCGGAAAGGTCTGTGAAAAGTGGGGGCTGGCTCGGGTGTGCGTACGAAATATGGTCGAGTGTAATGTGACGTGACATGGGCCGAGTTCCTTCGAGTAGGTGCTCGGATTCCTGCCATCGTAGTGCACGTTAGGCATGAGAATATGAAAAAACCCGAGCGCGGTCTGTAGGTACACGTAAGCCCGGGTAGTGGGGTGGGCGCATAAAAGCGCATTGACCTGGTGTTGTTGGATCCGGGCTTATGCTCGGTGGGTCATTTCTTTGATGCCTCCTAGATTCCGAATACCGCCCCGGTCGCGCCTTGGGTGGCTTCGGTCAAACGATACGTTCAGCTCCGCCAGCTACCCTCGCAATGGGGTAGTGCAGGAAGAGAGCTGATGAATCCAGCATAGGAAGCATGCGGGTGCTGAGTCAAACACCCTCCCGCAAAACCGCCTGACAAGTGCCGATACCCCCTAGAGAACGCAAAAAGAGGGGCGACACCAATCGGTGCCACCCCTCCTTTTAGGCATTAAATCTTAGGCATTAAATCTGCGCGCGTACAACGCGCGAAAGGCTATTACGCCTCGTGGCGCTCACGGTACATGCCCAGCGGGCCCGCATCCGCGTACGCCTGAGCGTCGTTGTAACGGTACAGGCGCGGCGGGCGGTGACGGGTGCCCTCCACGCGGCGGCCGGTGTCAATAATCGACTTCGACGCCGCAATCTGGCGGCGGAAGTTCGCCGGATCCAGGGTGCGACCCAGAATCGCCTCGTACACCTCACGCAGCTGCGCCAGGGTGAACTCCTCACCCAAGAAAGAGTGCGCAATACGCGAGTACTCCACCTTGTTCTGCAGGCGGTAGAGCGCGTACTCAATGATTTCGTTGTGGTCGAAGGCGAGCTCGGGCAGCTCATCCACCGGGAACCAGCGGATGTTCTCGTGCACGCGAGTGTTCGCGACCTCGGTGGCGGGAATCGATGCCCAGTACACCACGGAAACCACGCGCTCGTGATCAGTGCCGGGTGCCGGGTCGGGCTCGCCCACAACGCGGGCGGCACGCGCCTCGGGGGTGCGCAGAACGTCACCGAATGCGTAGAGCTGCTCCAGGTAGCCGGGCTGCAGGTTGGTTGCGCGCTTCAGGGTCGAAGCGGCTGCCTCTTCGAGGGAAAGATTCGGGTTAAGCGGACCGCCAGGAAGCGCCCACTGGCCCTTATAGGGCTCGCGGAGGCGGCGAACCAGCGGCAGCCACAGGGTCGGGTGGGTTTCGTTTTCCTTGGGGCGCAGTGCCAGAATAACGGTCGAGACGGCGAGGGATACAGAGGTGTGGTCCACGTCGTTGTGCTCTTCAACGGCGACTGCGCCGGGAAGAGGCTGGGATGCGATGCTCATTCAGACCTCCTGTGCGAATGGGTATCGATAGGTGTGCATACTCTATCCATTTTAAGGGGTTAATAGGGTAAAAATGCACGCAAGGCACTCGCTGAGTCGAAAACCGGTACCATCCGCGTCGTGTCAAGGGGAAAAGTTCAGGTACCGGACACACCAAAGCGCCCCTCCTATCTGTCCAATAGAACAGGCAGGAGAGGCGCTTTGGCGTCTACTTATGCAGTATCTAACTATGCAATTTTAGATGCAGAGTAGGGGTGCAGACTAGTCGATCTGTAGCTCGCCCATAGCGTCCCAGCCGTCGCCGTCAACCAGGCGAGAAACAATCTTCGGGGTTGCGGTCAGCATGGGGCGCATGTCCTTCAGAGCCTGCTGGAAGTGGTCAGAGTTCACGTGCGGGCCAGCTGCGTCGTCGTTGAAAGCCTCGAGCAGAACGAACTCGTTCGGGTCCTCAACGCTGCGGGACCACTCGAAGAACTTGTTGCCTTCCTCGGCGCGGGTTGCCTCGGTGAAAGCGCGGGTCTTCTCAATCCACTGGTCGGCGTATTCGGGCTTGACGGGGAACTTTACGGCAATGAAAATCATCGGAACTCCTTGATTGAAGAGTAGATACGTACCCTTCCAGTTTAAGCCCCGGGTGCTCGCCGGCGCTGAAGAATAGGGTTTGAGGTAGCGGTTTTAGCTTGTGGCTTTAACCGCTGTGTCGAGTGGCTTTTGTGGTTTAACGAGCCGCCGCCTTGAGTACCTGCAGGGCGCGTTCGAGTGCCGCACGGTCTGCCGCGATGGCTGCAGCCCTCTGCGGGCTGGCGGAGTCGCCTCCGAATGCCGCGTTGTAGTACATGCCATCACCCAGAAGCAGCACGGTGCGGGCAATCTGTTCATCACCCAGCTCAGCGAGAACGAGCGCATGCCAGCCATCCTGTACGCGACTCATGGTCTGCTGGGCGAGCTCATTATTGTTCTGCGCCAGGCGGCTGAGGGCAATGAGGGCACGGTCGAACGGGGTGTTATCCGGCGTGGAGGAATTGATGTAGTAGGCGCTTGCCCCCTCGGGTGCCTGCTCCATTGCCGCGAAGTCCTCTTCAGCCAGGGTGAGGGTGCGTTCTGCGAGCGCTTCAAGGAGCGCCTTCTTGGATGAGAAGTGGTAGAGTAGCCCGCCCTTGGAAACCTTGGCGGGGGTGGCGACGGCGTTGAGGGTTGCGGCGCGTTCTCCCGAGCGAATCAGCAGGTCGACGTAGGTGTCGAGGATGTGTTCGCGGGAGTTGTTGGCGCGCTGTTTGCGGTGGTTGGGGGTGGTCATGGGTACCAGTCTAACCGCTTGAAACTATACCGTCCAGTTGGTATAGTTAATCTTCGTTTATGGCCCCGTCCGGACCCCTAAAACCTCACTAAAAGACCTAGCCCAAAAGACAGGCCGAGCTGATGCCGCCGCGTCCGCCGCATCAGCCGACACCTTATAGACGCACGAAAACAACCCATGACGAATCACAATCCGCA
>NZ_JAPWAI010000020.1:0-3526 GCF_041432785.1 Rothia sp. 27098_8_29
TCACGCGGCGCTGAGCCGCCTGCTGCTCGGTGTCCAGCGCCTGCCGGTAGGTGCTGTAGTTACCCTCGAAGAGGCGCAGATGCGCCAGCCCCTGGCGGTCGGCGTGAAGCTCCGCAATCACGTTCACGCGCTCCAGCAGGTCGCGGTCGTGGCTAATAATGAGCGCCGGGCAGGGCAGCGCCTCCAGTGTCGTGAAGAGCTGGGCTTTCGCCGCGGAGTCTAGGTTATTCGTCGGCTCGTCGAGCAGAATGAACTCTGGATCTGAATACAGAAGCGCGGTGAGTGCGGCTGTGACCGTCTGACCACCTGAAAAGGTGCTAAGGGGACGCATCAGAAGGTTGCGACGGGCCTGTGTATCGGTCGTAGTGAGGGCAGGACCAAAACCATGTTCGGCAAGGGCTACGAGGGTGCGTTCTTCAATATCCCAGGCGTCGCCTATGGTGTCGTAAAGGCTGGGGGAATATTCGCCCGATTCCAGCGCATCAAGCGCCTGCAGTATTTTTGTAATTCCAAAAATATCGGCAAGATGCTGATGCCCACTCAACCCTAAATCTTGTGGTAGGTACGCTATGTGCGGTGGGGTGCTGATTATGCCTTGACTAGGGTTTATGTCGCCAAGAATAAGTCTGAAGAGGGTAGTTTTTCCGGCGCCGTTATCGCCGATAAGCCCGGTGAGTGGCGCAGAAAATACCGCGGAAAGGTCTGTGAAAAGTGGGGGCTCACCCGGATGTGCATACGAAATATGGTCGAGTGTAATGTGGTGTGGCATGGGCCGAGTTCCTTCGAATGGGTGCTCGGATTCCCGCCATCGTAGTGCATGTTAGGCATGAGAATATGAAAAAACCCGAGCGCGGTCTGTAGGTACACGTAAGCCCGGGTAGTGGGGTGGACGCATAAAAGCGCATTGACCTGGTGTCGTTGGATCCGGGCTTATGCTCGGTGGGTCATTTCTTTGATGCCTCCTAGATTCCGAATACCGCCCCGGTCGCGCCTTGGGTGGCTTCGGTCAAACATTGCATTCAGCCTCTTAGGTTACCCTCACGGCGGGGCAGTATGGATAGAGAGCTGATGGCTCCAGCATAGGGAGCGTGCGGGTGCTGAGTCAAACACCCTCCCGAAAAACCGCCTGACAAGTGCCGATACCCCCTAGAGAACGCAAAAAGAGGGGCGACACCGCACGGTGCCGCCCCTCCTTTTAGGCATTAAATCTGCGCGCGTACAACGCGCGAAAGGCTATTACGCCTCGTGGCGCTCGCGGTACATGCCCAGCGGGCCCGCATCCGCGTACGCCTGAGCGTCGTTGTAACGGTACAGGCGCGGCGGGCGGTGACGGGTGCCCTCCACGCGGCGGCCGGTGTCAATAATCGACTTCGATGCCGCAATCTGGCGGCGGAAGTTCGCCGGATCCAGGGTGCGACCCAGAATCGCCTCGTACACCTCACGCAGCTGCGCCAGGGTGAACTCCTCGCCCAAGAAAGAGTGCGCAATACGCGAGTACTCGACCTTGTTCTGCAGGCGGTAGAGCGCGTACTCAATGATTTCGTTGTGGTCGAAGGCGAGCTCGGGCAGCTCATCCACCGGGAACCAGCGGATGTTCTCGTGCACGCGAGTGTTCGCGACCTCGGTGGCGGGAATCGACGCCCAGTACACCACGGAAACCACGCGCTCGTGATCAGTGCCGGGTGCCGGGTCGGGCTCGCCCACAACGCGGGCGGCGCGCGCCTCGGGGGTGCGCAGAACGTCACCGAATGCGTAGAGCTGCTCCAGGTAGCCGGGCTGCAGGTTAGTTGCGCGCTTCAGGGTCGAAGCGGCTGCCTCTTCGAGGGAAAGATTCGGGTTGAGCGGACCGCCAGGAAGCGCCCACTGGCCCTTATAAGGCTCGCGGAGGCGGCGAACCAGCGGCAGCCACAGGGTAGGGTGGGTTTCGTTTTCCTTGGGGCGCAGTGCCAGAATAACGGTCGAGACGGCGAGGGATACAGAGGTGTGGTCCACGTCGTTGTGCTCTTCAACGGCGACTGCGCCGGGAAGAGGCTGGGATGCGATGCTCATTCAGACCTCCTGTGCGAATGGGTATCGATAGGTGTGCATACTCTACCCATTTTAAGGGGTTAATAGGGTAAAAATGCACGCAAGGCACCCGCTGAGTCGAAAACCGGTACCATCCGCGTCGTGTCAAGGGGAAAAGTTCAGGTACCGGACACACCAAAGCGCCCCTCCTGCCTGTCCAATAGAACAGGCAGAAGGGGCGCCCAGAGTCTAACTATGCAGTTTTAGATGCAGAGTAGGGGTGCAGACTAGTCGATCTGCAGCTCGCCCATAGCGTCCCAGTCCTCGCCGTCAATCAGGCGAGAAATAATCTTCGGGGTTGCGGTCAGCATCGGACGCATGTCCTTCATAGCCTGCTGGAAGTGGTCAGAGTTCACGTGCGGGCCAGCTGCGTCGTCGTTGAAAGCCTCGAGCAGAACGAACTCGTTCGGGTCCTCAACGCTGCGGGACCACTCGAAGAACTTGTTGCCCTCCTCGGCGCGGGTTGCCTCGGTGAAAGCGCGGGTCTTCTCAATCCACTGGTCGGCGTATTCGGGCTTGACGGGGAACTTTACAGCAATGAAAATCATCGGAACTCCTTAGGTTGAAGAGTAGATACGTGCCCTTCCAGTTTAAGCCCCGGGTGCTCGGTGGCGCTGAAGAATAGGGTGTGAGGCAGCGGTTTTAGCTTGTGGCTTTAACCGCTGTATAGAGTGGCTTTTGTGGTTTAACGAGCCGCCGCCTTGAGAACCTGCAGGGCGCGTTCGAGTGCCGCACGGTCTGCCGCGATGGCTGCGGCCCTCTGCGGGCTGGCGGAGTCGCCTCCGAGTGCCGCGTTGTAGTACATTCCGTCACCCAGAAGCAGCACGGCGCGGGCGATGCGTTCGTCACCGAGCTCGGCAAGAATGAGCGAGTGCCAGCCCTCCTGCACGCGGGCTAGGGTTTGCTGGGCGAGCTCGTTGTTATTCTGTGCCAGGCGGCTGAGGGCAATGAGGGCCCGGTCGAAGGGGGTGTCACTCGGAATGGAGGAGTTGATGTAGTAGGCGCTTGCCCCTTCGGGTGCCTGCGCCATGGTCTCAAAGTCTTCTTCCGCCAGGGTGACGGTGCGTTCGGCGAGTGCCTCGAGGAGCGCCTTCTTGGAGGAGAAATGGTAGAGCAGCCCGCCCTTGGACACCTTGGCGGCGGTGGCGACGGCGTCGAGGGTTGCGGCGCGTTCTCCGGTGTGAATCAGCAGGTCGACGTAGGTGTCGAGGATGTGCTCGCTAGAGTTATTGGCTCGTTGTTTGCGGTGGTTGGGAGTGCTCATGGGTACCAGTCTAACCGCTTGAAACTATACCGTCCAGTTGGTATAGTTAATCTTCGCCTGTTGGGCCGCGCCGGGAGCACACCGTCCCGGACCACCCCAAAAAAGACAGGCCGAGCTGATGCCGCGCCCGCGTCCGCCACATCAGCCGAAACCCAAAAGACGCACGAAACACTTCATGACGAATCACAACCCGCA
>NZ_JAPWAI010000021.1:0-3424 GCF_041432785.1 Rothia sp. 27098_8_29
CACAGCAGGCTTACGTTGCACCCGTTGCAGCACAGACCGAGGCTCCCGCAGTTTCCTCCGCTTCCACCGGTAACGCATCCCGCGACGCAATCGTTGCAACCGCAATGAGCGGTCTGGGCGGCGCATACGTTTGGGGCGGCAAGACCTTCGGTGCATGGGACTGCTCCGGCTTCACCTCTTGGGTTTTCGCTCAGCACGGCATCAAGCTGACCGCTTTCACCTACGCAATGAAGAACGAGCTGCGCCCGACCGCTAACCCCCAGCCCGGCGACATCGTCTTCCAGAACGGCTACAGCCACGTTGGTATCTACCTGGGCGACGGCAAGATGATCTCCGCTCTGAACCCCACCAACGGTACCCTGGTGCACCCCACCTCCTGGATGTCCGTTGATGGCTACTACACCGCTCTCTAAGCCTTAGCGCATAAGAGCTGGGTTTAGCCCAACATACTTCTCAAAAGGCGCCTACCCCACACGGGGTGGGCGCCTTTTGCGTACCCGAGAGATTCCACGAAAATACCGCCGAGAACGCACCTTAGTATGGGCGCATTCTCGGCGGTATGTGTTTTAGGTGTATGCGGCTAGGACGCGAGAGCCTGCAGAAGCCCCTGCGGGTCCTGCTCCCACTCGCTGAGCTCAGCACTCAGATTAGCCCTCGCGGGCTCCTCCCAGAGCTGTAGACCCTCCTCGGAGAGGAAGATGCGTTTACGCCCCAGGATCGAACGCAGGAAGGTCGTACGACCGGCACGGAACGCCTCATCGTCAAAATGGGAGTACTCGCTACGCACCCCGTGCAGGTAGCGGCGATAGCGTGCCGAATCAGCCGCCAGGATAGCCATATCGGCATCGAGGAAAAACTGAATATCCGCCGGCTCATAGCCCGCCGGTAGGTCGACAGACTTGGGCAGCTCGTGGGTTGCCGTGGCACGCACCAGAAGGCTCACCATCTGTAGCTCGTCACCACTGAGCAGGCCCGCGGCAACCAGCGGCTCCAGGGAGGCGCTCGCCAGCTGCTCGCTACGGCGCTCATCCTCACCCGGCGCGCCCTCGTACACCGCGTCGTGGAACCACGCCGCCAGAACCAATGCCAGGGGAGTAGAACCCTGCGTGCGGTGTGCGTAGAGGCGGTCCAGGTCGGTGAGCATCTGCGAAAGGTGCCCGCTATGGTGGTAGGCGCGGTGCGGCTGCTCCCACGCCTGCAACAGGCTCTCACTCAGCTCCGCTACCTGCGCCGTGAGCTGAGCTTGGCTCACGGCAGGAGCCTCCACACGCTTGAGACGGGGTGTATTAAGGCGGGGCGCAAACGCCGCCTCCCAGGCGCGAAGCAGGCGCGGGCGAATCTTCTCGGGGCGTTCCTTCAAGGGAATCCGCAGACCGCTGGCAATGAGCGTGCGAGTCAGCTGTGCACCGCTGAGCTCCTTTGCGCCCGCCCGTACTAGATTCTCGTAGAGGTGCGCCGGAACATCGTAGTGGTCGCGGTCGAAAGCACGCTCACTGATGCCCGCCGCTGCGGCGAACTCGTGCAGTTCCGCCAGGGATACATCGGAGATGAGGTGCGAGAAGACGGTGCCGTGTGCGGGCCAGGTGGGCGGGTCAATGTAGATGCTCATTCGTACATTGTAGGAGCGGTTCTGCCGCCGGGTGCGGGTGTCCTCAGGCGGTGAACACAGGCCGGTGAACACTGGCTGTGCGGACTCGCGGTGCGGGGTGCTTTATACTGGATAGGTACGCCCTCGTAGCTCAGGGGATAGAGCACTTCTCTCCTAAAGAAGGTGTCGGACGTTCGAATCGTCTCGGGGGCACACAGAACCGGTAGTCACGCCGGTACGAGAAAACCGCCCGTCGCTTGCATTAGCAGGCGCGGGCGGTTTCTCTGTTTCTGCACGTAACGAGTACTCAAGAAAACACGTTGTTATAGCTGAGACAGGTCAATCTTGCCCATCAGCAGGATCTTCTCGCGAGAGGTCTTATCCGCCATCAGCTCAGCAATATTGTGCGGAACAACCTGCCAAGAAATACCCCAGCGATCTACACACCAGCCGCAACGCTCCGCCTCAGGTATAGCCGAGAGCTGCTCCCAATAGTAATCAATCTCCTCCTGAGTACGGCACGAAAGAACTACCGAAACTCCCGGCGTGAACGTGAAATCGTGGAAAGCACCAGAATCAGCAGCCGCCATCCAGGTGCCCTGCAGGTTGAAGTCGGTAAACATGACCGCATCTGCCTCAAAGGGGCTACCTTCCGGATAGTGGTACAGGGTGCCGCGGTGGGCGTCATCAAAAAGAGAAATCCAGCGGTTGGTGGCTTCCTCTGCATTGCCGTGATTCGTGCCGCCAAACATGAAAGAAGGCACGACGAAGGGTCGCGGGTCTCCTGCAGGGTTGGTAAGCATCAGCTGCCAGGTCATACCGAAACGATCACGCACCCAGGCGTAGCGTGGGGAGAAAGGATACTCACCCAGTTCCATCAGCACACCGCCGGTACCTAGCTCTTCGTAAAGTTCATCGAGGTATGCTCGCGCTTGCGCCTCACCACCGAAGAGGAGCGGGTCAAAGTTTAGGATGCAACTGATGGACTGGTTCGGGACGTACCGGTCATCACCGTTAATGAGTGAGAGCTGGAAGCCATGGATGCTTAGAGTCGTGAGTCCGGGCACCTGTTCAACGATAGAAGCATCGCGAAAAACCCTGGTATAGAACTGTGCGGCTTCATCGGCTGAGCCATTGCACCATAGGGCTATTGAGAGGCTCGGAGGTAAGGTCTGGGTCATGCGGTCATCCTAGCATGACTATTCTGTGCCACCGGTGTGCCGTTGCCGATATAGGACGTGCGGCGGATGACCGAGCGGGTGGGAGCCGCGGAGTAAATGCGGTAGCATGGAATATCGAACGTGTATTCTAGGCAGCGAGGTAGATGATGAGCGACAAGCCCGAACAGCAGAAGCAGCCCTTCACCGAACAGGACGGCCTGTTCGCCGCCGAACTTGTCACCCCCGCAGCACCGGTAGCGGATGACGAGCCGCCCTTCGACCCCTACTACGACGTACCCCCTGCCGAGGACGACTACTACGCCCCTCCCATGGACGCCGCAGTGATGAATGCTCCGGTGATGGAGGCACCCACACAGGACGTACCCGCCGCCCTGCCCGCCTACGGTACCCCTGCTACCAGTGCGCCCATTCCTGAACCCGGCGCACCCGCAGCCTTCACCGCCGCAGACCCGCTCGGCGACTTCATGCCGCCCGCCTACCGCGTCGGCGGCTACGGCGAGGACTTCGACCCCGCCGACCCCTACGGCGAACGCGCCCACAGCCTCAACGCGGTGGACCCCGCCTCCCTCACCGCAGGGCTCAACGAACGCCAGGAAGAAGCCGTGCTGCACTCCGGCGCGCCCCTGCTCATCGTTGCGGGCGCCGGATCCGGCAA
>NZ_JAPWAI010000022.1:0-2944 GCF_041432785.1 Rothia sp. 27098_8_29
TGCGTTCGCGGGAACGGTCGAGCCGAGCAGGATTGCGCCTGCTGCGAGGGTTGCACCTGCGGTACGTACGATCTTCTTAGCCATTGGTAATTCCTCCATTGCCTGACGAGGTGAGCTGTCGGGCTCGAGCATGGATTCGCTCGGCCACCGAAGTGACTTAGCCCCGAGGCTTCTCGATTGAGATGCCGTATCCCAGCTTGGGGATTGGGTCCCCCGCTTCTGCCATATTGGGTAGACGTACATCGAAGCGTTGGCAGAACTCAGCGGAACCGCTTCGACGGTGCCCTCTTACGATGAGGATTTGGGCACAAATCGAGAATACACAGAAAACTCCCAGTTGTCACTTCATTCGGGCTTAAATTTTGGACTTTCACCCTGGGGGGAAAACTTGGCACTCCAGGCATTTGACCCCCTCTCAATGGAACCAACAGCTACCGTTTAAGGCTCTTGACTAGGTGTTTCACAAGGATGCACATTCGCTTTTAATGCACCAGCACCCCTTAAGGACAGGGTTCAAAACTCTTAAAAATGACCCTTATCTCTTAAATGTCCGTTCTCAGAGATTGCTCAAACATCGGCGTTTCCCTCAGTTTCAACCTTAGATTTAAGCGAAAAACCCGAAAAATGCACTCAAGCGCAGTTGCTAAAACTCTGAGAGAGGAGTATATGCGCCCGCGCACATGACCAAACTCTGAAATACCCCACCCACTAGGCACCTCAGCTCCCCAAAACCTCCCCGCAAGACCGAGCAACCCTAACATATGAACAAAAACGGTGGCACCGCCTCCACTAAGGAAGGCGATACCACCGTTTAGCGTGAACTGGGTTAGCAGACTCTCAGAATTAGACCTTAGAGGTTGCCGCCGCGCTTGACCACGATTGCGTTTGCCACATCCATGTCCAGGGAGAGGGTGTCCTCTTCACCGTCGGCGTGAACAATCACGTCATCGTTCTGACCGGCAACCACGGACACCGAAGCGCCGTAGACAATACCTGCGTCAGCCAGCAGCTTCAACAGCTCAACGTCAGTCTGAATGGACTCAGGGAAACGAGAGATAGTGAAACGGTCCTCGGGACCAGAGTCGCGTGCCGCCAGGGACATGGGCACGGTACGCTCGTCGTTCTTTTCGCTAGTGTGACCCAGATCCTCCAGGCCGGGGATAGCGTTGCCGTACGGGGAGAACTTGGGGTCCTTGAGCATCTCCAGGATGCGCTTCTCCACCTTGTCACTCATGACGTGCTCCCAGCGGCATGCCTCTTCATGCACGTACTCAAGTTCCAGACCAATAATGTCGGAGAGCAGTCGCTCAGCCAGGCGGTGCTTACGCATCACCTCGACCGCCTTGTGGCGGCCTTCCTCGGTCAGTTCGAGGTGGCGGTCCGGCTCAACGGTGAGCAGGCCGTGCTTCTCCATGCGTGCCACAGTCTGGGAAACGGTTGGGCCGGAGTGCTCGAGTCGTTCAGCGATGCGCGCACGCATGGGGACAATGCCCTCTTCCTCCAGTTCGAGGATGGTGCGCAAATACATCTCTGTGGTATCGATGAGGTCTGTCATATATCTCTCCCAGCTTTCACCGCAACAGTACTTAGATAGCACTGCCTAAGTCGTTACTTATTCAATAATCTATTATGTACTTTTTCAGCGGCTTTTGCCACGGCTTAAGTCATTGAGTCGCCCAATGAAAACTCATTGGACGACTCAAGACACCTTATATATACGCTTTTGCTAACCCACCCCTTATTAAGAGGAGTAGACGGTAGGCTTACTCTGCGGACTCAGCTTCAGCGGTTTCTTCCACGGCAGATTCGTTCTCTTCCGCTTTGTTCTCTGCGGGCTCAGCAGATTCCTCTGCCTCAGCGGTTTCAGCAGACTCTGCGTTCTCCTGCGCGGCGTTCTCCTCCAGGTCTTCCGGGCGAACGCGGTCAGCCCACGGCACCCAATCCGGCGCAATCAGTGCGTCGTCGCCGGGTAGCAGGCCCACCTCGCAGATCGTTGCCACGCGGGAGCGAGGCGCACGCGAGAGGGTCGCGAACCAGAACCAGCCGCGGTAACCGGGCAGGGTGCACTCGAAAAGGTGAGTGCTTAGACGCTCTTCCTCGGCGCGCACGTGATGCACCAGGCCGATAGCGTGTGCCGGGGCGATTTCCTGAACGCCCTGCAACGCCACATCCTTGGCAGCGGCAAGAATCTCATCCACCTTGGAGGTGCGGCGCAACTTGTGCGGAACGCCCAGGGAGGGGGCGCCCACCTCTTCATCCAGCGGGGTGAAGGGGTCGGGGGTGGAGTCTTCGTTCTGTGCGGTTTCTTCGGCAGCAGATTCCTCAGAGGTATATTCCTCGGATGCAGATTCCTCAGCGGGCGTATCAGCCGCCTCAGTCTCCTCAGCGTTCACGGAGGGCTGAGTCTCAGCAGGTACAGCGCTACCCTCGTCGGTGCTCTCAGGCGCGGCAGAAGGCGCAACGGACTCTGCAGGCGCGTCAGTAGCGGGCGTAGTTTCGGGGAGCAGTTCAATAACCTGTTCAGACATACCCCTATTAAAGCATCTCGCGTGCGCAAACATTGCGGCGCCCGCCCCAAGCTTCGCATACGCTGTGAATTTGAGTCTCAAACCGCTAAATCTGGGGCTTCGCCCATTAACAGCTGTGTGTGAGCTGATACGGTTAAATTTATGAGTAATGAACCCGTACAGGACACGCGCAGTACCGCAGACCAGGCGCCCGCTCCCCTTCCCTACGCCGGAGCTATCCGTTGGCTCGGCGCGGCAGGTGCGCTTCTCGCCCTGATTTGCCTGCTCACCGGAGTCGCCATGCTCGTGATGAAGTGGGTTGGGGCAGCGCCGCCCGCCCTCATGAGCCAGATTCCGCTGGTCCTCCTCCCCGTCGCCTTTATCGCCCTCATGGCCGCACTCATCCTGTCGGTCATGCGCCGCAACAAGGCATAAAG
>NZ_JAPWAI010000023.1:0-1247 GCF_041432785.1 Rothia sp. 27098_8_29
ATGCCACCAATGATGACGGTGCCGAGCACCGTACCTGTCTCGTAGGAGGTCTCCGAGATCGCGGATGCCGCACCAGCCTTACGCGGCGGCACGCTGGAGAGCATCAGGTCGTTCGAAATGGTCTGCGCAATACCGATGCCGGTACCGAGCACAATGAAGATCAGGATAATCACCAAGTCGTTGTGCGCACCCAGGAAGGCGAGCACCGCGAACGCGGCAGCGTGGAGCGCCAGACCGAAAGACACCACCTGCGCCGGGTGGAAGTGCACCGCCACGCGCGCAATCACCAGACCGGCGATAATGATCGCCAGGGTACCGGGAATCAGCAGCATACCGGCGTACATGGGCGGCAGACCGGAGACCAACTGCAGGTGCTGGGAGGCGAAGTAGATGAAGCCAACGTCCACCATCATGGAGATGAGGTTTGCGGTAATCGCGCCGGTGAACACGGTGTTGCGGAAGAGGCGCACATCCAGCATGGGCTGAATATCGTTCTTCTCGCGGTTGAGCTGACGCAGCACGAACAGGACAATGAAGCACAGGCCGGCAAGGATGGTGCTGATAGCCACCGCATCGAACCCGGTTTCGGAGGTGTGAGTCAGACCGAAGGTAATGCCGGTCATGCCGGTCATAATCAGCAGGATGCTCAGCGGATCCACCGGGCTGGGGTTCGGGTCCTTCGACTCGGGAACCATAATCGGGGCGAGAATCAGCAGAGGAATCAGAATCGGCACAGCGAGCAGGAACACCGAACCCCAGTCGAAGTGCTCCAGCAGGAAACCACCCACAATCGGGCCCAGCGCCGCACCCGCCGAGAAGCCCGAAGCCCACACGGCAATAGCGATGCGGCGCTCGGTCGCATCCACAAAGATATTGCGAATAATCGACAGGGTTGCCGGCATGAGCATGGCGCCAAAAATGCCAAGCAGGGCGCGGGCAACCACGAGCATCAGCGCGGAGGGCGCGAATGCCGCGAGCGCAGAGATTGCCGCGAAGCCGGTCGAGCCGATGAGCAGCAGCTTGCGGCGACCGATGCGGTCACCGATAGCGCCCATGGGCACGAGCAGGGCGGAGAGCACCAGGGAGTAGGAGTCAACGATCCACAGCTGCTCCGCGGAGGAGGGGCTCAGCGCCTTAGCGATTGCGGGCACCGCGAAGGCAAGCACTGTGTTGTCGATGGAGACCAGGAGCACCGGGAGCATGAGCACACCGAGTGCCGCCCAGCGCTTGGTCTTCTGGTCGGGGGC
>NZ_JAPWAI010000024.1:0-967 GCF_041432785.1 Rothia sp. 27098_8_29
CTCGGTGTGTGGGTGGTCGATGGACGCACCGTAGGCGTGGGCATCCGCGAATCAAACGGCGCGCTCACCGACTACTGGTGCCGTTTTGCCCCGCACCTGGTGGACCTGAACGACTCCACCGGCATGGGATTCGGCACCACCGACCCCAGCGCCGCAAACTTCGGATAGCCACCAGAAGACATAGCCTTCAGACGACACGAAAACACAGTGAAGCCCCCGCCTCAGCCATAAAGCTGAAGCGGGGGCTTCGTCTATAGAGTTCCTAATCTCAAGGCTCTAGTTCAGAGGCTCCAGAGATTCACTCGACGAGGAGCGAGCAGACTAGAGGCTACTCGTCATCGTCCTCATCGTCGTCATCCTCAGTATCCAGAGGGAGCATCATCTCATCGGTCAGAGCGCGGCGCAGAGTATCCAGACCCACCGAACCGAGCAGAAGCGCACGGGTGTGGAATGCACGCATGTCATCGCCGCGGCGCACAGCCTGATCGCGCAGCTCCAGCCAGAGGCGCTCGCCAATCTTGTAGCTCGGCGCCTGACCCGGCCAACCCAGGTAACGTAGGAACTCGAAACGCAGGTGACCCTCGGACTCGTCCAGGTTCAGCTTCAAGAACTCGTAACCCAGCTCAGATGTCCAGATGGTGCCCGGCTCAACGCCCAGCTGCTCAGCCCACTCATCCGGAATCGGCATCTCGCAGTGAACACCAATATCGAAGACCACGCGGGCGGCGCGCATACGCTGAGCGTTCAGCATGCCCATGCGGTCACCCGGATCCTTCAAGTAGCCCAATTCCTCCATGAGTCGCTCGGCGTACAGCGCCCAGCCCTCACCGTGACCGGAAACCCACAGCATGTTCGTGCGCCAGGAGTTCATGGTGCCCTGCAGAGCCGTAGCGATAGCGATCTGCAGGTGGTGGCCCGGAACGCCCTCATGGTACACGGTGGAGGTTTCACGCCAGGTAGTGAACGT
>NZ_JAPWAI010000025.1:0-965 GCF_041432785.1 Rothia sp. 27098_8_29
CTCGGCGTCTGGGTGGTCGACGGACGCACTGTAGGCGTGGGCATCCGCGAATCGAATGGCGCGCTCACCGATTACTGGTGCCGCTTCGCCCCGCATCTGGTGGACCTGAACGACTCCACCGGCATGGGATTCGGCACCACCGACCCCGGCGCCGCAAACTTCGGATAGCCCCCAGAAGATATAGTCCCCAGAAGACATGGACTTCAGAAGACACGAAAACACAGCGAAGCCCCCGCCTCAGCCACAAAGCTGAAGCGGGGGCTTCGTCTATAGAGCTCCTAATCAGAGACTCCAGAAATCCACTCGCCGAGGAGCGAGCAGACTAGAGGCTACTCGTCGTCCTCATCGTCGTCATCCTCAGTGTCCAGAGGAAGCATCATCTCATCGGTCAGAGCGCGGCGCAGAGTATCCAGACCCACCGAACCGAGCAGAAGCGCACGCGTGTGGAACGCGCGAATGTCATCGCCGCGGCGCACAGCCTGATCGCGCAGTTCCAGCCAGAGGCGCTCGCCAATCTTGTAGCTCGGCGCCTGACCCGGCCAACCCAGGTAACGCAGGAACTCGAAACGCAGGTGACCCTCGGACTCGTCTAGGTTCAGCTTCAAGAACTCGTAACCCAGCTCAGAGGTCCAGATGGTGCCCGGCTCAACGCCCAGCTGCTCAGCCCACTCATCGGGAATCGGCATCTCGCAGTGAACACCAATATCGAAGACCACGCGGGCGGCGCGCATACGCTGAGCGTTCAGCATGCCCATGCGGTCACCCGGATCCTTCAGGTAGCCCAGTTCCTCCATGAGGCGCTCAGCGTACAGTGCCCAGCCCTCACCGTGACCGGAAACCCACAGCATGTTCGTGCGCCAGGAGTTCATGGTGCCCTGCAGAGCCGTAGCAATAGCAATCTGGAGGTGGTGGCCCGGAACGCCCTCGTGGTACACGGTGGAGGTTTCACGCCAGGTAGTGAACGT